>NZ_BAAAYB010000102.1:0-96349 GCF_039535905.1 Kitasatospora albolonga | reverse complement strand
CCCGGCGGCACCGTGCTCGACCTGCTGCGCGATGCCGCCTCCGAGGGGGCCGGCCGGCCGTGGCCGAACCGCACGCCGGGCCGGCGGCCCGGCTGGACGGCTACTGCTGAAGGCCCGGACGGGAGTTGAGGCGGGCGGCCTGGCGGAAGAGGTGGTCGCGTTCGGCCGGGCTGGCGGCGTGGCGGGCGGCCTCGGCGTAGAGGCGGGCGGCGGTGGCGAGGTCGCCGTCGCGTTCGTGGAGGTGGGCCGAGACGGCGGTGTGACGGGGGACGGAGGGGGCCACCTCCGCGAGGGCCGCCAGGCCGGCGCGCGGGCCGTCGGCCTCGCCGACGGCGACGGCGCGGTTGAGGCGGACCACCGGGCTGTCCGTCAGCCGCGCCAACTCGTCGTACCACTCCACGATCTGGACCCAGTCGGTCTCCGCGGCGGAGGGCGCGTCCGCGTGCAGCGCGGCGATCGCGGCCTGCGCCTGGTACTCACCGAGGCGGTCCCGGGCCAGTGCGGACTGGAGCACCGCCACCCCCTCCGCGATGGCGGCGGTGTCCCAGCGGCCGCGGTCCTGCTCCGCCAGGGGGACCAGGGCGCCGTCCGGATCGGTCCGGGCCGCGCGCCGGGCGTGGTGCAGGAGCATCAGGGCGAGCAGGCCGGCCACCTCGGGGTGGTCGACGGCCGCCGCCAACTGCCGGGTCAGCCGGATGGCTTCGGCCGCCAGGTCGAGGTCGCCGCCGTAGCCCTCGTTGAAGACCAGGTAGAGCACCCGCAGCACGGTGGCCACGTCCCCGGGCCGGTCGAGGCGGACCGTCGAGACGGTGCGCTTGGCCCGGCTGATCCGCTGCGCCATGGTGGCCTCGGGCACCAGGTACGCCTGGGCGATCTGACGCGTGGTCAGCCCGCCGACCGCCCGCAGGGTGAGCGCGACGGCCGAGGAGGGGGTCAACGACGGGTGCGCGCACAGGAAGTAGAGCCGCAGCGTGTCGTCCGCTTCCGGCACCGGACCGGGCTCGGGTTCCTCGTGCACCAGCTCCTCGCGGCGGCGCCGGGCGCTCTCGGCCCGGGCGCCGTCGAGGAACTTCCGCCAGGCGACCGTGACCAGCCACCCCTTGGGGTCACGCGGTGCCCCGGCCTCCGGCCAGGTCCGGAAGGCCTCCACCAGCGCCTCCTGCACCGCGTCCTCGGCGGAGGCGAAGTCGGCACCCCGGCGGACGAGGGCCGCCAGCACGCCCGGGGTCAGGGTGCGCAGCAGCACCTCGTCCACCGGCGGGGTCACCCCGCGACCCGTGGCAGGGCGGCCCGCCTTGGCGTAGGTCTCCTCGACGGTGCGCCGGATCCCGTCCGGGGTGGTGGCGGGGCAGGCACCCGCGACGATCCGGGCGCAGTTCTCGGCGTAGTCGTCGACCGCCTTCCTGAACCCCCGCGCCTGGCTCAGGATCCGCTGCCGCCAGTCGAGGTCGGGGTCGACGGCGCCGTCCAGGACCAAGGCGCGGACCCGGCGCGGGAACTGCTCGGCGTAGAGCGTGCCGAGGTGGGTGCCGTAGGACCAGCCGAGGTAGGTGAGCTTCTCGTCGCCGAGCGCCGCGCGGAGCACGTCCAGGTCCCGGGCGGCGTCCGGGGTGCCGACGTGGGGCAGGATCGCGCCGCTGCGGGCGACGCAGGCGGCGGTGGTGCGCTCGGCGTCGGCGAGCGCGGCCGCGCGTTCGGCGTCGGTGCGCGGGTACAGGGGGACGGCGGTCTCCTCCGTGCCCCGGCCGTCCGGCTCGGTGCAGTCCACGGCGGGCCTGCTGCCGGCCACGCCGCGCGGGTCGAAGCCGACCACGTCGAAGTGCGCCCGGGCCGCCGTGCCGAAGGAGTCCGCGCCGCCCGACCTCATCAGCTGCACGCCGGAGCCGCCGGGGCCGCCCGGGTCCAGGACCAGCGAACCCTTCCGCCGGCCTGGGTCGGTGGCGGCGGCCCGGGCCAGCGGAAGGGTGAAGGTCCGGCCGTCCTGCGGCCGCTCGTAGTCCATCGGGACGGTGAGGGTGGCGCACTGCAGGTCGCCGCAGGCGGTCCAGCCCAACTTCTGCCCGTAGAAGGCCTTCAGGGCCGGCCGCTCGGCCGGTTCGGTACCGGCCCGGCGGACCACCAGCGGCCCGTTCGCCCCGCCGGGCGCCGATCCGTCGCAGCCGGTCAGCGCGGTGGCGGCCGTCGCGGCCAGGGCCAGGGCGGCGGCGCCGAGGCGGACGGCGGTGCGGCGGCGGGCCGCCGCCCGGGGGCGGTGCGGGGGGCGGACGGTGGGGTGCACGGGTCGTTCCGATCGGTCGCGAGGTCCGGGTACGTCACGGAAGCCTGGCCGAGGTGACCTGAGGTTTCGCTGAGGACGGCCAGCGCCGGGCGGTGACGCCCCGTCAGGGCTGTCCGGTCAGGGCTGCCTGCGCACCGGCACGCGCAGGACGAAGCGGGCGCCGCCCCGGGCGCTGGGCACCACGGTGAGCGAGCCGCCGTGGGCGTGCGCGACCCAGGCGGCGATCGACAGCCCGAGTCCGCTCGACCCGGCACCGCTGTGGAAGCGCTCGAACAGCGACCGGGCCCGCTCGGGCGGGATGCCGGGCCCCGCGTCGTCCACGGCCACCGTGCCGTCCGCCCCGACGGTGATCTCGACCTCGGCCGGGCGGCCCGGCGCGTGGCCGTGCAGCAGCGCGTTGCCCAGCAGGTTGGCGACGGCCCGGCGCAGCAGGCCCGCGTCGCCCCGCACCACCACCGGCACGGACCGGACGGTGACCAGGTGCCCGTCCGCCGCCGGGGTGTCGGCGACCACCGCGTCGACCAGCTGGTCGAGCCGCAGCGGCTCCCGCTCCAAGGGGACGGCGCCGGTCGTCAGCCGGGCGCGGACGAGCAGGGCGTCGACCAGCTCGCCCATCCTGGTGGCCTGACGCAGCGTCCGGCGCATCACCTCCGTCCCGTCGGCCTCGCCCCGCAGGCCGGTCTCGGCGAGAAGCCGCACGGAGGCGACCGGGGTGCGCAGGTCGTGGGCGGCGTCCGCGAAGAACGCCTCCTGCTGCTCGATCGCCGTCAGGGCCGGCCGGACGGCCCGCCCCGCCAGCCGGCTCCCGGCCAGGGCCGAGAGGGTCACCAGCACCGCGCAGGCGCCGGCGAGCAGCAGGACCAGGCGGTCCTGGTCGTCCAGCTGGCCGGAGACGTCGACGGCGGCGACCAGCACGCCGTCCAGGTTCTCCTCCTCCGGGCCGACGAACGGCAGGGCACAGAGCCGGAGCCGGTGGCCGTTCGACGCGGTGGCGGTGCCGTGGACCTGCTCCCCCGACCGGCCGGCCTCGGCCGCCACCGCCCGCAGCGCCTCGGCCGGGACGGCCAGGCAGGGCCTGTGCGCGGCGGCCAGCGGCGTCACCTCGCCACCGGTGCCGGTGAACAGCGTCACCGGCGGGCAGTCGTAGGCGCCCTCCTGGGGGTCGGGGTAGGCGAAGGTCCCCTCTTCGACGTAGCGCAGGTCTGCGTAGACCTCGTTGACCCGCAGGGTGAGGTCGGCGTCGACCTGGGCCCGCCAGGAGGAGTCGGCCGCCCGCACCGCGACGACCGCCATGCCGACCAGCCCGAGGGCGCTGACCAGGGCGAAGAGCAGCGCCGTCCGCCGCCGCAGGCGGTGGATCCGGCCGGCCGGGGTCAGGGCGGCCGCGCGGCGGCGTCTCACGCCTCCAGCTCCAGCCGGTAGCCGACCCCGCGCACGGTGTGGATCAGCGGCGGATCGCCGAGCTTGCGGCGCAGCTGGGAGACCAGCACCTCGACCACGTTGGAGTTCGGCTCGGTCAGCTCGTCCCAGCAGCGCTCGATCAGCTCGCTGCGCCGCACCGCCTCGGCCGGGCGGGCGGCGAGGGTCTCCAGGACGGCGAACTCCTTGGTGGTGAGGGAGAGCAGCACGCCGTCGCGGTGCACCGTGCGGCGGGCGGTGTCGATCTCCAGCCCGCCGATCCGCACCACCGGCGGCCGGGGGACGGCGGTGCGGCGGCACAGGTTCCGCACCCGGGCGACCAGTTCGGGCACGGCGAAGGGCTTGACCAGGTAGTCGTCGCCACCGGTCGCGAAGCCCTCGACCCGGTCGGCCACGGTGTCGCGGGCGGTGAGGAAGAGGACGGGGGTGGTCCGGCCGTCCTCCCGCATCCGCCGCACGTACTCCGCCGAGTCGCCCGCGGGCAGCATCCGGTCGAACACCGCGCAGTCGTACGCGGTGACGAAGAGCGCCTGGTCGGCCTCGGGGAGGTCCGCCGCCTCGTCGACGGCCAGGCCGCTGCCGCGCAGCGCGGCGGACACCGCGAACCGCAGGTCCTCGTCGTCCTCGACCACCAGTACGCGCATGCCGGTCACCCTACGGTCTGTCTCCTCGACGGGGTCGGTGGTGGCGCCGCGCGGCGGTGCGCGCGGGCGGGCACCGCCGGAGGCCCCGTCCGGTCCGTCGGGAGGGCGCACCTCGACGGCGTCCGCCAGGTCCCGCCGAGGACGCGCCCCCGATCACCCGGACGGGTGCCCGGGAGGCCGAGGCGGCGCTCTTCCCGGGCAGGGGGGATGCCGGGGAGGCGCCCGCCTCGACGTGGCCGAGGGTGCCAGGGCGAACCTGAGGATTTCGTGAGCCGCCGGGGCGGGAGGCCGCCTGACGCGTGGTCAGGCGGCCTCCGGCCGGGGTGCGGTCACTCGCGGGCCGCCGAGGTGGAGCTCATGTCGGCGTAGCGGTCGCCGGTGACCTGCCCCGAGATCGGCTCCAGCAGGGCGAGTTCGGCCCCGGTCAGCTCCACCGTGGCGGCCGCGGTGTTCTCGGCCAGCCGGGTGCGCTTGCGGGTGCCCGGGATCGGCACCACGGTCAGGCCGTGCACCGCCGCCCGCTGGTGCACCCAGGCCAGCGCGACCTGGGCCGGGGTCAGGCCGCGCTCGGCGGCGATCGCGCGGATCGGCTCCACCAGCGCCGCGTTGGCCGCCGCGTTGGCGCCGCTGAACTGCGGGTGGTAGCGCCGGTAGTCGCCCTCGCTGAGCGTCTCGGCGGCCGCGAAGGAGCCGGTCAGGAAGCCCCGGCCGAGCGGCGAGTACGGCACGAAGGTGACGCCCAGTTCGGCGGCGGCCGGTACGGCGGTGCGCTCCACGTCGCGGGAGAAGACCGACCACTCGGACTGCAGCGCGGCGATCGGGTGGACCGCGTACGCCTCGCGCAGCTCCGCCCCGGTCACCTCGGACAGGCCCAACTCCCGTACCTTGCCCGCCTGGACGAGCTCGGCCATGGCGCCGACCGACTCGGCCAGCGGCACGGCGGGGTCGCGGCGGTGCATGTAGTAGAGGTCGATCTCGTCCACGCCCAGGCGCTTGAGCGAGGCGTCGACGGCGGAGCGGATGTACTCCGGGTCGTTGCGCACGGCCCGGTAGCGCGGGTCCTCGGCGCGGCGCTCGATGGCGAACTTGGTGGCCAGCACGACGCGGTCGCGGTTGGCCCGGACGAAGGGGCCGATCAGCTCCTCGTTGGCGCCGGAGCCGTAGATGTCGGCGGTGTCGAAGAGGGTGACGCCCGCCTCCAGCGCGGCGTCCAGGGTGGCCAGCGCCTCGGCGGTGTCGGTCGGGCCGTAGAACTCGGACATGCCCATGCAGCCGAGGCCCTGGGCGCCGATCAGCCGGCCGCCGCGGCCGAGGGGGACGGTGGGGAGGAGGTGCTGCTGCACTGCTTGCTCCTGGTCTGTTCGTCGTCGAGGGCGCCCGAGTAGAGCTCGATCTTGTGGTCCAGCACCGCCAAGGTGGCATGCAGGTCGCTGAGTTGGCGCCGGATGTCCTCGCGGTGCTCCACCAGCAGCTCCCGGCGGTCGCCGAGGGTGTGGTCGCCCGCGCGGAGCAGCTCCACGTAGCGGAGCATGTCGGCCACCGGCATCCCGGTCAGCCGCAGCCGGTTGAGGAACTCCAGCCGGCGCAGGTCCCGGTCGCTGTACCGGCGCTGCCCGGAGTGCGAGCGGTCGACCCGGTCCAGCAGGCCGATCCGCTCGTACCAGCGCAGCGTGTGCGCGGTCAGGCCGGTGGCCTCGGCGACCTCGCCGATGCCGTGCCGGGGCGTCGGATCCGCCTCGGTGGTCTGCTGCCCGCGGGCCTCGCAGCGCTTCAGGACTGTCTGGATCGTCGTCACGCGGTGCCCCCTGTGGAAGTGACGCTCACGAAGCTACTGACTTGGAGTGCACTCTAGGCAAGCACCGCGCCCCGGCCCGCCGCGGCGAGTCGTTAGAGTTCGGGGCATGGAGAGCTTGCGGATGATCGAGGACTGGCCGGTGCCGAACGCGGCGGCCGCGGTGGTACGGGCCGACGGGACAGTGCTCGGCGCGGCCGGGCCGCAGCAGCACCTCTTCCCGCTGGCCTCCGTCACCAAGCTGCTGACCTCCTACGCGGCGCTGGTCGCGGTCGAGGAGGGCGTCTTCGAGCTGGACGACCCGGCCGGGCCCGAGGGCTCCACCGTCCGCCACCTGCTGGCCCACACCTCCGGCCTGGCCTTCGACGAGCACCGCGTGATGGCCCCGCCCGGGGACCGCCGCCTCTACTCCAACGCGGGCTTCGACGTCCTCGCCGACACCCTGGCCAAGGCCTCCGGCATCGCCTTCGCCGACTACGCCGCCGAGGCCGTCTTCGCCCCGCTCGGCATGACCTCCACCCTGATCAACACCGCCCACCGCGCCCCCGCCGGGGCCGGCGGCCTCTCCACCGCCGCCGACCTCGCCCTCTTCGCCGCCGAGCTCCAGGCCCCCCGCCTGCTCGACCCCTCCACCGTGGCGGCCGCCACCCGCGAGGTCGCCTTCCCCGGCCTGAGCGGCGTCCTCCCCGGCTTCGGCCACCGCCGCCCCAACGACTGGGGCCTCGGCTTCGAGATCCGCTCCGACAAGTCCCCGCACTGGACCGGCACCGCCAACTCCCCCGCCACCTTCGGCCACTTCGGCCAGTCCGGCACCTTCCTCTGGGTCGACCCGACGGCCGGCCTGGCCTGCCTCGCCCTCACCGACCGGGACTTCGGCCCCTGGGCGGCGGAGGTCTGGCCGCAGCTCTCCGACGCGGTCCTGGCCGAGGCCGCGTGAGACGGGTCCGGGCGGCGCTGCTCGCCGCCTGCGGCCTGGCTCTCCTGACCGGCTGCACCCCGGGAGACCTGCCGCTCGTCGGAGTGCAGCTGGACGCCCAGGGTGCCCCCCAGGCCCTGCTGCGCAGCTGCGACGACCACGGCCGGATCCGGTACCCGCAGCTGTTCGCCATGGAGCCGGCCGCGGTCGCGACCGAGCACTACTGGCCGGACGACAGGTGGACGGTGTGGAAGTCCACTGTCGCCCGGCCGAAGGCCGCGGACTTCCCGCTGTTCGCCCCGCCCGCCGACTGGGCCGTCACCACCAGTGGCCCGCAGTCACTGGATCCCGGCCGGGTCTACCGGCTCGGCTTCAGCGACCCGGACAAGTCCTACGACTACAACGCCACGCTCACCTTCGACGCGGCCCGGCTCGCCGCCCTGCAACCCGGGCAGGTGCTGACCGACAAGGGCGTGCTGTCCCGGGAGGACTTCGACAAGGCCGCTCGGAAGGCCTGCTGACGGCACGTCACCCCGGGAGGCCCGGGACGACCAGGCCGGATTCGTAGGCGATCACCACCGCGTGGGTGCGGTTCTGGGCGCCGAGTTTGGTGAGCACGTTGCCGACGTGGGTCTTCACCGTCTCCTGGCTGACCCGGAGGGTCTCGGCGATCTCCGGGTTGGACAGGCCGGTGGCCATCTCCCGGAGCACCTCCTCCTCACGGGCCGTCAGGGCGGCCCGGGGCAGCGCCTCGGCGGAGGAGAGCGGGCGGGGCGCGACCATCCGCCGCAGGGCGGCGGGGAAGAGGATCGCCTCCCCCGCCGCCGCCACCCGGACCGCCTCGGCGATCTCCCGGACCGGGCGCCGCTTGAGCACGAAACCACTGGCCCCGGCGCTGAGCGCGGCGGTCACGTAGCCGTCGTTCTCGAAGGTGGTGATCACCACGACCTTCGGCGGGGCCGGTTCGGCGAGCAGCTCCCTGGTCGCCTCGATGCCGTTGCGGCGCGGCATCCGGACGTCCATCAGGACCACATCCGGCCGCAGCTCCCGGGCCCGTTCGACCGCCTCGACCCCGTCCGCCGCCTCGCCGGCCACGGTGAGGCCGGGCTGCGCGGAGAGCAGGGTGCGCAGCCCGCTCCGGGTCACCGCGTCGTCGTCCGCGATCAGCAGCGAGATCGGCTCGCTCACGCCGGCACCCGCGCGGGCAGACTGACCGTCAGCCGCCAGACCCGCGCCCCGTCCGGACCGGCCGTCAGCCCGCCGTGCAGCAACGCCACCCGCTCGGCCAGGCCGCGCAGGCCGCGCCCGTACGGCGGGAAGGAGGCCGGGCCGGTGCCGGTCGCGTTCACCACGGTCAGCTCCAGCCCCTCCGCCCCGGCCACCACCCGGAGCTCGACCGGGCCGCCCGCGCCGTGCCGCAGCGCGTTGGTCAGCCCCTCCTGGACGATCCGGTAGGCCGCCCGCGAGAGCGCGCCCGGCAGCTGCCCGAAGTCGCCGGACAGCTCCGGCGCCACCTGCACGCCCGCGTGGCGCAGCCGCTCCAGCAGCTCCGGCAGGTCGGCCAGTGTCCGGGTCGGCGTGGTGCCCGCCTCCTCCTCCCGGAGCACCCCGAGCACGTGGTCCAGGTCCTCCAGCGCCGCCCGGGCCGACTCCTCGATGGAGCGCAGCGCGGCCCGCGCCGCCGCCGGGTCGGCATCGAGCACCTCACCCGCCACCGCCGCCTGGATGGTGGCCGCGGTCAGCGTGTGCCCGATCGAGTCGTGCAGCTCCGTCGCCAGCCGGTTCCGTTCGGCCAGCGCCCGCTCCCGCTCGGTCGAGGCCGCCAGCCGCTCCGCAGCCGAGGGGCCCAACAGCCGTGGCGCGGACCACCGCAGAGCGCCCGTCACCAGCGCGCAGAGCGCGGCCGTCAGCAGCAGGCAGAGCACCCCGGCCGGCCAGGTCCACCACCCGTTCACCGGCGGCGTCCAGCCGTAGAGGTCGACCTCCGCCTCCCCGCCGAGCCAGGCCCCGGGCAGCGCCACCCCCATGAGCAGCAGCAGCCCACCGAGCAGGGCCACCACCCAGCCGAGCGCCACGAGCAGCAGCAGCCACAGCGGGGTGCGCCAACGCCCGCTCCCGGCAGCCGACTTGACCGGCACCGGCACCGCCGCCCCCAACACCCGCCGGGCCAGCGAGGCCAGCACCCGCCGCACCCCCGGCAGCAGGCCGCCGACCGCGACCAGCCCCGCCCACAGCACCAGGGTCATCCCCCAGAGCACGGCCTCCGGCGCCGACTTCCAGGCCAGTCCCGGTACCAACGCGAACATCAACGGCAGCACGCTGAACCCGGCCGTGAAGGCCGCCAGCAGAGCACCCGTGTACGTGGAGCCGCGCAGCAGCGGCCCGATTCCCCTGATCATGGACGCCAGTATCCCGAGGCCGTCCGTGGACGACCTCCCCCGATCGGGGGAGCGCCCGGAGCCGGGCCGGAACGGAAACCGCTTGATCCTCGGATCGGAAGCGCTGTAGGAACCGGACCATGACCGGTCCGATCATGCTGAACGAGAACGAGCTCCCCGCCCCCTGGCGCTTCCGGCTCGGGGTGCTGATGACCGTCGCCGGAGTGGCGAGCGGCGCCGTCTGGGGTGCGGTGCTCGAGTTCCTGGTCTACGGGCCGACGTACCCGGTCCTCGGGGCCCTGGCCGGCGCCGTCCTCCTGGTGCCCGTCTTCCTGCTCACCCTCGGGGTGCTCTGCGCGCTGCCGCGGAGGATCGCGCTGGACGGCCGCACCGGGCCGGCGCTGGCCTTCCTGACGACCGTCCTTGGCGAGTACCTGGTGCTCGGTCAACTGCTCCGCGACGCTGGCGCCTTCGAGCATCCGCTGGTGGCCGCGACCGCGCTGTCCGCCGCGGGAGCCGCCGCCGTCGGGGCGCTGATCGCGGTCCGCGGCACCCGCCGCACGCTCGGGACCCTCCCCGGTCAGCCGTAGCGGAGCGGGGAGTGCATCTCCCAGAGCAGCAGCTCCGCGCCGTCCTCCCCCGCCGTGGGGTCGGCGAAGGCGGTGCCGGTGGCGCGGACGCTGTCGCCGGGGGCCATGGTGCGGCCGCCGCCCTGGGGGCCGGGGACGGTGCGGTAGCCGAGGGAACCCTTCGTCAGGTGGGCGTAGCGGTAAGGGGCTTCGGGGAGTTCGGGCAGCGGCTCCCAGGGGCCGGCCGTGACCAGCCAGAGGGCGGCGTCGGAGCGGAGCAGGCGCGGGGCGTCCGTGGCGGCGTCGCGCGCGAGGCCGGAGGCGAGCAGCGTCAACCCTGCGCCGGAGGGGGTCACCCGGGCGAGGCCGTAGGCAGGGGCGGCGTCGAAGGTGTCGGGCTGGAGCCACATCTGGACGAAGCGGACCGGCCCGTCGGCGCCGCCGACGTTGCGTTCGGTGTGGGTGATGCCGGAGCCGGCACTCTGCACCTGGACCATGCCCGGCCGGACCACGCCCGCGTGGCCGTGGCCGTCGCGGTGGGCGAGGGCGCCGTCCAGGACCCAGGTGACGATCTCGGTGTCGCGGTGCTTGTGCTCGGCGTAGCCCGCGCCGGGCGCGATCGACTCCTCGTTGACGGCGAGCAGTGCGCCGAAGGAGGTGTTCTTCGGGTCGTAGTGCCCGGAGAAGGAGAAGGCGTGGAGGGTGGAGATCCCCGGCTCGGGCGCGGAGGCGTAGCGCTCGGCGGCGCGGCGGTGGTCGGCCCGGGGGCGGGAGGAGGCTGCGTCGGTCACCCGGCCCACGGTAGCCGGTGTGACCGGGGCCACCGCGTCGATCCGGCGGGGGCGGGTACGAGCCGCCCCGAAGGTGAGGCAGTCTTGTCCCTGTGCCATCCGCTTCAGCGAATTCCGACAAGAAGTCAGCCCCCACGACCGAACAGCCCGAGCAGCCGAGACCGCGCCGGGGCGGGCGGCTGACCGCTCAGGAGCGCAGGCTCGCCACCGAGCGGGCCGAGCTGCGGGCCGCCACCCTCAAGCGGCTGGAGAAGTCCTCCGGCAAGCTGGCCACCGCCGCCATCGCGCGGATGGACGACCAACTCGGCTGGTACCGGCGGATGCCGCCGGAGCACCGCTCCTGGATCGGCCTGGTGGCCCAGGCCGGCATCGCCGCCTTCACCGAGTGGTACCGGCACCCGGACGCCCCGCAGGCGATCTCCACCGACGTGTTCGGCACCGCCCCGCGCGAGCTGACCAGAGCCATCACGCTCCGTCAGACCGTGGAGCTGATCCGCACCACCATCGAGGTGATGGAGGAGGCGATCGAGGAGGTGGCCGCCCCGGGCGACGAGGCCGGGATGCGCGAGTCGGTGCTGGTCTACGCCCGCGAGATCGCCTTCGCCACCGCCCAGGTGTACGCCCAGGCGGCCGAGGCGCGCGGCGCCTGGGACGCCCGGCTGGAGGCCCTGGTGGTGAACTCGCTGCTCTCCGGCGACGCCGACGAGGGCGTGCTGTCCCGGGCGGCGGCGCTCGGCTGGGGCCAGCCGAGCCAGGTGCGGGTGGTGATGGGCTCCGCCCCGGACGGGGACAGCGAGTTGGTGGTGGAGGCGATCCGACGGGCCGCCAGGTACGCCAAACTCCAGGTGCTGACGGGTGTGTTGGGCAAGCGGCTGGTGGTGGTGGTCGGCGGCGACAAGGAGCCGGTGCACGCCGCCCGGGCGCTGATCGGCCAGTTCGCCCCCGGCCCGGTGGTGGTCGGTCCGACCGTCGGCGACCTGCTCTCGGCGACCCGCTCCGCGCACGCCGCCGCCGCCGGCCTGAAGGCCTGCGCGGCCTGGCCGGACGCTCCGCGCCCGGTGCTGGCCGACGACCTGCTGCCCGAGCGCGCGCTCGCGGGGGACCAGGCGGCCCGGCGCCAACTGGTGGAGGAGATCTACACACCGCTCGACGAGGCGGGCTCGGCACTGCTGGAGACGCTGAGCGTCTACCTGGAGCAGGCCTCCTCGCTGGAGGGCGCCGCCCGGATGCTCTTCGTCCACCCGAACACCGTGCGCTACCGGCTCCGTCGTGTGACCGACGTCACCGGCTATGCTCCCTCGGACGTGCGATCGGCCTTCACCCTGCGGATCGCGCTTGCCCTGGGCCGACTCGGCTCGGCAGCCGAACAGGATTGACGCCGCTGTAGGGACCCCACAATCCGGCGTCCTTTTATTCGTTACCGTCGCCTACCCGTCCCCGGGTGCCTGGCGAGAGAGGGTTGAACCGTGCTCGTAATCGTCGCCCCTGGGCAGGGTGCCCAGACCCCCGGATTCCTCACCCCCTGGCTCGAACTGGACGGCGCCGCCGACCGGTTGCGGGCCTGGTCCGACGTGGCCGGGCTCGACCTGGTCCGCTACGGGACCGAGGGCTCCGAGGAGGAGATCAAGGACACCGCCGTGGCCCAGCCGCTGCTGGTGGCCGCGGGCCTGCTCACCGCCACCGAGCTGTTCGGCGCCGTCACGGGCGGCCCGTACGCGGCCGTGGCCGGACACAGCGTCGGCGAGATCACCGCGGCCGCGCTGGCCGGGGTGCTGAGCGCCGACGAGGCGCTGGTCTTCGTCCGCGAGCGCAGCCTGGCGATGGCCGAGGCCGCCGCCGCGACCCCGACCGGCATGACCGCGCTGCTCGGCGGCGACGCCGAGGTGGTCGCCGCGAAGCTGGCCGAGCACGGCCTGACCGCGGCCAACAACAACGGCGGCGGCCAGCTGGTCGCGGCCGGCACGCTGGCCCAGCTGGAGGCCCTCAAGGCCGACCCGCCGGCCGGTTCGCGGGTGATCCCGCTGAAGGTGGCCGGTGCCTTCCACACCGAGCACATGGCCCCGGGCGTGGAGCGGCTCGCCAAGCTGGCCCCCACCCTGACCACCGCCGACCCGGCGGTCGCGTACCTGTCCAACAAGGACGGCGAGGTCGTGCAGGACGGCACCGAGGTGCTCGCCCGGCTGGTCTCGCAGGTGTCCAACCCGGTCCGCTGGGACCTCTGCATGGAGACCCTGCAGCAGCTCGGTGCCACCGCCGTCATCGAGCTCTCCCCGGCCGGCACCCTCACCAACCTGGTCAAGCGCAACGTCAAGGGTGTCGCGACGCTTGCCCTCAAGACTCCGGCCGACCTCGACAAGGCGCGCGCGCTGGTCGAGGAACACGGCGGGCAGGAGCTGGACGCATGACGACCCCTCAGATCCGCCCCGCCACCGGTGCGGCGCACTCCCGCATCCACGGCGTCGGCGGCTACCGCCCCGTCCGGGTCATCCCGAACGCCGAGGTGCTCAACTGGATCGAGTCCTCGGACGAGTGGATCCGCAGCCGCAGCGGCATCACCGAGCGCCGCTGGGCCGGCCCGGAGGAGACCGTCGCCGAGATGTCGGTGCAGGCGGCCGGCAAGGCGATCGCCCAGGCCGGGATCGCCCCGGAGCAGATCGGCGGCGTGATCGTGGCCACCGTCTCGCACCTCAAGCAGACCCCGGCCATCGCCACCGAGATCGCCGAGCGGCTCGGCTGCGGCACCGCCCCGGCCTTCGACATCTCGGCCGCCTGCGCCGGCTTCGGCTACGGCCTGAGCCTGGCCGACGGCATGGTGCGCGGCGGCAGCGCCGAGTACGTGCTGGTGATCGGCGTGGAGCGGCTCAGCGACCTCACCGACACCTCCGACCGCTCGACCGCCTTCATCTTCGGCGACGGCGCCGGCGCCGCGATCGTCGGCCCGTCCGACACCCCCGGCATCGGCAAGGTGATCTGGGGCTCGGACGGCTCGCAGAAGGACGTCATCTCGCAGACCCAGGCCTGGGACACCGCCTTCGCCAAGGAGGACGCCGTCAACGGCGCCGGCGAGGAGGTCAAGTGGCCGGCCCTGCGGATGGAGGGCCAGACCGTCTTCCGCTGGGCCGTCTGGGAGATGGCCAAGGTGGCCCAGCAGGCGCTGGACGCCGCCGGGGTCACCGCCGACCAGCTCGGCGCGTTCATCCCGCACCAGGCCAACATGCGGATCACCGACGCGATGATCAAGGCCCTGAAGCTCCCCGAGGGCGTCCCGGTGGCCCGCGACATCGCGGAGACCGGCAACACCTCGGCGGCCTCCATCCCGCTGGCGATGGAGCGGATGCTGGAGAGCGGGGAGGCCCGCAGCGGCGACCTCGCCCTGATCATCGGCTTCGGGGCCGGTCTCGTGTACGCCGCCGCAGTCGTTACCCTCCCCTAGGCGCGGTCTTCCGACCCGCCATCAGAAATCGTGCGACGGCCCGCCGGGCGGTCGTGTTCAACACCGAAGAGGAGCAGCCAGAATGGCTACCAAGGACGAGGTTCTGTCCGGTCTCGCCGAGATCGTCAACGAGATCGCGGGCATCCCGGCCGAGGACGTCGAGCTCGACAAGAGCTTCACCGACGACCTGGACGTCGACTCGCTCTCCATGGTCGAGGTCGTCGTGGCCGCCGAGGAGCGCTTCGACGTCAAGATCCCGGACGACGAGGTCAAGAACCTGAAGACCGTCGGCGACGCGGTGGACTACATCCTCGCCAACGCCGCCTGATCTTCCGTCAGCGCCAGCTGACCGCCCGGGCGGCCGGGGTCCCCACCCCGGCCGCCCGGTCACCCCACCCCCCGGCAACGCCGCCACCTGCCACACGTGAGAGAAGAAGAACCAGTGACCGCTGAAAACCGCACCGTGGTCGTCACGGGTATCGGCGCCTTCACGCCGCTGGGCGGCGACGCCGCCTCGTTCTGGGAGGGCCTCACCTCCGGCCGCTCCGGCGTGGCCGCGCTGACCGAGGAGTGGGCCGCCGAGCTGCCGGTCCGGATCGCCGCTCGCACCGCGATCGAGCCGGGCGAGATCCTCCCCCGGCCGCTGGCCCGCAAGCTGGACCGCTCGGCGCAGTTCGCGCTGATCGCGGCCCGCGAGGCCTGGGCCGACGCCGGCTTCACCGCCTCCGCCACCGCCGAGGGCTCGGAGCTCGCTCCCGAGCGCCTGGGCGCGGTGATCGCCTCCGGCATCGGCGGCGTCACCACCCTGCTCGACCAGTACGACGTGCTCAAGGAGCAGGGCGTCCGCAAGGTCTCCCCGCACACCGTGCCGATGCTGATGCCCAACTCCCCGGCCGCCAACGTCGGCCTGGAGGTCGGCGCCCGCGCGGGCGTGCACACCCCCGTCTCCGCCTGCGCCTCCGGCGCCGAGGCGATCGGCTACGCGATCGAGATGATCCGCTCCGGCCGCGCCGACGTCGTGGTGGCCGGCGGCACCGAGGCGGCGATCCACCCGCTGCCGATCGTCGCCTTCTCCAACATGATGGCGATGTCCAAGAACAACGACGCCCCGCAGCACGCCTCCCGCCCGTACGACAAGGGCCGGGACGGCTTCGTGCTCGGCGAGGGCGCCGGCGTGGTCGTGCTGGAGTCGGCCGAGCACGCGGCCCGCCGCGGCGCCCGGGTCTACTGCGAGGCCGTCGGCCAGGGCCTGTCCTCGGACGCCCACCACATCGCCCAGCCCGAGCCGACCGGTGCCGGCGTGGCCCGTGCCATCGCCGACCTGTTCGAGCACAACGAGCTGGACAAGGCCGAGGTCGTGCACGTCAACGCGCACGCCACCTCGACCCCGCAGGGCGACACCGCCGAGATCAAGGCGCTCCGCAAGGAGCTCGGCGAGCACCTCGACCACGTGGCCATCTCCGCCACCAAGTCGATGACCGGCCACCTGCTCGGCGGCGCCGGCGGCATCGAGACCGTCGCCACCGTGCTGGCCCTGCACCACCGTCTGGCCCCGCCGACCGTCAACGTCGACAACCTCGACGACGACATCGATGCCGACATCGTCCGCGGCGAGCCCCGCACCCTCCCCGAGGGCCGGATCGCCGCGCTGAACAACTCCTTCGGCTTCGGCGGCCACAACGTGGTGCTGGCCTTCCGCACCGTCTGAACCCGAGCCTGACGGCCCGTCGCACGAATCCCCTTCGTGCGGCGGGCCTCCGGCGTTCCAGGGTGCACGAATGATCGAGATTCCCGTCGCCGTACCGTCCTGGCTGCACCCGCTGGAGACCGAGTCGGTGGTGACGGACGCCGGGCTGACGCTGCACGGGCTGCTGCTGGAGCGCCAGGACGCCGACCGGGCCTGGCGGCACTTCCTGGACCGGCACCCGGAGACCGGCTGGTACCCGTTCCTCCGCGGCGGCGGGCCCCGGCTGCTCCGCCGGCACCCCGCGCCCGACCGGGTCCGGCAGCACCTGGAGTACGCCGAGCGGGGCGACGCCGGCGCACTGCTGGAGTCGTACGTGGCGCTGGCCGCGGCCGAGCCGATCGAGCTGCCCTGGCCTCCGGTGGAGCGGCCGCCGCACAGCCGGGTGCCGGACCGGCCGCTCTGGCTGCTGCTGGCCCCGGCGGCGGCCGGGCACGAACTCCCGATCCTGCTCGACCCCTTGGTGACCGGCTTCACGGACTTCGACGACTGGTCGATACCGGCGCACGCCCACGCGGCGGTGCTCCGCGACTGGCACCGGCGGTTCGGCGCCGAGGTCCACTACGCGGCCGGCTCCACCCTGGAGCTCGAGGTCGCCCGGCCCCCGGCCGACCGCACCGCCGCACTGCGCGCGGCCCACGAGCTGCAGGCCTACTGCCCGGACGTGGACCAGGAGTGCGAGGGCACGGTCACCGGGCGGCGCTGGGCCCTGTGGTGGGACTGACCCGTCGTCAGACCACCTGGTGGAGCCAGCGGACCGGGGCGCCCTCGCCGGCGTAGCGGAAGGGCTCCAGCTCGTCGTCCCAGGGCTTGCCGAGCAGGCGGGCGAGCTCGGCCTCCAGGTCGGTGCCCTCGGTCTTGGCCCGCAGCAGCACGGCGCGCAGCCGGTCCTCCGGGATCAGGATGTCGCCGTGGATGCCGGTCACGGCGTGGAAGATGCCGAGCGCCGGGGTGGAGCTGTAGCGCTCGCCCTCGGCGGTGGAGCAGGGCTCGCTGGTGACCTCGTAGCGGAGCAACTGCCAACCGCGCAGGGCGGACGCCAGCTTCGAGGCGACGCCGGGCTCCCCCTGCCAGGAGAGCTCGGCCCGCCAGTGGCCGGGCGCGGCGGGCTGGCGGATCCAGTCGAGGCTGATCCGCACTCCGAGCACGCCCGACACCGCCCATTCGACGTGCGGGCACAGCGCGCGGGGCGCGGAGTGGACGTACAGGACTCCACGTGTCGTCACCGGGACCTCCAGGCTGTGGACGAGGGTCGCCTTCCCCAGCTACCTCGTGCCCGTCGCCGGTCTGCGCTGCTCTGGTCTGATGCGTAACTGTCTCGGTCGTACTGCCCCCGCCGTGCGCAACTTATTCGACATATAGGTAATTAAGTTGAGCAAAACGGACAGCTTTCAACCCAATGCTAGCCCGATCCGCACCGAGGTCTACCCTCGGCCCCGATCTCTCCCCCGAACGGCCCCATCCAAGAAGCCTCCACCGTAGCGCCGCTGACGCCGCCACAGTTGACGGCCCGTCGGATCGACGGTGGTGCGCCGAGCCGGACGCGCCCGTAGCCGAACCGCCCCCGACCCTGGTGCGGGTCGGGGGCGGTCCTCAACTGCCGTGTGCCTGTCGGCGCTTGAGTCGCGTCAGTGCTCCAGGCGGACGACCATCTTGCCGGTGTTGTCGCCGCGCAGCAGACCGAGGAAGGCCTCGGTGGTGTTCTCGACGCCGTCCACCACGGTCTCGTCGTACTTCAGCGTGCCGTCCTTGAGCCAGCCGCCCACCTCGGCCAGGAAGCGGGGCTGGAGCGAGTCGTGGTCGCGCACCAGCATGCCCTGCAGCCGCAGCCGCTTGCCGATCGCCAGCGCCAGGTTGCGCGGCCCGGCCGGGGCCGAGGTGTCGTTGTACTGGGCGATGGCGCCGCACAGGGTGACCCGGCCGTGCAGGTTGAGCGCGCCGATCGCGGCCTCCAGGTGGTCGCCACCGACGTTGTCGAAGTACACGTCGATGCCGTCCGGGGCGGCCGCGGCCAGCTGCTCGCGGACCGGGGCGTCCTTGTAGTTGAAGGCGGCGTCGAAGCCGTAGCCGTCCAGCAGGGTGGCCACCTTGGCGGCCGAACCGGCCGAGCCGATGACCCGCTCGGCACCCTTCAGCTTGGCGATCTGACCGACCAGCGAGCCGACCGCGCCGGCCGCGCCGGAGACGAAGACGGTGTCGCCCGGCTTGAACGAGGCCACCTCCAGCAGGCCCGCGTACGCGGTCATGCCCGGCATGCCGAGCGCGCCCAGGTAGTAGGAGAGCGGCGCGAGCTCCGGGTCCACCTTCACCGCGTGCCGGGCGTCGAGGGTCGCGTACTCGCGCCAGCCCAGCCCGTGCAGCACCGCGTCGCCCACCTCGAAGCCCTCGGCGTTGGAGGCGACCACGTGGCCGACCGCACCGCCGTCCAGGGCCCGGCCGAGCTGGAACGGCGGGACGTAGGACTTCACGTCGTTCATCCGGCCGCGCATGTACGGGTCGACCGAGAGGTAGGCGTTGCGGACCAGGATCTCGCCCTCGCCGGGCTGCCGGACCGGCGCCTCGACCAGCGCGAAGTCGGAGGGCACCGGCCAGCCGTCCGGACGGGACGCCAGGTGCCACTCCCGGCCGGTGGCGGGCGCGGTGGTGGACGCGGCCTGCTCTGCCATGCTGCTGCTCCTCGGAGACTGAAAGGTTGAGTAGGTAAAGCAATCGTGGGCATGAAAGGTTCATGTTGTCAAATGTTCAGCTAGACTCATGGGCATGACCGAGCCCACTCACGGCACTCCGCCGCCCGCCGACGCGATCACCCGCGAGGTCGTGGACCTCATGGCCGGGCTGGTCGCGGTCTTCCACCGCGAGTACGAGGAGGCCGCCGCCGCCCGATCGCTGACCGGCGCCCAGGCCAAGGTGCTCGCGCTGCTGCGGCGCGGGCCGATGCCGATGCGCCACATCGCCCAGACCCTCAGCTGCGAGCCGTCCAACATCACCGGCATCGTGGACCGCCTGGAGGGCCGCGGCTTCGTCACCCGCGAGGCCGACCCGCAGGACCGCCGGGTCAAGCTGGTCGCCGCCACCGAGTCCGGTGACGCCGCCACCGAGGAGCTGCGCGAATCCCTCAACTTCGCCCGGGAGCCGCTGGCCGCCCTGGACGAGGAGGAGCGCACCCAGCTGCGCGACCTGCTCCGGCGGATGCTGGCGCACGCCGACGTCAACCCGAGCTGACCCTGGCCTGGCCCGGCCAGGCCGGGCCGGGCCGGGCCGGGCCAGGCAGACCGGGCTTGACCGGACCTGACCAGGTCGGCCCGGTTTCGAGCGAACGGTTCCCGGTTCCGCCCCCGCCCCGACCCCCGTCCCGACCGGGGGACGGGCCTGACCTGCGCGGACACCCCTCCCCACCAGGGGGGGCGATTGCTCCTGCACGAATCATCCTTGTTAGATTGCGCTCTCCGTGTAACCGACCGCCTCGCCAGACCGTCTATCCGGTGAGAGAACACCGACCATCCCGACGGTTCACCCGCCGAGCGGCCGCAGCAGAGAGCTCCTGACCCACCATGACCGACGCCCAGACCCGGCCCTCCTCTGCCCGCGCGCGCCGCGCACCCCGGGCGCCCCGCTCCCGCCGGGCCCGACTGGCCCGGGTCGCCGGAGTCACCGCCGCCGTCATGGTGCTCGGAGTGGTCGGCACCGGCGCGTGGTTCTACCACCGCCTGGACGACAACATCTCCACCTTCGACGCGGCCGGCATCGCCACCAGCCGGCCCCCGGTCGCCACCCCCGCCGAGGTCGGCGGCGGCGTCCCGGTCAACGTCCTGCTGCTCGGCTCCGACACCCGCAACGACGGCAACGGCGACCTCGGCGGCGGCGACGAGGGCGTCGGCCACTCCGACACCGCGATGCTGCTGCACGTCTACGGCGACCGCCGCCACGCCGTCGCGGTCTCGATACCGCGCGACACCCTGGTCACCGTCCCGCCGTGCCTGCTCCCGGACGGCAGGTGGACCACCAAGCGCACCAACCAGATGTTCAACTCGGCCTTCACCGTGGGCGGTTCGGAGAAGGGCAACCCCGCCTGCAGCCAGAACACCGTCGAGGCGCTCACCGGCCTGCGGGTCGACCACACCATCGTGGTGGACTTCAAGGGCTTCGCCGCGATGACCCAGGCCGTGAACGGGGTCGACGTCTGCGTCCCCAACGCGGTCAACTCCTACGGGATAAAGCTGGCCAAGGGCCGTCAGACCGTCTCCGGCCAGCTCGCCCTCGACTACGTCCGGGCCCGGCACGGCTTCGGCGACGGCTCCGACATCGGCCGCATCAAGCGGCAGCAGGCCTTCCTCTCCTCCCTCATCAAGAAGGTGCAGGAGCAGGGCTTCAACCTCACCACCCTGCTCCCGCTGGCCGACGCCGCCAGCCGCTCCCTCACCGTCGACCCCGGCCTCGGCACCCCGATGAAGCTGGTCGACTTCGCGCAGTCGCTGCGGGACATCAAGCTCTCCGACATAGAGTTCGTCACCGTCCCCTGGGAGTACAAGGGCGACCGGGTCGCCCTGGTCCAGCCCGACACCGGGCGGCTCTTCGACCTGCTCCGCCAGGACCACACCCTCGACGGCCACTCCACCGGCACCGGCACCACCCCCACCGCCTCGCCCTCGGCCTCTGCCTCCCCCTCCGCCTCGGCCGTCGCCACCCCGCTGACGATCATCAACGCCAGCCGCTCCCCCGAGGCCGCCACCAAGGCCGAAGCCGAACTCAAGGCCGCCGGCTGGACCGCCCTCACCACCGGCCCCACCCCCACCACCTCGCGGCGCACCACCGTCATCGGCTACCCCGCCACCCCGGTCAGCCTCGCCGAGGCCGAACGGCTCGCCGCCCTCTACCCCGACGCCGAACTCCGCCCCGACCCCTCGCTCACCACCCTCACCCTCACCCTCGGCCGCGACGAGGCCCCCGACCCCTCCACCGCCGCCCCGTCGGCCACCACCTCCGGATCCCCCTCGGCCACCCCGACCGGCATCCCCTCCGGCATCACCGACAACACCCGCACCGCCGACGCCGACCTCTGCTCCAACCTCACCTACGGCGACGGCGGCTGACGGACCATCAGCGCACCCAGCTCTTCAGCGGCTCGGTGTCCAGCACGATCCCGACCGGCGCCGGCAGCTCCACCTCGGTGCCGAACGGGACCACGCTGAGCTGGATGTAACGGCTGCCGACGGGGCGGCTGTGCACGGTGACCTGGCAGGCGTCGCGGTCGATCAGCAGGTAGACCGGGATGCCGGTCTCGGCGTACGCCCGGGGCTTCTCCACCCGGTCGCGCTGGTCGGTGTCCGAGTCGTAGGACGTCACCTCGACGGTCGTCAACACGCCGTCGGCGTCGGCCCACTCACCCTGACCGGCGAACGCGTCCGCTGCGGCGAGCGCGCCGTCGGGCCTGGCACGGCCTGCCCGATAGCCCTGGACCTTCAGGCCTTGGTCGTGCAGCCAGAGCTCCGGCCTGCTCTGCAGGCAGATCCGCATGAGCCACTGGATGATGCGGCCGTGGTCCCCGTCAGGCGCCGGCTTGGCCCTCAGCTTTCCGTCGATCAGCTCCAGCCGCACGCCCTCCGCCGCCCGGGCGACCACGCGGGCCACCTCCTCGAACTCCTCGGGGAGCAGCTGCGGGCGGTCCGAGATCGCGGTCATGCCCTGCCTCCTCCGGGTGGGGCGGGTGGTGCTCTCTCCGACGATAGCCGAGCGTCCACCCCAGGATCCGGTGGACACAGGATGAACAGTGACGTCCGTTCCACGGACGAGGCGGACGGCGTCCCAACTGCCGTGATCTTCCTGGGAGGGTGAAGATCCCACCCAACCGAGACGATTCCGGGGGACGCCTCAGATGAACTCCACAGCCACCGCCCTCACCCTGGCCTCCGGCGCAGCCGTGCTGCACGCGCTCTGGAGCCTGGTCAGCAAGCGGCTGGCCGAGTACGACGCGGTGGCCTTCGTCTGGCTGGCCTCGCTGGGGTCGTTCGTGGCGTACGCGCCGGTCGTGCTCCTGCTGACGGGCGGGGACGGCGGCTGGCGGCTGACGCCCGTTCAACTCGCGGAGTGCCGGCTGCTCGTCCTGGGGGCGGCCACCCTGATACCGCTGCCCTACCTGCTCTTCCTGTTCGCCCTGCGGCTGGCCCCGGCCGCCCTGGTCTCCCCGGTCCGCGAGGCCAGTGTGCTGCTGGTGGTGCTGCTCGGCGGCACCCTGCTGGCCGAGGGCCGCCTGCGCGCCCGCCTGTTGGCGGCCGGGGTGATCGTGACCGGTCTGAGCCTGATCGCGTTCGGCTGACGCTACGCGGGGTCCGGCAGGCCGGTGACGACCATCGTCACCCGGGTACCCGCCACCAACTCGCCCGCCATCAGACGCTGGTGGACGGCACGGAGGGTCTTGGCGACGTAGCGGAGCTCTGGCCTCAGGCCGTGCCGCTGCTCGAACTCGGCGGCGAAGGCGGTGAGTTGTGGTGAGACGCGGCCGTAGCCGCCGCCGTGGTGGGCGTGGTCGATCGACCAGGTGGTGAACTGGCGCCCGTAGGCGGCCTGGTGGAGGCTGCGGACCTCATCCTCCAGGTAGCCCTCGCCGCGCAGGACGGCGACGCCGAGGGCACGGGCGCCACCGGTGAGGCCCGCCGCGACGCCCGCGAGCGTCCCCCCGGTGCCGACCGGGCAGACCAGCAGGTCATTCGGGCCCAGGTCGGGGAGCTCGGCCGGGATCGCGGCGGCGCCGCGTACCGCGAGCGCGTTGGAGCCCCCTTCGGGCAGCACCAACCAGCCCTCCCCCGGGGCCCGACGTTCGGTCAGCAGGCGGCGGTAGTCGGAGCGGGAGACGAAGCGCAGCTCCATCCCGTCCGCCTCCGCCGCCCGCAACGACCAGTTCCGCGGCGCCCGTTCCAGCTCCTCGCCCCGCACCACCCCGATGCTCGCCAGCCCCAGCGCCCCCGCCGCCGCGGCCACCGCCCGCAGATGGGTGGAGTACGCCCCGCCGTACGTCAGCAGTCCGACCGCTCCGGTCTCCACCGCGTGGGCGAGGTTCGGGGCGAGCTTGCGCCACTTGTTGCCGGGCACGGTCGGGTGCGCCAGGTCGTCGCGCTTGAGCCGCAGCTCGACCCCGGCCGCCGCGAAGTCCGGGTCGTCCAGCACCTGGAGCGGAGTCGGCAGATCGGCGGGCAGCAGCATCCGCCCAGCGTACGCGGGCCCCGCCGGGCTCAGCGCCGGAGCAACCAGTGCGGCCCGGCCGACCAGCCGAGGAACCGCCGGGCCCGGCCGCGTTCGGCCGTGCCGTCCTCGGCGAAGCGGCCGCCGGCGGCGGTCAGGACGAGGCCGGCCACGGCCGGGGCGAGGCGGGGCGGGTGGTCGACGGTGATCCGGTCGATCACCGCGTCGCGGGCCTGCGGAGTGCAGAGGGAGAGGTGGAAGACCAGCTGGCGCCAGGCGAAGGCGGCGTTCTTCACGGTGGCCAGCGGGCGCGGCTGGCGCTCGGCCAGGGCGACCAGCTGCCGGGCGGTGTCGTACGCGCGCCAGGCCAGCACGTCCGCAGCCTCGCCGAAGGCCACGCCGAGCGGGCCGGCCAGGGTGGCGAGGTTGTGGGTGGTGAGGATCTGGGCCTGCTCGATCACCGTGCCGTTGGCGGCGACCGAGCCCGTGCCGCGCCAGGCCTGGCCGGCCCGGGCGGTGCAGAGCCGGGAGAAGCCGGAGGAGGCGACGGCGCGGCGGTGTCCGTCCTCCTGCTCGGGCAGGGCGCGCACGGCGGCGTAGTCGATGCCGAAGTACCGCTCGTAGAAGGTGCCTTGCAGCAACTCACCGGCGATCTTGGCGGCCGCCAGGAACTTCGGGGAGAACTTGCCCATGAAGATGTCGGCCGCCAGCTCCTCCACGAGCGGGGTGCCCGGCGCGGCCCGCCGGGCCAGCGCGGCCAGCTCGCTCACCAACGGGTTCGGCAGGATGGTGCCGGGGAAGGTCGTGACCGCCAGGGCGGACAGACGCCGCAGCGTGGCGAGTTCGGCCGCGCCCTCCCCCGCCGTGCGGTACGGCTGGACCGCCCGGACCCAGGGGAGTTCACCGGCCCGCACCTGGTGCTGGAGGTCGAGCAGCAGCAGCGAGCGCCGCCCGGCGAAGGCCCGGTGGTGGGCGGCGGCCAGCGCGCCGAGCGCCTGGTCCGGGTAGGCGGTGGCCTCGGCCGCGGCGGCCAACTGCGGTGCCAGCTCGGCCAGTACCTCCGCCGAGGGCACCAGGCCGCGTTCGACAAGGGTCTCCACGGGGGCACTGAGGGCGGCCAGCACCACCTTGCGCAGCACCTGCGGCACGGCGGTGCCGGCCGGGATCCCGTCCGCCTCGCCGTCCGAGGCCGCGACCAGCAGCGCCTCCGGGTCGGTCAGGCCGTCCTGCTGCGGCAGTGCGAAGAGCCGGCTCACCAACAGCCGGGCGAGCTGGTGGTGGGAGGGCAGCGCGGCCTGGCCGACCTGGATCCGGCGCAGCTCGGTGTGCCGCTCGGAGCCCGGCAGGCCGCGGCGCTCCACCATGGAGCGGACGGCGACCCGCAGAAGCCCGGCCTGACGGGGCGGCAACTCCTCACCGGCGACGGCCAGTTCGAGGGAGATGCGGAGGATGCCGAGGTTCCCGCCCGGCTTGCGGTGCTTGCCGCAGAGCTGGTGGACGGCGGCCAAGGTCCGGTAGCGGAACAGGAGTTCGGCGCCGCGCGCGAGCCACTCCGGTCCCGGGGCGGCATGCAGGACGCCGTCCGGGCCGGTGGCCTCCAGCCAGTGCGAGAGCAGTTCGTCGGAGTACGGCAGCCAGACCGTCAGCGCCTCGCGCTGGGTCTCCACCGCACGGTTGGGGCCGCGGCGCTCCAGTGCCTCGACGGCGTCGGCCACCGTCTGCCGGTGGACGCAGTCCGGCCCGGCGCCCGGGGCGTCGCCGGACGGCGGGGTGAAGCGCAGCCGGCCCGCGAACGGGGCCAGCAGGGCGGTCAGTTCGAGTGCCGTCCGCTGCTCTCCGGCCCGGACCAGCCAGGCCACCGTGAGCAGCGCGGCCTCCTCCGGCACGGTCACCCGGTAGCGGCCGCTGTCGAGCAGCTCCCAGAGCCGGGCCAGCCCGGTCTCGGTGAGCGCGTGCGCGAAGAGTTCGGCGCGGTCCTGCGGGATGCCGGCCGCCCGGCAGGCCTCGGCCTCGTACGGCTGGAGCGGCCCCTCGGCGGCGGCCCGGCCGGTGGCGAAGCCGCCGCGCAGCACCTCGGGCGTGACCCAGGCGGGCAACCCGGCCACCGGGGTGCGGCTGCCGATCCGCAGGCTGCCGTCCTTCATCCCGGCCAGCGTGGCGCGCCAGCGGTCGAGACGGCCCTCGGCCCGTTCGCGGGTCGCGGCGTCCGGGTGCGAGAGCGCGGTGACGAAGGCCCGGGCCAGCTGCCCGTGCGCGTAGCCGGAGTTGACCGTGACGGTGGTGCGCTGCTGATCAGCGTTGTTGTCCATGGCCGACGTGGCGGGTCCCGCCCCCGCCCCCTCCGGATCCCGAGTCCGGTGCTCTGTCTCGCTGAGCTACACGCCGCTGGCCCGCAACGGTACGCAGCGGCTCCGGCACCGACAACGCGTTTTCGGCCCGGCCGGGCTGACGGCCGTTCATGCGGGCCGGGCCGCTACCAATCGGGTGAACTTCGGCCCGGGTGGGGCTCGGAGGCCGTGCGCTGGCCCTAGAGTTCTCGGAGGCTGCCTCGCGCGAGGGTTCCGGTGTGGTCACGGGCCTCGGAGTGCGGAGGAGTGAGAGTGGGGCGGGTGGGACTCGAACCCACGACCAAGGGATTATGAGTCCCCTGCTCTAACCGGCTGAGCTACCGCCCCGGTTCGCCGTGCCGTCGGCCGAGGTGGCGGGGCAGCAGCAGACGGCCCGTCAGGGCCGTCATCCGCAGCATAGCCGGTCATTCCGGCGTGGTGCTCGCCGGGGGTGCATCCGGGTGGGCGGGTGCGCGAGACCCCGTCCGGGTGATCCGGCCTGGCAGGGGGTGCGGTGCCCGCGAAGACTGGAGGCCGGTGGTCGACGGGGCCGAGGTCCGAGGACGGTGGTGGCGGGTGCGCGGCGCACGGGTGGCCGGGTTGGTGGCGCTGGGGCTGGTGGCGGTCGGCTGCGGGAGCGGTTCGGGCGGCGGCGGAGGGCCGAGCCCGACGGGCGGTGGCACCACCGCGAGCGCGAGTGCGAGTCGGAGCCCGCTGACGGGGGCTCAGGCCAGTTCGGCGGCGGCCGGGCACGGCTGGTCCAAGGACCGGATCAAGGCCGCGATCGCCAAGCACGCCGGCACCACCAGGACCGCCAAGGCCACCCCGCTCAACGCCCTGGTCGGCGCGGTCTTCACGCACAACTCCGACGGCGACCACTTCTGCACTGCCAGCGTGGTGGACAGCGCCGGGCTGAACCTGATCGCGACCGCCGCGCACTGCGTCTACGACCCCAAGGTCGGCCAGCGCGGCGACCTGGTCTTCGTGCCGGGCTACCGGGACGGCGACACCCCGAGCGGGGTCTGGCAACTGGCCTCGATCACGGTGGACCAGGCCTGGGCGGACAGTGCCGACCCGGACGTGGACGTGGCCTTCGCCGTGGTGCTGCCGCAGAACGGGCAGCAGGTCCAACAGGTGCTCGGCGCCAACAAGTTGGGGGTCAACCGGGGCTACACCCTGCCGGTCAAGGTGACCGGCTACCCGAGCAGCGGCGAGGTGCCGATCACCTGCGCCAACCAGACCTCCCAGCAGAGCCCCACCCAGCTGCGGATCGACTGCCCGGACTACACCGGCGGCACCAGCGGCAGCCCGTGGGTCACCGACTTCGACCCGCAGACCAGGACGGGCACCGTGGTCGGCGTGATCGGCGGCTACCAGGAGGGCGGGGACACCCCGGACACCTCCTACAGCAGCTACTTCGGCGACCGGGTCCAGGCGCTGTACGCCCGCGCGACCGGCTGACCGCCCCGGAGGCGGCGGCACCGGGGACGGCGGCACCGGGCGGGGCTGGCGCGACGGCGGGCCGGGCTGGTAGACCTGGCTGCAGTCGATCTTCACGACCCGCGTGGATCACCCCGCAGCCGAGGACGGACCCCATGGCGCGCGCATGGCGACCCGCTCCGTCGTCCGCTCCGGCCTCCGCCCCGACGCCCACCACCGGACGCGTGACGCTCCTCACCTCCACGGCCGCCACCGCCCTGCTCCTCGCGCTGGCCACCGCCTGCGTCCCGGACGTCCCCGCCCCGGCCCCCGACGACGGCACCCCGTCCGCCCATGCCGCCCCGGCGGGCGGGCCCGCGGACCGGATCGGCACGCTGTTCGCCGGCGGCCCGGACGGCGCCCGGGGCTGCACCGCCAGCGTGGTGAGCAGCCCGGGCCGGAGCCTGCTGGTCACGGCCGCGCACTGCGTGGCCAGTCCGCTGTTCGGCCGCCAGGACGACCTGGCGTTCGCCCCCGGCTACCGCAACGGGAACCTCCCGCACGGCAGTTGGCCGGTCGAGCGGGTGACGCTGGCCCCGGCCTGGTCGGAGCGGGCCGACCCGGAGTACGACGTGGCGTTCCTCACGGTCGGCGAGGTCGGCGGACGGCGGATCGAGGACGTGCTCGGCGGCTTCCGGCTCGGCACCGACCGCGGCTTCGGGCTCGCGGTCACCGTCACCGGCTACCCGGTGGACGCCGAGGAGCCGATCACCTGCAGCAACCGGACCGGCGAACAGAGCCCTACCCAGGAGAGCTTCGACTGCCACGGCTACACCGACGGCACCAGCGGCAGCCCCTGGCTGACCGAGGGCGGGGAGGTGGTCGGCGTGGTCGGCGGCTACCAGGAGGGCGGCGCCACCGAGCGGACCTCGTACAGCATCACCTTCGACCACCGGGTGACGGAGCTGTACCGGCAGGCCACCGGCACGGCCTGAGCAGACTCCGAGCGGACCCCGAGCAGAGGCTGCGCCCCGGGAAAACACGAAGGCCCCTCGGATGTCCGAAGGGCCCTCGCTCTGCGCATCTCACCTGAACTACCGGTGAAGCTCCCCCAATTGGACTCGAACCAATAACCTGCCGATTAACAGTCGGCTGCTCTGCCAATTGAGCTATGGGGGACTGCTGTTGGGTGCGGAAAGGTCTGACGACCCTTCCGGGCTCCCCCAATTGGACTCGAACCAATAACCTGCCGATTAACAGTCGGCTGCTCTGCCAATTGAGCTATGGGGGACCGAGCTCCCGCCCCGCTCCGGAAGGATCTTCCGGTCCGCGGCGTCGGCTGCGGGTCATACATTAGCGCACTCAGGGGGGTGGTCCGCCAATCGCTTTCCCCGGGGAGGCCCCGGGGCCTCCCCGGGTGCCCGGATCGCCCTCCGTTCGGCGTGCCCGGTGGGCGGCGGCGGGGGCCTGCGGGGATGCTGGTCCCACGGTTCGCCGCGGGGCGGGGCGGGTAGGGCAACGCGGCAGGGTCCGCAAGGAAGGGTGGAGACCGGTCATG
The DNA here is from genome assembly GCF_039535905.1 of Kitasatospora albolonga. Taxonomy (GTDB): domain Bacteria; phylum Actinomycetota; class Actinomycetes; order Streptomycetales; family Streptomycetaceae; genus Kitasatospora; species Kitasatospora albolonga. The sequence continues at coordinate 67,905 of NZ_BAAAYB010000102.1, read as the reverse complement.
TGGAAGCTGACGTTCGTGGTGGGAGTCGGGGTCGGATACGTCCTCGGTTCGAAGGCCGGCCGGGAGCGCTACGAGCAGCTCGCCGGAGCGGCCCGTCAGGTCGCGCAGAACCCCAAGGTGCAGGACGTGGCGGGCAAGGCCCGGCAGCAGGCCGGAGCGGTGGCCGGGAAGGCCGCGGGCGCCGTGGCCGGCCGGGTCGGTGACCACCTGCCGAACGCCATCACCGACCGGGTGCCGTACCTGAGCGGCAGCCGGGCTGCCGGACAGGACGACAGCTGGGGCACCTACCGCCCCTGAGGCACCGGTGCCGGACGCACCGCACGCGTCGCACACGCCGCCTGCACCGCACGCAGCGCGCGCAGCGCAGGTACGGCCGGCCCCGCACGCACCAGGGGCCCCACGCGCACCGCGAGCGGTCGCGGACGCGTCCGCTCCGGGTGCCGAACGGGCAACACTTCGGGCGGGCGGCGGTGCAAGGCAGCCGGGCTGAGGCATGATCTCGACATGGCCATCGTCGCGGGCATCGACAGCTCCACCACTCGCACCCGGATCGTCGCGTGCGACGCCGAGACCGGCGCCGTGCTGCGCGACGGCAAGGCGCCGCACCCGACCCCCGAGGGCACCGATCCCCGAGCCACCGAGGTCGACCCGCAGCTCTGGCTGCACTCGCTCGGCGAGGCGGCCACCGGGGGCCTGCTGGAGGGCGTCCGGGCGATCGGCGTCTCGGCCCAGCAGCACGGCCTGATCGGCCTGGACGCGGGCGGTGTGCTGGTGCGGCCCGCCCTGCTCTGGAACGACCCCCGGTCCGCCGGGGCCGCCGCGCAGCTGATCGACGCGCTCGGCGGCCCCGAGGCCTGGGTGCGGGCGATCGGCTCCGTCCCGGCGCCGACCTACACGGTGGCCAAGCTGCGCTGGCTGGTCGAGCACGAGCCGGCCTCGGCCAAGCGGATCGCCGAGGTGCTGCTCCCGCACGACTGGCTGGTCTGGCAGCTGCTCGGCCACCCCAAGCGCCGCACCACCGACCGGGGTGACGCCTCCGGCACCGGGTACTGGTCCCCCGTCACCGGCGAGTACCGGCAGGACCTGATCGAGCTGGCGCTCGGTCACCAGCTGCGCGTACCGGACGTGTTGGGCCCGGCCGAGCCCGCCGGGCACACCCCCGAGGGCCTGCTGATCTCGGCCGGCACCGGGGACAACATGGCCGCCGCGCTCGGCCTCGGCCTGCAGCCCGGCGACGCGGTGGTCTCGCTCGGCGGCAACGGGACCGTCTTCGCGGTGCACGACCACGCCGTGGTGGACGTCACGGGAGCGGTCTCCTCCTTCGCCGACGCCACCGGCCGCCACCTGCCGATGGTCGGCACCCTGAACGCGGCCCAGGTGCTCCGCTCCACCGCCGGCCTGCTCGGCACCGACCTCACCGGCCTCAGCGAGCTGGCGCTGCGCTCCACGGCCGGCTCCTACGGGCTGGTGCTGCTCCCCTACCTGGACGGCGAGCGCACCCCGAAGCTGCCCGCCGCGGCCGGCACCCTGACCGGCCTGCGGGCCGAGTCGATGGCCCCGCAGCACCTGGCCCGGGCCGCCGTCGAGGGCATGCTCTGCAACGTCGCCGACGCCCTGGACGTGCTGCGCGGGCACGGGGTGGAGCTGCGCCGGATCTTCCTGCTCGGCGCGGTCGGCCGCCTGCCCGCCGTGAAGGAGATCGCGCCCCTGCTCTTCGGCCTGCCCGTGGTGATACCGGCCGCCGGCGACCACGCCGCCCGGGGCGCGGCCCGCCAGGCCGCCTGGGCCCTGGCCGGCACCCCCGAGCCCCCGGAGTGGGAGCTCCCCGACGCCGTCACCCTGGTCGCCGACCACGAACACGACCAGGCCATCGGCAACGCCGTCCGCCAGCAGTACCGCACCGTCCGCGACCAGATCCACCCGGAGCTGGCCGAGGACTGAGCGGCCGTCAGGGCCGCACCGCCCGTCGACCCGCCGTCAGACCTCCACCGGGGCGGAGACCTCGCCGGTGCGCCGGAGCTTCTGCCAGCGCAGGCGGCCGCCGGTCACCGCGGTGATCGCCGACTGCAGCAGGACGATGTACATCAGCTGCCGGTACACCAGCTGCTGGGTCGGCAGGCTGATCAGGTGCCAGGGCTTCTCGCGGTCGAGCTTGAAGGCGTACCAGGAGAGCACGGCCTGGATGCCCAGGAAGCCGGCGAAGCTGGTGATGGTCGTCGCCGCGTCCGCGAACAGCACGCCGTAGATCAGGAAGATGTCGACCAGCGGTGCCAGCAGCGGGGCGACCACGCCGAACAGCACGACCAGCGGCAGGCCCCGGCGGCCGAACCGCCCGCGCGGCCCCTTGGCGGTGACGGCCCGGCGGTGCTTCCACATCGCCTGCATCGAGCCGTAGCTCCAGCGGTACCGCTGGGACCAGAGCTGCTGGAGGCTCGCGGGGGCCTCGGTCCAGGCGCGGGCGCGCTCGGCGTAGACCACCCGCCAGCCCTCGCACAGCACCGCCATGGTGATGTCGGTGTCCTCGGCGAGGGTGTCCTCGCTCATCCCGCCGACCGCGTCCAGGGCCTCCTTGCGGAAGGCGCCGACCGCGCCGGGGATGGTCGGGATGATGCCGAGCATGTCGTACATCCGGCGGTCCAGGTTGTGGCCGAGGACGTACTCGATGTGCTGCCAGGAGCCGATCAGGGTGTCCCGGTTGCCGACCTTGGCGTTGCCCGAGACCGCGCCGATCGAGGGGTCCGCGAAGGGCTGGACCAGCTCGCGCACCGTGGAGGGCTCGAAGACGGTGTCGCCGTCCATCATCACGACGATGTCGTGCGAGGCGGCCGCGATGCCGGCGTTCAGCGCGCTGGGCTTGCCGCCGTTGACCTTGCGGATCAGGCGGACGAACGGCATCGCCATCTCCTCCACGATGTCCGCGGTGCCGTCCGAGGAACCGTCGTCGATGACGATGACCTCGATCGGGTAGTCGCTCGCGGCCAGCGAGTTGAGGGTGTGGGCGATGCACTCGCGCTCGTTGTACGCGGGCACCAGGACGGTGACCGGGCGGGTGACGGGCTCGCCCCAGAGGTCCTGCCGCTTGGAGCGGCGGGCGTGGATCGGGGCCAGCACCAGCATCAGGGCGAACCGGCCGAAGTTCAGGAAGCCGACCACGGCGAGCAGCCCGATCAGCGTCGGCAGGGTGTGCACGGCCAGCTGGGTGGCCCAGACGTAGCCCTTGCCCGCCCACAGCCGGAAGCCGGTCACCGGCGTGGTGGCGCTGGAGGCGCCGAGCGCCTCGGAGATGGTGGTGAAGCGGTAGCCGTCGGCCTTCAGCTTGTCGATCAGGATGCCGAGCGCCTCGACGGTCTGGGAGCGGTCACCGCCGGAGTCGTGCAGCAGGATCAGCTCGCCGGCGCCGGGCGTCGTGGGCATCGCCTCCTTGACGATGGCGTCCACCCCCGGCCGCTTCCAGTCGTCGGTGTCGTGGTCGATGAAGGCGGTGACGTAGCCCCGGGCGCCCAGGTACTTGATCACCGGGTAGGTCCAGTCGTCCAGCGCCGCCGAGTTGGACGAGTACGGCGGGCGGAACAGCGAGCTGTGCACCCCCGCCGCCCCGGCCAGGGCCAGCTGGGTCTGGGCCATCTCCCAGGTGATCCGGGCGTGCGACTGGAAGGCGAAGTCCGGGTGGGTGAAGCTGTGCAGCCCGATCTCGTGCCCCTCGTCCACGATCCGGCGGATCAGCTCCGGATGACGGGCCGTCATGCCGCCGGTCACGAAGAAGTCCGCGCGCACGCCGCGGGACTCCAGCACGTCCAGGACCTTCGGGGTCCACTCCTCGTCCGGGCCGTCGTCGAAGCTCAGCACCACGGTGCGGTCCGGGATGCGGTAGCTCACCGGGTCGTCGTTGTGCTCACCGCGCGCGTCGATGACCGGGCCGCCCTTGAGCAGCGACTCCGGAACGGTCTCCTTGTCGGCCGAGTCGGCGACCCGGGCGTCGTGGAACACCTCGTTGGTGGCCAGGCCGCGCAGCACGAGCAGCGCGAGCAGACATGCCAGCAGGGAGAGCGGCATGAAGAAGCGCAGGGGTGGCGCGGCCAGTCGGCGCGGCCTGCGCGAAGACTGCCGGCGGCGCTGGTGGCGGGACAATGGTGCTCCTGGAGATGGGCGGTGCTGCGGTTCAGGGGTGCTTCGTGGACCGGGCGGACGGTGTGGCGCCGTGCGGTGCACCGGTGGTGCCGGTCATGGTGGTGGTGCCGGTGGTGCCGGTCGTCTTCGCCGTCGGCTTGCCCGCAGGGGTCGCGGAGCGCGAGGGCGCCTTGGAGGTCGACGTCGACGGCTTCGGCGACGGGGTGGGTGACGGCGCGGGGGTGGGCGTCGTCACGGGTTCGGCCGGCCGGGCCGTCGGCTGAGGGGGTATGCCCATCGCCGGGGCGTCGGCCTGGACGCCGACCATGGTCCCGGCCATGACGACCGCGAGGATCGCGCCGACCACCGAGACGGGCCAGCCGAGACCGCGCAGCAGCCGGCCGCGCCGACCCGACTGGGAGACGAACACCGGTGCGGGGTCGACCTCTTCGAGATTCGACGCGGGTACGTCGGACTGTGACGGCCGGACTGATCCGCCTTCGACGGGGGTGACGACTGGGCGCACCTTGCCACGCCTTTCAGTGCAGGGTACGTAGACCACCGGAGCCTAAGGCGAACGCTAGTGCAACCCTCAGAGCGAATTGGCCGCGATGGGTGGATTTGGCCCGTTCCGAGAGAGGGCTGTGACCGGATCGCAATGCCCGCCGACGTGTTCGAGCGGGCCCTTCGTGCCCCGTTAGGATGTGCCTCCCACCCGATCGGCACGCATGTGCGACCGGTACCCCGAGGAGCCCGCGTGAGTCAGCCCCGCCGCCCCCGCCGTCACCGCGGGTGGAGCCTCCTGGCCCTCCCGGTCCTGCTGGGCACGCTCGCCGCCTGCTCCGGCGGCCCGGTCTCCGGCGCCTCCGGCGGCGGCCCCGCCGGGACGGCGAAGGGCGGCTCCCCGGCCGCCGCCACGCCGACGCCGACCGGCCCTCCGGGGACCCTCTTCGACAGCTTCCGCTACACCGGCCCCACCGATCCCGCGCTCACCGCGCACGGCTGGGAGGTCCGCACCGGCGAGGGCGGCCCCGGGATCAAGGACACCTGGTCCGACGCCGGCGCGAGCTTCCCCGCCGACACCACCGCCCAGGGCGGCCGGACCCTCCAGCTGCGGGCCACCACCGACGGCACCGCGAAGGGCACCAAGCAGGTCGAGATCCAGACCACCGGCACCAAGCTCCTCAACGGCACCTTCGCCGCCAGGATCCACCTCAGCGACAAGCCGGTCAGCGGAAAGAACGGCGACCACGTCGTCCAGTCCTACTTCCCGATCTCCACCTCCGACGACTCGCCGAACTACAGCGAGCTCGACTTCGAGTACATGCCGAACGGCGGCTGGGGCAACCCCGGCCCCCAACTGGACACCACCAGCTGGTTCAAGGCGGACCCGGCGGACCGCGTCACCAAGCCGCACAAGCAGCGCCTCGAGGGCTGGCACGTCATGATGGTCACCGCCGTCGACGGGAAGGCCACCTACTCGATGGACGGCAAGGAGCTGTTCACCAGCACCGGGAACTACGTGCCGCGCGAGAAGATGAACGTCCACTTCAGCAACTGGTTCGTCGACCTGCTGCCCTCGCTCGGCGGGCAGCGCGCCTGGGACCTGAAGGTCAACTGGTTCTACTACAAGGACGCCACGGCCGTCTCCTACGCGGACGTCCAGAAGACGGTGGACGGCTTCTACGCCGCCGGCACCGACTTCGTGGACACCCTGCCCAAGTCCTGAGGCCGCCGGGGCAGTCGGAGCGTCATCCCTCGAAGGCGGCGGCCACCGCGAGGCTGTCCTCGTAGACGTGGTGACGGACGATCAGGCCCGCCTCCACGGTGAGGTGGAGGGCGAAACGGGCCCGGTACGGGCGGCCGGTGGGGCGGGCGGTCTGGCGGATCTCGCCGAGGACCACGGCCTCCGGGCCGTCGACCAGGATCCGCTCGACGGTGGTGGCCGCGGCCTCCGGGACGTGGTGGGCGGCCAACTCCCGGAAGTGGTCGGCCGCTTCGGCCCGGGTGGCACGGCTCCGGATCCACGGGGTGGCGGGGCGGCCGTGCTCCGCGGCGGGCCAGGAGAGCTTCCAGTCGCCGTGCTCGGCGTAGAGCTCCGCGATCCGCTCGGGGTCACCCGCGCCGATCCGGCGCAGCAGTTCCTCGACCACGACTCGGGTTCCGGTGAAGGAAGTTGACGACATGGCGGGCCTCCCCTGCCTCGGTGCCGCGACCGGGGGCGGTGCGGCGTTGCCGTCATCATCGCCAACGGCGGACGCCCGGCGCGATTACCTCCGGGGTAAGGCTCAGTCCAGGTAGGCGCGGAGCTGGGCGGTGAAGGCGTGGGCGCGCAGGCGGGAGAGCGTCTTGGCCTCGATCTGGCGGATCCGCTCGCGGGTGACGCCGAAGAGGTGGCCGATCTCCTCCAGGGTGCGGGGGTGCCCGTCGTCCAGGCCGTAGCGGAGCTGGACGACCTGGCGCTCGCGCTCCCCGAGGGTGTCCAGGACGGCGCCGAGGTGCTGGCGCAGCAGCAGGAAGGCGGCGGTCTCGACGGGCGAGGCGGCGTCGGCGTCCTCGATCAGGTCGCCGAGGGCGACCTCGTCCTCGTCACCCACGGGGGTGTGCAGCGAGACCGGCTCCTGGGCCAGCCGCAGGATCTCCAGCACCCGGGCCTCGGTCAGCTCCAGCGCCTCGCCGACCTCGGCCGCGCTGGGCACGGTGCCGCGCTCCTGGAGCATGGTGCGCTGGACCCGGATCACCCGGTTGATCAGCTCGACCACGTGCACCGGCACCCGGATGGTGCGGGCCTGGTCGGCCAGCGCCCGGCTCATCGCCTGCCGGATCCACCAGGTCGCGTAGGTGGAGAACTTGTAGCCGCGCGCGTAGTCGAACTTCTCCACCGCGCGGATCAGCCCGAGGTTCCCCTCCTGGACCAGGTCGAGCAGGGTGAGGCCGCGGCCGACGTAGCGCTTGGCGACGGAGACCACCAGGCGGAGGTTGGCCTCGATCAGGCGGCGCTTGGCCCGGTGGCCGAGCCGGACCAGGACGGCCAGCTCGACCGTCAGCCGTTCGTCCAACCCGCCCTGCTGGAGGGCCTGTTCGGCGAAGAGACCGGCCTCGATCTGCCGGGCCAGCTCGACCTCCTCGACGGCGGTGAGCAACCGGATCCGGCCGATCTCGCGCAGGTACTGACGCAGCAGGTCGGCGGCCGGGCCGGCCGTCTCGTCCGGCGCCGGGGCCTCGTCCGGCTCGCCCGGCGCGACGGCCTCGACCGCCTCGACCACCTCGGCGGGGCCGGTCGCGTCCGGCTCGGACTCCGCCGGTTCGACGGCGGTTTGCACGGCGGAGAGCTCCACGGGCATCCTCCCTCGGCGGTGCACGGCCGTGGGGGAGGCCGCGCCACAAGGGTTGGGATACCCAGCTCGGCGCCCGGGGATTCGGGCGACTGTGACTCAGGTCACTCCGGGGCCCGCGCAGTGCCGTCAGAGCCCGGCGGCGCCCCTGCTGCGGAGGTTCTGGGCGTACTGCTGGAGGGCCCACAGCTCGCCCTGGACGGCGTTCAGCTCCTCGGGGGTGCCGCGCCGGTCGAGCCGCTGCAGGTGGCCGCGGACCTCGGCGATCCGGCGGTCCACCGCCTGGAGGCGGAGCTTGACCAGGAACTCCCCCGCGTAGATGGTGTCGGCGGCCCGCCGGGTGCGGATCGGCTCCACCGTCAACTCGGTGACCAGGGAGCGCACTTGGTCGTCCGGGCAGGCCTCCCGGACGACTGCGGTGAAGTCCGGCAGGGTCGCGCCGTAGGCCGCGCCGCCGGCCGCCCGGATCGCCTGGCGGACGGCGGTGTAGGGCGGGGTGGGGAACTCGTCGTCGCCGTAGTTGTCGAAGGCCGGGCTGACCAGGTCCGGGTGCTGGAGGGCCAGCTTGAGCAGCTCGCGCTCCACGAACTGGGCCGGGTCCCGCGGGTCCAGGCGGTAGGCGGGACGGACGGGCTGGGCGGGAACGGCGGCCGCGGGGCCGCCGGGGCGGCGGAGCTGACGGTTCCCGTTCTGCTGGTTCTCCCGCTGCCAGCGGGCGAGTTGGGAGATCCGCCGGACCACGAACTGCTCGTCCAGGATGCCCAGCATGCCGGCCAGCCGGACGGCGTACTCGTGCTGGATCGAGCGGTCCTTGATCTTGACGATGATCGCCGAGGCCTCCTCCAGCGCCGCGGCCCGCCCCTCGGGGGTGTCCACCCGGTGGCGGTCCACGGCGGAGCGCAGCGCGAACTCGAAGAGCGGCACCGGGTTGTCGATCAGCTCGCGGACCGCCTCGTCGCCCTTGGCCAGCCGGAGCTCGCACGGGTCCATGCCGCCCGGGGTGATGGCGATCGAGGTGCGGGCGGCGAACTTCTGGTCGTCCTCGAACGCGCGCAGTGCGGCCTTCTGCCCGGCGGCGTCGCCGTCGAAGGTGAAGACCGTCTCGCCGCGGTAGGTGGAGGTGTCCATCAGCAGCCGACGGATGATCTTGATGTGGTCCTCGGCGAAGGCGGTGCCGCAGGTGGCCACCGCCGAGGTGACGCCGGCCAGGTGACAGGCCATCACGTCGGTGTAGCCCTCGACCACCACCGCCCGGCCGGACTTGGCGATCTCCTTCTTCGCCAGGTCCAGGCCGTAGAGCACGTGGGACTTCTTGTAGATCGGCGTCTCGGGGGTGTTCAGGTACTTCGGCCCGTTGTCGTCCTCGCGCAGCCGCCGGGCACCGAAGCCGATCACCTCGCCGCCGCTGTCCCGGATCGGCCAGACCAGCCGGCCCCGGAAGCGGTCGATCAGGCCGCCGCGCTGCCCCTGCGAGGCCAGGCCGCCGAGCAGGATCTCCTTGTCGGAGAAGCCCTTGCCGCGCAGGTAGCGGACCAGGTGCTCCCAGCCCGCCGGGGCGTAGCCGACCCCGAAGTGCTTGGCCGCCTCGGCGTCGAAGCCGCGCTCGGCCAGGAAGCGGCGGCCGATCTCGGCCTCCGCGGACTCCAGCTGCTCCTGGTAGAAGGCCGCGGCCACCTTGTGCGCCTCGACCAGCCGGGTGCGCTCGCCCTGCTGCTGGCGGGGCGAGTAGCCGCCCTCCTCGTACCGCAGGGTGATCCCGGCCTGGGCGGCCATCCGCTCGACGGCCTCGGCGAACGAGAAGTGCTCGATCTTCATCAGGAAGGTGATCGTGTCGCCGCTCTCGCCGCAGCCGAAGCAGTGGAACACGCCCTTGCCGGGATGGACGTAGAAGGAGGCGGACTTCTCGTCGTGGAACGGGCAGACGCCCTTGAGCTGGCTGCCGCCCCCGTTGGTCAGCTGGACGTAGTCGTTGACGACCGCGTCGATGGGCAGCGCGTCGCGCACCCGCTGTACGTCTTCATCCTTGATCCGGCCTGCCACCCCGGAAGTCTACGTCGCCTTCGACTCGACCAAGCGGGAATGCAGGGCGAGGGCGGAGGCATCGGTGAGGGTGGCGATCTGGTCGATCACCGCGCGCAGGGCGGCCCGGTCGTCCTCGGCCTCCTCGTACAGGGCGGCGAAGACCGGGTCCAGCCCGTACGGGGCGGTGCGGGCCAGCACGTCGGCCAGCTCGGCGATCACGATCCGCTGGCGGGCGCGGAGCTGTGCCTGCTCGTCGCGCTGCATCACGTACCGGACGGCGACGGCCTTGAGCACCGCGACCTCGACCCGGACCTCCTGCGGCACCACCAGCTCGGCGGCGTAGCGGGTCAGCCGGCCCGGGCCGTAGCGGGCCCGGGTGGCCTGCTCGGCGGCCAGGCAGAAGCGGCCGATCAGCTGGCTGGTCAGGTCCTTGAGCCCGGCCCGGGCTCGGGCCGAACCGTCGTAGCCGCGCGGCCACCACTCCTCGCCCTGCAGCCTGTCCAGCGCGGCGCCGAACTCCTCGGGCTCCGCCGCGGCGTACCGGTCCGCGATCTTGAACAGCTCGGACCGCTCCTCGGCCGAGCGCAGCGCCGCCGGGTCGACGTGCCCGGCCTGGATGCCGTCCTCCACGTCGTGGGTGGAGTACGCCACGTCGTCGGACCAGTCCATCACGGTGGCCTCGAAGCACTTGCGCAGCTCCGGCGCACCGGTGCGCAGCCAGCGGAAGACCGGAAGGTCGTCGGCGTAGACGCCGAACTTGGTGGAGGCCGGGTCGGTGGGGTGGGCGCCGTGCGGCCAGGGGTACTTGGTGGCGGCGTCCAGCGCGGCGCGGGTGAGGTTGAGGCCGACGCCGTGGCCCGGACGCGGGGCCAGCGCGGCGGCGGGCTCGCCGGGCGGCGCGAAGCGCTTGGGCTCCAGGCGGGTCAGGATGCGGAGCGACTGCGCGTTCCCCTCGAAGCCGCCGCAGCTGCGGGCGGCCTGGTCGAGCGCCTCCTCGCCGGTGTGGCCGAACGGCGGGTGGCCGATGTCGTGGGCCAGGCAGCCCGTCTCCACCAGATCCGGGTCGCAGCCCAGGGCCGCTCCCAACTCCCGCCCCACCTGCGCGCATTCGAGCGAGTGCGTGAGCCTGGTCCGCGGGAAGTCACTGCGCATCGGGGCCACCACCTGGGTGGTGCCGGCCAGGCGGCGCAGGGCTGCCGAGTGCAGCACCCGCGCGCGGTCACGCTGGAACGCCGTCCGGCCCGGCCGCTTGTCCGGCTCGGGCACCCATCGGGCTTCGGCTGCGGGGTCGTACGCGGTGTCGTCCATATGGAAGTACCGTACGCCGGACAGCCGACATTCCATCAGCACCACACACGAACGCGCACCGTACGACGGACGAACGCCACCGGAGCCACCCCGGCCGGCCGGCTCCCGCTACGCCGCCACCACCGCCGGGCGGACCGCCGACTGGTACCGCGACAGCACCAGCTCGGCCATGCCCGGATGGGCCCCCAGCGGGGCCGCGGTGATCCACGGCGCCGCGGCGGCCGCCAGCCGGGCGAAGTCCCCCGGGGCGGTGAAGTACGAGGCGACCGCGATCCGGCGGTGGCCTTCCGCCGTGAGGCCGGCGACCGCCTCCGTCACGCTCGGCCCGCCCGCCGCGACGGTGCCGACCCGGACCGGGACGCCGAGGCGCGCGGCCAGCAGGGCCGCCTGGGCCTCGGTGTCGGTGGCGGCGTCCGGATCGCGGGAACCGGCCGAGGCGAGCACCACCGCGTCGCCCTCCGGACCCCAACCCGCCTCCACCAGACGTTCGGTGAGCAGCTCGGCGAGCAGCCGGTCGGGCCCGAGCGGGGCCGTCACCACCCCGGTCACCTGCGGCGCGGCCGCCACCAGCGCGGGCAGGTCCACCTTGACGTGGTACCCCCGGCTGAGCAGCAGCGGCACCAGGACGGCCGGGCCGCGCAGCTCGTCCAGCACCTCGGGCAGCAGCGGTGCGTTCAGCCCCAAGTGGGCGATCCGGACGTCGAGTTCGGGCCGTCGGACGCGCAGCAGCGCGGCCAGCCGGCCGATCTCGACCGCCGTCTCCGGATCCCGAGAGCCGTGCGCCACCAGCACCAGGGCCGGACGGCGGGCCGCGTGCAGCACCCGGACGGGCGGGAGCACCCGGCGCACCGGGCCGGCGGTGGTGGTGGAGGTCGTCGTCATGCCCCCAGCATGCCCGGCCCCTGTTTCACCCCGGGCCCGTCCAGATCAACCCCCCGTTAACCGGAGCTCACAGCGGGACGTGCGCGCCGAACATCGGCTCGTCCTCGTCGACCACCAGGGACTCGCGGTGGTGCTCCACCATCCGGCGGGTCTCCTCGTCGGTCTCGGTCAGCCAGGCCCGTTCGAGGGCCGCCGCGTGGTGCGGCGCTCCGCAGTCGATGGCGTAGAGCAACTCCCAGCCCGCCCGCCGCACCGCCGGCTCGGGGCGCTCCAGCATCGCGTAGTAGACCGGACGCCCCGTCAGCAGCAGGCCCCGGACGCGCTCCAGCATCCCGGTGTTCCCCGCCGCCTCCTCCGAGTCGTCGGGCTCGGCGAAGGCCAGGTCGTAGAGCACGCCGGCGGCCTCGACGGCCGCCTCGGCGGTGGGAGAGGCGCAGAGCGCCGTGAGGAACGGCACCAGGTGCTCGGCCGCCTCGGAGTAGCGGTTGGAGGCGATGTCGTAGCACTCGTGCGCGGCGTCCGCTGCGGCCCCCCAGATGTCGGTGGTGCCCTCCTCCCCCGTCTCCATCGCCCGGAGGGCGACCGGGATGTTCCCGGCGTCGCGGCCGGGCCCCGGCACCCGCATGCCCGCCCACGGGAGGTCGTCCAGTCCGTCCAGCAGTGTCGTCATACCGCGAAGGCTAGGACCGGGGTCCGACGGAGAGCACGATCTTGCCGGAGGTGCGGCCGGTCTGGCTGAGCTCGTGGGCCTCGGCGACGCGCTCCAGCGGGAGTTCGGCGCTCACCTCGGGCCGCAGCAGCCCCTGCTCGGCAAGGGCGGCCAGCTCCCGCAGGCCCGCCTGGTCGGCCTCGACGGCCATGAAGCCGGCCCGCAGGCCGAGCGCGGCGGCCTGCTCGGCGAGGTACTGCTCGGCCGGGGAGGCCAGCGAGACCAGGACGCCGCCCGGCCGCAGCACCCGGAGCGAGCGCGGGCCGTACTCACCGCCGACCGGGTCGACCACCACGTCCACCGGCTCCACCGCCTCCTCGAAATCCACGGCCGTGTAGTCCACCACCTCGTCCGCGCCGAGGGCGCGCAGGAAGTCGTGCTTCGCGGACCGGGCGGTGCCGATCACGTACGCGCCGCGGGCCTTGGCGATCTGCACCGCGAGGTGGCCGACACCTCCTGCCGCCGCGTGCACCAGCACCCGCTGACCGGGCCGCACGTCGGCGGTGTCCACCAGGGCCTGCCAGGCCGTCATGCCGACCAGCGGCACGGCAGCCGCCTGAACGTGCGTCAGCGCGTCCGGCTTGCGCACCAGGTGGCGGGCCGGGACGGTGACGTACTCGGCGTAGGTCCCGGCCGGGGCGGGGTGGCGCGGCATGCCGAAGACCTCGTCGCCGACGGCCAGGGTGGTGACGCCGATGCCGACCGCCTCGACCACGCCGGAGACGTCCCAGCCCAGCGGCACGATCCGGCCGGCCAGACCGCCGCTGCTCCGGTGCCAGACGTCGGTCGGGTTGACCGAGGTGGCCAGGACCCGCACCAGCACCTCCGCCACGCCGGGCTCCGGCCGCTCCACCTCCACGACCTCCAGGACCTCGGGGCCGCCGAACTCGTTCTGGCTGATCGCACGCATCTTCATCTCTCCTGCTCGGAAGGGGTTTCCGGCGGACCGTCCGGCCGCCTGACACCAAGATCCCGCAGCGGGCCGCCCCGAACGAGTGGCAAGATTGCCGATATCTGAAAGGATCTCGCCATGCACCGTGTGGTCACCCTCGCCCTGGACGGCGTCTACCCCTTCGAACTCTCCATCCCCAACCGCATCTTCGGCGTGGCCGCCGCCGCCGACGGCACCCCGCTGTACGAGGTGGTGACCTGCTCGCTGGACGGCGGCCCGGTCCGCACCGAGGCCGACTTCACGGTGCAGGTGCCGCACGGATCCGAGGTGATCGCGACCGCCGACACCCTGGTGATCCCGCCGTTCACCTGCGACTCGGCGGACCAACAGGACTGGCTCCCGGCCGAGTTGGCGAGGGCCCTGAAGCTGCTGCGCCCCGGGGCGCGGATCGTCTCGATCTGCACCGCCTCCTACGTGCTGGCCGCCGCCGGCCTGCTGGACGGCCGGCCGGCCACCACCCACTGGACCGACGCCGGCGACTTCCAGCGGGCCTACCCCCTGGTGCGGGTGGACGCGGACGTGCTCTTCGTCGACAACGGCGAGGTCCTCACCGCCGCCGGCTCGGCGGCCGGGATCGACCTCTGCCTGCACCTGATCCGGCGCGACCACGGCTCCGAGGTGGCCAACCGGGTGGCCCGGCTCTGCGTGGTGCCGCCGTGGCGGGAGGGCGGACAGGCCCAGTACATCGAGCGGCCGGTGCCCGAACCGGAGGAGGCGAGCACGGCGGCCACCCGGGCCTGGGCCCTGGCCAACCTCCACCAGCCGCTCCCGCTGGCCGAGTTGGCAGCGCACGCCCGGATGAGCGTGCGCACCTTCTGCCGCCGCTTCAAGGACGAGACCGGCCTGCCGCCGGGCCAGTGGCTGACCCACCGGCGGGTGGACCACGCCCGCCGGCTGCTGGAGACCACCGACCTCCCGGTGGACGAGGTCGCCCACCGCTCCGGCTTCGGCACGGCCGTCTCGCTGCGCCAGCACCTCTCCGGCACCATCGGCGTCGCCCCGCTCGCCTACCGCCAGTCCTTCCGCACCCCGGCCTGACCCGGGCTGCCCGCCCCGGACCGCCCCGCCTACCGCTCGCCCGCCGCCAGGGAGTCCAGCGCGCGTCCGAGCCGCTCCAGCACCTCCGCCACGGCCGCGAACTCCGCCTCTCCGCCCAGCCGTTCGGCCAGTGCCGCGGCGGTCACGGCGTGCCCCGGGGTGATCCGGGCGACGGCCGCGTAGCCCTCCTCGGTGGGCGCGAGCAGCTTGGCCCGGCGGTGCGCCGGGTTGGGCCGGTACTCGGCCAGCCCCTTCTCCACCAGCAGGTCGGCGATCCGCTGGACGCTCTGCCGGGTGATGCCCATCGCGCGGGCGATGCCGGCCACCGGCAGCGGCTCGGACAGCACCGCGCCGAGCACCTGCCACCAGGCCGCCGTCAGCCCGGCCGGAGCGGCCAACTCCTCGGCCACGCCGAGGAACTGGCCGTTGAGCCGGAAGACCGCCAGCGCCGAGCGGCTCAACGAGGAGGCGGCCGTGGGGAGTTGGCTCACCGCTGGGCCGCCGCTTCCAGCACCGGGTAGGCGCTCGCGTCGGAGTGGCGGAACAGCCGGTACCAGGCGTCCAGCACCGCCGGCTCCATCACGTCCAGGCGGCCCAGCACCTCCCGGGCGAAGGCCACCGGCTCGGTCGGCCCGGCGGTGACCAGCAGCCCGTCCGCGGAGGTGACGGCCTCCGTCTCCCGGTAGTCCGCGGCCCCCTGGTAGCCCGACTGGAAGCCCAGGTACTCCGCCGCCGCCGAGGTGTGCGCCCGCCCGTCCAGCAGTCCCTCGCGGGCCAGCCCGGCCGTCGCCCCGCAGATCGCCGCCACCGGCACCCCGGCCGCCACGAACTCCGCCGCCTTCTTCGCGAACGGCGCCAACTCCTCGCCCGCGTCCCAGAGCCCGGCTCCCGGCAGGATCAGCATCGCGCTCTCCTCCGGCGCCAGCGCGTCCAGCGGGAGGTCGGGCAGCACCCGCAGCCCGCCCATGGTGGTGACCGCGCCCGAGGCGCCCCCGAGCCCGACGGTGCGGATCTCGAAGGCCGGGCCGGACGCCCGGTGGGCCATCCCGTTGCGCAGGTGGGCGACGGCGTGGCCGTACTCCCAGTCGGCGAGCGTGTCGTAGACGGCAAGGTGAACGGTGCGCTGCTGCATGGCTCCTCCTCGAATCCCTCTGTCGACAGCATCCTGTCACATTGACAGCATGCTGTCCATTGCGGTCTCACATCGGCGCCCCGCCCCCGCTGAGGCCGAAGTTCCGGCCGCGAAACAGCCCTGCTCCCACCGGTTAACACCCACGAATCAAGCTCGGACCGAGAGCTCGCAGGGCACGAACCACGGAGGGACCCACCGATGACCACCACCAAGCCGACCGTCGTCCTGGTCGGATACGGCATGGTCGGCCACCGCTTCCTGGAAGCCCTGGCCGACACCGGCGCCGCCGACCGCTTCCGGGTGGTCGTGCTCGCCGAGGAGCCCCGCCCCGCCTACGACCGGGTCGCCCTGACCTCGTACTTCGCCGGGAAGACCCCGGAGGACCTGCTGCTCGGCGAGCCCGGCTTCGTCGACGCCCACGGCTTCGAGGTCCACCTGGACTCCCCCGTCACCTCGGTCGACCGCGCCGGACGGACCGTCACCACCGCCGCCGGGCACACCGTCGCCTACGACACCCTGGTGCTGGCCACCGGCTCCTACCCCTTCGTCCCGCCGGTCGAGGGCAAGGACGCCGACGGCTGCTTCGTCTACCGCACCATCGAGGACCTGCACGCCATCGAGGCCTACGCGGCCGGCTCCAGGGTCGGTGCGGTGGTCGGCGGCGGGCTGCTCGGCCTGGAGGCGGCCGGGGCGCTCAAGGGCCTGGGCCTGGAGACCCACGTGGTCGAGTTCGCCCCGCGCCTGATGCCCGTCCAGGTGGACGAGGGCGGCGGCGAGGCGCTGCGCCGCACCATCGAGGAGATGGGCGTGGTGGTGCACACCGGCGTCGGCACCAGCGCCATCCTGGCCACCGACGGCGCCGCCAGCGGCATGACCTTCACCGACGGCTCGTCCATCGCCACCGACCTGGTGGTCTTCTCGGCCGGCATCCGCCCCCGCGACCAGCTGGCGCGGGACTGCGGCCTCGACGTCGGCGAGCGCGGCGGCATCGCGGTGGACGCCCTCTGCCGCACCTCCGACGAGCACGTCTACGCGATCGGCGAGTGCGCCCTCGCGGTGGACGGCCGGGTCTACGGCCTGGTCGCCCCCGGCTACGAGATGGCCGCCAGCGTGGCGCACCAGCTGGCCGGGCAGGCCGCCAAGGAGTTCACCGGCGCCGACCTCTCCACCAAGCTCAAGCTGCTCGGGGTGGACGTGGCCAGCTTCGGCGACGCCTTCGGCACCACCCCCGGCGCACTGGACGTGGTCTACTCCGACTCCCGCTCCGGCATCTACAAGAAGCTGGTGGTCACCCCCGAGGGCGCCCTGCTCGGCGGCATCCTGGTCGGCGACGCCGAGGCGTACTCCTCGCTCCGCCCGCTGGCCGGCACCGGCAACCCGCTGCCCGTCCCGGCCGAGTCGCTGGTCCTCCCGGCCGGCCTCGGCGCCCCGGTCTCGCTCGGCAGTTCGGCACTGCCGGACGACGCGGTGGTCTGCAGCTGCCACAACGTCACCAAGGGCACCGTCCGGGGCGCGGTGACGGACCACCAGTGCACCACCGTCCCCGAGGTGAAGAAGTGCACCAAGGCGGGCACCGGCTGCGGGTCCTGCATCAAGCTGCTCGGCACCATCGTCAACGAGGAGCTGGAGGCCTCGGGCGTGGTGGTCGACAAGGGCCTGTGCCCCTGCTTCGCCCACACCCGCGCCGAGCTGTACGAGATCGTCCGGGTCAAGCGCATCCCGACCCACCGTCAGCTGCTCGCCGAGCACGGCCGCCTGACGGACGCCGAGGGCTGTGAGGTCTGCAAGCCCACGGTGGCCTCGATCATCGCCACCCTGGCCCCCGAGCTGGCCGCCTCCGGCTACGTGCTGGACGGCGAGCAGGCGGCCCTCCAGGACACCAACGACCACTTCCTGGCCAACCTCCAGAAGAACGGCTCCTACTCGATCGTCCCGCGCATCCCCGGCGGCGAGATCACCCCCGAGAAGCTGATCGTGATCGGCGAGGTGGCCCGGGACTTCGGGCTCTACACCAAGATCACCGGAGGCCAGCGGATCGACATGTTCGGCGCCCGGGTGGACCAGCTGCCGGAGATCTGGCACCGGCTGGTGGCGGCCGGCTTCGAGTCCGGCCACGCGTACGGGAAGTCCCTGCGCACCGTGAAGTCCTGCGTGGGCTCCACCTGGTGCCGCTACGGCGTGCAGGACTCGGTGGGCATGGCGATCCAGCTGGAGCTGCGCTACCGGGGGCTCCGCTCCCCGCACAAGTTCAAGTCCGGCGTCTCCGGCTGCGCCCGCGAGTGCGCCGAGGCCCAGGCCAAGGACTTCGGCGTGATCGCCACCGCCAACGGCTGGAACCTCTACGTCGGCGGCAACGGCGGCGCGATCCCCCGGCACGCCGACCTGCTGGCCCAGGACCTCGACGACGAGACCCTGATCCGCTACGTCGACCGCTTCCTGATGTTCTACATCCGCACCGCCGACCGGCTGGAGCGCACCTCCACCTGGCTGGACCGGATCGAGGGCGGCCTCGACCACGTCCGCGACGTGGTGGTGCACGACTCGCTCGGCATCGCGGCCGACCTGGAGGCGCTGATGGCCCATCACGTCGCCGACTACCAGGACGAGTGGGCCGCCACCCTGGCCGATCCGGAGCGGCTCTCCCGCTTCGTCTCCTTCGTCAACGCCCCCGGCGTGCCCGACCCGAGCGTCCGGTTCACCGCCGAGCGCGACCAGGTCAAGCCCGACCTGGAGATCCTCGCCACCCCGGAGCAGCTGCTCGCCAAGCTCTCCGCCGACCTGCTGGAGGTCCGATGACCACCGCCCTCGCCACCGCGACC
This sequence comes from Kitasatospora albolonga, assembly GCF_039535905.1. Taxonomy (GTDB): domain Bacteria; phylum Actinomycetota; class Actinomycetes; order Streptomycetales; family Streptomycetaceae; genus Kitasatospora; species Kitasatospora albolonga. The sequence goes on along the minus strand of NZ_BAAAYB010000102.1, from coordinate 49,601 downwards.
GCCACCGACCTCGCCAGGGTCGAACTGCGCACCTCCGACGGCTGGGTCCCGGTCTGCGACCGCGACCGCCTCGTCCCCGGCCGCGGCGTCGCCGTCCTGCTCCCCGACGGCAGCCAGGCCGCCGTCTTCACGGACCGTCAGGGCCGGGTCTACGCCATCGCCAACCGCGACCCGTTCACCGGCGCCTACGTCCTCTCCCGGGGCCTGCTGGGCTCCACCCCGGACGGCCGGGTGTACGTCGCCTCGCCGCTCCTCAAGCAGCGCTTCGACCTCGCCACCGGCGAGTGCCTGGACGACGAGGCCGTCACCGTCGCCGCCCACCCCGCCCGGGTCGTCTGACCCGCCCTCAGGACCCCGGTGGCCGCAGTCAAAAGCCCTGATCTGCGGCCACCGGCCCCCGCCCGTCCGGACCCGCGCGCGTCCGAGCCCGCGCCTCCTCCGAGCCCGTGCCCCGTCCGACGGAGCGCGGGCTCAGCGCACGGCAGCCAGCACGGCGTCGGCCATGCCCCGCTCGCCCGCCGCGTTCGGGTGCAGCGGGGAGAGCCCGCCGGCCGCGTCCAGCGGCTCGACCCAGCGGGCCGCCGGCCCCGCGCACATGTCGCGGCCCGGCACCGAGGTGGGAACGTAGGCGGCCCCGGCGGCCTCGGTGCGGCGGCGCAGCTCGGCCGCCAGCTCCCGCTGCTTCTCCGTGAGGTACGCCACGTCGGCGGCCGCCACGCCCGGGAGGGCCTGCGCGCAGCCGGCCGGATCGGCCGGGAACAGCTCGGGGTAGCCGACCACCAGCACCCGGGCCTGCGGCGCCCGCCGCTTCAGCTCGGCCAGCGCCGCGCCGACCTTCTCCCCGGCCGCCGCGATCCGCCCGGACACCTCGTCCGCACCGCCCTCGGCGGCGAACTCGGCCCGGCAGCCCCGGCCGCCGAGGGCGGCCATGCCGCAGCGGGTGAGCACCTCCATGAAGCCGGCGTCGTTGGCCCCGATCCCCAGGGTGACCAGCCGGGTGGCGGGCGAGAGCGCGTCGAACTGCGCCGGATTGACCCCGCCCCTCACCTTCTGGGGTGCCGTCAGGTCCGGTGTCCGGGCCGAGCTGCAGCTGACGTCGGCGAACTCGGCCGCCTTCAGCCCCTCCGCCACCAGCGCCGGGTAGTTCACCCCGGAGCGGAAGCACCCGGCCGGGTCACCGCCCTGCGGCGGCACGCCCAGGCCGGAGGTGTACGAGTCCCCCATCGCCACGTACCGCCCCACCGGGGCCGCCGCCGGGGGCGGGGCCGTGCTCCCCTCCGCGGAGGGGGCGCCGCCACCCGCGGCCGTGCAGCCGGCCAGCAGCACCGGCGCGATCAGCAGCCCCGACCACCTGCCCCGCAAGCCCTACTCCCCGCCGCGCTCGTGCTCGGCGAGGAACTCCTCGAACCGGCGGCCGAGTTCGTCCGCCGACGGCAGGTCGGCCGGCTCGGCGAGCAGGCTGTCCCGGCCCTCCGCCCCGGCCACCGCGTCGTACTGGCTCTCCATCCCCCGGATGGCCGCGGCGAGCTCGCCGTCCCCCTGGGAGAGCTGCTCCTCGATGTCGGCGTAGACCTCGCCCACCCTGTCCCGCAGCTCGGTGCCGGGCAGCACCAGGCCGGTGGCGGACTGCACCGCCTCCAGGATCAGCACGGCCGCCGCCGGGTAGGGCGAGCGGGCCACGTAGTGCGGCACGTGCACGGCGAAGCCGAGCACCTCCTGCCCGGACTCGGCCAGCCGGTACTCCACCAGGGCCTGGGCGCTGCCCGGGACCTGGGCCTGGTCGAACCACTTGGGGTACCCGGCGGCCAGGTCCAGCCTGTTCCCGTGCGGGGTGAGGCCGACCGGGCGGGTGTGCGGCACGCCCATCGGGATGCCGTGGAAGTCGACCGCCAGGCGCACCTCGAAGCGGGCCGCCAACTCCCGGACGGCGGCCGCGAAGAGCTCCCACTCGGTGTCCGGCTCCGGGCCGGTGAGCAGCAGGAAGGGGGTGCCGACCGAGTCGTGGACCAGCTGGAGCAGCAGCTCCGGCGGGTCGTAGTCGGTCCACTTCTCGCGGTCGAAGGTCATCGCGGGGCGGCGCGCCCGGTAGTCGACCAGGCGGTCGTGGTCGAAGCGGGCGACCACCTGCGGGGAGCCCTGCTCCAGCAGGTGGGTGACCACCTGGCCGCCGGCCTCGCCGGCGTCCATGAAGCCCTCGAAGTGGTACAGCAGCACCAGCCCGACGCCGTCCGGGCCGGCGGCGGCACCGGCGGCGGCCAGCGCGTCCACGCCCTGCTGCTCCAGCGTGTACAGCTCCTTGGGATCCCGCACCGCGCACCCAACCCCGATCGTGTCGTCTGCCTACGTCTACTCGCTCAGTCCAGCACACCCGGCGGCCCCGGCATTCCCACTCTGCCGACCCCCCGGCCGCCGTGCGGGGCGAACGCGCCAGAATCATCGCATCCGGGTACGAAAGCGCAGGTGGGGGGCGTGCCGGAGCGCTCGCCGGATGGAGTACGGCGGGCGACCTGACAGCACGCGCCACGGATGACGCGCCGTGAAGTGACGCATTGGCTCCGGGCGGGTATCGTCCTCTCGCTGCCTCGCATCGCCGCGTCGTCGCCACGGTCGTCTGTCACGCCGTCGGTCCGGCCCGGATACGCTGCGGGCAGACACCCCCACTGCACCTTGCCTTCACTTGGCCGCCTGTTTCTCTTCGCGCACTCTCAACCCTCTCGGCCACCTCGCGGACGCACACTGTCCCCTCGCTCATCCCCGCCGGACCGGTCCGTTGATCCGAGTCCGTTCCGGCACCGCGCTGCCCGGATGCGGGCCGTCGCCACCCCTGCACGCACCACCGCCGGCGTTCCCGGCTACGCAGATGTGGCCGACGGGCCCGGAGTTCCGGGGCGAAACGTCCCGCCCGAGTGCCGTACCACGGCGTTCGGGCCCCTCCGACAGCCGAAGGACCGAAGGTTCCGTGCCCGTACCCGTCACCCTCATCGGCCGCACCGTGCGGCTGGAGCCCCTCGCCATGCACCACGCCGAGGCACTCGCCGAAGCCGGCGCTGAGGACCGTACGACCTACGCCTTCACTCCTGTCCCGCACGGCCTCGAAGCCGCCCGGGAGTACATCGCGCGCGCCCTGGCCGACCAGGCGGCCGGCCGCTCGGTGCCGTTCGCCACGGTCGCGGTGGCGGACAACCGGGTGGTGGGCTCGACCCGGTTCCAGGAGCTCGACTACTGGCAGGGTCCGGTGGTCTGGCCGCCCACCCCGGGCGTGCCGGTCGGCGATCCGCTGCACGCCGTGCCGGACGCCGCCGAGATCGGCGCCACCTGGCTCTCCGCCAAGGCCCAGGGCACCGGGATCAACACCGAGGCCAAGCTGCTGATGCTCCGTCACGCCTTCGAGCACTGGGGCGTCCAGCGGATCTCGCTCCGGGCCGACGCCCGGAACCTGCGCTCGCGCGCGGCGATCGAACGCCTCGGCGCCACCTGCGAGGGCGTGCGGCGCGCGCACTCGCGCGGGCTGGACGGCGTGGTCCGCTCGACCGCCTTCTACTCGATCCTGGACGAGGAGTGGCCCGCCGTGCGGGACATCATCGAACTGCGGATCGCCGCCGCCACCTCCCCGAGCGCGCCGGACCGGACGCTCCCGCAGGAGTGCCTCGGCGCCGGCACGACGCTGCTCTCGGCCTGACGGCCCGTCGGCCCGGCCCGCGCGGGGATCAGCCCTTCGCGAGCCGGGCGCGGACGCGTTCGCGGGTCTCGGCGGGGAGCTCCTCGACGTCCACCAGCCGGGGCAGCAGGGCAGGTTCGGTGGTCAGGGCGCGGAAGGTCTCGGCCACGGTCAGGTCGTGCGCCGGGCGGTGCTCCACCGTGACGGCGTCCCCGGCCCGGATCTCGCCGGGCTCCAGCACCCGCAGGTAGGCCCCGGGCAGCGCGCGCTGGGTGAAGCGCTTCACCCAGCGCTGCTCCTCCAGCCAGTCGGCGAAGGTGGAGCACGGCACCCGGGGCACCGTCACCTCCAGCAGCAGCCGCTCGCCGACCCGCCAGCGCTCGCCGATCAGGGCGCCGTCGACGTCCAGTCCACTGGTCGTCAGGTTCTCGCCGAAGGAGCCGTCGGAGAGCTCCCGCCCGAGCTCGGCGGCCCAGGCGTCCAGCGTCTCCCCGGCATAGGCGTAGACGGCCTGGACGGCGCCGCCGTGGTGGGCGGTGTCGAAGATCACGTCCCCGGCCAGGCCGGAGCCGCCCTCACCGGGGGCGGTGACCAGGACGGGGAGGTCGGTGGGGCGCTTGTCGATGCCGGTCCCCGCAGTCTCCGGCTTGGCCGGATTGGGGCGCGGGCGGGCGAGGTTGACGGAGCGTAGATGAGCCATGTGGCGCAGCGTACGACTCCCCCGCGCGCACCCGCACCCAGGTTTCAGAGCGCCCGGAGCAGCCCCGCCAGCTCCCCCGCCGGATCGGCCGGGACCGCCCGGCCCGGGTCCGTCTCCACCACCGCCGCCGCCGGCCGGAAGCGGCCGCGCACCGCCCGCACCAGGACCGCGAAGACCTCGTCCCCGTCCCGCCCCAGGTGCAGCACGCCCTCGCGGGTGTAGCGGTACCACGCACCCGGCTCCCGGTCGCGGGTCCTGACGCGCTGCCAGTCCTCGGACGTCCACTCCACCTCGGGGAACGCGACCGGCTCCGGCCGCAGGACCGCCCGCCCGCGCGGGCCCGCCACGCCGCCCGGCTCGGGGAAGGCCCAGTCCGGCAGCGGTTCGGCGGCGGCCAGCCAGGCGTCCGGGATGCCCGCCGCCCCGGTGTGCGCGGCCACCACGCCGCCGACGATCGCGGCGGTGGTGTCGACGTCGCCGCCGGCCGAGACGGTCTCCCAGAGGGCTGACGGGTAGTCACCGAGGTTGCGGGCGGCGGCCCAGAGGGCGAACGGGACGGTGTCCGCCGCGCTCACCAGCCTGCCGTTGCCGAGCAGCTGAGCCGCCGTCCGGTGATCGGCCACCCCGAGCAGCGTCACGGCCTCGGCGATCCCGCGCCGCACCGCACCGTCCGGGGTGAGCGCCAGCACCGCGCCCAGGAAACCCTCCGGCGTGGTCGGCTCGGTCCTGGCCCGGACGGCGTACGCGGCCGCCACCGCGACGGCCACCGCCCCGGCCACCGCCTGCGGGTGGGTGTGGGTGATCACGGCGGTCGCGGTGGCGGGCCCCACCGCCCGCGCCGGGTCGTCCGCGTACGCGGCGCCCAGCGGCGCGACCCGCATCGCGGCGCCGTTGCCGTAGGAGCCCTGGCCGTCGAAGAGGGCGGCGGCCAGGGCCGGGGCGTCACCGCCCTCGCGGACGAGGCGGAGCAGGCGGTTGGCGGCGGGGCCGTAGCCGCGGTCGAAGTCGTGGTGGTTCGCGAAGGCGTGGGTGAGGTCGAAGACGTCGACCTCACCCCGCTCGGTCAGCGCCGCGTGCACCGAGCAGGCCATCTCGGTGTCGTCCGTCCACGGCCAGGGGCCGGGCGGGAGTTGACGGGCGGTCAGGTGCTCGCGGTTGTCGGGGACGAAGAACTGGGCGCCGAAGGAGTCACCCGTGCTGAGGCCCAGCAGGGCGTCGTAGGAGGGGGTCATTGCCCCCGATTCTGCCGCTCCCCGGGCTCAGCGGTCCAGGAATTCGCGGACGGCGGCCACGAACGGGGCCGGCTCGCCGATCCACGGGAAGTGGCCGACGCCGGGCAGCACGACGTGCTCTCCCTTCGGGAAGGCGGCGGCGATCTCGGCCGCCCGGGCCGGCGTCGGCCCGCCGTCGAACTCGCCCGCCACCACCAGCACCGGCGCCTCCAGCCGCGCCAGGGCGGCCCGGGTGGCGGCCGGCTCGAAGGCCTCCTCCTGGTAGTAGTACTGCGCCGCCTCCGGGTGGACCTGGTCGGCCCGCTCCACGACGTGCTGCTGCTCGGCCGCGCCCCACCGGCCGTAGATCAGCGGAGCGAAGCCGTCGAAGTCGAAGACGCCGCGCTTGGTGGCCTCCAGCGCGGCGGCCGCCTTCGGGTACCAGGGCTCGTCCGCCAGCTGCGCGGCCGCCTTGGTGCGGTCCTCCACCGTGAACGGCACGTCGATCGCGGCGGCGGCCGGGGTGACCAGCACCAGCCGGGCGATCCGCTCCGGGTGCGCGGCGGCGTAGAGCACGGCCAGGTCGGAGCCGGCCGAGTGGGCCAGCAGGTCCACCCGCTCCAGCCCGAGCGCGGCCCGGAAGGCCTCGACGTCCTCGACCTGGCGGTCGACCCGGTAGGTCTCCGGGTCGGCCGGAACGGCGGAGTCGCCGGTGCCGCGCAGGTCGAGGCGGTGCAGGGTCCGGTGGGCGGCCAGGCCGCCGAGGTCACCGAGGCAGGCGGAGTCGCGCATCGGCCCGCCGGGCAGGCAGAGCAGCGGCTCGCCGGAGCCTTCGCGGTGGTGGGTCAGCAGGGTGCCGTCAGGGGCGGAGAAGGTAGCCATGGGCCGATCCTCCCCGCCCCGGACGGCCGGGGCAAAGCACGGACTGACCGAGTGTCAGACCCGGCACGTGGTGGTGTCGGCCTTCATCGCCTCGAAGTTGGCGACGAAGGCGTCGTGCACCATCGCGTTGCGGACCTTGAGCAGGGTCTCGTCGTTCGCCCGCAGGTTCGGGATCGTGTAGTTGTGGCTGCCGGTGAAGACGATCTTCTGGTTCGGGGCGTCGAGGTAGCGGCCCTCGATCAGCATGTACTTGGAGTGGATGCCGATCGGCCGCACCGCGCCCTTGGCGTCGGTCGCGGTGCCCGCGCACGCCGAGAAGCGGTCCAGGTGACCGTTCTTCAGCACCTCGCGGACGTCGGTGTCCAGGGTCCGCTTGCCCGTCTTGGCGTCCACCTCGTCGGTGGCCAGCACCTCGACCTTGCAGCCCTCCTGCTGCTTCTTCACCAGCGCCCCGGCGACCGCGTCCCGGGTGAAGGCGAACATCGCCACCCGGATCCTGCCCGCGTTGTCGGAGCAGTCCAGGTTGGAGATCAGCGAGATGACGGTGTCGGTGTCCGGGTCGTTGACCGGCTGCCCCGTCCGCTCCTTGCGCGGGAAGAAGTAGGTCTTGTACGGGCCGGTGGTGCTGTCGGCGGTCCGGTAGTAGTGGTCGAGCCCGTCACTGGTGGTGCCGCCGTGGAACTTCAGGTCCTCGAAGTACTCGGCGTAGTTCCTGTGGAGTCCGACGTCCGGGACGGTGACGGCGTTGTTGTAGTAGTTGACCCGCTGCGTGGTGGTCAGGTTGGCCGAGCTCTGGAACACCACGTTCGGCGTGAGGCCGACCCGGGAGAACAGGAAGAACTTGTTGTGGTTGATGGCGTGGCCGGCTCCGGTGCCGTCCAGGTCACGGCTCCCGACGCAGCCCCGGCCCTTCGGGCAGGTCATCACCCAGGAGTCGGCGGTGAAGACGTCCGAGCCGAGACCGGCCTTGACCACGTTCCCCGCAGCGTCCTTGATGCCGTCCCGCAGGTGCTCGAACTCCCCGCCGTCGGCGGTGTTGTCGGACTCCTCGTCGAGGATCAGCTTGACCTTCACACCGCGCGCCTTGGCGTCCAGCAGCGCGTTGCGCACCACGTCGTCGGTGAACAGGAAGACGCTGCCCTTGATCTCCTCCCCGGCCGGGGTGCGCTGGATCAGCGAGACCAGGTGGTCCCGGATGGCGTTCTGCGCGGCGGCGGAGCCGTTCGGGGTGTTGAAGGTGGCGGTGATCCCCACCTCGTCGTTGGCCGGCGGCACGGCGGCGCCGGCCAGGGTGCCCGGTGCTCCGAGCAGCGAGACGCCCAAGGCCAGGGCGGCGGTAGTGGTCATGGTGCGACGCAGTCGCATGTTTCCCCCTCGTTCATGCAAACGATCTTGCAAGGGGGACTTTAACCTGCCGCTCCGGCGGCCTCGGCGGCGGCCGCCAACTGCTGGAGGGCCGTCAGGTGGGCGGCCAGTGCGGCCCGTCCGTCCTTGGTGGCGGCCAGCCAGGTGCGCGGGCGCTTGCCGACGTAGCCCTTCTTGACCCGCACGTAGCCGGCCTCCTCCAGTGCGGAGGCGGTCTTGCTGAGCACCGAGTCGGAGACCTGTGCGTAGTCCCGGACGGCGCCGAACTCGGCCTCCTGGCAGCCGCTCAGGAAGGCCAGCACGGTCAGCCTGGTCGGGTTGTTCAGCTGGGGGTCGAGCCCGGTCACCGGGCGTCCTCCGGACCCGCACCGCGCATCTGACGGGTGACCCGGCGCATGGTGCGCCAGAACACCGCACCGGCGGCCGCACCGGCGACCGCACCCACCAGCAGCATCGGCAGCCCGGCCCACCAGCCCAGCCCGCCGAGCCCGAGCTCGACCGCGGCGATGGTCAGCGCGGTGAGCACGGCCACCTTCGCGGCGGCCGGCGAGGGCCGGTTGACCACTCCCTGGAGGCGGGTGACGGCCCCGGCCATCCCGCCGACCACCGGGCCGACCATGGCGCAGCCGACGATCATCAGCCACTCCAGGTCGAACTGCATCGCGGCGCCGACCACCAGCCCCTGCACCAGGAAGACCGAGCCGATCGCGGGCCCGTACCAGTCGGGCGGCGGCACCGGCCGGGCGGCCGCGGCGGTGGCGCGGCCGGCGAGTTCGAGCGCTTCGGCGGGCGTGAGCGAGTTGTCCATGGTGTTCCCCCTACGGATCGGCAACTGCTTCCATGGTGGCATCTACTTTCCTGATTGGAAAGTACTTTCGCTCAGCAGCGGGAGTCGATCTCGGAGAAGGTGTCGTAGTGGTCCGGCGTCCAGTACTGCTGCCCCGCCGAACCGGTGACGATCCGTCGGGCCCCACGGGTCGGCGCACCCGGGGTGACCACGGTGTACTCGTGGTAGTAGTCGCCCTTCTCCCTGGGCAGCCGCCCCTCCCGGTTCTCGAACACGATGCCGTCGCTCCGGTACGGGTACGGCCCGCCCCTGGCGATCAGCCCGAGCGTGTCGCGGGCCTGCTGCGGCAGCGCGGAGCGGCAGACGTCCGGGTACGCGGCGCTGGTCGGCACCCAACCGGTCGGACTCGCGGCGGCCGGGGCGCTCGCGGCCTCCGGCTTGCTACCGCCGCCGCAGGCGGTGAGGGCGAGCAGCAGGGCGACGGCCAGCAGGTGGTGACGGTGCTTCATGGCCCCAGCTTGCCGGGGCACCCCACCCGGCACGCCGCAAAACGCCGCTGGGCCCGGTACGGACGCCATTGTCCGCACCGGGCCCAGCTGTTACACACGGCGGCTCTCCTGCGCCGAGCTCCGCCGTGCGCCCCTCCATAACTTGGTCGGAGTGGAGGGGTTGCGGTCAGCGATGGGACCGCGCTGCTTCGTGTCAGCGCGAATCGCTGCCCGCCGTCTCGAGGGCGGCGCGGCCTGCCTCCAGGCGCGCCACCGGGATCCGGAAGGGGCTGCAGGACACGTAGTCCAGGCCCACCTCGTGGAAGAAGTGCACCGACTCCGGGTCGCCGCCGTGCTCGCCGCAGACGCCGAGCTTGAGGTCGGGGCGGGTGGCCCGGCCGGCCTCGACGGCGCTCTTGACCAGCGAGCCGACGCCGTCGCGGTCGATGGTCTCGAACGGGCTGACGCCGAAGATGCCCTTCTCCAGGTACGCGGTGAAGAACGAGGCCTCCACGTCGTCCCGGGAGAAGCCCCAGACGGTCTGGGTCAGGTCGTTGGTGCCGAAGGAGAAGAACTCCGCGGCCTCGGCGATCTGACCGGCCGTCAGGGCGGCACGGGGCAGCTCGATCATGGTGCCCAGCTTGATGTCCAGCGACACACCGGTGGAGGAGGAGACCTCGGCCAGCACCCGCTCGCACTCGTCGCGCACCAGCTCCAGCTCCTGGACGGTGCCCACCAGCGGGATCATCACCTCGGGACGCGGGTCCCCGCCGGCCAGCTTGCGCTCGGCGGCGGCCTCGGCGATCGCCCGGACCTGCATGCCGAACAGGCCGGGGATGACCAGGCCGAGGCGGACGCCGCGCAGACCCAGCATCGGGTTCTGCTCGTGCAGCTTGTGCACGGCCTGGAGCAGGCGCAGGTCGTTCTCGTTCGGGTCCTTGCGGGCCTCGGCGAGGGCGACGCGCACCGAGAGCTCGGTGATGTTCGGGAGGAACTCGTGCAGCGGCGGGTCCAGCAGACGGACCGTCACCGGGAGCCCGTCCATCGACTGGAAGAGCTCCAGGAAGTCGCCCTTCTGCAGCGGCAGCAGGGTGGAGAGCGCCTGCTCGCGGTCCTTGTCGTTGTCCGCCAGGATCAGGTGCTCGACCTCCTTGCGGCGCTCCTCGCCGAGGAACATGTGCTCGGTGCGGCACAGGCCGATGCCCTGGGCGCCGTAGCGGCGGGCGCGGTTCGCGTCCTCGGCGTTGTCGGCGTTGGCGCGCACGGCCAGCCGGCGGCGGACGTCGGCGTGCGACATCAGGCGGTGCACGGCCTGGACCAGACCGCCCTGGACGTCGGCGCCGGCGTGCAGGGTGCCCTCGAAGTACTCCACCACCGGGGAGGGGAGCACCGGGACCTCACCGAGGTAGACCCGGCCGTTGGCGCCGTCGATCGAGACCAGGTCGCCCTCCTCGATCACCAGACCGTCGGAGGTGACCATCCGGCGGCTCTTGGTGTCGACCTCGAGCTCCTCGGCGCCGCAGACGCAGGTCTTGCCCATGCCGCGGGCCACCACGGCCGCGTGCGAGGTCTTGCCGCCGCGCGAGGTGAGGATGCCCTCGGCCGCGATCATGCCCTCGAGGTCGTCCGGGTTGGTCTCCCGGCGGACCAGGATGACCTTCTCGCCGGAGCGGGACCACTTGACGGCGGTGTAGGAGTCGAAGACCACCTTGCCGACCGCGGCGCCGGGCGAGGCGGCGATGCCCCAGGCGACCTGCTTGGACTCGGCGTTGGGGGCGAAGCGCGGGAACATCAGCTGGGAGAGCTGGGCGCCGTTCACCCGGTGCAGCGCCTCGTCCAGGTCGATCAGGCCCTGGTCGACCAGCTGGACGGCGATCCGGAAGGCGGCGGCGGCGGTGCGCTTTCCGACCCGGGTCTGGAGCATCCAGAGCTTGCCGCGCTCGATGGTGAACTCGATGTCGCAGAGGTCGCGGTAGTGGTTCTCGAGCTTCTGCATGATCGCCATGAGCTCGTCGTACGACTTCTTGTCGAGCCCCTCCAGGTCGGAGAGCGGGAGGGTGTTGCGGATGCCCGCCACCACGTCCTCGCCCTGCGCGTTGGAGAGGTAGTCGCCGTAGACGCCGACCGCACCGGTGGAGGGGTCGCGGGTGAAGGCGACGCCGGTGCCGGAGTCCTCGCCGAGGTTGCCGAAGACCATCGAGCAGACGTTGACCGCGGTGCCCAGGTCGTTCGGGATGCGCTCCTGCCGGCGGTACAGGCGGGCGCGGTCGCCGTTCCAGGAGTGGAAGACGGCGTGGATCGCCAGGTCCATCTGCTCGCGCGGGTCCTGCGGGAAGGCGCGGCCGGTCTCCCGGAGCACGATGCCCTTGAAGGTCTCGACCAGGGCCTTGAGGTCCTCGGCGGTGAGGTCCAGGTCGTTCTGGGTGCCCTTGGCCTCCTTGACCTCGTCCAGGGCCTCCTCGAACAGCTCGCCCTCGACGCCCAGCACGGTCTTGCCGAACATCTGGACCAGGCGGCGGTAGGAGTCCCAGGCGAAGCGCTCGTTGCCGGACTGCGCGGCCAGGCCGAGTACGGAGACGTCGGAGAGGCCGATGTTCAGGACCGTGTCCATCATGCCGGGCATGGAGAACTTGGCACCGGAGCGGACCGAGACCAGGAGGGGGTGGTCGACGGCGCCCAGCTTCTTGCCCATCTCGGCCTCGAGGGCCTCCAGGTGGGCGCTGATCTCCTCGTGCAGCGAGGTGGGCTCGCTGCCGGTCTCCAGGAAGACCTTGCAGGCCTCGGTGGTGATGGTGAAGCCGGGAGGTACGGGGAGGCCCAGGTTGGTCATCTCGGCGAGGTTTGCACCCTTGCCCCCGAGAAGGTCCTTGAGGTCCCGGTTTCCTTCGGTGAAGGAGTAAACGAACTTCTGCTGCGACGGCACGGGTCGGTCTCCTCGCACACGGTTGCCCTGACGCCGGAGAACATACCCATTTCGAAGGCGGTTTCGCGCCGTCGATAGGCCCTCTGATCCTGCCGAAGCCTGACGACCCGACAGATCGAATGCCCGGTCGGGCGTTCACCTCTGTTGCTGAAATCGTCCGGCTGACGCTAGCTTGCGTTCAAGTATTGAAGGCAACGAAACGCGAAGATCACCTGAACCGGACGGAGCGTAGCGGCGGATCGCCCACGATGTTGCCCCGGTTTGATTTCCTGTGGCCAGTCGGGCGGTTCCGGCGCCCGGGCCCTTCGGGAAGCGATCCACCCCCTCGGAGCCGGTCCGGCGGCCTGACTGACCGTCAGTGGCCACCGTATGTGGCCAGCGTCACGAGCGCATCTCAGCCAACGGGCGTACTCCGATCGGATACTCCGTCACCTTGCGTCCACCACTCCGTGCGCACCGTCACGGAAATCGGCCGCAAAGGAGCCCTCTTGGCCAGGATGTCCAAGAGGGCTCGGCCGGGTCGGCCTGTGCACCAGGGTGGCCAATTTGGCCACCCTGTAGTGCTCAGCCGCCCGAGGTGTCCGATTCGGCGTCCGCAGACGGCAGGGCGCAGTCGTACGGATCGTCCAACCAGCCCTCGGGCAGCACCACGCGGTTGTTGCCGCTGGTCCGTCCGCGCGGCCCGTCCGCGCTCTCCGGCCAGAGCTGGCTCTGCTCCACCTGGGCGAGGGTCTCGGTGAGTTCGGCCAGTGAACTCGACATCGCGAGCTTCACCCGCAGCTCCGAACCGACCGAGAAGCCCTTGGTGTACCAGGCGACGTGCTTGCGGAAGTCGACCACGCCGCGCGCCTCGTCGCCCATCCACTCGCCCAGCAGCTCCGCGTGCCGGACCATCGCCCTCGCCACGTCGGCGAAGGCCGGACGGGCCCGGTCCACCTCGCCCTCGAAGATCGAGACCAGCTCCTTGAACAGCCACGGCCGGCCCAGGCAGCCGCGGCCGACCACCACGCCGTCGCAGCCGGTCTCGCGCATCATCCGCACGGCGTCCTCGGCCGACCAGATGTCGCCGTTCCCCAGCACCGGGACCTCGTCCGGGACGGACTCGCGCAGCCGGGCGATCGCCGACCAGTCGGCGGTGCCGCCGTAGTGCTGCGCGGCCGTGCGGCCGTGCAGCGCGATCGCCGCGACGCCCTCCTCCGCACCGATCCGGCCGGCGTCCAGGAAGGTGAGGTGGTCGTCGTCGATGCCCTTGCGCATCTTCATGGTGACCGGCAGGTCGCCCGCGTTGGCCACCGCCTGCTTGAGGATCTCGCGCAGCAGGTTCCGCTTGTACGGCAGCGCCGAGCCGCCGCCCTTGCGGGTCACCTTGGGCACCGGGCAGCCGAAGTTGAGGTCGATGTGGTCGGCCAGGCCCTCGGCCGAGATCATCTTGGCCGCCCGGCCCACCGTCTCCGGGTCCACCCCGTAGAGCTGGATCGACCGCGGCTTCTCGCTCGGATCGAAGTGGATCAGCTGCATGGTCTTGGCGTTGCGCTCGACCAGCGCCCGGGTGGTGATCATCTCGCTGACGTACAGGCCCTTGCCGCCGCTCTGCTCCCGGCACAGGGTGCGGAACGGGGCGTTGGTGATCCCCGCCATCGGCGCCAGCACCACGGGCGGCCAGACCTGCATCGGCCCGATGTCCAGGGGCTTGAACTCGGGAGCGGGAGTGGTGGTCATGGCGCGACGTTTCCTCGGGGCTCGGCGGACGGGACTTCCCATTGTCCCCCACTCGGCGCAGCCCCCGGCCGGACGGACGGGATCGCGTCCCTACCCCGCCGCCATCCGCCCCAGCTCCGCGGCCGTCTCCTCGTCCATCCCCTCCCGCTCCCACCGCACAGCGGCCGGAGCCCACACCCCTACCCCACTCCCCCGGCCACCCCCGCCAACCGCCCCAGCTTCGCGGCCGTCTCCTCGTCCAGCGGGGTGTAGGTGACCATCCGGGTGCTCGGGCGCGGGCCCAGCCAGAGGCTGGTGTAGGTGAAGGAGAGCAGACCGTCCTCGGGGAGCAGGAAGCGCTTCTCCCCGTTGCCCGGCGCAGAGACCTCATGCCGCTGCCAGAGCTCCTCGAACTCCGGCGAAGCCGTGCGCAGCCGGTGCAGCAGCGCCTTCCAGGCCGGCTCGGCGGTGTGGTCGGCCATCGCCGCGCGGAACCGGGCGACCATCGAGCGGGCGTCGGTGCGGCGGTCCACCAGCCGCGAGCCGAACACGCTGTCGGTGAAGGCCAGCCACATCAGGTTCCGCTCCTCGAAGGGCAGCGCCTCCAGGTCACCCGCCAGCCAGGTGTACGCGCGGTTGTACGCCAGCACGTCGTAGCGGCTGTTCACCACGGCCGCCGGGTACGGGTCCACCCGGTCCAGCAGCAACTGCACGGCCGGCGTCACCATGTGGCAGACCGGCTGCGCCACCGGGTCCTCACCACCGGCCAGCGCGAACAGGTGGGCCCGCTCGCTGCGGTCCAGCATCAGCGCCCGGGCCACCGCGTCCAGCACCTGCCCGGAGACCTGGATGTCCCGCCCCTGCTCCAACCACGTGTACCAGGTGACCCCCACCGCGGAGAGCTGGGCGACCTCCTCCCGGCGCAGGCCCGGCGTGCGGCGGCGGCCGACGGCCGGGAGGCCGACCTGCTCGGGGGCGATCCGCTCCCGGCGGCTGCGCAGGAAGGCGGCCAGCTCGGTGCGGGCGGTTGCGGTGGTCGTGGTCATGGGTACCAGGATGGCGGCTCGGCGCTCCTGTTGCCAGGTAGTACCGGTACCAGGATAAGGAGCATCTGGTACCAGGTTGCGGCACCCGGCAACCTGATGGACGTGACCCAGCAACTGACCCACCCTCAGCAGCTCACCGCCGCCCGGCCCACCGGCCGCACCGGCCTCTCCACCGCCGGGCTGGCCACCGTCCTGCTCGGCGCCTTCCTCCCGATGCTCGACTTCTTCATCGTCAACGTCGCGCTCCCCACCATCGAGCACGACCTCTCGGCCGGCCCGGCCGTGCTGGAACTCATCGCCGCCGGGTACGGCATCGCCTTCGCCGTCCTGCTGGTGCTCGGCGGGCGGCTCGGCGACGCGCTCGGCCGGCGGCGGCTGTTCGTCGGCGGCTCGCTCGGCTTCGCGCTGGCCTCGCTGCTGTGCGGCATCGCCCCGTCGGCCTGGGCGCTGGTGGCGGGCCGGGTGCTCCAGGGCGCGGCGGCAGCCGTGCTGCTCCCCCAGGTGCTGGCCACCATCACCGCCGCCACCGACGGCGCCCGGCGGGCCAAGGCGCTCTCCGTCTACGGCGCGGTCGGCGGGATCTCGGTGGTGATCGGCCAGGTGCTCGGCGGCTTCCTGGTCTCGGCCGACGTGCTGGGCACCGGCTGGCGCTCGGTCTTCCTGCTGAACGTCCCGTTCGCCGTGGCCACCGCCTTCCTGGCGCTCCGTCACGTCCCGGAGAACCGCGCCGAGCGGGCCTCCCGGATCGACCTGCCCGGCACCGCCCTCCTCTCCCTCTCGCTGCTCGCCCTCTTCGTCCCGCTGATGGAGGGCCGCGCGCTCGGCTGGCCGCTCTGGTCCTGGCTGGCCCTCGCGGCCTTCCCCTTCCTGCTGCTGGCCTTCCTGCTCACCGAGCACCGGCTGGAGGCGCGGGGCGGCGATCCGCTGCTCCCGCTCTCCCTGCTGCGGATCCCCGAGATGCGGCGCGGGCTCGGCATCGCGCTCCCCTACTTCACCGGCTTCGGCGGCTTCATGTTCGTGGTCGCCGTCCTGCTCCAGCAATCCCTCCACCTCGACCCGGTGGCGGCGGGCTGGGCCCTGGTCCCGATGGCGGTCGGCTACTTCACCGCCTCGCTCGCCTCGCCCCGCCTGATCGGCCGGTACGGCTCCCGGGTCATCACCACCGGCGCCGCCCTCCAGGCCCTGGGCCTGAGCACCCTCCTCCTGACCGCCCTCACCCTCGGCCTCTCCCCCCTGCGCATGCTCCCCGGCGTCGCCCTCGCCGGCATCGGCCAGGGCCTGATCGGCACCCCCCTCTTCCGCGTCGTCCTCACCAAGGTCCCCGCCGCCCGGGCCGGCACCGGCAGCGGCGTCCTCGCCACCGCCCAGCAGTCCAGCCTCGCCCTCGGCGTCGCCACCCTCGGCACCCTCTACCTCTCCCTCGCCCCCACCCTCGGCGCCCTCCCCGCCCTCGCCGTCGTCCTGGCGATCCAGACCGCCGGCTCCGCCGCCATCCTGCTGCTCAGCCTGGGCCTCCCCCGCTCGATCGGGTGATCGTGCCGCACGAACCTCGCGGACGACGCACGCAGCGTCCTACCGTGAGTCGTATGACAGCCAGAGTTCCGATCCGTCAGCTGCAGCAGCACGCCAGTGAACTGATGGACAGGGTCGCGGCCGGTGAGCGGATCGAGATCACCCGACGGACGGCTGATCGCGGTGCTCTCCCCACCCGATCCGGAGCAGCGGGTCCTGGAGGACCTGGTCCGTGACGGGACCGTCGATCCGGAGAACGCGGCCACCGCCACCGGCCTGGCCCACTGGGAACCCCCGGTGGCGCCGGAGGGTCTGGCCTCCCCCGGCTCCGCACTCGCCGCGATGCGGGAGGAGGAAGAGAGAGGTGATCTATCTCGACTCGTGCGCACTGCTCAAACTGATCGTGCCGGAGGCCGAGTCCCCCGCCCTGCGGACCTTCCTGTCCGCCCGGGGCGCCGAGGGCCACGCCACCAGCACCCTGGCCCAGGTCGAGGTGCCGAGGGCGCTCCGGCGGGTGGATGCTCCCCCGTACCTCTTCGACGCGGCGGAGGACGCGCTCGACCGCCTGCTCCGGATCCGGCTCTCCGACCCCGTCCTCCGCGCGGCCCGCCTGCTCCCGGGGCAGCACCTGCGAAGCCTGGACGCGATCCACCTGGCCAGCGCCGAGCACCTGGAGCACGCGCTCACCGCCTTCGTCACCTACGACAAGCGCCTGGCCGCCGCTGCGGCCGACCGCGGACTTCCCGTGGTGAGTCCGGGCTGATGCCGGCAAAACCGCTGGTCGGGCGTGCCGGGTCGGTGCGAGGATCTGGTGCATGACGACGCCTCAGCTGCCCATCGACACCCGTGACCGCGAGGAGCTGGCCGCGTTGGTGGCCGCCGGGGCGCGGCCGAAGTACCTGTTCTTCTGGGGGCACCGGCCGGAGCGGGACGGGCGGATCGGGGCCGGGGCGCTGAGCCAGTGGTGGCCGGGGGCGTTCGAGGTGGACGGGGTCCGGTACGGGTCGGCGGAGCACTGGATGATGGCGGGGAAGGCGCGGCTGTTCGGGGACGAGGAGATGCTCGCCCGGGTGCTGGCGGCCAACTCGGCGGCGGAGGCGAAGAAGTTCGGCCGGATGGTCCGCGGCTTCGACGGCGACCGCTGGGACGCCGAGTGCTTCGAGCTCGTGGTCCGGGGCAACGTCGCCAAGTTCGGCCAGGACGAGGCCCTGCGCGACTACCTCCTCGGCACCTCCGGCCGCGTCCTGGTCGAGGCCAGCCCGCTCGACCGGATCTGGGGCATCGGACTCCCCGCCGACGACGACCGCGCCACCCGCCCCGCCGACTGGCGCGGCCTCAACCTCCTCGGCTTCGCCCTGATGGAGGCCCGCGCCCGCCTCGCGGCCGGCTAGGGGGCGAGGATCAGCGCCACCGCCTCGTCCAGGGCGGCGATCTCCGCCGCGGAGAGCGTCGGGTTGGCCGCCCGGCGGGCCTTCGCGGCGTCCAGCAGCATGCCGTCGGTGCCGCCCAGCCCCCGGACCAGTGCGGTCAGGACGGCGCGGGCGACCGGGGCGACGGCGGGGATGGTGAGGGCGGCCTGAGCCAGGATCAGGGCGGACATCGCGGTGTCCAGGCCGGGCGGGCCCTCGGCCGCGGTGTCCCAGTCGATCACCACCGGGCCGTCGGGGGTGAGGAAGACGTTGTCGGGGTGCAGGTCGAGGTGGAGGACGCGGCCGGCGCCGGTCCGGGACGGGACGGCGTGCAGCCGCCGCAGCAGGTCGGCGAGGACCGTGCCGGCCTCCTCCGGACCGACCGTGCCCGCCCCGAGGGCCTGCAGCATGGTCGGCCCGTCCAGCCGCTGGAGCACCAGCTCCGTCGCGTCCGGGCCCGGCCACACCCGGGGCACGGGGTAGCCGTGCCCCGCCAGGTACGTCATCAGGGCGGCCCCGCCGCCGGCGTCCGCGCCGTCGCGGTAGCGCCGCAGCACCCGCCCCTCGTCCAGGGCGAACACGTCCGCCGTCCGCCCGCTGCCGATGAGTTCCCCCGTGATCATGCGGAAGAAGCTACCCGACGGAGCCTCAGGCCGGGTGTCTCTCCCGGAAGGAGGCGGCCTTGGCGCGGTTGCCGCAGCGGGTCATGTCGCACCAGCGCCGCGCCCCCTTGCGGGAGAGGTCGACGTAGAGGCGGGTGCAGGTCTCGGCGGCGCACTCCTTGACCGGAGCGGCCAGCGGGAGGGCGAGCAGGCGCTGGGCGGAGCGGGCCAGGGTGGCGAGCAGGGCCTCGGCGGTGCCGGTGCGGTGGAGGGTGCCGTCGGGGCGGAGTTCCTGACGGAGTCCCGGTCCGTCTGCCTGACGGTTGAGCAGCCGGCGGTCGGCGGCGGCGTACGGTGCGGAGGCGGCGGCGGCGCCCGCCAGCCGGAAGATCGTCTCGCGGAGCCGGACGGCGTGGGCGAGGTCCTCGGCGTCGGCGGCCATCGGCTGGTCGACCAACCCGGCCGCGACGGCCCAGGCGCCCAGGTCGGCGGGGGTGACCAGCTGGTCGAGGGCCAGGCCGCGGCGGCGCTGCACGGTGCCGACCAGGTCGAGGGCCGGGTCACCACTGACAAAGACGAACTCCATTTCGCCAGCATAGTGCGCAACCGGCCGCCATAACCGGTATGACTGGTTATTGCGAGGTCCGTGGGTTACTCTCGTAGCACCCTCAGAAATAACCCCACAGAGTGGTTACCAGCCGACGACGCCTGGCAGCGCTCCGTCAACTGACGTACGTAGCACGGGAATACGAGGAGTCGAGATGGCAGTCAAGGTAGCGGTCAACGGTTTCGGTCGGATCGGCCGCGGCTTCGTCCGGGCGGCGCTGGAGCGTGGCGCCGACCTTCAGGTGGTGGCCGTCAACGACCTCACCGACGCGAAGACCCTGGCCCACCTGCTCACCTACGACAGCTCCCTCGGCAAGCTGGCCGAGGACGTCCGCGCCGAGGGCGACACCATCGTCGTCGGCGGCCAGACCATCAAGGTCTTCGCCGAGCGGGACCCGGGCAAGCTGCCCTGGGGCGAGCTGGGCGTGGACGTGGTGATCGAGTCCACCGGTGTCTTCACCGACGCCGCCAAGGCCCGCGCGCACATCGAGGCCGGCGCCCGCAAGGTGATCATCTCCGCCCCGGCCAACGGCGAGGACCTCACCCTCGCGATCGGCGTGAACGACGACAAGTACGACCCCGAGGTCCACCACATCGTCTCCAACGCCTCCTGCACCACCAACTGCCTGGCCCCGCTGGCCAAGGTGCTGAACGAGGCGCTGGGCATCGAGCACGGCCTGATGACCACCGTGCACGCCTACACCCAGGACCAGAACCTCCAGGACGGCCCGCACAAGGACGCCCGCCGCGCCCGCGCCGCCGCCACCAACATCGTCCCGACCTCCACCGGTGCGGCCAAGGCCATCGGCCTGGTCCTGCCGGAGCTCCAGGGCAAGCTGGGCGGCACCTCGCTGCGCGTCCCGATCCCGGTCGGCTCGATCACCGACCTGACCGCCCGGGTGGAGCGCCCGACCACGGTCGAGGAGATCAACGCCGCCTTCGCCAAGGCCGCCACCGAGGGCTCGCTGGCCGGCATCCTCCGCTACAGCGAGGCGCCGCTGGTCTCCAGCGACATCGTGGGCGACCCGGCCTCCGTCGTCTTCGACGCCGGCCTGACCACCGTCAGCGAGGACGGCCGCCAGGTGAAGATCTTCGGCTGGTACGACAACGAGACGGGCTTCTCCCACCGCGTGGTCGACGCCGCCCTGCTGCTCGGCGCCTGACCCTCCGTCACCCGCCAGGAGCCACCCCGCACCACCCACGCCGCCCCCGCCGAGCCGTCCGTCCCACGGCCCGGCGGGGGCGGCGCGTTCCCCCGGCCAGGCCCTCCCGCAGCTCTGCCGCGAGGTACTGCCGGGCGTCGGCACCGTTCGTCCGGCCTTCAGCCCGGCAGTAGCGTCCGATCCGCCGGGGGCGTCCACCCGTTCACCCTCGGCCGGTCAGGCACCGGAAAACGAGCGGACTCACCGCCGTAACACAACTGCCGCCTGCGCCAGGGAGGATGACGGTTCACGGACGAGCCGAGGGGACCGAACAGTGAGCGGAGCGCAGGCGGCACGGCGGCGGCCGACCGGGGCACGGTTCGGCGGGGTCTACCAGGAGGAAGAGGCCCCGGCAGCCCCGGCCCCCGCCGCCGCCGCGCCCCGCGGTGCCCGGTTCGCGGGCGCCCCCGTCCAGCCGGAGCCCCAACCGGAGGCCGCCGCACCGCCGTTGGCCCCTCCGCAGCGCACCGGCCCCGAGCTGGTCTCGCTGGCGGGCCGGATCACCGCCCTGCACCAGGGCGGAGCCGCCCACGAGTCCGCCGCCCTGACCGCCCAGGCTGCCGTCCTGCTGGCTCCGGAGGACGTGGCCAGGCTGGCCGTGCTGCTGCACGCCCAGGGCCCGGCGGGCGCCGCCGGCTACCTGGCCAGGGCCACCGTGCACGGCAGCCCCGAGCAGGCCGCCGCCACCCTGGCCGGGCTGCGCCGGGCCGGGCTGGCCGAGGAGGCGGCCGGACTGTTCCACGCCCTCTGGGGCCACCCCAGCTCCCAACTCCCGCCGCTGCTCGCCGCCTTGGAGCGCCACGGGCTGGCCGGCGACGGACTCACCCTGCTCTGGGAGCGGGCCTCTGCGGCCCCCGCCGAGCTGGCCGCCCTGGCCACCGCTCTGCGGGCGGCCGGACGGGCCGAGGACGCGCACCGCCTGCTGCACCAGGCGACCGGCCGCCGCTCCGGCGAACTCGCCGCGACCGCGCTGGAGTTGGACGAGACACTGGCCGCCGAGCTCTCCGCCCAGGCGGCCCGGCTGCGCTCCCCCGCCGACCTGGCCGAGTACGCCGCCGCGCTGACCGCCTCCCCGCCGCGCTACCGGGCCCTGCTCGCGGCCGTCGCCGCCCTCGACGAACCCCGCCGGCGCTCCGCCGTGGCCGCCCTGCGCGCCCTCGGGCTCCCGCTGCGCTGAGAACGCGGACGGCCCCGCCGCCCTCGAAGGGGCAGCGGGGCCGCATGCGGTCGACGGTGCGTCAGCAGCCGATCAGGCGGGCGCCCAGGTAGGACTTCACCTGGTCGAGCGAGACGCGCTCCTGCGCCATGGTGTCACGCTCGCGGATGGTCACCGCGTTGTCCTCGAGGGTGTCGAAGTCGACGGTGACGCAGAACGGCGTGCCGATCTCGTCCTGACGGCGGTAGCGCTTGCCGATCGCGCCGGCGTCGTCGAACTCGACGTTCCACGCGGTGCGCAGGTCGGCGGCCAGGCCGCGGGCCTTCGGCGAGAGGTCGGCGTTGCGGGAGAGCGGGAGCACCGCGACCTTGACCGGGGCCAGCCGCGGGTCCAGCCGCATGCCGACGCGCTTCTCCATGCCGCCCTTGGCGTTCGGCGCCTCGTCCTCGAAGTAGGCGTCGATCAGGAAGGCCAGCATGGCGCGGTTCAGACCGGCTGCCGGCTCGATGACGTACGGGAAGTAGCGCTCGTTGGCTTCCTGGTCGTTGTAGCGCAGGTCCTTGCCGGAGGCCTCGCTGTGCACGGTGAGGTCGTAGTCCGTGCGGTTGG
Organism: Kitasatospora albolonga; assembly: GCF_039535905.1. GTDB lineage: Bacteria > Actinomycetota > Actinomycetes > Streptomycetales > Streptomycetaceae > Kitasatospora > Kitasatospora albolonga. Next base: position 27,747 of record NZ_BAAAYB010000102.1, on the reverse strand, counting down.
CCACGCCCTCCAGCTCGGAGAACTCGTTGCCGCCGAAGTTGAAGCGGTACTCGATGTCCACCGTGCGCTTGGCGTAGTGGGAGAGCTTCTCCTTCGGGTGCTCGAAGAAGCGCATGTTCTCGGTGCGCAGGCCGAGGCCGACGTACCAGTCCCAGCGCTGCTGCAGCCAGTACTCGTGCCAGGTCTCGTCCTCGCCCGGCTTGACGAAGAACTCCATCTCCATCTGCTCGAACTCGCGGGTCCGGAAGATGAAGTTGCCCGGGGTGATCTCGTTCCGGAAGCTCTTGCCGACCTGGGCGATGCCGAACGGCGGCTTCTTGCGCGAAGTGGTCTGCACCTGGCTGAAGTTGGTGAAGATGCCCTGCGCGGTCTCCGGGCGCAGGTAGGCCAGGCCGGACGCGTCCTCGGTGACGCCGAGGTGCGTCTTCAGCATGCCCGAGAACTCCTTGGGCGCGGTGAAGCCGCCCTTGTTGCCGCAGTTCGGACAGTTGACGTCGGCCAGGCCGTTGGCCGGGAGCTTGCCGTGCTTGGCCTCGTACGCCTCCTCCAGGTGGTCCGCGCGGAACCGCTTGTGGCAGGAGAGGCACTCGGTCAGCGGGTCGTTGAAGGTGGCGACGTGGCCCGAGGCCTCCCAGACCTCGCGGGCCAGGATCACCGACGAGTCGAGACCGACGACGTCCTCGCGAGCGGTGACCATCGAACGCCACCACTGGCGCTTGATGTTCTCCTTGAGCTCCACGCCCAGCGGCCCGTAGTCCCAGGCGGCGCGGGTGCCGCCGTAGATCTCGCTGCAGGGGTAGACGAAGCCTCGGCGCTTGCTCAGGCTGACGATCGTGTCGATCTTGTCGGCGGCCACAGTGCTCTCTTCAGTACGACGTCACGCGAGTGACGGCACGGTCAGGGCACGGCTGGTTGCACGTACCCGAATACCAGCAGAGGTTACCGGGCGGCCCCGTGGGGGGTTCAAATCGGTATTCGCCCGCACACCGTGTGTCGAACGGACCATCGGACCGTCGGACAGTTGAGTGAGTTGACAATCATTTCCAGTTAAGTTGAGAATGGTTGTCATGAAGTCGCGCCGCCTCCCCACCTCGATAGCCCTGACCGCCACCGCCGTTGCCGGCGCCCTCCTGCTCTCCGCCTGCGGCGGGGCCAGCAGCGCCGAGGACGGCAAGGGGAAGCTCGACGTGGTCGCGTCGTTCTACCCCATGGAGTTCCTCGCCGAGCAGATCGGCGGGCAGCACGTGAAGGTGACCGACCTCACCGCCGCCGGCGTCGAGCCGCACGACCTGGAGCTGACGGCCAAGCAGGTCGCCAAGGTCAAGGGCGCCGACGCCGTCCTCTACCTCAAGGGCCTGCAGCCCACCGTGGACAAGGCCGTGGCGCAGAGCGACTCCAAGCACGTGGTCGACGCCACCGCCGCCTCCCCGCTGGTCGACCACCACCTCCCCGAGGGCCACGCCGAGGACGACGGCCACGACCACTCCGGCGCCGCCGGCGACCCGCACATCTGGCTGGACCCGAACCGCTACGCCGCCGTGGCCAAGAACGTCGGCGCCGAGCTGGCCAAGGCCGACCCGGCGCACGCCGCCGACTACCAGACGAACACCGACCGGGTGGTGGCCGAACTCGCCGCCCTGGACAAGGAGTTCAAGGACGGCCTGAAGGACGCCAAGGGGAAGTCCTTCGTCACCAGCCACGCCGCCTTCGGCTACCTCGCGGACGCCTACGGGATCGACCAGCTGGCCATCAACGGCGTGGACCCGGAGTCCGAGCCGACCCCGGCCAAGCTGGCCGAGATCCAGAAGGAGGCCAAGGAGCACGGCGTCTCCACCATCTTCTTCGAGACCCTGGTCAGCCCCAAGCTGGCCGAGACGGTCGCCAAGGACCTCGGCCTGAAGACCGCCGTCCTCGACCCGCTGGAGGGCGTCAAGGACCCCTCCAAGGAGAACTACTTCTCCGTCATGAAGCAGAACCTGCACAACCTCCAGGCCGCCTTCGGCATCCAGAGCTGACGGGACACCGCATCACCATGAGTTCAGTCATTCCCGAGGCCCCGGCGGCCGAGGGGACGGACACCGCCGAGGCGCGGCACCCCCAGCGGGGTGCCGCGCCCGCGGTCGTCTGCCTCTGCGACGCCGTCGCCTCCCTCGGCGGCCGTCCCGTCCTGCGCGGGGTCGACCTCAGGGTCCGGCCCGGCGAGGTGGTCGCGCTGCTCGGGGCCAACGGCTCCGGCAAGTCCACCACCGTCAAGTCGGTGATCGGCGCCGTCCCGCTGGAGCGCGGCGGCCTGGAGCTGTTCGGCACCCCCTTCGCCAAGTTCCGCGACTGGCACCGGATCGGCTACGTGCCGCAGCGCACCACCGCTGCCAGCGGCGTGCCCGCCACCGTCCGCGAGGTGGTCTCCACCGGGCGGCTGCCCAAGCACGGGCTGCTGCCGTTCCGCCGCAGGGACCGGGCGGCCGTCGACCGCGCGCTGGCCGCCGTCGGAATGCTGGACCGGGCCGGGGACGGCGTGGCCGGGCTCTCCGGCGGCCAGCACCAGCGGGTGCTGATCGCCCGCGCCCTGGTCGGCACCCCCGAACTCCTCATCATGGACGAGCCGATGGCCGGGGTGGACCTGGAGAGCCAGCAGGTGCTCGCCGACACCCTGCGCACCGAGGTCGAGCGCGGCGCCGCCGTCCTGCTGGTGCTGCACGAACTCGGCCCGCTGGAGCCGCTGATCGACCGCACGGTCGTCCTTCGCGACGGCTGCGTCTCCTACGACGGCCCCCCGATCCCCAGCACCGGCCAGCACGCCCTGCCGGGCCACGACCACGTCCACCCGCACGGGGACGAGCACCTGACGACCCCCGGACTGCTCGCATGAGCGCCGACCACCCGCGCACCGCCCACCCGCGCACCACCCGCCCGACCTCAGGACTGCCGCGATGACCGAGATGCTCAGCTACGACTTCATGCAGCGCGCGCTGATCGCCGCCGTGCTGGTCGGCATCACCGCCCCCGCCGTCGGCATCTACCTGGTGCAGCGGCGGCAGGCGCTGATGGGCGACGGCATGGGCCACGTCGCGCTCACCGGCGTCGGCCTCGGCTTCTTCTTCCAGACCAGTCCGGTCTGGATGGCGGTGCTGGTCTGCGTGCTCGGCGCCGTGGTCATGGAGGTGGTCCGCTCGCGCGGCAACCAGCGCGGCGACATCGCGCTGGCGATGCTCTTCTACGGCGGCATGGCCTGCGGCAAGCTGCTGGTCAGCATGAGCTCGCAGTCCGGGAACGGCAGCCTGGAGAGCTACCTCTGGGGCTCCATCCTCACCGTCTCCCCCACCGACCTGCTCACCATCACGGTGCTGGCCGCCGTGGTGATCGCGGTCACCATCGGCCTGCGCCGCCAGCTCTTCGCGATCTGCCAGGACGAGGAGTTCGCCCGGGTCACCGGCCTGCCGGTGCGGGCGCTCAACCTGCTGCTCGCGGTGATGGCCGCCGTCACCGTCACGGTGGCGATGCGGGTGGTCGGCCTGCTGCTGGTCTCCGCGCTGATGGTCGTCCCGGTGGTCGCCGCGCAGCAGCTGACCCGCTCGTTCGCGATGACCCAGGCCGCCTCGATCGGCGTCGGCGTGGCCGTCGCGGTGGCCGGCGTGGCCGGCTCCTACGAGGCCGACCTGCCCTCCGGCCCGGCCATCGTGCTGCTGGCCATCGTGGTCTTCGCGGTCTTCAGCGCACTGGCCGCACCGCTGGCCCGCCGCCGCCACCGCGCCGCCCCGGACGCCGGGCCCGAGGTCTGCGAGGTCGGGCTGCCCCGCCAGGCCGGGCCGTCCGACCCCCACCGGCCCCAGGAGGCCCGGGAGTCCGAGGAGTCCCGCACCGAGGATTCGGTCACCAGTCGGGGACTGGCACAATGAGGTGCCAGACGCCCACTCTCCCTGGAGGACCCACGGTGACCACCGCAGGCCCGTCGCGTGCCCGATCGACCCGGCAGCGAGCCGCCGTCTGGGCGGCCCTGGACGAGGTCGAGGACTTCCGCAGCGCCCAGGAGCTGCACGACCTCCTCAAGCACCGCGGCGACTCGGTCGGGCTCACCACCGTCTACCGCACCCTCCAGTCACTGGCCGACGCCGGCGAGGTGGACGTGCTGCGCACCGCCGACGGCGAGGCGGTCTACCGCCGCTGCAGCAGCGGACACCACCACCACCTGGTCTGCCGCTCCTGCGGCTCCACCGTCGAGGTGGAGGGCCCCGCCGTCGAGCGCTGGGCCAACTCGATCGCGGCCGAGCACGGCTACAGCGACATCGCGCACACCCTGGAGATCTTCGGCACCTGCGCCAGCTGCGCCGCCAAGGCCACCGCCTGACGGACCGTCGGACGCACGGCAGAGGGCCCGTACGGATTCACCTCCGTACGGGCCCTCTCGTCGTGCTGTCTCAGCGCTGGGTCGGGACCTCGGCGGCCACCTCGTTGGGCAGCGCGCCGCCGAAGCGGCGGTCGCGCATCGCGTACTGCTCGCAGGCGCGCCACAGGTCGCGGCGGTCGAAGTCCGGCCAGAGCACGTCCTGGAACACCAGCTCGGCGTAGGCGCTCTGCCAGAGCAGGAAGTTGGAGGTGCGCTGCTCGCCGCTGGGGCGCAGGAAGAGGTCCACGTCCGGCATGTCCGGGTGGTACATGTACTTGGCGAGGGTCTTCTCGTTGATCTTCGACGGGTCGAGCTTCCCGGCCGCGACGTCCCGGCCGATCGCGGCGGCCGCGTCGGCCACCTCGGCCCGGCCGCCGTAGTTGACGCACATGTAGAGGGTGACCGCGTCGTTCTCCTTGGTCATCTCCTCGGCGACCTGGAGCTCCTGGACCACGCTCTTCCACAGCTTCGGCATCCGGCCGGCCCAGCGGATCCGGACGCCCATCTCGCTCATCTCGTCCCGGCGGCGGCGGATCACGTCCCGGTTGAAGTTCATCAGGAACTTCACCTCGTCGGGGGACCGCTTCCAGTTCTCGGTGGAGAAGGCGTACAGCGAGACGTTCTTCACGCCCAGCTCGATCGCGCCCTTGAGCACGTCCAGCACCACCGACTCGCCGACCTTGTGGCCCTCGGTCCGCGGCAGCCCGCGCTCCTTGGCCCAACGGCCGTTCCCGTCCATCACGATCGCGACGTGGCCCGGCACCAGCTCGCCCGGGATCTTCGGCGGCACGGCGCCGCTCGGGTGCGGGGTCGGCGGGAGGTACTCCCGCTGCTTGCTGCCGAAGAGCCGTCGCGCTGCCATGCTCACTTCTCCACGTATCTCATCGAGCGGATTCCCCGCTCCAGGTGCCACTGGAGGTACGCGGCGACCAGACCGCTGCCCTCCCGCCAGTACCTCGGCTCGCTGTTGTCCGCCGTCTGCCAGTCCCCTGACAGCAGTGCGCCGAGCAGTACCAGTGTCTCAGGGGAGGGTACGGCACTTCCCGGTACGCGGCAGTCACCGCAGAGCACACCGCCCGCCTGGAGCGAGAAGAACCGGTTGGGGCCCGGGAGTCCGCACTTGGCGCAGTCGGTGAAGCTGGCGCCGTAGCCGTTGACGGCGAGGGAGCGGAGCAGGAACGCGTCCAGCACCAGATGGGGCTCGTGCTCCCCGGCCGCGAGCGTCCGCAGCCCGCCGACCAGCAGCAGGTACTGCTGCACGGCGGGCTGGCCCTCGTTCTCCGCGAAGCGCTCGGCGGTCTCCAGCATCGCGGTGCCGGCGGTGTAGCGGGAGTAGTCGGTGACGATCCGTCCGCCGTACGGGGCGATGGTCTCCACCTGCGTGCAGAGCGGCAGCCCGCGGCCGATCAGGTCCGCTCCGCGGCTGAAGAACTGCACGTCCACGTGCGAGAACGGCTCCAGCCGCGCCCCGAACTTCGACTTCGTCTTGCGGATCCCCCGGGCCACCGCCCGGACCTTGCCGTGCTGACGCGTCAACAACGTGATGATCCGGTCGGCCTCGCCCAGCTTCTGGGTACGGAGGACGATGCCGTCGTCCCGGAACAGACTCATGCCGCCCATTCTCCCGCACCCCACCGACACCCCCGCCCGGGGAGGGGAAGCGCCTGCGGCAGGCTTCGGAGGCAGGAGAGGGGAACGCCTACGACGAGCCTCGGGCGCGGGCGAGGCAAACGCCTGCGGCAGGCTTCGGAGGCAGGAGAGGGGAACGCCTACGACGAGCCTCGGGCGCGGGCGAGGCAAACGCCTGCGGCGAGCTTCGGAGGCGGGAGAGAGGAACGCCTACGGCGAGCCTCGGGCGCGGGCGAGGGGAGCGCCTGCGGCGAGCTGCGGTGGTCCGGTCGGGCACGCGCGGGCCGGGTCGCAGACGTCCGCGCACGGTGACGCCCGACGGGCCCGGGCGTCACGGCTCGCGCGCGTGCCGATGCCCCCGACGCCCCGTCAGCTCGCCGCAGGCGGCTCCCGCACGGCGCGGCCTCGCACCCCGGCCGAGCCGGCCGCAGGCGAGGCATCCCAACGGTGACAGCGCTCGCCCCACGAGCCCTCCGCAGACAAGGCCCCGGACCCATAGGCGCCGTCAGCTCGCCGCAGGCGGCTGACGCGCCGCGTCGGCGTACGCCTCGACGAGCCCGCCGCAGGCGAGGCCCCGAGCCCGTGACGCCTGCTCGCCTCGGCGAGCCCGCCGCAGGCGGGGCCGCGCAGCCGCGAGCCCGCACCCTGGGTCCGTGGGGGAACCGTCCTGCGGGTGCGGGTCGTGGCGGGCCCGGAGGGGGGAGTCGGGCCCGGCTCAGTGGGAGGTGCGGGTGGCGGCCTCGAGGAGTTCGGCGGTGCGGGTGGCCGGGAGGCCGAGGCAGCGGCCGACGGCGGTGAGGGCGGTGCGCTCGTGGGGGAGGTAGCGGCCGTCGGCGAGGGCGATCCAGGCGCCCTGCAGGACGAGGCGTTCGCGGCCGGGCTGGGCCAGGTGCGGGGCCAACGGTTCGAGCGCGGCGTGGAGTTCGACGGTGAGGGCACTGCCGGTGGCGTCCAGGTCGACGGGGGTGTCCCCGCCCGTCCCGGAGAGGGCGGCGAGCGCGGCCAGCACCTGGGCCTCGCCGCAGTCCTCGAAGCCGGCCTCTCGGATCGCCTCGCAGGCGGCGTCCCGCGCGGCCCGGCTGCCGGTGCCACCGGCCGCGAGCACCGCCAGTGCGACGGTGTACTGCGCGTCCCGCAGCATCGCGCCCAGCCGGACGCAGGTGAGCTGGTCCAGCGCCTCCAGCCCGAAGCGCCGGTGGCAGGTGGTGCACTGCACGCAGCCGGTGACCGGGCCGACCGGCAGCACCGGGGTGCCGAACAACCGCAGCCACCGCCGGCCGTGCTGCCGGCGGTAGTTGCGGTCCCCGCCGCAGCCCGGACAGTAGAAATCACCGAGGACGTCAGTCCGCCACCGAGGACGGACACCCCACAACCCTGTCACGGCGCCAACTCCCCAGACATGGCAGGCGGCCTGCACAACAATGGGCAGGTCACGCGACCGGACGCCGCGGTCGTCCCACCGACCCCGGTTCCGGTGGGTAGATGCTGCCATGGTTAAGCGCGGGTGTCAGCACCCCGAACGGGTAAAAATGTGTCGCAGAACACACCCCGCGCCCCCGCCCGCCGACACCCCCGCCGACGCCCGCGCCGGCACCCCCAAGGGACCCCGGAAACGCCGAAGGGGCCGCCGCAGCGGCCCCCCTGACGCACCGTCAGCCGCGCTGGGCCCGGTTCACCGCACTGACCACGGCCTTCAGCGAGGCCAGCACCGTGTTGCCGTCGATCCCGACGCCCCACAGCACCTTGCCGTCCACCGCGCACTCGACGTACGCGGCGGCCTGGGCGTCGCCGCCCTCGCTCAGCGCGTGCTCGGCGTAGTCCAGCACCCGTACGTCGACGCCGATCCCGGCCAGCGCGTTGACGAAGGCGGAGACGGGGCCGTTGCCGGTGCCGCTCAGGGTGACGGGGCGACCGTCGACCACGGCCTCGGCGCGCAGCACGTCGCGGCCGTCCTCGGTCTCCAGGCTGCGCGAGCCGCTCAGCGCGATCCGGCCCCACGGGTTCTCCGGGGTGGGCAGGTACTCGTCCTGGAAGACGCTCCAGATCTCGGCCGGGGTGACCTCGCCGCCCTCGGCGTCGGTCTTGGCCTGGATGATCCGGGAGAACTCGATCTGCTGACGGCGCGGCAGGTCCAGCTTGTGGTCGTTCTTCAGCACGTAGGCGATGCCGCCCTTGCCGGACTGGCTGTTGACCCGGATGACCGCCTCGTAGGAGCGGCCGACGTCCTTCGGGTCGATCGGCAGGTACGGGACGCCCCAGGTGTACTCGCCGACCGGCACGCCGGCCGCCTTGGCGTCGGCCTCCAGGGCGTCGAAGCCCTTCTTGATGGCGTCCTGGTGGGAGCCGGAGAAGGAGGTGTACACCAGGTCGCCGGCGTAGGGGTGGCGCTCGGCCACCGGCATCTGGAAGCAGTACTCGGCGGTGCGGCGGATCTCGTCGATGTCGGAGAAGTCGATCATCGGGTCCACGCCCTGGGAGAACAGGTTCATCCCGACGTTGACCAGGTCCAGGTTGCCGGTCCGCTCGCCCTGGCCGAACAGGCAGCCCTCGACGCGGTCGGCGCCGGCCATGATGGCCAGCTCGGCGGAGGCCACGCCGGTGCCGCGGTCGTTGTGCGGGTGGGTGGACAGCGCGACGAACTCGCGGCGGCTCAGGTTCCGCGACATCCACTCGATCTTGTCGGCGTAGACGTTCGGGGTGGAGCGCTCGACGGTGGTCGGCAGGTTCAGGATGATCTCGCGGCCCTCGCCGGGCTGCCAGACGTCCATCACCGCCTCGCAGACCTCCAGGGCGAAGTCCAGCTCGGTGTCGATGAAGATCTCCGGCGAGTACTCGTAGCCGAAGACGGTGTCGTCCCGCAGGATCTTCTCGGCGTACTCCATCACCAGGCGGGTGCCGTCCACGGCGATCGCCTTGATGTCGTCCTTGCTGCCCTTGAAGACCACCCGGCGGAACAGCGGCGAGGTGGCGTTGTACAGGTGCACGGTGGCGCGCGGGGCGCCGACCAGGGACTCCACGGTGCGCTCGATCAGGTCCTCGCGGGCCTGGGTCAGCACCGAGATGGTGACGTCCTCGGGGATCGCGTCCTGCTCGATCAGGGAGCGGACGAAGTCGAAGTCGGTGGCGCCGGAGGACGGGAAGCCGACCTCGATCTCCTTGTAGCCCAGCTTGACCAGCAGGTCGAACATCTTGCGCTTGCGGGCCGGGGACATCGGGTCGATCAGCGCCTGGTTGCCGTCCCGCAGGTCGGTGGAGAGCCAGCGCGGAGCCTGGGTGATCACCTTGGACGGCCAGGTGCGGTCCGGCAGGTCGATGGTGCCGAACGGTACGTACCGCTGGAACGGCATCCCGGACGGCTTCTGCTGGACGGTGCCGGCCGTGATCGGGGTGGGGCGGTCGTTGAACGCACGAGCGATGGCGGACTGCTCAGTCATGAAGGGACTCTCGGCTTCCGAACTCGATATGCGGGCTGGTCGGGGTGGAGGACACCCGACTCGGCCGACCACTGCCCCGCATCCGTACGGGGACAGCACAGCATCCCGCGGCGAGGGAGCCGGCCTTCGTGGTCTACAGGCCCTCGCCGCGGCAGCTAAGAAGAAGCAGCCGGTAGCGCATGATGTCGCCCAGCGTAACCCAGGCGCCCTGCCCGCCGAAGTGAGGCAGGCCACTGTCCCACCCAGCGAGACGGCTCGAACTGACGTGCCGTCAGCCGGGCGGCCCGCGCGCACCTGCCCGTCCGCCCGCCCGCCTCCTTGATCCACCCGCCGATCCGACGCCGAATTTTCACCGAAACGGGCAGCGCGGCCGTGCCCCTGAGTAGCACACTGGCAACCATGCGCATCCAGGTGACCCGGACCGGCGGCCTGGCCGGACACCCCCTCCGAGCCGAGCTGGACACCGCCGCGCGCACCGACGCGCCGCACGTCCACGCGCTGGCCAGGGAGGCGGTGGCCGGCGGACTCCGCAACCCCTCCTACGGAGTGCCGGACGGGTTCCACTACGCGATCACGGTCGACGGACGGACGGTGCACTGCGCCGACCCGAAGCTGACCGACTCCCAGCACGAGCTGGTCTCCCTGGTGCTGCGCGAGGGCCTGGCCCTCCCGGTGGAGTAGTCCACTTCCGGATAATCCCGCTGGAGCCGCAGTTTGTAGACTGCGGGGATGACCGAACCCTCGCGCACCATGCCGGACCTGTCGGCCCTGCTGACCCACACCAGCCACGTGCTCTCCACCCGGATGTCGGCCGCCTTCGCCGGGAGCGGGCTCGGCATCACCCCGCGCGGCTTCTGCGTGCTGCTGCACGCCCTGGAGCAGGAGCGGACCCAGATCCAGCTGGCCGAGATCGCCGACCTGGACAAGACCACCATGGTGGTCACCGTGGACGAGCTGGAACGGCTCGGACTGGCCGAGCGCCGCCCCTCCTCCACCGACCGCCGGGCCCGGATCATCTCCGTCACCCCGGCCGGCGCCGAGGCGGTGGCGGCCGGGGTGAAGGTCGCCGACGGCGTCCACCGGGAGGCCCTGGAGGCGGTGCCCGAGGAGGACCGCGCCGTACTGCTGCGCGCGCTCACCACCCTCCACGAGGGCCACCTATCGACCCCCGTGGAGAGCGAGCGCCCGGTGCGCCGGGCCCGCCGCCCGCGCGGCTGAGGCCGTCCCGGACAATTCAATACCGAGAAAGATAGTCTTGTACGGGACTATCTGATAGCTTCCTTCCTGTCGCCACCACCGAGGGGGAGGAACTCCATGACCACGCGAGGAACCGCACCGGGGACCGCGCATTCGCGCTGGACGGCCCTGGCCGTGCTCTGCGCCGGGATGCTGATGATCATCCTGGACGGCACCATCGTCACCGTGGCGCTGCCCGCCATCCAGGCCGACCTGGGCTTCACCGCCGAGGGCCTGACCTGGACGGTGAACGCCTACCTGATCGCCTTCGGCGGCCTGCTCCTGCTGGCCGGGCGGCTCGGCGACCTGCTCGGCGGCCGCCGGATCTTCGTGGCCGGGCTGGTGCTCTTCACCGCCGCCTCGCTGCTGGCCGGGCTGGCGGGCGGTCAGGAGCTGCTGATCGCGGCCCGGTTCGCCCAGGGGATCGGCGGGGCGATGGCCTCGGCGGTCAGCCTGGGGATGATCGTCACGCTCTTCCCCGAACCGGGCGAGCGCGGGAAGGCGATCGGCGCGTTCAGCTTCGTCGGCGCCGCCGGGGCCTCGATCGGGCAGGTGCTCGGCGGGGTGCTGACCGAGGCGGTCGGCTGGCACTGGATCTTCTTCGTCAACCTGCCGATCGGCCTGGCCGCCGTCCTGCTGTCGCTGCGGGTGCTGGCCGCCGACGGCCCGGCCCGCTCGCTGCGCGGCCTGGACCTGCCGGGCGCCGCACTGGTCACCGCCGGTCTGATGCTCGGGGTCTACGCGATCGTCTCGATCGAGCGCTCCACCACCGGCGCCCTGCTGCTCGGCGCCGTCTCCGCCCTGCTGCTGGCCGGCTTCCTGCTGCGCCAGCGGTACGCGGCCGAGCCGCTGCTGCCGCTGCGCCTGCTGCGCTCGCGCCGGGTGGCGGCGGCCAATCTGGTGCAGGTGCTGATGGTCTCGGCGCTGTTCGGCTTCCAGGTGCTGATAGCGCTCTACCTGCAGAACGTGCTCGGCTACGGCGCCGCCGCGACCGGCTTCGCCATGCTCCCGGCCGCAGTGGTGATCGGTGGCGTCTCGCTGCTGCTCTCCGCCCCGCTGGTCGCCCGCTTCGGTGAACGGACCGTGCTGCTGGGCGGGTTGGGCCTGCTGGTGGTGGCGATCGGCCTGCTCACCCGGCTCCCCGCGGACGCCTCCTACGTCCTCCACCTGCTGCCGACCATGCTGCTCGCGGGCGGCTTCGGCCTGGCCGTCGCCGCGCTCACCTCGCTGGCCATGGCCGACGCCGCCCCGGCCGACGCGGGCGTCAGCTCGGGGCTGTTCAACACCACCCAGCAGGTCGGCGGCGCGCTCGGGGTGGCCGTGCTGGTCACCCTGGCCGGCAGCCGGGGCCAGGCGCTGGCCGAGGCCGGCCGCAGCCAGGCCGAGGCGATGACGGCCGGCTTCCGGGCCGCCTTCCTGCTCGGCACCCTGCTCCTGCTGGCCGCCACCGCGCTGGCCGCCGTCGCCCTGCGGCCGGCCGCCGGCCGGGTCGTGGCGACCAGCCGGCGGGAGGAGAAGTCGCTTATCCGAAGCGGCCGTTGACGTAGTCCGAGGTGCGCTGGTCCACCGGGGCGGAGAACATCGCCTCGGTGGGCCCGTGCTCCACGATGCCGCCGGGGGTGCCCTGTTCGGCGAGGAAGAAGGCGCACTGGTCGGAGACCCGGTGCGCCTGCTGCATGTTGTGGGTGACGATCACGATGGTGACCTCCTCCACCAGCTCGCGGATGGTCTGCTCGATCCGGCGGGTCGAGGTCGGGTCGAGGGCCGAGCAGGGCTCGTCCATCAGCAGGACCTTGGGGCGCACGGCGAGCGAGCGGGCGATGCACAGGCGCTGCTGCTGGCCGCCGGAGAGGGCGCCGCCGGGCTGGCGCAGCCGGTCCTGCACCTCCTTCCACAGGCCCGCCTTGGTCAGGCACTCCTCGACCAGGTGGTCCTTCTCGGCCCGGGTGGCGCGCAGGCCGGTGAGCTTCAGCCCGGCCACCACGTTGTCGTAGATGGACATCGCAGGGAAGGGGTTGGGCTTCTGGAACACCATGCCGATGTCCCGGCGGGCCGAGGTGAGCCGGCGCTCGGGGGCGTAGACGTCGGAGCCGTCCAGCAGCACCTCCCCCGCCAACTGGGCGCCGGGGATGAGCTCGTGCATCCGGTTGAGGATGCGCAGGAAGGTGGACTTGCCGCAGCCGGACGGGCCGATCAGCGCGGTGACCTGGCCGGCCGGCATCAGCAGCGAGACCCGTTCCAGCACCTTGCGCTCGCCGAACCAGGCCGAGATGCCGTGGGCGTCGAGCGTCCCGGCGTTGCTCGCGGCGGTGGGGACGACGGGCAGGACGGCCGTGGTGTCGAGACTCACGGGGCGGCCCCTTTCTTGACTGGAACGGCGGTGCGGAGCGGGGGAACTGAGGTCAGATCAGGTTGGGCAGCAGGCGGGCGACCTGGTCGGCGACGGCCAGGCCGAGGGCGGACAGCACCGGCACCCCGACCGTCCAGGCCTGCCAGCGGCCCCAGCGGGTCCAGGCCAGGGCCAGGGCGACGGCGGCCAGCAGCAGTGCCTCGCCCCAGAGCACCAGCGGCACCCAGGCACCCTCCTCGGTGCCCATCGCCTTCTCGGCCGCGGGCAGCGCGGCGAAGGTGAGCGGGCGGGCGTTGTTCGGCTGGACCTCGCTCTCGAGGTCGGCGTCCACGTAGAGCAGGTCGTCGGGCGCGTACAGCGGGCCGTCGCCGGTGACCAGCACCACCCGTCCGGCGCCGGTCTTGAGGGCGGGCGGCATCGGGTCGCCGGCCCGGCGGACCGTCACCACCCGGAAGGTGTGGCTGCCCTGACCGGTGGTCACGGTGAAGGTCTCGCCCTGGCGCAGCTGGCCGATGGCGCCGAACGGGCCGCCGAAGCCCGCCTGGCGGCCGAACAGCACGCTGGTGCCGGCCTGGCCGGGCATCGCGGTGTCCCGGCGGTGGCCGGGGCCGGAGGAGAGCACCTCGCCGGTGGTGCCCTCGCGGACCACCTCGCGCAGTCCGAGGTGCTTGATCTCCAGCAGTGCGACGGGCGTGCCGGGCAGCACCGGCTTGCCGTCCTTGTCCAACTGGCCGACGGGGGCGGTGCCCTGGGCCAGGCTCAGGCGGAGCTCGGCCATCCCGGTCTCGTGGTCGCGCAGGTGGCGCAGGCCGCCGAGCGGGCCGAGGTCGAGCAGCAGGCCGAGCATCAGGCCGGCCACGATGGCCAGCGCCGCGCCGATCAGCTGCGGTCCGTCCGGGGTCAGCCGGCGCACGACCGAGGGCCGGGCGGGCGGCCGAACGGGCGGGGGCGCGGACGGCGGGACGGACGGCGGGGCGGGCGCGGCGGGCGGCTCGGTGGACGGCGGCGTCCAGTCCCGCGGGCCGGGGCCGGCCTTGATCGGCACGGGGACGGTGACGGTCATTCGGCTGCCTCCTCGGCGGTGCGCCGGGCCCGGCGCCGCAGGCGCGGCACGGCGATCCAGCCGAGCAGCAGCAGCCCGGCGGCGACCGAGACCCAGGTGTAGAGCGGGACCCCGTCGTCGGCGGTGGCGGCGGCCGCGGTGGAGCCGCCCCTGGCGCCGGCCACCGGCCCGGTGGCGACGCCGGGGTCGGGCGCCGGGGCGTGCACGGCTCCGGCGGGGGCCACGTCGGTGGCGGTCCAGGTGTTCGGCCCGGTGAAGGTGAGCGTGCCGGTGAACTCCTTGAGCGCGGCCGGGCGGACCTTGTTCCGGCAGGTCGCGGTGATGGTGTAGGCGCCCTTGAGCTGACCGGCTCCGGCCTGGGAGGCCACCACCCGCAGGGTGTTGGCCAGCGGCAGCACGAACCCGCCGCCGTTCGAGGGGCGGTAGACCGAGGCGGCCACCAGGCCGGTCAGCGGGTACCCCTCGGCGGGGAAGCCGGGGCCGGCGATCCGGACCGCCACGTAGTTGCTCGCCGGGTCCGGGCAGGGCGCCGAGCTGAGCAGGTCGATCGGGTCGTCGTCCTTGCCGGAGGCGTAGTCGAAGGCCAGCGTGCCGGGTGCCTCGGCGGCCGAGGCCGTCGGTGCGGACCAGAGGTGGCCGAAGGCCAGCAGGGCGAGCAGGGTGGCCACCGCGACGGCGGCCGGAGCGGCGGACGCGCCGCCTCCCCCGGCGGCGGCCGGTGCAGTGGGCGGGACGGCCGGACGGCGGCGGCGCCGGTACCAGCGCAGGCCGAGGGCGCCGGCCACCAGCAGGATCGCCAGCGTGGTCCACGGGATCCAGGCGAAGGCGTACTTGGTGACGGAGCTGATCAGCTTCGGGTCCTTGTCGCCGCCGACCGGCAGCGGGTCCACGGTGATCCCGGCGGTGCCCCACAGGGTCGGGTAGACGCCGGAGACGTCGAAGCGGTAGGTCACCGAGTTGCCGGGCAACAGCTCCTGGAGGTCGGGCGGGGTGTGACCGGTGGCGATCGAGCCGAACAGGTTGGTCACCCGGACCGCCTGCTTGCCGCCGAGCCGGACGTTGCCGGTGTTGCGGACGGTGTAACTCACCGTCGTGCGGCCGGAGTCGAGCGGGTTGGCGCTCGGGTGGTAGACCGCCTTGGCGTCCTCCACCTTGAGCTCGGCCCGCAGGTCGCCGGCCACCCGGATGTTGACCCGGGCGCCGACCCGCTGGTCGACGGTGATGGCGTTGCCCTGGGCGTCCTTGCTCTCCGCCCGCAGCGCGGCGACGATCCCGGCCGGGTGGTCCCCGGGGGTGGCGTCGGCGGGCACCACGAGGGTGAAGGGGACGATCTGGCGGCTGCGCGGAGCGAGCGTCACCGAGTCCGCCGCGGTGCGCAGCCAGCTTCCGGCCTGGGTGGACTTGCGGCCGTCCGGCAGCACGTCGTAGCCGCCGCTGTCGGTGTTGAAGGCGTCCGCGGGGTAGAGCCGCACGGTGAGCGGCTGGTCGCTGTAGTTCCAGAGCGCGACGTGGTCCTTGACCAGCGCGCCGGGGGTGGCGGCGTAGCCGAAGGTGCCCCGGGTGTCGGGGGCGTCGGCGGACGAGGGCTGGATGCCGAAGGTCTGCGCGACGGGCGGCGCGCCCTGGGCCGGGGCCTGCGCGGGTGCGCTCTGACCGGGGGACGGCTGCGCCGGGGGGTCCTCCGCGTGCGCGGTCCCCTGGAGCACGGTCAGGGCGAGCAGGGCCGGGGTGGCGAGTGCCAGGAGCCATCGGCGCATCGGCGGCGTCATCCTCGCTTGTCGGTACGGGAGTTGGGCACCGGCGGCCCGGCGGTCCAGAGCTGACACAGTGTCGCCTGGACCGCCCGGCCGCCGGGTTACGAACGCACGCTGACCCGGTGAACTACCGGCGTCAGATCGCGGTCAGGGTGAGCAGGCCCTGGTAGGTGCCGGCCTGGGTGGAGGTCGGCGCCAGCAGGGTGAGGTCGGCGCCGAGCTTGGCGGTGCCGAGGCCGGTCGCGGTGGCCAGGGTGCGGGACGACTTCAGGCCGTACGGGCCGCTGTCGTTGGCCTCGACCGCGTTGGCCGGGTTGACCGTGCCGCCCAGGGTGACCTTGAGGCCGTCGCCCTTGGAGACCAGGCTCGGGGCCCAGCCCAGGTTCTGCGCGTTGATCACGTTGGCGCCCGAGTTGAACTGGGCGACCTGGCCGCTGACCGACCAGCCCGGGGCACCGGCACGGGTGTCCGTGACGGTGACGGTCTGGATGGCGCCACCGGTGGAGTACAGGGTGCTGGTGCTGTTCAGCGCCAGTGGGGGCAGCGTGACGTTGGTGCCGGCCACGCTGATCACCAGGGCGCCGGGGGCGACCGAGGTGGTGATGGTCTCGAAGACCGGGGACGGCGGGGTCGGGCCGCCCGGGTTCGGCGGGGTCACCACGGGGGTGACGGTGAAGGCCACCGTGCTGGAGGTGGAGGACGCGAAGTCGGCCGGGGCGGCCGGGGTGAACTCGGCGGTGAAGGCGTGGTCGCCCTCGGCCAGGGTCGCGGTGGTGAACTCGCAGGCGCCGGCCACCACGGTCTGGGTGCCGAGCACGGTGCCGTTGTCCTTGAACGCGACGGTGCCCGCGGCGCCCGGGGTGACGTTGGCGCTGAGCTTGACCGGGGTGTTCTTGGCGGCCGAGCCGGCGGGCGAGACGGCCAGCGCGGTGGTGGTCGCCGCGGCGCCCTTCGGGCTGATGGTGTAGGCCACCGCCGCGGCGGTGGAGCCGAGGAAGCCGGTGCTGGAGGAGGTGAAGACCGCCGACAGCTGGTGGGCGCCCTCGGTCAGCGCGTTGGTGGTCAGGGTGGCCTGGCCGGCGTTGACCGCGACCGGGGAGCCGACCGGGTTGGCGCCGTCCAGGAACTGCACGGTGCCGGGGGCGGCCGGGGAGACGGCGGCGGTCAGCGTGACGTCGCTGCCCACGGTGGCCGAGCCGTTCGGGGTGGCCGACACGGTGGTCGTGGTGGCCACCGCGACCGGGGCGTTCGGGTCGGTCGAGGTGAAGTTGGTGGCGCTGGACATCCAGATCGCGCCGACGAAGTCACCGTAGTAGGTGGCGCCGACCTTGTTGCGGCAGCGCAGGCGGAACTCGTACTTGCCGGAGAGCTCGGCGATGCCGTTGGCCTGGGCGTAGCCGCGCAGGGTGTTGGAGAGCGGGACGGTCACCTTGCCCTGGGCGTCGGCCGGGAAGCCGTCCTTGGACTGGTTCGAGGTGGCGCCGTAGCCGTCGGCCGGGAAGCCCTGGCCGAGCACCAGGACCTGGAGGTTGGTGCCCGAGGTGCAGGCGCCCGAGGCGGTCACGGTCAGACCCTCGTCGACGGTGCCGGCGTTCGGGTTGACGACCAGGCTGCCGATGGTCGGGCTGTCGGCCGCGTGGGCGGCGACGGAGCCGAGCATGGTGATGGAGCCGGCGGCCAGCAGGGTGGCCGCGCTGACCGCGATGGTGCGGGTGATCCGGATGCTCACGGTGGAGTTCGCCTTTCAGGCGTCAGTGGAGCGTTTCTGAGGGTGTTTCGGGCCCGTGGTGCGGGCCGGGTGTTGCTCAGACCGGTGGAGCTGTGGCCAGGTCAGCCGGTGACGCGCGAGATGTCGCCGCAGTTGGCGTTCACGCCGAAGCCGTACTGCTTGACGATGGCGGCGCGCTTGCAGATCTCGGAGTTCGAGCCGACGAAGACGTCCTTCCAGGGGCTGTTCGCCACCTGGGAGGTCGGGATGACGTTGTAGACGTCACGGGTGGCGGCCGCGCTGGAGTTCAGCAGCACCGACGGCACGCCGTTGATGTTGCCGAGCTGGGCGGAGCCGCGGATGTCGGCGATGGTGGAGGAGGCCTGCGCGATGTACTGGGCGATCGAGAACGGCACCAGCGACTTGGTGTCGAGGACGCGGCCGTCGTGCTCCTCGATCTTCTTGCCGCCCTTGGTGTCGGTCACGCAGGGGTACTTGTTGGCGCTGATGTCCGACTCGGTGATGCCGACCACGGTGAGCCAGAAGGCACGGGTGCCCGAACCCGCCTGCGGGAGCAGCGGCTTGATGTCCCAGTTCGGGCCGGTGCCGACGTAGCCCGGGTCGCAGCTGTAGATCGAGTGCAGGTCGGCGGTGGAGAGGTCGAGGGCGACCTCGGAGCCGGAGGAGACGGCGTAGGTGACGCCGTCCACCGCGAACGGGACGTAGGTCAGGCCCGGGGTGACGGCGGCCAGGTTCAGGCTGGAGGAGCGGGCGAAGTCCAGGCAGCCGTTGCCCAGGTTGAGCTGGTTGACCAGCGCGGTGCGGCCGGCGCCGGAGCCGTTCGGGCGGGCGACCGACTGGCACGCGGCTGCCGCCTTGGTGGCGACGGTGGCGGTGCCCAGCGCGTTGTAGGAGGCCACCACCTTCTGGCCGCCGAGGGTGATGTCGTTGGCCATGGCGTTCATGACGCCCTGGGTGGTGTCGGAGCCGACACCCGCCAGCTGGCGGTAGACCGGGGCGCCCGACGGGTCGGCCTGCGCGGTGCCGGTGCTACCCAGCACCAGGCCCAGACCGGCGGCGACGGTCACACACTTGGCGAGGTTGCTCTTGGTGGGAGAGTTCACGGTTCCTTCTTCCTACGGGCAGCTCTCGGGCACGGCCGGAGGGTCTCCGGCCGTGTGGCGCACCTGCGTTGACGGTGGATCGATGGTTCGGTGGTCTGTGGGCCCGCGCCCGGGTCAGTGCCGCCGCCTGCGCAGCAGGTGCGGCACGGCCACGCCGCCGACGGCTGCGAGCACTCCGGCGATCAAGGTGCCGAGCAGGACGTAGCGGGCGGAGCCGACCTTGGTCCCGGCGGTCTTGCCGACCGGGGCGGCGGACGGGGTGGCGGAGAGCAGGACCGGGCTGCGGGAGGGCTCGGGGCTCGGCGGCGGCGGACTCAGCGGAGCCGTGTCCACCGGGGCGCCGCCGGAGCCGCCGCCCGTACCGGCACCGCTGCCGGAGCCGGTCCCGGCACCGGAGGCGGGCGTCACCCCGACCGGGGCGGTGGGGAGTTGGACGACCGTGCTCCCGCTCGCCGAGGCGGAGGGCCGGGCGGTCGCCGAGGCGGACCCGGAGGCCGTGGGCGAGGCGGAGGTGCTCGGCTTGGGGCTCGGCTCCGCCTTGCCCGCCGCGAGCTCGATCGCGTCGGCGACCAGTCTGGCCTGGCTGCGCATCCGCTCGGGCAACGGGACGTAGCCAACGGGCAACTGGCCGGCGGCGACACCCGGCTCCTGGCCGGGGCCGGCCGCGTAGCGCAGCAGGTCGGCGTAGGACTTGCCCGCCTCGGGGGTGATCTGCGAGGGCACGGTGGCGGCGAAGGTGGTCAGGGTCAGCGGGTAGCCGCCGGCCACCTCGGCCCACGGCGGGATCACCGAGATGGTGGTCGCCGACTCGGGCATCGTGCCGTTGGCCATGGCCAGCATGGAGGCGTCCGTCGGGGTGACGAACTCGCCCTTGGCGTTGCGGATCTGAGCGGTGCTCAGACCGAACCGGGCCGCCTGGGCGGTGGTGGTCAGGGCCATCAGGGCGCGCAGGCCCTGCGGCTGCGGCGAGCCCTTCTTGAGCTGGCCGGGGATCACGGTGGCGTCCCAGACCGACTTGCCCAGGCCGTCCCCGCGGGCGATGCCCCGGGCGCCCTCGCGCATGCTGGGGGCGTAGGCGTGCGAGTCCAGGTTGCACCAGGCAGGGCGGCCGTCCGGGTCGTCCGGGAACTCCAGGCAGTAGACGTCCTGCTTGGGGTAGTTGGAGCGCGGGTAGGTGGTGCCGACCTTGATCCAGGCCTTGTTGATGGTGTCCTTCCAGACCGCGTGCTTCTCGCCGCGCAGGAAGGCGGCCGCCTCCGGGTCCTTCAGCAGCCACATCCAGACCAGCTGGGCGGCGTCGCTGTCGCCGTTGGGCAGCAGCAGGTCGGCGACCCGGGTCGGGAAGTACAGGTCCTTGAAGTACGGGTTGAGCGCCAGGAACTCGGGGTCGGTCAGCAGGTCGACCGGGTTCTCGGCCGGCACGTCCGGGTCGAAGGGGTTGACCGACTGCTGGTAGCTCTGGGTCATCAGCTTGGCGATGAGCCGGGGCGTCAGCTTGAGGTCGTGGATGCGCTGGCCGTCCTTCTTCTTCTTGTCCTCCGGCGTGCGGACGCCGGACTGGCTCTCGATGTCGAAGGCGAAGGTCAGCCCGGAGAGGGCGACCGGCGCGTAGTACGGCGTCCGGCCGGGCCGGTCCTCCTCGCGGGCCTGCGGGATGCCGAGGTAGGACAGGCCGGGGTCGTCCTGGTTGAGCTGGTTGCGGGCCAGGTGGTCGGCGATCTGGGTGTAGCTGAAGATCCCGCCCGCCTGGCGGCAGAGCACCGGCTGCCAGCGCCACATCGCCTCGGCGGCCATCTCGGTTCCGTTGGTGGGCCGTTCGGAGCTTCCGATCGGGCAGGACAGGCCGACCCGCTCGAAGCTCAGCGGCACCACCAGCCGCTTCTCCCAGTTGGTGAAGGAGAGCGGGCTGGTCTGGAGCTTGCCGGAGGAGCCCGTCGGCACCTCCTTGTTCACCTCGATCTCGCCGCGCGGCACGATCACCAGCCAGCAGCGGCGCGGGGTCGCGTCGGCCGGGGCGCCGGCCGGGGTCTGGCCGCAGCCCAGGCCCGGTGCCTCCATGCCGGTCTGCATCTCGAAGTCGATCTGGCCGGAGCCATCGGCCCTGGTCGGCCCGAACGGCACCTCGTTGGTGGTCTGCGCGTCGTAGTACTGGCTCGCGCCGCCGCTCTCGGCCGGGCCGCCGTTGGAGGGGCGGAACGGCACGTAGATGTTCTTGGTCGGGTGCTCCTGGTAGAGCGGGTCGGCCTTGTCCTCGAGTGCGCCCGCGTTGAGCTGACGGGTGCTCACGAAGTCACCGGCGGAGATCCGCGGGTCCCCCTTGGTGGCACCGTACTGGCACTGCTCGCGGCTCGGGCCGCTGTCCTCGTCGCCCCAGCACTGCATGAACTGGAGGTAGTGACGGGCCAGGATCATCGGGCTCGGCCAGGTCGGCCTGCCGCCGGTCCAGGTCACCTGGACCGACTCGTTCACCAGGTGCGCGGTCTGGTGGACCGTCACCTCCAGGCCGGCGAACTCGCCGGAGCCGGCCACCGTGACCGGCCGCTGGCCGCTCTCCGACCCGGCTCCGGCCTCGGCCAGCCGGGCCGCGCCGGGGGCCGCCGCCGACAGGGCCGGCGCAGCGGCCGCCGAGCCCGCGCCGGAGCCGGCCGCCGGGGTGGCGGCCCTGCCGGTGGGCGGGGCGTCGGCCGCGATGGTGGGCTCGCCGGACGGGCGCTGCCCGTCGATCGGGACCGGGGCCCCGGTGATCGGGTCCACCGGGATCTCGGGGGTGGCCGAACCGCCGGCCGCCACCCGCACCGGCGCCGAGCCGGGCCCGGCCGACAGCGCGACACCACCGGCGACGGCCAGCACCAGGGCGAACGCCCCGGCCGTGCGGACCACCCGCCGGAGCGGACGCGCGCCCCGGGCCGTGCCACCGGCCCCGCTCCCGGCCTCGTCCCGGCCCGGCCGCCCCGCCACGGCGAGGTCGTCCTGCGGCGGGCGCCCGTGCGTCCGACGGAGCCTCATCGGCCCTCCCCCCGGCGACGGGCGGCCCGGCCGGCCACCAGCGGCGGCAGCACGATGACCGCACCGAGCAGCAGACCGGCCACCAGCATCAGCGAGTGCCGCAGGCCGCTGCTGGCGGAAGCGGCGATCTCGACCTGGGTCGCGGACACCTGCTGGCCGCCGTCGCCGCCACCGGCCGCGCCGCCACCACCCCCGCCCCCGAGCGCCGGGTCCCCGCCGCCGAGCGCGGGATCACCCGAACCGCCGCCCGCCGCACCGCCGTTGGCGCCACCGGAGGCACCCCCCGCGGCTCCACCGGCCGCGCCGCCGCTGCTCCCGCCCGCCGCCGCGCCACCGGTGCCGCCCGCTCCCCCGGTGCTGCCCGCAGCACCGGCGGCCGTCCCCCGGGCACCGCCGGAGCCGGCCGTGCCACCGCCCGCCGTGCTGCCCGAACCACCGCTTCCGCCAGAGGAGTTGGAGCCGCCCGAGGCACCGGCGCCGCCGGTGGCGGTGCCGCACATCTGGGCGCCCTTCTTGTCGCACTCCTGGGGCATCGGCGCCCCGGCCGCGAACGGGTTGGTCCCGTTGGGCCCGAAGGTCGGGTTGGTGCAGGCGTTGGCGTCGAAGGCCCTGCCCTCGGAGCCCGGCACCTTGGCCAGCTGCTCGAACCCGGACTTCACCAGCTGCTGGGTGAGCGGCGAGTAGCCGAGCTTGTCGGCCTGCCGCTGGCCCTCGCAGAGGAAGTAGTAGCCGAAGGCGCTGAGCGTCTTGCCCTTCTCGTCCGGGAAGCTCTGGGTGGCGCTGGTGTGCACGGCCATGTAGCTGTAGCTGGAGAGCGGGTAGGCGTTCTTCTCCGGCGAGCTGTACACGTCGTCGAGCCGCTGGGTGAGGTCCTGGTTGATCCCGGCGTGCCCGAGCGCGACCGAGACGTTGCGGGCGGTCGGCTCCACGTAGTAGCCCGCGTCGTTGAGCACCTTCACCACCGGGAAGCGGGCGTTGAGCGCGTAGGAGTACTCGACGTAGGTGATCGCGCCGTTGTTGGAGTCGGTGGCCACCGCGTTGGCCACCGCGATCGAGGTGCCGAGCGACTGCCAGGTGGAGCCGGGCAGCAGCGGGTAGAACGAGGTGACCCCGCAGGGCGCGTGCCGGCTGGTCTTGGCGCAGTACGCGTCCCAGGTGCCCTGGTGACGCTTGCTCATCCAGGTGGTGAGCTGCGCCGTGGTGCCGGAGCCGTCGGAGCGGACCACCGGGCGGACGGCCACGTTGGGGAGCGCCAGGCCGGGGTTGTCGGCCGCCACCAGCGGGTCGTTCCACTTGGTGATCACGCCGGTGAAGAGCTTGGTGAGGGTGTCCCCGGAGAGCCGCAGGTTGTCGACCCGCTTGCCGTTGATCTTCAGGTTGTACATGAACGAGGTGCCACCGGCCACGATCGGCAGGTAGGCCATCGGGAACGGCGGCGGCGCGTCGAACTGCCCGCCGTCGGTGAGGCCGTACGGGATCTCGGTGACCGCGAAGTCGGTGGCCTGGTTCTTGAACTGGTTGCGGCCGTAGCTGGAGCCCTGCGCGTCGAAGTCGATGGTCATGCCGTACTGGCGGACGTTGGTGACCCAGGCGTCCACCGCGTTGCTGCTCCAGGTGGAGCCGGCGCCGCTGATCCGGCGGTAGTCGGCGGCCTCGGCCCGGGGCGCCGCGCCGAGCAGCAGCGAACCGGCCACGACCGCGAGCGCGGTGAGGAGGGTGAGGGTACGGGTGAGCACGGGTGCCTTCCGGACGGCGGGGAACGTGGCGGGGCCGGTCATCCGGGCCAGGTCGGCGGCGGACTGCCGGGCCCGGCGCTCGCGCTGACGGGAGGTCAGGTCGCCGGGGCCGCGGCCGCCGAGCGTGCGGGCCACCACGAAGAGCAGCAGCACCAGGCCGAGCAGCACCGCGGCGGCGCCGAAGGCCCTGGTGATGTGGAGCTGGGACGGGAACTTGATCAGGGTGAACGCCATCAGCGGCAGCGAGGCCTGCGGGTCGCTGGTCGGGTCCGGGTTGAGGTTCTTGGTGTAGCCGGAGCAGAGCAGCACCGGGGAGGTCTCGCCGATGCCGCGGGCCGCGCCGAGGATGACGGCGGTGGCCAGGCCGGAGCGGGCGCTCGGCAGGGTCACCGTCCAGACGGTGCGCCAACGGCCGGCGCCGAGCGCGTAGGAGGCCTCCTTGAGGGAGGCCGGCACCAGGCAGCAGCACCACGTCGGTGGCCCGGATCAGGATCGGCAGCATCATCACCGAGAGGGCCCACCCCGGCCGCCAGGCCCGAGCGCGGGAAGCCCAGCGCGAGCACCAGCACGGCGTAGATGAACAGGCCCGCCAGGATCGAGGGCAGCGCGGTCATCGCCTCGACCAGGGTGCGCACCAGCCGGCTGAACCGGCCGGGCACCTCGCTCATGAAGACCGCGCAGCTGATCCCGACCGGGATGGTGATGGCCAGCGAGATGGTGATCTGGATCAGCGTGCCGACGATGGCGTGCAGCGCGCCGCCCTTGTCGAGCGGGTCGGTGGGCGCCGGCCTGGGACAGGTCCTGGGTGTAGAAGTTGGTGTGGCTGAGCGCGTCCCAGCCCTTGAGGAAGACGTAGCCGACCACCCAGACCAGCACGCCGAGCAGCAGGGCGGCGATGGAGTGCACCACCACCGAGGCCAGCCGGAAATTCCGCCACCCGAGATCACTCGCGAGATAACCCCGTTATCTCGTCCCGGGTCAGAGGCACCAACAGTCAGGGCGTGGAGTCGACGGCCGAGCGCGCCGAGGACCAAGCTACGCCGCGAGCTATGAGCTCGAGCCGAACAAGTTCCTCCGAACTATCACGCCGCCATTGAAAACGGCGCTGACATAGCTCGCTGGAATCAAGCACGGGGACGCCGTCATCACTGACCTGACCACCCCGAGGCCGCGCTCCAGGGCCTCTGAACCACCCAGAAATCGTCAAGTGGTCTCGCGGAAGCGAGGCTCGCCACCGGCGCTGTGGCGAACACACTGCCGTGACTATCAAGCTTGGCTTGCGCGGGCTAGCGTACACGACGGGGCAGGGCGCGCCAGGACGGCGTACGGAGGGGAGTCGCCCCAACACCAACCGGTGGCTTCGACGCGGCTCCCTTCAACTGCGTTCAAGCGCACCAGCAAGACAGCCACTATCACGGGAACCAGCCGAGGTTCACACATCGGGGTCCACCAATCGCCTCGAGTGCAGCCTGCGGAGACTCGGCAGTTCACACACGAGGAACGGGTGGTATGGTGTCACACACGACAATGGCCCCACCGATACGGCTGAGGTCGATCCAGGCACGGCAACATCGCCGCGGAGACAGCACAAGGTTGCAACCAGCAGGGTATGAGCGAAAGAACTGCAGCACGGCAGACCGGGACCGGCCACGTCCATTACACAGCCGCGAGATGGAGAACGGAGGAGTGTGAGGTGTCGGACCCCGTAGCGCAAGGGACGATCATCGGGGGGGGCCTAAGCCGCGCTGCGAACGAACCGACGTATTCTGCAGGACGTGCGGCTGGGATATTACGAAGCCCATACGAGAATGGATCAGGTAGTCCGTGAGGATGCGCCCTTCGCCAGAACCGCGAGGCCGGCCCTAGGACCACAGCCAATACGGTGCCGCCGATGATCACCGCCGTCGGCCGCGCTAAAACCGCGGGTCGAGAGAGCACCCACCAGAGCGGAATGTACCCAATCCCCAGCGGGGGATTGGACGCCCTCACAAGAGGACGTTAAAACGGCACCTCGGCCACGCTACAAGGCCGTTGGGCCTGGTCGGAAGTACCTACTGCGCAAGGGTAGGGACGCACATGAATCGGGCGTAAGGGGATCACATGTGGAAAGCGGAGACGACCGGTGCCAGGCCATCAGAGACAAATCCAGTTGAACCTGCCGTTGACGATTAAAAGACCAAGCGCGCGGCACGTCAGGTGCATAGCTGAGAGCAGCGGAGTTCAGTGGATCCGGGTCCACACTGAGCCCTCGCTTTTCAAAACACCTTGAAAGAGTGCGGGATTCCAGCCAGCCCCAGGGGAGCCGCGGGACACCCCGGGCCGCATGGATAGGGAGCAGTAGCAAGATTGTCGCCCAGACGACCGTAGCTAGACTCCAGCAGCACGTGGCAGACGACTGGCGATGCCCAATGCATGGTTCCGGACACCAGTGATTATTGCGCTCCAGGTTGGAATCCCCGTCCCCGGGACCTGGCAGCTTCCCGGGGCGCGTACTTCGCACTTGATGTAGACGAGGGGCACCAGACTGCCTGCACGAGGCGCACGCACGACGGGGCACCGCACAGCAGCTTACGCACCCGCCGATCCCCCACGCCGGATCAAGCAAGGGTGACCGCAAAGCCCAGTACGGCCGCCGATGGCCGAACTGGCCTTGCCCCGCCGTCGCGGGTTTTCCAAGACTATCTCGGGGTGATAGAATAGGGTCAAAGGAGAGGCCACGGCGAGTGGGACATAGGCGCCTCGGAGTGCCGCGCACAACACGCCGAGGTAGCGCCCGCACCGTCACGAGATCATGCCCACGACCAGAATCGGAAGGCGCCGCATGACCCTTGGGCCCAGGCACAGATAGAATTCTACGGTCCGGTCAGACTCTCGGGGTTGGCGGTAGGATTCCTGGCATCGCCATCACGGGAACAGCGGTTTCCTTCTCTAGCGGCGCCAGTCCATCGAATAACTCTGGATGTCACGGCCCACGGTGGGTCGACGCACCTGCACTCTATTCCAACGGCTTTCAGTAGGACCGTCGCCGCCGCGGCCACCCCCTCGGGTCCGCGTCACGGGCTGGCGCGCCCCCGCCATGTAAGAGGCACTGACAGCCAAGGGTTGTAACTAGCGGCAACTTTCAACCCCCGCGGCTGGCGGTAATGCCAGACCGGGACCGATTGCCAGGTCACCAGCGGCCCCGTCAGCCCAAACTCAAGCGACCAAGCAGCCCATAGAGTTGGGCCCCAGGGCCAGGCGAGTGAACTGGTGAACGCACTCGGGCCCTCCTGGATCACCGCCGTAGGACTGGATAGTCCTACGCCATCGCGGCTTCCCCTTGGCGCGCGCACCCGCTTCCGGAAGGCTGTCTTGACTGCTGGCCCAGGAGGCCACGGTGTGTGGCGCCCGAGCGCACCGATTCATCCAACACCCGTTCCAGCGTGCCGAACCGAGGTCGGCAGGGTCGGGACTGGTCTGTCTACAGATGTAAAGGACCATATCTGGGGATTTCGCACCCAGACCAATATCGCTGGGGTGCCCGCAACCTATACCCGCCGCTGGCTTGGCCCGGAACGAGGGACCGGTCCTCAAGGCTCAGACGGCCACGTTACCTCGATTTCAGATGATTCTGCGGCCGCACTATAGAAACATCGGCCGGAACAACGGACGGCCTGCTGATACGAACCGGTCGCATGGACAAAAAACCCAGCCACAACGGTCATACACACCGAAAGATGTCCGTCGTGCACGAAGTGCTAAGGGCGCTGGTCGGGAGGACCGGGTTCCGTTGACCTACAGGGGCCAATAGGTCAAGGAAACCCCGCCACACGATCCGCCGCGGAGAGCCGGCCAGAACACAATATCCACCCGAGTTACAGTCCGCCGGGGCGAGCGCCCACCCCGGGCGGGGCCCAAGTGACTGGCACGGCCTTATACCTCGGGGGCCACCGCGTCAACTCCTAGGCGGTAGTGGCACGACTCCCCCCGTCTGACGGCCAGTCGCCCACCACCACGAACCGGCCAGCAGGCGGGGAGGTGCCGGGCTGGCGGTCCACGCCGTCGGTGGCCAGGTAGGACCTGCACCACCTCGCGCCCCGGCGGGTCGGTTGCGCAACCGGACAGGCTTCCTGGACTCGCTGACGGACAGCGGACGACGCACTCGGACTCGGCACACGAAAGGAGCGGGGGGGCCGCCATCGCCCGTGGTTACGTCCCAAGTGGTGTACCACCTGGCCGGGCGCCGAAACCACACGGTAGCCGGCCTCACGGCCGCGGCACGGGCGCTGGCACACAGTGACAACGGTAGCCCCGAGTGCAAACGGCCTCCTCGTCACGGCAGTC
>NZ_BAAAYB010000101.1:0-104041 GCF_039535905.1 Kitasatospora albolonga | reverse complement strand
CGGTGCAGGTGCCGGAGCAGTTCCAGCCCCAGCCCCCGCGCTCCCGCCGTAGACGTCGACCGGCGTCGGGACGCTCGCGCGGGCGGAGAGCACCGGGTCCGCGATCCGCAGGGCCTCCTCGGTGCAGTAGGCGGCGGTGTGCTCGACGATCTCCTCCAGGAGCCCGCCCTCGACCCGCCGCCGGGCCACCGTCCGCAGCGGCCCGGTCGTGCGGCGCGGCCCGGTCGTGCGGTGCGGCCCCTTCCGCAGCCGTGCGGCCCCCGCGGCGCGCTCCGCCGGGTCGGGGCTCGTCAACTCGCCGATCACCGACCGGATCCAGCGGTGCTCAGTCTCGGGCAGCGCCCAGGCCAGCCCTTCGAGCGTCCGCTCCCGCCGCACGGCAGGGGCCGGGTCGACGATCACCGGATCCAGTCCGGTGGCGGCGAAGCCGATGGTCATGCCCAGTGCGTAGTAGTCGTCGTCCGGCCCCTGGCCGGGCCCGGTGGGCGCGCCGTAGCCGGGCGTGCCACCCTCCGGTCCCGCGCCGTCCCGGCTGCTGATCCCGAAGTCGACCACGTGGCACCGGCCTTCGGCGTCGAGCACCACGTTGTCCGGCTTGAGGTCGCGGACCACCACACCCCGCCGGTGCACCTCGTCCAGGATCCGCAGCAGCTCCGCCGCCCACTCGGCCACCCCGCGCCCGTGCCGGGGCCCGTGCCGCAGGACCTCCCGCCGCAGGTCGCGGTCGCCGCAACTGGTGGTCACCAGGTACTCGTCGGTGCGGTGCCGGAAGTAGTCGAGCGCGCGGGGCACGCCCGCCACGCCGTCGAGGGCGATGAGCACCGCGTGCTCGTTCCGCAGCCGGTCCCGGGCGTCCGCGCCGGACTCGTCCTCGGCCACGTACGCCCGCGCCTGTTTGACCACCACGGCCTGCCCGGTGGCGAGGTCCTCGGCGCGGTAGACGTTCCCCTGCGGCCTGCGCGCGATCCCGCCGGTGACGCGGTACCGTCCGCCGCCGAACCCGCCGTTCCCGTCCGGTGGTTGACGTCGCCCGGCCCGCTGCTCGAAAGGGTCCTCGGCCCAGGGCGGGCAGCGGTAGGCCGCGGTGGCCAGCCCGTCGAAGACCCGGCCGTCGGGGCCGGTCATCACGGACTCCAACCGGCCGTTGCGGCCGGTGCGGTACTCGCCGGTGAAGGGGCCGTAGCGGTAGTAGACGGGGGAGTGCGGGTCGACCCGCCGGTCGCTGACGATCTGCGGGCCCTCCCGGCCGCGCAGTACGGCGACGAGCTCGTCCGCCAGCTGGAGCACCGTCCCCGGCGCGGGGTAGACGGTGACCGCCTTGCCGACCGAACCTGCGCTCAGCACCCCGGAGTTGAGGCTGCGCAGGGTCTCCTGGTCCTTGGCCCACTTGGCGTGGCAGACGTGGCGCAGCAGCACCGGCAGGATCAGCCCGGTGACGAGGTCGAGCTCGCCGGGGCGGGCCGAGACGTGCAGTTTCCAGCCGTGGTCCACCGCCGGCATCCGCCGGTCCGTCAGATACGACCAGGTGTCGTCCGAGGATCTGCGGCGGCCGGTGGTGGACCCGGCCACGATCAGGAGTTCCAGTCGCACGCCACGCGCGTGGTGGCAGTCACCCACGGCTCCGCGAGGCAGGCGGTGGCCTCGTGGTCGCTGCGGTCGTCGTCCTCGAAGGCGAGGAACTCGTCGTCGACCGACAGCGGGCCCGCGTCGCGGATTTCGGTGATCACGGCAGTGGACATGACGCCTCCAGGTCTTGTCGCGCGTCCGGCGGCGGCGCTGGTCGCGACCGTCGCGGCGCCGGCCGGGTGGGGCCGGCTCCTGATCCACGAAGGTAGGTACGAATGGTGCACCTGACAAGGGGTCAGGTCACAACTGCCTCACGGAAGCGTCACGTTGATGAAGGAACGGTGCGGTCCGCTTGGATGTCCGCGGTCCGCGTCAGCGCAGGCCGGCGAAGAGGTCGTCCTCGGGAAGAGGCGCCCCGGTGGTGTCCTGCACGCGGACGAAGGTCTCGATGCCCATCAGCTCGGTGAACCGCTCCTTACCCATCTTGAGGAAGAAGATGTTCTCGCCCTGGCTGGCGTGGGCGGCCAGCGAGTCGAACTTCTGGCCGCCGTACTCCCGGGTGTCCACCCAGGTCTTGATCTCCTCGTCGGGCAGCCCGATCTCCGGCATCTCCGGGGAGTCGGACTGCACCGCGCCCTCCTCCACCGCCTCGTCCAGGGTCGGCTCCTCCCAGTCCGAGCCGAGCTCGCGCATGACCTCGCCGAACTTCTGCATCCCGGAGCGCGGCATGGTGGTCCAGTACACCTTCGCCGGGATGCCGGTCAGCTCCACCGCCGCCATGGTGATCCGGTGCGCCTGGATGTGGTCGGGGTGGCCGTAGAAGCCGTTCTCGTCGTACGTCACCACCACGTCCGGGCGGTACTTCTCCATCAGCTCGGCGAGCCGGCCCGCGGCCTCCGCCACCGGCGTCTGCCAGAACGCGCCGGGGGCCTCGTTGTTCGGCCAGCCCATCATTCCGGAGTCGGCGTAGCGCAGCAGCTCCAGGTGGCTGATGTTCAACACCTCGCAGCTGGCCCGGAGTTCCTCCTCCCGGATGGCCGCCACCGCCGCCGGGTCGTGCCCGGGCTCGCCCGGCTTCACACCGCCGGGGCCGTCGCCGCAGCCGCCGTCGGTACAGGTGACGAGCACGGTGCGGATGCCCTCCGCCGCGTACCGCGCCAGCACACCACCCGTCCCGGTGGCCTCGTCGTCGGGGTGGGCGTGCACAGCCATCAGGGTCAACGGCCGGTTGGTCATGGGAAACGTCCTTCGATGCTCGGTCCGCGATCACAAGATCTCTGCGTCCGAGTCTGCGTCATCCCCCTGTCGGTTCGCGCGCAATATCGCCAGGGCGGACGTGGTCGTCGAAGTCTGGCTCCGCGCCGGCTCAGGCCTCGCGGCGCTTCTCCCGGACGTAGACCTGCTTGCGCACCCGGGCCACCACCGTGCCGTCGGCCGCCAGCACCTCGGTGTCGAACCAGACCAGCGCCTTCTTCCCCTCCGCCGTCAGCTCCTTGATCTCGGCGATCCGGTCCTCGGTGAGGACGAACTCGGCGAAGACGTCGCCGCGCCCCGGCGAGACGAAGTCGATGGTGGCGGCCGCGTCCCAGACCACGTACTCCCGGCCCAGGTTCTGCATCACCAGCAGCATCCAGAACGGGTCGGTCATAGCGAAGATCGAGCCGCCGAAGTGGGTGCCGACCCAGTTCCGGTTGAACCAGCGCAGCCGCAGGCGGACCTTGGCGGAGCGGTAGTCGTCGGAGACCGCCAGGACCCGGATGCCGGCGAACAGGAACGGCGGCCAGAAGTTGATGCCGCGTCGGAAGGTGGTGGCGGTGACGTTGCCGCGCTTACGTGCCATGGGGCGACTCTAGCAAGGAAGTTACTTGCCAGTAATGTGACGGCCGTCACCCTGCTGGGGGGCTACGCGTGGGTGCCCCGGATCATCGCCACCACCCCGGCGGCGCTCTCCTTCACCGCGGCCAGCTCGGTCAGGAAGTGCCAGTAGTCCGGGTGCCGCCCGGACTCCTCCAGCTCCGCCACCGCCCGGTCCAGCCGCGCCACCGCCGCGTCCAACGGCGCCGCGTGCCGCGGGTCCGGCGTCTGCCGCCCCGCCATCGCCAGCCGCTGCGCGTCCCGGATCGCGAACCGGGCCTGCTCGATCTCCCGGTGCGGGTCGTGCGCGACCTCCTTCAACTGCCGCACCCGCCCGTGCACCGCCGCGATCCGCCCGTCCGCCTCGTCCAGCACCGCCCGGACCGTACCGATCGCCGCCGTCGCGTCCGGCCAGCGCTGCTCGTCCCGCGCGGTCGTCGCCTCGGTGAGCTTGGCCCGCGCGGTGCGCACCGCCTCCGACGCCTGCTCCGGCACCTGCTGCAGGTCCTGCCAGCAGGCCGCACTGAACCCGCGCCGCAGCTCGCTCAACGCCGGCGCGACGGTGTCGGCCTTGGTCTCCAGCGCCTGGATCCTGGTCCGCAGGCTGCCCACCCGGCGGTCGATCTCCCGCGCCTTCTCCGGCAGCTGCTCCGCCGCGATCCGCACCGCGTCCGCCCGCAGCCGCACGTCCTCGGCCCGCTGCAGCGTCGGCTCCACGCCGTGCCGGCCCGCGCCCTCGTTCAGCTTCGTCAACTCCGGGGCCAACTGCGCCAGTCGGGCCGCCAGGTCGTCCGCCTTCAACCCCGCCGCGCGCACCTCTTCCAGCGCGGTGGTCGCCCCGAGCAGTGCCTGCTTCGCCTGCGCCACGGCTGGCGTCACCCGCATCAGCCGGCTCTCGGCCTGGTCGATCACGGGCTGCAGCCGCGCCATGAAGGCGGTGAGCTCCCCCTTCGTCGCCGTCAGCCGACGCTCGGCCTCGCCCAGCCGCTGCCGCGCCTGCTCGGCGACGCCGCCGTCCAACTCCTCGTCGTCCAGGTCCTGCGCGTCCAGCGCCCCCAGGTAGGCGACGGTGACCTCGTTCACTCGGGCGCCGAGCTGCTGGAAGTCCGCGACCGCCTGACGGGCCGTCTGCTCACCCCCCGCGGCCTTCACCGTCTCCACCGCCAGCTCGGCCTCCCGCTGGGTCGAGTCCAGCTCGTAGAACGCCTGCTGCGCCGCGTCCCGAGCCGCCCGGGCGGCGTCCCGCCGGCCGTCTCCCCGCCGCCACCAGCCGCCACCGGCCACGCTCACGCCACGCTCCCTGCTACCCCGTCCACTGCACTCCGCCCCATTCTCGCCGATCACCCCACGATGCAGGCACCCCCTCCGGTCCCATACCCCGGAACCCTGCGGCGGACCACGCCCCGGACCAGGTACTCTTGTCCCTCGTCGTACGCCGCCCCACGGTGGCAGCACGCGACACGGGCGCATAGCTCAGCGGTAGAGCGCCGCCCTTACAAGGCGGATGTCGGCGGTTCGAAACCGTCTGCGCCCACGTAAAGATGCAGGTCAGAGGCCCTTTCGCTCTTCCGGTGGAGGGGCGTCTGGTGTTGCAGCACGCATTTAGCACGCATCGGTGACCCGAAACTTCCTTGAGCGGGTGTCACTTGCTCAAGGGTTGGACATCTCGCAGGTCAGAGCAGTTCTGGCGGTGGGGTCTGCCTTCTCCAGCACGCTTTCAGCACGCACTGGTCGGACCGGTCGGGTTCGCACAATCCCAGCTTGCGGTCCCGCCAGCCGCGAGCTGGCCAGCGCGCGAGGGGCCCGCTCCGCCGCACCCCGGGTGCTGTTGGTGAGTTCTCAGGTGGTTCGGACTTTGAGTTCCTTAGCAGTTCGGGCTGTGAGGGCGAGCGCTGCTGCAATTGCGGACAGTGATGCGAGCAGGAGGAAAAGGGGAACGTGGCCGCCGAGTAAGGGCGCAGCGGTGGTGGCCATCCAAGGGGCAAGGGCGCCGGCAACGGTTGTGGGTGCAGCGAGGAGTCCGCTGAGTCGGCCATAGGCGGCGCTTCCCCAGCGGTCGGTGACGGCGGTGGCCTGGAGCAGGGTGAGGTTGCCGCGGACTACGCCGGCGAGCATCGCGGCGGCGAACAGGAGCGGGGCGGGGCCCGGCACGACGGCCAGCAGGACGGTGGTGATCCCTCCGGCCGCGAGCAGGGCGGCACTGCGGTGGGTGACCTCGGTGCGGCGGGCGAGGCTCGCGTACAGGGTGCGGCCGAGGGTCTGGCCGAGACCGCCGAGGCCGAGTGCCCAGGCGGCGGTCGCCAGCGGAAGGCCCCGTGCGATGAGGAGCGGGACGGTGGCGAAGACGACCCCGTACATCGCGAGTGAGGAGAGGGTGAACGCCGCTGCCAGGAGGAGGAAGGGCCGACTGCGGCTGACGGCGGCGGGCGCTGTGGCGGTGTGTACCTTCGGTGCTGGCGGCCAGGGGTGACGCAGCATCAGCGCGTGGAGCGGGAGGGCGGTCACCGCCAGGACGGCGGCGAGCAGGAGGTAGGTCGTCCGCCAGGAGAGGTGGTCGGCGAGGACTGCGGTGACCGGGGCGAAGACGGTGCTGGCCAGGCCGCCGGCGAGGGTCACGGTGGTGAGGGCGCGGACGTGGTCGGGCTGGTGCCAGCGGGTCAGTGCCGCGAAGGCGGGCAGGTAGAAGGTGGCCGCCATCGCGGTCCCCGCCAGGAGCCAGGCGGCGGCGAAGACCGCGATGTTCGGCGCGAAGGCGGCTGCGGCCAGGGCGGCGACGCCGACGGCGGAGCCGGTGGTCATCACGACGTGCGGGCCCCGTCGATCGAGGACCCGGCCGACGGGTATCCCGACGAGGGCCGAGACCAGCAGCGCTCCCGAGAAGGCCGCGGTGCTCCAGGCGGCGGACCAGCCGGTGTCGGCGGTGATGTGTGGCAGGAGCACCGGGAAGGCGTAGTAGAGGATGCCCCAGCTGATGATCTGCGTCGC
The DNA here is from genome assembly GCF_039535905.1 of Kitasatospora albolonga. Taxonomy (GTDB): domain Bacteria; phylum Actinomycetota; class Actinomycetes; order Streptomycetales; family Streptomycetaceae; genus Kitasatospora; species Kitasatospora albolonga. The sequence continues at coordinate 97,636 of NZ_BAAAYB010000101.1, read as the reverse complement.
ACACAGGGCGGGCAGCACGGCGCGGGGCCGCTCCCGGTCGGTCGTACCGGGCGCGGCCCCGCGTGGGTGAGTGGTCGTCACGGACGCGGTCAGCAGCCGCCGTCGGTGGAGCAGGAGGAGGCGGGGGCGCCGACGCCGAGGGTGACCAGCTGGGGTGCGGCCGGGGCGCAGCAGCCGCCGGCGGAATCGACCGGGGCCTCGGGCTGGTCGAAGAGGCCGGCGCCGCCGCAGACGCCGGTGTCGGGGAGGGTCAACTCGACGCGGGCGGCGGCCTCGTGGTCGCCGGCGAGGTGGGCGGCGACGGAACGGGCCTGCTCGTAGCCGGTGAGGGCGAGGAAGGTCGGGGCGCGACCGTAGGACTTCTGGCCGACCAGGAAGACGCCGTCCTCGGGGTGGGTGAGCTGGGCGGCGCCGTGCGGTTCGACGCTGCCGCAGGAGTGCTGGTTGGGGTCGATCAGCGGGGCGAGGCCGGCCGGGGCCTGGAGGCGCTCGTCCAGGTCGAGGCGGAGCTCGGAGAGGAAGGAGTGGTCGGGGCGCAGGCCGGTGAGGACGATGATCTCGTCCAGGCCTTCGGTACGGGCGCCGTCGTCGGAGACGAGGACGAGCTTGCCGCCGGCGTCCTGCTCGACGGTGGTGACGCGGAAGCCGGTGTGGGCGGTGGCGTGGCCGCTGTCGACGGCGGCCTTGGCGGCGAGGCCGAGGGCGCCGCGGGCGGGGAGCTGGTCGGCGGTGCCACCGCCGAAGGTGGAGCCGCTGATGCCGCGGCGGAGGATCCACTCGGCGTGGGTGCCGCTCTCCTGCTTCGCGAGCTCCGCGAGGGTGGCCAGGGCGGTGAAGGCGGAGGCGCCGGAGCCGACGACGGCCGTCCGCCTGCCGGCGTAACGGGCGTGCTGGGCGGGGTCGTTGAGGTCGGGGACGCGGTAGGAGATCCGGGCCGCGTGGGTCTTCTCGCCGAGGGCGGGCAGGCCGTCCGCGCCGAGCGGGGCCGGGGTGGTCCAGGTGCCGGAGGCGTCGATGACGGCGGAGGCTGCCAGGCGCTGTTCGGTGCCGTCGGCGGTGGTGAGGTGGACGGTGAAGGGCTGCTCGGTGCGGCCGGAGTCGACGACGCGGTCGCGGCCGGCTCGGGCGACGCCGGTGACGGTGGTGCCGTAGCGGACGCGGCCGCCGAGGGCGTCGGCGAGGGGCTGGAGGTAGAGCTCGGCCCAGTCGGCGCCGGTGGGGTAGGTGGTGTGGTCGGGGCTGGTCCAGCCGGTCGGAGCGAGGAGCTTGGCGGCGGCGGGGTCGACCAGTTCGGACCAGGTGGAGAAGAGCCGGACGTGGCCCCACTCGCGGACCGCCGCGCCGGCTGCAGCTCCGGACTCGGCAACGGCCACGTCCAAGCCGCGTTCGATCAGGTGGGCTGCGGCGGCCAGGCCGGCGGGGCCCGCGCCGATGACGAGGACGGGCAGGCCGGTGCTTTCGGACATGACGGTCTCCCTGATCGTGGCGGCGTCCGCCGCCTCGCTGATTCGACAAACGTCGATGTGTGACGTCTTCGACCTTGCCCCGGGAATCGACGGATGTCAACATAGACGCATGTCGAATCTGGAGTTGACCGTGCTGAAGCCCGAGACGGTCGCGTGCTGCCCGCCGATCACCTCGGCCGAGCTGTCCGTGGCGGACTCCGAGAAGATGGCCGCCATGTTCAAGGCCCTGTCCGACCCGGTCCGGCTGCGCCTGTTCTCCAAGATCGCCTCCCACCCGGGCGGCGAGGCCTGTGTCTGCGACATCCAGGACGTCGGCGTCTCCCAGCCGACCGTCTCCCACCACCTGAAGAAGCTCCGCGAAGCCGGCCTGCTGAGCAGCGAACGGCGCGGCACCTGGGTCTACTACCGCATCGAGCCTTCCGTCCTGGCCACCATGTCGGCCATGCTCGACCGGCACAGCTGACCCGCCGTCACCCGCTTCCGAGGAGCACCCCTTGCACGTCGCCCCGCTGCGCGCCGAGCACGCCGACCAGGTCCTCGCCATCTACCAGGCCGGCCTCGACGAGGGGAACTCCTCCTTCGAGACCACCGCCCCCGACTGGGCCGCCTTCGACGCCGCCAAGCTCCCCGAGCACCGCTTCGTCGCCCTCGACGAGGACGGCCGGATACTGGGCTGGACCGCGGTGAGCAGGGTCTCCGACCGCTGTGCGTACGCGGGCGTGGTCGAGCACTCCGTCTACGTCCACCCCGACGCCCGTGGCCGGGGTGTGGGCGGTGAACTCCTGCGCGCGCTCGCTCACTCCACCGAGGCGGCCGGGATCTGGACCATCCAGTCCGGCATCTTCCCCGAGAACACTGCCAGCCTCGCCGTCCACGCCAAGGCCGGCTTCCGCATCATCGGCACCCGCGAACGCATCGGCCGGCTGAACGGCGCCTGGCGCGACGTTCTGCTCGTCGAACGCCGTAGTCCTGAGGTGAGTTGAGCGAACGGCGCTCGCTGAGGCCCGTATGTCCGCACCGGCCGATAGCCTGATGCCGAGGGGGCCACTGGGAGGAGCGGACTTGGCCGGATTCAAGATCAACCAGCGTGCGATCGACCAGATGGCGCGTGAGCTCAAGAAGGGCTTCGAGCAGGCCTCGAAGCGCCACCGCATCCGGATCCCCGTCGAAGCGGACCCGCCCGGCATGGGAACTGCCGGCGGGATCGAAGAGGATCCCGTGGCTTCCCGAGCCCTGGTGTGGCTCGGAGAGCAGGCTGCCGAACATCGAGGCCACTTCCATGAGTTGGCCGACTTCGCCGAGCAGGAGGGCCTTCCGAACGAGGAGGCGTCCGGGCTCGCGCTCGCGCTCCAGGAGCACGGCCTGGTCCATCCCCTGCGCACCTTCGACTCCTCCGACAGCATCGTGCGGCTGAGCGACGAAGGCCGTCTGGAGATCCGCCGGTTGAGTAAGCTCGCCGCCGACCGCGTCCGCCGCGCCAACCACGCGAGCGCGGTTCTCCTGCGCTGGCTGCATGATCAGGACGCCGCCGTGGAGTCCGGCCAGTTCGTCGGCACCGAGACGGCCTTTTACGCAGGCGTGGCGCTGACCGAGCGGGAGATTGCCGACGCCGCAGCCGAGTTGGTCGCCGACGGTCTCGCGGAGGGTGACACGGCACCGGGGGACACCAGGCCGGCACCCATACGGATCACGGCGGCGGGCACCTCCCGCGTCCGACACGGCCACCACCCGAGGAGCTCCATGAACGCCCAGAACGAGACGCACCACTACTACGGCGTCACCATCAAGGGCGACATGACGGGCGGATCCGCGTCCACCGGCGACTTCACCTTCAACACCACGAACGGCATCGACCCCGAGCAGCTCGCACGACTGGTGCGGGGCCTGCGCGAGCTGGCCCCGCAGCTCGACCTCGACCCGGTCGACGCCGGGGACTACACGGCCGAGGTCGACGCACTGGAGCAGGACGGCCTGGACGCCGAGCAGGGGCCCCGCATCTGGCGGCGGATCGCGCGAATGATGACCGCCCGGTTCGGTACGAGCCTGGCTGACGGAGCCGCCCAAGAAGTCTTGGAGATCGCTTCCGGTCTCTACGGCTGACACCCGCGCGTCGAGTAAGGGAGCGGCCCCGGGCGGTGAACGCCGGGGGCCGCGCTCAGTTCAGCAGGGCCGTGATCTCGGCGACTGCCGCGCGGGCGGTGCGGCCGACGCCGATGAGGGTGGCGGAGGCGGGGCCGGTCCAGTCGCCGTAGCCGAGGAAGTGGATGCGCGGGTCCTCGGCGGAGCGGGTGCCCTCGGTCGGGATGCGGCCGTCGGTGCGGGCCAGGTCGATCGCCGGGAGGTCGGGGCGGAAGCCGGTGCACCAGATGACGGTGTCGCAGTCCCAGGTGGTGCCGTCGGCCCAGGCCGCGCCGGCGGGGGTGAGGTGGTCGAACATCGGACGGGACGTCAGTCCGGCGGCGCGGGCGGCCCGGACGGGCGGGACGGCGACGATGTCGCCTAGGTCGGAAATCCGGGGGCCGCCGGCCTGGACGCGGCGGGTGGCGAGGTCGAAGAGGGCGCGGCCGTCGATGTCGTCGGGGAGGTAGCGGGCCGGGCGCTGGGTGACCCAGCGGACGGTGGCTACGGTGTGCAGGTCCGCGGCGATCTGGGCGCCGGAGTTGGCGCCGCCGACCACGATGACGCGCTGCCCGGCAAAGTCGGCGGCCGTGCGGTACTCGTGGGTGTGGAGCTGACGGCCCGTGAAGTCCCCTCGGCCGGAGAGAGCGGGGACGAAGGGGTGCTCCCAGTTGCCGGTGGCCAGGACCACGGCGCGGCTGCGCCAGGTGCCGCCGTCGGTGGTCACGGTGATGCCGTCGACGTCGCGGGCGATGGCCTCGACCCGGATGGGGCGGTGGATCGGGAGGTCGTAGCGCTTCTCGTACTCGGCGAGGTAGGCGACGACGTGGGCAGCGTCCGGGTACTCCTCGCCGGGCTGCTGCAGCATCGGGCGGCCGGGCAGGGAGGAGTACCCGGCGGGCGAGAACAGCCGCAGGGTGTCCCAGTAGTGCTGCCAGGCACCGCCCGGTGCGGAGTTGGCGTCCAGAATGGTGAAGTCCAGCCCGGCCCGCCGCAGGTAGTACCCCGCGGCAAGGCCGGCTTGGCCCGCGCCGACCACCAGGACCTGGACGCGCCGGGCCCCGCTCACTTCGTACCGGCCGTACGGCGGCGGTGGTCGAAGACCAGCGCGACGAGAGCCAACCCCAGGGCGCCACCGAGGAGTTGCATGCCGATGAAGCCGGGGACCGAGCCCGGGGCGATGCCGGCAAAGGTGTCGGTGAAGGCGCGGCCGAGGGTGACGGCGGGATTGGCGAAGGAGGTGGAGGAGGTGAACCAGTACGCCGCACCGATGTACGAGGCGACCGCGGCGGGAGCGAAGCGCAGGTTGCCGGTCTTGCCGAGCCCGAAGATCAGCAGGACCAGGCCGGCGGTGGCGACGACCTCGCCGAGCAGCAAGTGCCCGGCGGAACGGTCGTGAGTCGACCACTTCACCAGGGCCTCGCCGAACATCGCGTCCGCGAGGACCGCCCCGGCAATCGCTCCGGCGGCCTGGGCGGCGGCGTACGCGGCGACCTCCCGCAGACCCAGGCCGGCCGGATCCTTGCGGCCGTTCCACCACTCGGCGAGGGTGACGACGGGGTTGAAGTGCGCACCGGAGACCGGGCCGAGGAGCAGGATGAGCACGGCCAGGCCGAAGACGGTGGCCAGCGAGTTGGCCAGCAGCTGCAGGCCGACGTCGTGGCTGAGCTCGGTGGCCTGGATGCCGGAGCCGACCACGATCGCCACCAGGGCGGCGGTGCCGACCAGTTCAGCTGCCAGCCGGTTGAGCAGCGGGATGGCCGGTGGCTCGGTCGCGAGTGCTTCGGCCTCGCTGGAATCGGGTCTGGCCTCGTCTATGGCGTTCAACGGATGGTGCTCCTTGTGCGGGGAAGGCCGCTGTGGATGGCCCGGTGGGTCAGCAGGACCGCTTGAAGTTGGCTTCGGCGGTCAGTCGGGCGGTGGCGGCCAGCCCGGCGAACTCCGCGGACAAGGCCGTGAAGGCCTCGGGGCGGAGCGAGTAGTAGGTGAAGCGGCCGCAGGGCTCGGTGTCGACCAGCCCTGCCTCCCGCAGGATCTTCAGGTGGTTGGAGAGGTTGGTCTGCTTGGCGCCTGTCTCCTCCACCAGGTGCGTGGTGCACAGGGACTCTCTGGCCAGGAGCCCGATGATCTGAATCCGCAGCGGGTCGGCCAGAGCCTTCAACACATCACCGTCGACTGAAGTCACCATAGCCTGATACGTTAGCTGGCGTCGGGGAGAAACCCAAGCCCGCGGCCTCAACGAGGACGTGCCGCGCCGCGCCCGCTCACCCGGGCATCGACGAAGGAACCACCATGACCACCGCTCCTGCCGCCTCTGTGCTGTTCGTCTGCATCCACAACGCGGGCCGCTCCCAGATGGCCGCCGGGTTCCTGCGCCACCTCGCGGGCGACCGCGTCGAGGTCCGCTCCGCCGGCTCCGTGCCCGGTGACCAGGTCAACCCCGCCGCGGTCGCGGCGATGGCCGAGCTCGGCATCGACATCTCCGACCAGAAGCCGAAGGTGCTGACCACCGAGGCCGTCCAGGCGTCGGACTACGTGATCACCATGGGCTGCGGCGACGCCTGCCCGTTCTTCCCCGGCAAGAAGTACCTCGACTGGCAGCTGGAGGACCCGGCCGGCCAGGGCGTCGAGGCCGTCCGCCCGATCCGCGACGAGATCAAGGCCCTGATCGAAGGCTTGATCGCCGAGATCGACGCCAAGTCCGCACCCACCCAGGAGAACTGACGCATGAGCGAGAGCGACGTCCGCGAGGTCATCATCATCGGCTCCGGCCCCGCCGGGTACACCGCCGCGCTCTACACCGCCCGCGCCGAGCTGAAGCCCCTGCTCTTCGGCAGCGCCATCTTCGTCGGCGGCTCGCTGACCACCACCACCGAGGTGGAGAACTTCCCCGGCTTCCCCAACGGCGTCGACGGCCCGAAGCTGATGGAGGACATGCGCGCCCAGGCCGAGAAGTTCGGCGCCGAGATGATCGACGACGACATCGTCTCGGTCGATCTCACGGGCGACATCAAGGAGTTGACCGACTCCGAGGGCACCGTACACCGCGCGAAGACCGTCATCGTCGCCACCGGATCGCAGCACCGCAAGCTCGGCCTCCCGAACGAGGACAAGCTCTCGGGGCGCGGCGTGTCCTGGTGCGCGACCTGCGACGGCTTCTTCTTCCGCGACAAGGACATCGTCGTGGTCGGCGGCGGCGACACCGCCATGGAGGAAGCAACCTTCCTCACCCGCTTCGCCCGCTCGGTCACCGTCGTCCACCGCCGCTCCACGCTGCGCGCCTCCAAGGCCATGCAGGACCGGGCCTTCTCCAACGACAAGATCTCCTTCGCCTTCGACACCGAGGTCGCCGAGCTCCGCGAGACCGAGAACGGCATGCTGGCCGGCCTCGTCCTGCGCAACGTCTTCACCGGCGAACTGCGCGAGCACCCGGCGTCCGGCCTGTTCATCGCCGTCGGCCACGACCCGCGGACCGAACTGTTCACCGGGCAGCTGGAGTTGGACTCCGAGGGCTACCTCAAGACCGAGGCCCCCTCCACCCGCACCAACATCCCCGGCGTCTTCGGTGCGGGCGACGTCGTCGACCACACCTACCGCCAGGCCATCACCGCCGCCGGCTCCGGCTGCGCCGCCGCCCTGGACGCCGAGCGCTACCTCTCGGCGCTGGCCGACGCGGCCCCCAGCGAGCGCTTCCACGACGGCGCCGAGCTCCAGCCCGTCGCCTGACCCACCCTCACCCACCCGAACCGGGCTCCCCGCAAGGAGAGTTCAGTCACCAAGGAGTGCGCATGTCCGGTGCCACCGTCACCGTGACCGACGAGACCTTCGCCACCGACGTACTCGGCAGCGACAAGCCGGTGCTCGTGGACTTCTGGGCCGCCTGGTGCGGCCCGTGCCGCCAGCTGGGCCCCGTCCTGGACCAGATCGCCGACGAGTACGGCGACCAGCTCACCATCGCCAAGCTCGACGCCGACGCCAACCCCGAGACGGTCGCCAAGTACGCGGTCCTGACGCTGCCGACCATGCACGTCTTCCAGGGCGGCAGGATCGTGCAGACCATCGTCGGCGCCAAGTCCAAGCGTGCCCTGCTCGCCGACCTGGCCGACTTCGTCCAGCAGTGAGTTCTGACGGGCTGCTGCCCCGTGAGCATGAGGCGGCAGCTCGTCGGGCCGGTTCGGAGAACTAGCCGAACCACCGGTGGACACCCGCGTCCGTCCTGTAGACAACCACTCTGGCGCGCGGTCCTTCGTCCCGCGAGGATGCGCGTCATGACCATCGACAACGACCCCGCCCCCAGGCCCTCGACGGGCTCGACACCCCTCGTCTTCGGTGCCGGAGCGGCGATCGGCGTGCTCGGCGGGATGATCGGGCTCGGCGGCGCGGAGTTCCGCCTGCCGCTGCTGATCGGCCTGTTCGGGTTCGCCGCGCTCTCCGCCGTCATCCTGAACAAGGCGATGAGCCTGGTGGTCGTCCTGGTCGCGCTGCCCGCCCGGCTGGCGGCGGTTCCGGCCTCGGCGGTGGCCTCGCACTGGCCGGTCGTGGTCAACCTGCTGGCCGGGAGCCTGCTGGGCGCCTGGGCGGGGGCGAGCTGGGCGGTACGGATGCGCAGCGCCACCCTCTACAAGGTGCTGGCCGCCCTGATGGTGCTCATGGCCGCCGCCCTGGTCCTCACACACACCACCACCCTGGACGCGCTCGACCTCCCACCATGGGCCCGCATCCCGAGTGGGGTGGTGGCCGGATTCGGGATCGGGGTGGTGGCGGCGATCATGGGCGTGGCCGGCGGCGAGCTGCTGATCCCCACGATCGTGCTGCTCTTCGCCCTCGACATCAAGACCGCCGGGAGCCTGTCCCTGCTGGTCTCGCTGCCGACCATGCTGGTGGCCTTCGCCCGCTACAGCCGCGACGGCAGCTTCGCGGTCCTGCGCGCCAACTGGCGCTTCACTGCGGTCATGGCTGCCGGATCGACGGTCGGCGCGGTCCTCGGCGGACTCCTCCTCGGCGTCTTCCCGGACATGCTCCTGATCCCCGCTCTGGCGGTGATCCTGCTCCTCTCCGCTGCCAAGCTCGCCCGGCACGACTAGGCGGAGCGGCACGGCGTGCAAAGACAGCCGGGCCCGGTCCGTCGTGATTGCTGCACGACGGACCGGGCCCGGCCAATGTTCTGATGTGGTTCTTCGTGATGCCTCCTCAGGCGGCAGCCGTCCGGCAGGCCGTCACGGACTCCGGCAGTTCGATGCGGACCGTGCGGTCGCACAGTCGCTGGACCTGCGCCGGGTCGTGGGAGACGAGCAGGACGGTGCGTCTGCCGCGCAAGGCCGCCACCGACTCCTCGACGGTGTCGCGGCTGCGCTCGTCCAGGGCGCTGGTCGGCTCGTCCAGCAGAAGCGCGGCCGGCTCCAAGGCCAATGCGCGGGCCAGACACAGGCGTTGGCGCTGGCCGTTGGAGAGAGCCTGTGCAGACTCGTCGAGGCGGTTGCAGACCTCGCTCCACAGGCCGGCCTCGCGCAGGGCCTGCTCGACGCGATCGCGCAGCTCGGCCTCGGAGGCGCGCACCAGGTGGCGCAGGCCGAAGAGGGCGTTGTCGAGGATGCTGCCGCCGAAGACGACGGGGGTCTGCGGGACGAGGACGACGGTGCTGCGCAGGCCGGAGTCGCCCTTGCGGGGTTGGACGGCGCGGCCCTGGACCTCGATGTGGCCTTGGCGGGTGAGGCCGTGGGGCAGGAGGTCGACCAGGGCGCGCAGGACGGTGGACTTGCCGGCGCCGGAGGGGCCGCACAGGCCGGTGGTGGAGCCGGTGGGCAGTTCGAAGTCGACGGGACCCACCAGGGTCTTCTTGCCGTCGAGGACCCGCAGGTCGCGGACGGCTATCACGTGTTCCATCGTCGGGCTCCTTCGAAGCGGTTGCGCAGGGCCACGGCCAGGCCGAGCAGGGCGGCGGTGATCAGGACCAGGACCAGGGCGCTGCCCCAAGCCTGGGCGATGGCCTCGGGGGCGCCGGAGTCCTGGGTGAGGGTGAAGATGTGGGTGGGCAGGGCCTGGACCGGGGCGTCGACGAACCCGACGGGCAGAGCGGGGGCGCCGAAGAACACCGTGGCGGTGAAGATCAGGGGGGCCGTCTCGCCTGCGGCGCGGGCCAGGCCGAGCAGCAGGCCGGTGAGGGTGGCGGGCCAGGTGTAGGGGACGACGACCGAGCGGATGTACTGGGCGCGGCTGAGTCCCAGTGCGTAGGCGCTCTCGGTGAGTTCAGCCGGCATGCCGCGGATGCGCCCGGCGGTGGTGAGGGCGATGACGGGCACGACGACGGGCACGAGCACGATGGCTCCGGCGAGCCAGGAGCGGCCCCAGCCCATGGTGGTGCAGAAGATGACGTACCCGGCGAGGCCGAGCAGGACGGTCGGGGTGCCGCCGACGGCGACGGCCAGGGTCTCCAGCACCCGACTGGTCTTCGGGGAGGTGCGGGTACCGATGAGGACGCCCGCCCCGTAGCCGAGCGGCAGGGCGATCACGGCGGTGGTGGCCAGCAGCAGGAGGGTTCCGGTGATCTGGTCGCGCACACCGCCTCCGGCCGCTCCGGCGGACGGGGTGAACCAGAACGCCGGGTTGAGGGCGGAACTGCCGCGCACCAGAAGGATGGTGAACATCCCCACCAGCAGAGCGGCGGGCAGCAGCAGGGCCCCGTAGCGCAGGGCGGTGGTGATCCGGTCGCGCGGGATCCGCCCTCGGGCGGAGACGCGCCGGGTACGCAGGCCGCGTCGGGTGGAGCGGTCGGCGGAGGTGCGGCGGGTGCCCCACACGGTGGCGGCGGCGACCAGCAGGAGCAGGATGATGCCGAGCGCGCACAGCGACGCGAAGTAGGGGCCGGAGGTGCCGGAGAGGGTGGGCTCGGGCCCGGCGAGCTTGGTGGTGAGGGTCTGACCGGGCGTCACCAGGGTGGAGAAGAAACCGTGGACGGAGTCGGGCAGGCGGCCGTCGGCGCGTCCCACGACGAGGAAGACCGCGATGGCCTCGCCGAGGGCGCGGGCCAGGCCGAGCAGGACACCGGCCCGCATACCGGCCCGGGCCTGCGGCAGGACGGCGGAGCGGACGACCTCACGGCGGGTCAGGCCGAGGGAGTAGGCGGCCTCCCGGTAGCGGCCGGGGACGGCGGCCAGGGCGTCGACGCTCACGGCCACGATGGTCGGCATGATCATCACGGCGAGGACGATGCCCGCGGCCAGCAGGCTGTCGCCGCCGGGGACGTCGCCGAGGGAGGCGACGAAGGGGCGGATCAGCATGACCCCGATGAGGCCGTAGACGATGGAGGGGACGGCGGCCAGGAGTTCGACGCTCAGCCGCAGCGGCTTGGCCAGGCGGGGCGGCAGGTACTCGGAGAGCGCGATGGCGGCCGACCAGCCGATCGGCACGGCGAGGGCGAGGGCGAGGACGCAGACGACGGCGGAGCCGTAGATCATGGCCAGGGCGCCGAAGGCGCCGTTCAGCGGGCTCCAGGTCGGGTCGCTGATCAGGGTGAGCCAGTCGACGTCGCCGCTGGCGATGCCGTTGGCGAGGTAGCCCACGAGGACGGCGAGGACGAGGAGCACCGAGAACATGCCGGTGTAGGTCCAGCCCCCGACCCAGTTCGCCCGCCGGGGGCGGCTGCCCGTGAGGGGCAGCCGCTCTCCGGCTGAGGTGGGCGCCTCGGTGGGGCGCTCCAGGGCGATGGTCACGTCACAGGCCCATCTGCTGGCGGGTCAGGTAGCCGTGCTTGGTCAGCAGCTTCTGGCCCTCGGGGGACAGGATGTAGTCGATGTAGTCCTTGGCCCCGCCCTGCGGCTTGCCGTTGGTGATCATGAAGAGCGGGCGGGCCATCGGGTACTTGTTGGCGGCGACGTTCTCGGGGGTGGGGGCGGTGCCCTCCAGGGAGACGGCGGCCAGACCGTCGTGGCCCTCGATGAAGCCGGTGGACAGCGGGCCGACGGCGCCGGGGGTGGACTCCAGCTTGGTGCGGGTCTCCTCGTTGCCGCCGACGATGGCGAAGTTGCCGGTCTGCGGCGGGGCCGGCGGGGTGCCGGTGCCGTAGACGAACTTGTCGAGGACCTCGCGGGTGCCGCGGCCGGGCTCCTTGTCGTAGACGAAGACCTTCAGGTCCGGGCCGCCGACCTGCTTCCAGTTGGTGATGGTGCCCTCGAACAGGCCCTTGACCTGCTCCTTGGTGAGGTTCTTGACGCCGCCGTCGGCGACCTGCTTGGTGACGATGATGCCGACCGCGTCCGCGCCGATCTGGGTGGGGACGTAGTCCGTCTTGGGGGCCGCCTGGCGGTCCTTGTCCGAGAGCGGCTTGGAGCTCAGCGCGATCTGGATCTGGCCCAGGCCCAGCTGGGAGATGCCGCCGGCCGAGCCGCCCTGGGTGGCGACCGTGATCTTCAGGCCGCGGGACTTGAGCGCCTCGGCGGCGTCGGAGGCAACCGGGGCGACGGTGGTGGAGCCGCTGGCCTGCAGGGTGGTCGAGTCGGCCTTGGCGGAACCAGCGCAGCCGGTCAGGGCGGTGCCGAGCAGCAGCGCTGCGCCTGCGGCCGCGCCGGCCTTGAGGTACTTGGCGGAGGAGGGGCGGCGAGTGGCGTGGAAAGACATGGCGGTGCCTTTGCTGGTGAAGGGTCTTGGTGTGCTGGGGAGTTGAGGGCGAATGGACAGCCCTGGCGGTACTGAGTCTGCTCGCCTTGCGGCCGGTACAGAAGGGATGCCGGGTGGCAGGAACCGCGCCTGGCATCCACCTGCCTCACCTCACGGAAGTGGGGCGCGTGTGGCGGGTGCGACTGAACAGCGGGCCAACGAAAGGTGAACAGAATGGCAAGGCGGACCTGACGTGCTGTTAGCAGACGTAGGGTTGGCCATATGCCCGCAGAACAGGCAACCGGCCAACCCCTCGACCTCCTGCCCCTCCTCGACGAGGATCCGACGTGCGGGCCGCCGCTGAAGGTGGAGCCGATGCCCAGGGAGCAGGCCGAGGCCCTCGCCGGGGAGCTGAAGGGGATCGCGGACGCGACCCGGCTGCAGATCCTGAGCGTGCTGCTGGCCGCCCCGGACGGCGAGGCCTGCGTGTGCGACATGACGCCGCTGCTGGGCCTGGCGCAGCCCACCGTGAGCTACCACATGAAGATCTTGGTGGACGCCGGGCTGGTGAGCCGCCGCAAGCGCGGCACCTGGGTCTGGTACGCGGTCAAGCCGGAGCGGCGGGCGCTGCTGGAGGCGATGCTGCAGGGCGGCGGCGAGGCGGCTGGCCAGAGCTGAGGTCCGGGCGGGACGGGTGATGAGTACGCCCGCCCGGACCTGGTGGCGCGTCAGACGGTGACGGCCGCGTTCGCGGTCACGGCAGCGGTGAACGCGTGGATCAGCGGGTGGATGCTGTCCGGGGTGGAGACCAGCTCGGGCTGGTAGAGGCTGCCGACGAAGAACGGGTGGCCCGCGACCTCGACGGCGCGCGGCGCTCCTTCGGTGTCCCAGCCGCTGAACACCAGCCCGGAGGCCTGCAGCTGGTCGACGAAGTCCGGGTTGAGGCCGTACTTGCAGTGGTAGGTCTCGATGCTCTGCTCGGCGTCGCCGTAGACGGAGGCCAGCAGGGTGCCGGCGACCAGCTTCAGCGGGGCCTGCTCGCCGGCCATGCAGCAGCTCAGCGGGACGATCAGCGGGGTGGCGGCGTCCGGGTCGTACTGGACGTCGTCGGCGTCCTCCAGGCCCAGGACGGTGCGGGCGTACTCGATCAGCGCGTGCTGGAAGCCGCCGCAGGTGCCCAGGTAGGGCAGGCCGGTCTCACGGGCCAGGCGGATCGCGGCGAGCACGCCGTCCTTGTTCTCGTACGGGGAGCCGGGGACGACCCAGATGCCGTGGAAGCCCTCCAGGGACTCCGGCCCGGTGATCGAGTCGGTGGGCACCCACTCGGTGGTGACGGGCAGTTCGGCGCGGATCGCGTCCAGGCGCACGTGCGCGGGGGCCTTGCCGTGGTCCCCGATCAGCGCCAGGCGCGGCCGGGGGCCGGTGATGGTGGTCATGCGTTCTCCGGTGCGGTGATGCGTCCGAGGTGGACGTGGGTGTGCGGGTCGAGGCGGGCGACGATCCGTCCGTCCTGCTCGCTGCTGGTGGAGCGTCCGCCGAGGAACATCAGCGGCTCATCGCCGTGCGGCAGGAGGTCCTCGGGGTAGAGGGTCTGCGGCTGGTCGCTGGTGTTGTGGACGGTCAGCACGTGGACGGTGCCGGCGGGGCTGGTGCGGATCTGTCCGGCCAGGCCGGGGCCCAGGTCGAGCGGGCGGACGGTGGCGATGCCGCCGAACGCGGGGGCGAAGGTCTCGCCGCCGGGCGTGGAGGGGGCGAGGTTGCCGCCGTCGAGGGTGGCGGGGGCGAGGGTGGGTGCGGTCACAGCAGGCTCCTACCGGTCATGGCGGGGCCGATGGGCCGGCCCAGCAGGGCAAGGACGGTGGGCGCGATGTCGGCGAGGGTGCCGCCATCGGTGAGCGTGTCGGGCAGGACCTGTCCGGGCGCCGGCACGACGACGGCGGGGACGGGGTTGGTGGTGTGCCCGCCGTAGGGGCGGGGGGTGCCGTCGGGGCCGGGCTTGGCCATCTTCTCGGCGTTGCCGTGGTCACCGACCAGCACGACCCAACGCCCCTGTGCGGCGGCGGCGTTGAGGATGCGTTCGACCTGACGGTCGGTGAACTCGGCGGCCTTGACGGTGGCGTCGTGGTCGCCGGTGTGGCCGACGACGTCGATGTTGGCGAGGTTGGCCACCACCAGGTCGACGTCGGGGCGGGCGGCGGCGTGGGCGACGGCGTCGGCGACCAGGTCGAGGTTCATCTCGGGCCGGGCCTGGTAGTCCGGTGAGCCCTCGCCGGTGATGCGCACGTGCTCCTCCACCTCGCGGACGCGGTCGTCGCGGCCGTTGAGGTAGTAGGTGACGTGCTCGAACTTCTCGGCCTCGGCGATGCGCACCGACCGCAGGCCGTGCTTCTCCAGCTCGTCCGCCAGTCCGCCGGAGGCGTCCGCCCGGCCGACCAGCGGCGCGATCTCGGCCTTGGTGTCGTACTGGGTGAGGCTGATGACGTGGACGTCCTGGCAGGTGAGGTGGCGCACCAGGTCGTCGGCGAGCTGCTGGATGCGGTCGCTGCGGAAGTTGAAGAACAGCACCACATCACCACGGCGGGCGTGGCCGTCCGGGTCCAGGACGGTCGGCGGGACCCAGACGTCGCCGTTCTCGCTCGCGGCCACCACCTCGGCCCAGGAGTCGGCCGTGGGGCCGGTGCCCTCGGCGATGGCCAGGGTGACGGGCAGGGTCAGGTCGAGGTCGCCGCTCTTGTCCAGGCCGTAGCCCCGGCCGCTGATGCTGGCGAGCGAGCCGACGCCGGTCTCGGCGAAGTAGCCCTCCAGCTGGGCGAGGTAGTGGCCGGCGGTGCCGTCGGCCACGTCGCGCCCGTCCGTGATGGCGTGCACCCGCACCCGGGCGATGCCGCGGGAGGCGGCGATGGCGAGCAGCTCGCGCAGGTGCTCGACGTTGGCGTGGATCTGGCCGTCGGAGACCAGGCCGACCAGGTGCAGGGCGCCTCCGGTGCCGGCGAGGTATTCGAGTTCGGCGGTCAGCAGCTCGTTCTCGCGCAGGCCTCCGCTGTCGATCTGACGCTGCACCAGCACCGAGTCGTAGGCCAGCGGGCGGCCGGAGCCGATCACCATGTGGCCGATCTCGGAGTTGCCGACCACGCCGGGCAGCAGACCGACCGCTTCGCCGGAGGCCTCGACCAAGGTGGCCGGGTACTTGACGGACAGTGAGTCCAGCACCGGGGTGGTGGCATTGGTCAGGGCGTTGGCGGGGTCGGGTTCGGCGTGGCCCCAGCCGTCCAGGACGAGCAGGACGCCGGGCGTGCCGTCGGTGGTGCTCACTGGGCGGTCCGCAGGGTGTCGAGGGTCTGCCAGAAGGCGGGGAAGGACTTGGCGACGCAGCCGGGCTCGTTGATGACCACGCCGGGGGTGCGCAGGCCGCCGATGGCGAAGGTCATGGCGATGCGGTGGTCGTCGTAGGTGTCGATGACGGCGCCGTGCGGGGTGCCGCCGTGGACGGTCATCGCGTCGTCGTACTCGTCGACGGTGATGCCCATCTTGCGCAGCTCGGTGGTGACGGCCGCGATCCGGTCGCACTCCTTGACGCGCAGGCTGGCGATGTTGGTGATGTGGGT
This sequence comes from Kitasatospora albolonga, assembly GCF_039535905.1. Classification (GTDB taxonomy): domain Bacteria; phylum Actinomycetota; class Actinomycetes; order Streptomycetales; family Streptomycetaceae; genus Kitasatospora; species Kitasatospora albolonga. Next base: position 81,855 of record NZ_BAAAYB010000101.1, on the reverse strand, counting down.
CTTGCCCTCGGCGAAGGCGGCGACGATCGCCAGCGACGGGACGACGTCGGGCATGGCATCCATGTCGACCTCGATGCCGTGCAGGTCACCGCCCTTGAGGGTGATGGAGGTGTCGGTGACGTCGATGTGCGCGCCCATCCGGGCCAGCACGTCGACCAGGCCGACGTCGCCCTGGTGGGAGCTGCGGCCGATGCCGGGGATGGTGACCCGCCCGCCCAGGATGGCCGCGGCGGCCAGGAAGTAGGACAGGCCCGAGGCGTCGGGCTCGACGACCACGTCGCCGCCCTTGAAGGACTGGCCGGCCGGGACCTTGAACCAGCGGTAGCCGTCGCGCTCCACGGTGATGCCGTGCTCGGCGAGAGTGGCCAGGGTCATCTCGACGTAGGGCTTGGAGACCAGCTCGTCGACGATCTCGATCTCGGTGTCCTGCTCGGCCAGCACGGAGCTGATCAGCAGGCTGGAGGTGTACTGGCTGGAGACCGCGCCGGAGATCTTCGTCTTGCCGCCGCGGAAGGAGCCGCCGGTGACGCGGATCGGCGGGGAGCCGTTGCCGCGCAGCGCGACGGCGTCGACGCCGAGCGCGGGCAGCGCCGCCAGCAGGTCACCGTACGGGCGCTCCTGCATCCGGGCGTTGCCGGTGATGGTGGTGGTCCCCTCGGCCAGGCCCGCCATCGAAATCAGGAAACGCAGGGGGGTGCCGGCGCCGCCGACGTAAATCTCCTCCTGCGGGGCGCGCATCTTCTCCCCGGTGGGGGTGACCGTAATGCGGCGGTTGTCGTGGTCGATCTCGGTGGAAACGTGACCGAATTGGGCTACCGCGTTGGCGAAGTAGATGGTGTCGTCGGAGATCAGCGCACCGTCGATCACGGCCGGCTTGCCGGAGAGCGCCGCGATGGCGATCTGGCGGTTGGTGTAGCTCTTCGAGCCGAGGACCTTGACCTCGTGGTCGATGGCGGCCAGCGGCTCGACGGTGAGCTGCTCGGCCTTCAGTCGGGGATCGGGGGTGCTGGTCATGGCTGGTCTCCCTGGGCTGTACGTGTGATCTGGGTCACTGGAAAGCGTTCGTTTCGTCGATCGGCCACCCGGCTCCGGCGATTTCCCAATCGCTCAGGGCCGGGCTGGATTTCAGGACGACATGACAGAGCCGGCCCGCGGCACGTGTGGCGGCGGCGGGATTTTCGGCCCGGTGGAAGAAAGTCAGGTCCACCTGCCCGGAAATGACCCGGGCGTGGATGTGTTCGAGCCCGTCACCGGGTTCGGCGGCCGTCCACAGAATGTCCGTGACGACGGCGGCGGTCAGTTCACCCCGCCCGGCCCCCGGTTCCTGGACGAGCGTGGCGGTGGCCATGTACATCGATCCCCCCGATGCGGCGCTCAGGCCCGGCAGTGGCCAGGGGCGCCGACCAGCACGGGTGCCCGGTGCGCTCGCGCAGCTCCCTCGGCGGCGGCACCTGGTGCCGCACCCCTGCCGGCCGGCCCGGGGAAACCCACGGCGGCCGCGATGAGTCCGCCGACCAGGCGCAGCGACTTCTGCGCAGCGGGCATGACTGTCCTCCAACTCTTTCCGAGTGCGAACTTGGATATCCGGCACAGAGAGCGGAGTCCGCCTGCCCGGCGGTTCGCCGGGGGCCTCCGTCGGCCGGTGAGAACAGTCTGTCCGGCCCCCAATCGAGGCGGAAGAGATCGACGCTGGCATGAACCGCGCCCGGCAACCACCTGCCTGACACACCGTCGGGGCGACTCTCCGAAGTGCGCGCGGGATCCCTGAATCGGTTGATGGACAGGCCGCTGACCTGCAAAGATCGGGATCTGCCGATGAATACAGCGAATGTCTCAGATAATGAGACGCAGGCGAGGGGGCTCACTGTGCTGGCAGCGCTTGGACTGGACGCGGACGCGGAAGCCGTCTACCGCCTGATGCTCGTTCACCAGGACTGGGGCATCCCCGAACTGGCAGCCCACCTCGGCCGCACCGAGACCGAGGTCCGTACCGGCCTCGACCGCCTCGCCGAACTCAACCTCCTGCGCCGCTCCCTCCAGGCCCCCGGCGGCCTGCGCCCCGTCAGCCCCGACCTCGGCTTCCAGCTGCTGCTCCAGCGCCAGCAGGCCGAACTACTCAGACAGCAGCAGCAGTTCGCGGAGAGCCAGGCGGCCATCAGCCGCCTCCTCGACGAGTACTCCGAACTGCGCACCGGTGAGCGCCACGGCGTCGAGTACCTGCACGGCATCGACCAGATCCAGACCCGCCTGGAGGAACTCGCCCACCGCAGCACCAGCGAGTGCCTGTCCTTCATGCCCGGCGGCGCCCAGTCCGCCGCCAGCCTGGAGGCCAGCCGGCCACTGGACACGGACCTGCTGGGCCGCGGGGTCTCCCTGCTCACCGTCTACCTGGACAGTGTGCGCAACGACAACGCGACCGTCGAGTACGCGAGTTGGCTGCAGCAGAACGGCGGCGAGGTGCGCACCGCACCGTCGCTGCCGCTGCGGATGGTGCTGTTCGACCGCGAGGTCGCGCTGCTGCCGGTGGACCCGGAGAACACGAAGAAGGGTGCCGTGCAGCTCACCGGCCCCGGCGTCCTGACCGCGATGGTCGCCCTCTTCCACCAGGTGTGGGCGGTGGCCGCTCCGATCGGGTGCGCGCAGGGCCGCGACGAGGCCGGGCTGACCGCCCAGGAACGGGAGCTGATCCGTCAACTCTCCCAGGGCGCCACCGATGAGATCGCCGCGAAGAAGCTCGGCATCGGGCTGCGGACCTCGCGCCGGATGATGTCCGAGCTGATGGCCCGCCTCGGAGCGCGCAGCCGCTTCGAGGCCGGCATCCTCGCCGAGCGCGCCGGTTGGAGCGACTGACCGGGGCGGTCCTCCTCGGACAAATGACCGGGACCACCGTGCCGCTGCCGCTGTCCCCGGATGAGACCTGGACCGCACCGACGGTGGGCACGTGAAGAACGTGGTCCTCGTCGCCGCGCGAGCCGAGCACCGCGTCCACTGCCCTGGACCGGACCGGACCGGACCGGACCGGACCGTGCTCGTGGGCTGACCGCTGTCGCGGGCAGGCGCCCCTGGAAGAGAAAACAGGGAGACCGGTTTGATCTGACAGAGTGCCGGGCGGCGAATGGAACAGTCGTACGCAACGGGGCAAGCATGAGGCCCGCCGCGAGACCACGGGGGTTGCGGCGCACCTCAGCTCGTCATCCGAGAGGACGAACCAGCTCATGAGACCCACCTTCAGCACCACGTTGCGTCGCGCCACCGTGGTCGGGTTGGCCGCGGTGATGTCCGTCTCCACCCTCGCCGGTGTGGCCGGCGCCGAGACGGATGCCTCCAACCAGGCCGACTTCGCGTTCTTCGAGACCTGGGCCGAGTACGAGGACGCGGGCAACAGCCTGCTGCTGGCCTGGAACGAGCAGACGGTGAAGTCCACCATCGCGCAGGTCGACCTGAACGGTGCCACGGGGATCCAGCCGCCGGTGTCCGCCCGCTACCACGCGATCGTCTCCACCTGTGTCTACGACGCCTGGGCCGCCTACGACTCCAAGGCCATCGGCACCCGCCTCGGCGGCCAGCTGCGCCAGGCCTGGTGGAAGCGGACCTACGCCAACCGCAAGGCCGCCGTCGCCTACGCCGCGCACCGCGCGCTGAAGGACCTGTTCCCGCAGCAGAGCGCCACCTTCGACGCGCTGCTGCAGTCCCAGGGCTACGACCCGGCCAACGCCGAGGTCAACACCACCACCGCGGCCGGCATCGCGCACACCGCCTGCGACGCGGTGCTGAACTTCCGTCACAACGACGGCGCCAACCAGCTCGGGACCCCGCCCTACTCGGACCCGGGCAACACCGGCTACACCCCGGTCAACCCGGCGCAGGACATCAACGGCTTCAACAAGGCGGCCGTCGTCAAGCCCGACGCCTGGGTCCCGCAGATCGTGGGCGGCGTCACCCAGAAGTTCGTCGCGGTGCAGTTCGCCACCGCCAAGCCCTACGCCCTCACCACCCCGAGCCAGTTCCGCCCCATCACCCCGCCGGCCTACGGCACCGCGCAGGCGAACGCCGCGGTGGATGAGCTGCGCCAGATCAGCGCGAACCTGACCGACACCCAGAAGTCCATCGCCGAGTTCTGGATCGAGGCCAAGGAGGGCCCGACCGGTCACCAGAACCGCCAGGCCCAGTGGGTGGCCCGCCGCGACCACAACATCCTGAGCAAGGATGTGAAGATGTTCTTCGGCCTCAACCTGGCCATGGGCGACGGCGGCATCGCGGTGCGCGACGCGAAGAAGGCGTACGACTACGCCCGCCCGATCAGCATGATGCGCTACGCCTACGACGGCCAGCAGATCCAGTCCTTCGGCGGCCCGGGCCTTGGCACCGTGACGATGGACGGCAAGAACTGGAAGTCCTACATCCCCACCCCGTCCTTCCCCGCCTACATCTCCGGCCACTCCACCTGGGGCTCGGCCTGGGGCGAGTACATGAAGCTGTTCACCGGCAGCGACACCTACGGCGAGACCGCGGTCGTCAAGGCCGGCACCCTCAAGTACGACACCAACGCCCCCGCCACCGACATCACCCTGACCTGGCCCACCTTCAGCCAGGCCGCCGCCCAGGACGGCATGTCCCGCCTGTACGGCGGTGTGCACTGGCGCTACGACATGGAGCAGGGCGCGGTGCTGGGCAAGAACCTGGCCAACAACGCCTACACGGTGGCCAACAAGTACTTCAACGGCATCACCCCGAACGTCGCCCAGTAGCCCGGCGGCTGACGGTTAGCACCTCCTGACGGAGCCTCGGGCGGACGGCCACCTGGCCGTCCGCCCGAGGCCGTTGGCCGGGCTCCCGGCCGCTGACGCGCCGCCGCCGGCCATCAGCGGCGCCGAGCACCCCCATCGGCAGATCGACGGCTCACCGGCAGGCGTGCGCCCCTAACGTTCAGGAACACCTTCCAAAGGACCCAACTAGCCTTTCAGTGAGCATTGTTGACGGGATGCCCCTGGTGCGGGGCGGCCCGGGAGACGAGGGGAAAATGGCGACTTCCAGCAGACGAGGTACGGACCTGGCCCCGAGATCGCGGACCGGTCCCGTGCCGCCCACGGTGGAGGGGCGGCTCGCGCTCCTGCTGCGTGCGAGCGCGGCGGTGGTCTTCCTCTGGTTCGGGATCCCGAAGTTCGTGCCGGGCCTGAGCCCGGCCGAGTCGCTGGTGTCCCGGACCACCGAGGCGCTCACCTTTGGCCTGGTGCGCGGCCACATGGCGTGCGTCCTGGTCGCCGTCCTGGAGGTGGCCATCGCGGTGCTGCTGCTGAGCGGCCGGCTGCCACGGCTCACCGGGCTGGTCTTCCTGGGCCACATGGCGGGGACCGCCACGCCGCTGCTGCTGTTTCCCGCAGAGACCTGGACCGCTCCGATGGTGGGCACGTTGGAGGGCCAGTACATCGTGAAGAACCTGGTCCTCGTCGCCACCGTCGTGAGCGGACTCGTGCTGACTGCCCGCGGGCGCGCGCAGCCGCCGCTCGCGCAGACGCCGGCCGCCCAGTCCGACCAGGTGAAGCCCGTCGCCCTCGTCGGCTGACGACCGCGTCCCTGGCAACGGGCCACGCCAGACTCGGAGAACCGGGGGCGGTTTGGTCTGGGCCGCGCTCTGGCCATCGAAAGCCGGCACAGGGTCCGCACGTGCCCGGCATACGCGCTCACGGTGGGAGGAAGATCTGTTGAGCACCGCACCGACCGCACTGCCCGGGCAGGAGCGGCGAGTCCTGGTCGTCGAGGACGACGCGACCGTCGCCGAGGTCGTCACCAGCTACCTCACCCGCGCCGGATACCGCACCGTCCACGCCGCCGACGGGCTCACCGCCCTGGAACTCGCCCGGCAGTCGCAACCCCAGCTCGTGGTGCTCGACCTGATGCTGCCCGGGCTGGACGGCCTGGAGGTGTGCCGCCGCCTTCGGGCCGCCGGCGGACCGCCGGTGCCGGTGGTGATGCTCACCGCCCGCGGCGACGAAGCCGACCGCATCCTCGGCCTGGAGACGGGCGCCGACGACTACGTCACCAAACCCTTCAGCCCCCGCGAACTGGTCCTGCGCGTCACCTCCGTGCTGCGCCGCGCCGAAGCCGCACCGCCGCCCGCCGCCCCGGCCGTGCTGCGCGCCGGCGCCCTGACCGTCGATCCCACCGCCCGCAGAGCCGACCGGGGCGGCCAGGAACTCCCCCTGACGGTCCGCGAGTTCGACCTGCTGCTGTTCCTGCTGCGCCACCCCGGGCAGGTCTTCTCCCGCGAGGAACTGCTGCGCCAGGTCTGGGGGTGGGAGTTCGGCGACACCTCCACCGTCACCGTCCACGTGCGGCGGCTGCGCGAGAAGGTCGAGGACGACCCGGCCTCCCCAAGGCTCATCTCGACGGTGTGGAGCGCCGGTTACCGCTTCGACCCCACCGGCGCGCCGCCGGGCAAGGAGGGATCCCGCTCGTGATCGACATGCTGGTCATCATCGCGCTCGCCGCGGCCGGCGCCCTGCTCGCCGGGCTGCTCGGCCTGCCCGCCGTCAAGGCGCTGCGGCGCAGGTCGGTGGCCGCCTCGCTGTTCGCGGTCTCCGCGCTGTCCGTGCTGGCCATGGCCGCCGGCACCGTGGCGGTGGCGCTGGAGATGTTCATCTCCGTCGAGGACTTCCATGTGGTGCTGATCGTGGCCGGGGTGTCCGGCGCGATCACCCTGCTCGCCGCGCTGTGGTTCGGGCGCCGGATCGCGGGCGGCAGCCGCGAGCTCGCCGACGCCGCGCGCACCGTCGGCGACGAGAGCGGCTTCACCGCGCCGCCGGACCCGCCGACCGCCGAACTCGCCGCACTGGCCGCCGCGTTGGAGGACACCTCGGCGCGCCTGGCCGCCTCGCGCGAGCGCGAGCGGGCACTGGAGGCCTCCCGGCGGGAGCTGATCGCCTGGATCTCCCACGACCTGCGCACCCCGCTCGCCGGGCTGCGGGCGATGGCCGAGGCGTTGGAGGACGGCGTCGCCCCCGACCCGGCCGGCTACCACACCCGGATGCGGGTGCAGGTGGAGCGCCTGTCCGGGATGGTCGACGACCTCTTCGAGCTCTCCCGCATCCAGACCGGCTCGCTGGAGCTGTCGCTGGTGAGGGTGTCGGTGTACGACCTGGTGGACGACGCCCTCGCCACCGCCCGCCCGCTCGCCCATGAGCGAGGGGTGCACCTGCTGGACGACGGCATCGTCCGCGTCCCCGTGCACGCCGACGCCCAGGGCATCACCCGGGTGCTGGGCAATCTGCTGGTCAACGCGGTGCGCTCCACCCCTGCCGATGGAACCGTGGTGGTGAGCGCCCGTCAGGAGGCGGACCGCGTGGTGCTCGCCGTCGCGGACGCCTGCGGCGGGATCCCCGAGGGCGACCTGGCCCGGGTCTTCGACACCGGCTGGCGCGGTGCGACGGCCCGCACTGCGCCGCCCGGCACCGCCGTCGCGCAGCGGCGCCAGCAGGGGGACAGCGGGGCCGGGCTCGGCCTGGCGATCGTGCGCGGCATCGTCGAGGCCCACGGCGGCCACGCGCAGGTGACCAACGAAGGCGCGGGCTGCCGCTTCGAGATCACCCTCCCCCTGGCGGTCGCCGCGGTGCCCGCGCTGGCAGGGTGAGACGGCTCAGCTTTCCACTGGTCAGGGCAGCAGGAACTTGAGGCGGTCGTCGGCCATGCCGGGGGCGATCTCGATGATCTCGGTGGTGACGACGTCCTCGGCGACGAACGGGTCGGCCGCCACCCGCTCCTGCAGCGCCTCCTTCGAGACGCCGTGGGCGAGGACCGCGCCGCCCAGGCCCGGCTGGATGCTGCCGACCAGCAGGAAGACGCCGTCGTCCAGGCCCTGCTTGATCCATTCCTGATGGCCGCTCATGTACCGGGTGGCCTCGGCCTTGTTGGCGGAGAACCGGAGCAGGACCACGAACATGTTCTTCTCTCTCATCTCTCGTAGGTGCGCAGCCAGTCGCGCATCCGGTCGACCTCCCGCTGGATGAACTCCTCGTCGCGGAAGGCGTTGGCCATCACGGCGACGCCCTGGCTGAAGGCGAGCACGTGCATGGCGAGCTGGTCGGCCTGCTCGGCGGGTGCGATGAGCGCGAACTGCTCGCGCAGCCAGTCGCGGAACAGGGTGAACAGGCGCTCCGCCTGGCCGAGCATGGAGTGTTCCAGCTTGGCCAGCTCCGTGGTCAGGGTGCCCACCGGGCAGCCGTAGTCCTGGATGTCGGTGCGGTTGTCCAGCACGATCTCCACGTAGCGCAGGATCCGCCCGGCCGGGGTCGGCGCCTCGGACTCCCACCGCTCAAGCATCAGCCGGGTCTTGGCGAGGCGGGCGTCGATGACCGCGTCGAGGATCGCGTCCTTGGACTTGAAGTGGTAGTAGAAGTTGCCCCTCGACAGCCCCACCTCGCCGGCGATGTCCGCGAACGAGGTGTGCTCGAAGCCGTGGTGGTAGAAGAGCCTGTCGGCCGCCGCCACGATCTGCTCACGGGTCGCCACAGCAGGCACCATGCACTCCCTCACCTCGTAGGACAGTCGACCTAGAGGCACAACCTAGGTCAGCTGTCCTACGCCGTCAAGGCGTTGACACCGCCGTCGGCGCGGACCTAGCGTGACGGCCCTCTAGGACACTCGTCCTACGATCCTGGTGCAGCCACGCTGGAGCCCCCGCATGCCCGTTGACCTGTTCTCCCCCTTCGACCTGGCCGGTCTGGCCCTCGCCAACCGGATGGTGATGGCGCCGATGACCCGCAACCGCGCCGGCTCCGACGGGGCCGTGCCGCCGCTGATGGCCGAGCACTACCGCCAGCGCGCCACCGCGGGCCTGATCGTCGCCGAGTCCACCACCATCTCGCCCCAGGCCGTCGGCTACCCATTCAGCCCCGGCCTGCACGGCGAGGCTCACGTGCCGGGCTGGCGGCGCCTGACGGACGCGGTCCACGCCGAGGGCGGGCGGATCTTCGTCCAGCTGCAGCACTGCGGCCGCGTCTCCCACCCGAGCCTGCTGGACGGGGCGACCCCGGCAGCCCCCTCCGCGATCCGGCCCGCGGGCCAGGCCGTCACCTACACCGGCCCGCAGGACTTCGTCACCCCCAGAGCCCTGGAGGCGGGCGAACTACCAGGCATCGCCGCACAGTTCGCCGACGCGGCCCAACTCGCCAAGGAGGCGGGCTTCGACGGCATCGAGGTCCACGCCGGCAACGGCTACCTGATCGACCAGTTCCTGCGCGACGGCACCAACCACCGCGACGACGCCTACGGCGGCAGTGCGGCAGGCCGCATGCGCCTGCTGAACGAGGTCCTCGACGCCGTCGGCGCCCACTGGCCCGCCGCGCGGGTGGGCGTGCGCCTGACGCCGGAGAACAGCTTCAACTCCATGGCCGACTCCGACCCGCAGGCCCACTTCGCGTACTTCCTCACCCAGTTGAGCCCGCGCGGCCTGGCCTACGCCCACGTCCTGGAGGGCGACATGTCGACCAAGGTCACGACCGTCGACTACCGCGCCCTGCGCGAGGCCTTCACCGGCACCTACATCGCCAACAACGGCTACGACCTCCCGCGCGCCCAGCACGCGCTGAACTCCGGGAACGCCGACCTCATCGCCTTCGGCACCCCGTTCATCGCCAACCCCGACCTGGTCCGCCGCTACCGCGACGGCCTGCCGCTGGCCCAGGCCGATCCCGCCACCTTCTACGGCGGCGGCGCCACCGGCTACACCGACCACCCCCTCCACCCGGGCGACGAGAACGCGGCTCCCGGGCCGGCCGCACGGGCTGTGCCGTCGGCGCTCTGACCCGCCCTGCGGGAGTCCGCCGCGCGGCGGCCGGGGCCGGGCATGCCGCGGCCCGCGCGCCGGGGAGGTGGCACGCGGGCGTCGGGCAAGTCCTCCGGTAGCGGGCGGGGATCCCGCTGAGGTGGTGTCAGGGTCAGCTGTCGGCGCGCACCACCGGCCAGTCGATGGCCACGTCGGCGGCCTTGTTGAGGTAGTTGGTGAAGACGTTCAGCGCCACGTGGGCGATCACCTCGGCAACCTCACCATCCGTCAGTCCGGCCTCCTTGGCGGCCTTGACGTCGGTGTCGGCGACACCGCCCTGGGTGCGCAGCACCGCGGTCGCGAAGGTGAGCGCGGCCTGGGCCTTGGTCTCGCCGGAGCGGCCGGCCCGTGCCTCGGTGGCCTCGTCGCCGTCGATCTTGGCGATGTTGGTGGCGATGTAGGTGTGGGCGGAGAGGCAGTAGTCGCAGCCGTTCTCCTGAGCGGTGAGCAGGGCGATCCGCTCGCCGATCGCCGCACCGAGGGAGCCGCCGCCGAGCGCGCCGGAGAAGCCGAGGTAGGCCTTGAGGACGGCGGGGCTGTTGACCATGGCCTTGGTCATGTTCGGAGTGACGCCCAGCGCCTTCTGGACGCCGGCCAGCAGCTCGGCGGCCTCGCCGGTGGCGGTCTCGGGCTGGATCAGGGGCAGACGGGACATGGCAGTGCCTTCCTCAACAGTCTTGCTCGGGTGGATGGTTGGTGCGGTGGCGGGCTTGCGGAAGCGGAAGAAGGAGCGGCGGGGCGCGGTGCCGCTGCTCACAGGTGGGGCTCCAGTTCGCCCATCAGGGCCTGGGCGGGCATGGCGCCGAGGAGCTCGTGGACGACCTCGCCGCCCTTGAAGAGCTTCATCGCGGGGATCGCCCGGATGTCGAACCGCTTCGCGAGGTCGGGGTTCTCGTCCACGTTGACCTTGACCACGGTGAGGCGGTCGCCATGCTCGGCGGCGATCCTCTCCAGGACCGGGCTGACCTGGCGGCAGGGCCCGCACGACTGGGCCCAGAAGTCCACCAGGACCGGCTTGTCGCTGCTCAGGACCTGCTCGGCGAAGGTGTCGCCGGTGACGTCGATGGCCATCTGGAGCTCCTCTCACACTCAGTTCTAACGCTTACAGGATCATTCAACCGTTAGGTCTGCTGGAGTGATTCCCGGCCCGCGAGAATTTCTCCAAGGTTTTCCGGAGCGATTCACTCCGTCTCTCCGGTGGAATGAACCGCTCCCGGCCCGTGTTTGCGCCCCGTGGCCGGACAGGCCGGCCACGGAACCCCAGGAGGGATTCGCATGAAGGTTCGCAATTCACTGCGATCGCTGAAGAACAAGCCCGGCGCCCAGATCGTGCGCCGCCGGGGCAAGGTCTACGTCATCAACCGCAAGGACCCGCGTTCCAAGGGCCGCCAGGGCTGAGCCGCTTCCGACGATTGACGACCGTACAGCCGGTCGGAGGGGCCGCAGAGGGGCGCCCGGGAAATGTGTCAGGTCATTCCCGGGCGCCCCGCACCAGGCATTGGCGTCAGAATTCCGTAATGACTCAACCCCTGGCGGAAGGCACACCATGGGTGTTTAGTCGTGGCCGTCAGCCTGATTTCTCGTTCCCGGAGTCCGTGATGCGACGATGCATTTCAAAGCCTGCCCTGGCCGCCGTATCACTCGTACTCCTGGCCGTCGTCACAGCCGGCCTGATCGCCTTCCAACCGTGGAAGGCCTTCACCAGCACCACCGTCGACGAGGCCCCGCCCACCGCAGTGGCGGCACCCGCCACCGCTGCACCCACCGCCGCGACACCCTCAGCCAGCGGAGCTGTTATCGCCTCGCCGTCCGCTCCCCGCGCCACGCCGACGGACCTCGGCCGGGGAAGCTTCGTCTCGGGCGAGCACACCACCACCGGCCAGGCCCGCCTCGTCCGCCTCGCCGACGGCAGCACCGTCCTGCGCCTGGAGAACCTCGCCACCTCCGAGGGCCCCGACGTCCGCGTCTACCTCTCCACCCGGCCCGCCGCCGAGTCCAAGATCGACACCCTCGGCCCCGACGCCGTCGAACTCGGCCGCCTCAAAGGCAACCAGGGCAACCAGAACTACACCGTCCCCGCCGACACCGACCTCGCCCGGTTCCACAGCGCCGTCATCTGGTGCAAGCGATTCTCGGTCGGATTCGGCGCCGCCGACCTCACCCGGCCCCTATGACTGGACCGCCGGAATGCCGACGTGTGCCGGCGCCATGTGACTGGGCATCCGCAGACGGCTGGCCCTGGGTGCCCCAAAGGCGCAGTCCAGCGTGGTGACGGGGTTGACGAACAACTGTAGGCCCGGTACTCGGAAGTACCGGGCCTACCAATTCAGTTGGGGCGTCAGCCGCAGCAGCCGCCTTCGGGCTGGAGGGGCGTGATCGGCTCGTAGGCGACGCCGGCGTTGCCGCCGAGGAGGCGGGAGCGGAGGCGGCCGACGACGGTGGTGGCCTCGTCGACCTCGGCGCCGAGCGCCTTGCGGCGGTCCTCGCCGTAGGCGAGGTGCCAGGCGGAGACCTGGGGGCGCAGGGCCGGGTCGGCGGCCAGGACGGCGGAGCGGATGGTGACGGGGCGGAAGCCGCGCAGGCGCTTGGCCGCGTCCACGCCCGGGCCGCCGACGACGGTGTGAGCGCCCTCGGTGAAGGCGTCGCGCAGCGGGAGGTCGAGCACCAACTCGAAGTAGAGGCCGCTGCGTTCGCCGAGCTGGGCGTAGTCGAAGCCGGCCCACTTCACGAAGACGCGACGGCCTTCGCGGATGGTGACCGAGGAGGCGACCAGGACGTCGTCCTGGAAGGCGAGGTAGCCACGGACGTCGGTGCCGCCCTCGACCATCGAGGCGAGCAGGGCGCGGATGTGGGAGGCGTCCTCGCCGCCGCCGTACTTCTGCCGGTTGAAGGTGGTGAGTTCGGCGATCCGGTCGATGTGCGGGGTCAGGGCGGCGCCGTCGAGGCGCTCGATCCGGGCACCCGCGGCGACGGCGCGGTCGTGGTCCTCCTTGATGCGGCGGCGCTTGCGGGCCGGCAGCGAGGCGATGAACGCGTCGTAGCTGTCGTGCTGAAGCTGGAAGTGGTTGTCCTCGCCGTGGAAGGCCAGGTCACCGCCGTAGGCCTGGAGGGCGAGCGCGAGGACCTCGCTCTGCGGGCCGTCCGGCAGCCACGGGGCGATGATCGTCCGCACACCGGACTCGATCGCGGCAGGGACGATCCGGTCGACGAGGTCAGCCAGCAGCAGCGGGTCCTCGACGTTGGAGACGGCCTCGCTGCGGTAGCCGAGCGGGGAGCCGAGCAGCAGGGCGGGGAAGAACGGCTCGGTGCCGAGCTCCTCGATCTGGCCAACCGTGTCGGTGCAGCAGGAGGTGACGCTGCAGCAGGCCACGTCTCCGCTCTTGGGCTGCCAGCCGAGGTAGGTGCGCGGGTCGGCGTCCACCAGCGGGTCGGCGTCGAAGACGAACCCGGGCAGGAAGGCGGCCTCGTCCTCGCGCAGGGCCACCGAGTGCCACGGCTTGGCCTCGGCGAGCGCGGCCTCGGTGGCGGCCAGCCAGTTGCGCTGGAGGTAGGGGGTGGGGTCGGCGGAGACCGGGACGCTGCCGCCGAGGGCGGTGAGCGCGGCGTCCAGGGACAGGCCGGTCTGCACGGCGGCCGCGTCCTCGGCGGGCTCCTCGCTGCCGCAGCAGCTCACGGCGACCGGCTCCGGGGCGCCGCAGCACGAGTCGGCGACCGGCTCGGCCGGGCCGCAGCACGACTCCTCGACGGGCTCGGCCGGACCGCAGCAGCCGGAGGCCGGCTCGGTCTCCAGCACCGTGAGCGCGACGGGCGCCTCGGCCTCGGTGCTGCAGCAGGTGGTGGTCATCGTCTACTCCTCGGTGCGGGTGATCTGTTGATGCTTCGTCAGAGGGGTGGTGCTGCGGCGTTTTCGGGGATCAGTCCCAGCCCGCGCCGTTGGTGGAGGGGTTCGGAGTGGCGGTGGGAGCAGCGGCCGGGATGACGGCGATCGGCGCGTCCCAGCCCGCGCCGTTGCCGGCGAGGGCCACCGGCTTGGGGGCGTCCCAGCCGGCGCCGTTTCCGGCGACGGAGGTACGGGCGGCGGAGTCGAGACCGGAGAGAGCCGCGAGGCCGAGGCCCGCGCCGAGGGCGACGGCGGCAAGACGCAGCGAGGTACGCGAAACAGACATGGCTCTCCCCAAAACGATGTACTGGTGATTTCGGCGGCCAGGTGACGAAGTCTGCCTTCGCCCCGGCGTTCTCGGCGTCTCGTCGCCGTTCCGTTGGTATAAGTCTGCCGAGGCACCCGGGGCCCGGGGAAGGTATGACCTCTGGCATGAACCGCGCCCGGCAACCTCCTGCCTGATCTCCCCCAGGAGCCGGCATCCGGGGCCCGCGCACACGTGCGGCCCCTCGCCAAGGGGCAAGGGGCCGGTGAGCTGGTACTTCGTCAGGTCGCTTGCCGGTCAGGCGCTCTCCACCGTGGCGACGGCGACCCATCGGGCCAGGACGCTGATCGTGGCCAGCTGTTCGAGGGCCTCGTGCTCCGGGAGTTCGGGCAGGGCGTCCTCGTGGCTGTTGGGGTTGCGGATCCCGGCGAAGCAGGCCTCCGCCAGGGCCATCGCGCCGCGCTGGCGACTGCGGAAGGTATCACCGCCGTCGTCCGCCTGCAGCCGCAGGCGGGGCTGGCCGGGCTTGGGCGCGTCCGTGGAGAACGCCTGCTTGAAGAGGTTCGTCTCGCTGACGTCGCGCCGGCCGAGCTTGTTCTGCGCCTCGGCGTTGACCTTGCGGGCCGCCGCGGTGACCGCCTCGCGAAAGTGGCCGCTGGCCCACAGGGAGTGGGCGCCCTCCCAGGCCCAGGGGTGGAAGGTGCCGGCGCTCAGCTGCGGGGCGTTGTCGCCGAGCTTCTCGCGCACCTCCGCGTCGCGCTGGAGCGCGGCGTCCGCCCGCTGGGCGGCCTCGCGGTGCTGGCACCACCGGTTGGTGGTCCTGTTCCGCGCGTTGGGCACTGTGGTGCGCCAGTCCGGCAGGACCCGCTCCAGGATCTGCTCGACCACGTGGGCGCTGGCGACGATGTCGGCGAGCGAACCGCGGTTGGACAGCTGGCTGGAGATGATCGAGACACCGGGTGGGTCCGGTCTGCGGTACAGGTCGGTCAGCTGCAGGAAGTTCGCGAGCTCGGCCCGAGCCCAGGGGATGTCGATGCCCATCGGTCCATCATCGCCCGCACCCCCGACAGCGGTCGTCAGATCGCGCTCGGGTCCAGGGCCTGGCACAGCACGCTGAGGCTGTTCGGCGCGATCCGGTAGTAGGTCTGCCGGCCACGGCGCTCGCGGTTCAGGAAGCCCGCCTCGTACAGGACCTTCAGGTGGTGGGAGACGGTCGGCTGGCTGAGCCCGAGCGGCTCGGTGAGGTCGCAGGTGCAAGCCTCGCCCTCCGGCTGACTGCGGATCAGGCCGAGCAGCCGCAGCCGGGCCGGATCGGCGACCACCTTGAGGGCGGCGGCCAGGTCAGCGGCGGCCTCCGGAGGGAGGGGGCCGGCCAGGACGGGGGAGCAGCAGAGCTCGGAGACAGGAGTCGACATGCCCGACCCAACGATGACCGTCGATGGATTGTTCCCCAAATCCATTGACAGTTATCTATGGGTCCGACAAGCTTCAACCCATCGACAGCCGTCAATGAGTTGGAGCTCACCACGATGGACACCGTCCTTCACATCCTCTGGCAGACGTTGCAGGACGTCCTGCGCACCATCGACCACAACTGGCCCTTCCTGCTGATCAGTGTGGTCTTCGCCTCGGCGATCCCGGTCTACGTCGGCGCCGACAAGATCTCCTCCTGGCTGCGCCGCAAGACCTGGCTCGCCATCCTCGGCGCGGTGGTGCTGGCCACTGTCACCCCGTTCTGCTCGTGCGGAACCACTGCGGTGGTGCTCGGCGCACTCGCCTCCCACGTCCCCTGGGCGCCGGTCGTCACCTTCATGGTGGCCTCCCCGCTGACCAGCCCCGAGGAGTACGTCCTCTCCACCGGCCTGTTCGGCTTCAACTTCGCCACCACCTTCTTCGTCGCCGCCACCCTGCTCGGCTTCATCGCCGGCTTCGTCACCTGGCTGGTCGAGAAGACCGGCTGGCTGGACGGCCAGGCCCGGATGGCCCAGGCGCCCGTCTCCTGCTGCGGCCCCGCGACCGACGAGACCGAGGGCGGCAGCGCCTCCGAGGGTGGGGCCAGTGGCGGCAGCACCGGCGGCATTGCCCCGACCGGCGGTGGCCGGGCCCGCGCCGCGCTGCTGGAGCGGCCCAAGACCATCCAGCCCGCTCCTGCTCCGGTCGAGACCAGCTGGGTCAAGCGCTACAAGCTGGACGAGTTCGGCCGCGAGCTGTGGACGACCTCCCGCCGCCTGGCCCTGTACTTCCTCGGCTTCGCCACCATCGGCTACCTGATCATCAACTCGATCCCCACCCGCTACCTCACCGAGTACCTCGGCGGCGGTCACTGGTACTCCGTCCCGCTCGCCGCGCTGATCGGCATCCCGGTCTACCTGAACTCGGACGGCTCACTGCCCCTGGTCGCCACCCTCCTCAAGGGCGGCATGGGCCCCGGCCCGGCCCTGGCCTTCCTGATGACCGGTGCCGGCACCAGCATCGGCGCCATCAGCGGCATGCTCCTCATCGCCCGCGCCCGCGTCGTCTTCCTGGTCGTCGGCATCCTCTTCACCGGCGCCGTCATCCTCGGCTACACCGCACCGCTCTGGCTCAGCTGAACCTCGCGGTAACCACGAGCACCACGCATTGACGGCAACGGCCCGCCCCCAGCTCCAGGGGGCGGGCCGCAGCCATGTCCGGCGGGCTTCCTCAGCCGCCCTGCTTCACCAGGCCCGTCACGGCAAGGCAGTCCAGCGCCGCGCCCAGGCGCTCCGGCACGGCCCGGTAGTAGACCTCGTTGGCCCGCCGCTCCGAGGCCAGCACGCCGGCCTCGCGCAGCTTGCGCAGATGATGGCTGACGGTCGGGCCGGAGACGTCGAACTCCGCAGCGATGTCCCCCATGCACAGCTCCCCGGCAGGGCAGCACGCCACGATGCTCGCGATCCGCAGGCGGATCGGATCCGAGAGCACCTTGAACACCGCCGCCAGGTCCACGGCCTGATCCGGCGTCATCACGACGGAACAGTCGCACGGCAGGCAGGACACCGGATTGGTGGCGGGCAGCGGCTCGATCATGTGCCCCAATCTGACGGATGCGGCCCCCGCGCGTCCAGATCCCACCAATCCATTGACAGTCATCGATGGATTGGGGGACACTTAACCCATCGACAGCCATCAATGAAAGAGGTCGACATGACCGCCGTTCTCCGCAACCTCCAGCGCACCGTCGCCAACGTCGTCCGCGGCCGCGGCGCCGTCGAGTTCTGCGACTCCTGCTCCACCGTCAACGACGCCGTCATCCGCTCCGACGCCCGCCGCGCCGACATGCAGGTCCTGCACGCCAAGTACGGCGTCCGCCAGTAACCCGCACGCGCCCTGCAGAACCCCACACCACCGACGAGGGACCGATGACCACCCCCAGCACCGCGATCCGCCTGGCCCACCGCGTCGCCCAGGTCCCGCCGTCCGCCACCGCCGCGCTCGACGCCCACGCCAAGGCCCTGCTCGCCGACGGCGTGGACGTCATCAACCTCACCAGCGGCGAACCCGCCTTCCCCACCGTGACCCCGGCCGCCGAAGCCGGCGCCACCGCGATCGCCGAGGACTTCACCCGATACACCCCGGCCGCCGGAACTCCTGAGCTGCGGACCGCTGTCGCCGGCCATCTCAACCGCCACGGCACCGGCTACACGGCCGCGGACATCGTGGTCGCCGCCGGCGCCAAGCAGGCCCTCGCCCACACGTTCACCGCCCTGCTGGAGCCCGGCGACGAGGTCCTGGTCCCCGCACCGTACTGGGTCAGCTACCCGCACCTGATCACCCTCGCCGGCGGCGTGCCCGTCACCGTCCAGCCGGGCGAGGACCTGAAGGTGACCCCCGATCAGCTCCGGGCAGCAATCACCCCGCGCACCCGCGTCCTCCTGCTGAACAGCCCGGCCAACCCCTCCGGCATCGTCTACAGTCGGGCCGAACTCGCCGCCCTGGCCGAGGTCGCCGTCGAGCACGACCTCGTCATCGTCAGCGACGAGATCTGCGACCACTGGGTGTTCGGCGAGCCGGCCTTCACCAGCACCGCCGCCCTCTCCACCGAGATCGCCGGACGGACCGTCACCATCGGCGGGGTCTCCAAGACCTTCGCCATGACCGGCTGGCGGATCGGCTGGCTGGCGGCCACCACCCCGGTCGCGGCAGCGGTCGCGGCCCTGCAGAGCCACACCGCCTCTGCCCCGTCCTCGGTCTCGCAGCGCGCCGCCCTCGGCGCCCTGGCCGCCGACCTGGACGAGGAACTGACCCACCGCCGGAACGAGCTGGATGCCCGCCGGATCACCACCATCGAGGCCATCAGCAAGACCTCCGGGCTGACCGTGGCCGGAGACCCCACTGGCGCGTTCTTCCTCCTCGCCGACGTTTCCGGCACCTACGGCCTCCGGCACGGCGACCGCACCATCCGCTCGGCCGCCGACTTCGCCGAACTCTTGCTCGCCGAAGCCCGGGTCGCCGTCGTCCCCGGTGCGGACTTCGGAGCTCCTGACCACGTCCGGATCTCCTACACCGTCCCGGCCGACCGCCTGGCCGAAGCCCTCACACGGCTCCGTGGGTTCGCCGACGACCTCACGGCGCCCCGATCGTGACGAGCCGGGCGCTGCATATGGTGCCATCGCAGGCTCAGGCGGTTCGATAGGAATGTCCGCGAGCACGTGGACGGACTCTGGCTCGCCAGCTACTTCGCGCTGGACACCCTGTTCCGGTGGACCCGAGCGGTCGACTGGGCCGTCGTGGCGGCCCTGGCGTCTTCGCCCCCGTGCCCTGGCCTGGGGAATAGCCCTACCCGCCAGCAGGGCAGGAAGCGATGCCAGCACACCGCTCTACCATGACGGTCATGCCCGCCAACCGCCCAGCGATTCCACGAGAATTGGACCGCAAGGTCCGAGTCGAAGCCGGCCACCGGTGCGCCATCCCGCATTGCCGCATGCCCCTCATCGAGATTGCCCACATCCAGCCCTGGGCCAAGGTGAAGTGCCACGAGTTCGAGAACCTGATCGCCCTCTGCCCGACCTGCCACACGCTGTTCGACCGCGGCGATATCGACCGGAAGTCCGTACTCCACTACAAGGCGAGACTGAGCCCGTTCTCCCCATACGCGCTTGCCGAACACCCGGACCACATCGACCTCCTTGTGGCTTACCAGAAGTTCCGGGTATCCATCGCCATGTGGCTCGACGCCGCCCGCGCGTTCACCGTGGCGAAGCAGCAAGGAGCTGGAGCCGACGAAGGCCGGCGGATCTTTCGGGCTGCGGGCGACGCGGCCATGGAAGCCAGCCATGCACGGCTGTACCTCGCGGCGGAATCGCCGCCCCTTGTCGCGAAGGCGGCGGACCAGATCATGAACGCGGCAGTGTGGGGTACCTGCACGACCATGGGCAGGCCCGTCCCCGGCGAGTTCCTGCACCTGAAACCGGCCACTGACGCTCTCCCCGCTTTGTGGGCGAATCTGGAACACGAGGTTCACGAGGTGCTCAACGCCCCGGCGTGGAAGAAGGTCAAGCTCATGCCGCAACGTCCGTACTACGTGGATGAGCTTGACGAAGGTCAGCGGCAAGGGTCCGATAGCAGGTCGCCGAACCGCTGAGGGGTGATGGTGTCGATGTGCAAGGTCAGCCCATCGGTTACGTTCCGTGATAATCGGGGTGAGTGAGGGGCTCTGCCGCCCGCAGGTCGGCAGTGGTGTCCCGCCCAGTTTGGTGTCTGCGAGGAACTGGTGGGGCAGCGATACTTGCAGGGCCGCCGAGTGGCTGAGCAGCGAGGCGGCCGACGACGGCCAGAAGGCCGGCGGACCACTTCATAGCACGGAATCGGCACACATGAGGCCGAGAAAAGCGGAGACGAGCTCGGCTCGCGGGGCCAGCTGGACTGGTCCCGCTGCGCGGTCGACTCAGTGAACATGAGGGCCCTGAAAAGGGGGAACTGACAGGTCCGAATCCTGTCGATCGGGGCAAGTACGGGTCGAAGATTCATCTGCTCACCGAACGTACCGGTTTACCCCTCTCGCTCGCGGTCTCCGGAGCCAACCTGCACGACAGCCAGGCCCTGATACCTCTTGTGGACGCCATCCCGCCGATCCGCTCACGGCGCGGACCGCGGCGCCGCCGTCCCGGCAAACTGCACGGCGACAAGGCCTATGACCACCGATTCATCCGTTCCTACCTGCGACGACGGCAGATCCCAGCCCGCATCGCCCGCCGGGGCGTCGAGTCCTCTCAGCGCCTCGGCCGCCACCGTTGGGTGATCGAGCGCACCGTCGCCTGGCTCGGCGGCTTCCGCCGACTCCACCGCCGCTACGAACGCAAGGCCGACCACTTCGCCGCCTTCGCCAGCATCGCCGCAGCCCTCATCTGCACCCGACGGCTCTCCAAATGAGATGCCTTCTAACTGAGCTACAACGGCCCCGTACTTCGACGGACAACCACGGACGTTCGGAGACTATGTGCGCAGGTCAACGGCAGTCTCGCCCCTGACCAGGTAGGTACCCAGGTTGCTTCGGGACGAAGAGGCCGTGGGTTCGAACCGCGCCACCCCGACCCAGCGTAGAGGGCCCGTCAGAGAAATCTGACGGGCCCTCTGACAAATGTGCTAGCACGCAAGTGCAGCAGCTACTCCAGCTGTTGGCGGGCATCATGGACTAGTGGGCCGGGCGCCCGATCCTCTGGGGCCTCCGGCCCGGGGTGCCGGAGCTCGCGTCGGGGCGCACCGAGCTTCTTGAGCGCGTTGCGCGCCTGATTGGAGGGGACTGAGTCGAGATTTCCATGGTTACCGCCTTGCGGGGGGCGGGGCTTGACGAGCCACGCGACGCTGCGGGCGATTCAATGTCAGGCGGGTGGTGGCACCCGCCAAGTGCCTTATGGCCGCACCGTCCACCCGTCAGCTCCGTGCCCGGATCATCGCGGTGAGTCGTGGCGACTCGGGTGAGGGCTGCTGGCTGTTGAACGGCTGGTAGCCCCAACTCTCGTACAGCTCCTGGACCTTGCCGTCTCCGGCCAGCGGGTTGACCATCAGGGTGACGCGGTCCTCGGTGCGGGCGGCCAGTAGGTCGTCGTGGATGCGGCGTGCGGTTCCGGTGCCGCGCCAAGGCGTGCGGACGCCGATCTCCTTGATGACCATTACCGGGGTGTCGGTGTAGCCGTCGGGCAGGGGCTCGGCCATGCGCTTCCAGTAGCGGTCGCCGGCCTCGACGGTGTTGCCGTAGGCGTACCCGATCGGCTCCTGGTCGTCGTAGCCGAGGACGAGTTCGAAGCCGGGCTCGGTGGCGTGGCGGTCGAGGCGTTCGGCGAACGCCTCGACGCGGTAGTTCGCCAGGTGCAGCAGCGGTGCCCGTACGTCCGCGTACACCTCCAGCAGGTCGCGCCGAACCTCCGGGCTCAGGTCGAGGTGGTGGCGCAGTTCGACGGTCACGCGGTGGTCCTCCAGATGTCGCGGGCGTACTGAGCCCAGGTCAGGTCGGGGGTGCCGTCGGCGGCCAGGGCGTGAAGTTTGGTGCCGAAGGCGGTCAGCATGCCGGCGACCCGAGGATGAGTGGAGACCTCGACGGGCACCGACATGGCGGTGGCGACGGCGGGCTCGAAGTCGCCTTGGCCGAGCTGGGCGTGGGCGAGGCGGACCGTGGTGATCGCGTGGGAGCGTTGCATGGTGCCGCGGCGGAGGGCGAGGCAGCGGTGGGCGTGGGCTTCGGCGTTCTCCCAGCTCCCGGCGGCCAAGTGGGCGGCGAGGGCGAGGGAGTCGAGTTCGGCCTGGTCGTAGAACGCGGTGATCCACACCGGCCGGGACGCTCCGGCATCAGCGCGCTCCAAAGCGTCCTGCGCGTGGCCGAGCAGGCGGTGGACGGCGTTGGTGTCGCCGGTGAGGCCATGGATGGCCGCGTGGCGGGCGTGTCCGAGGGAGGCGAACATGGGGTCGCGGCGGGCGATCGGTAGGCCGCGGGCGACGTCGTTGGCGGCAAGGGCGTCGCCGGGGCGACCCAGGTGGCGGAAGAGGCTGCCGGCGTGCGACCAGATTCGGAACTGGATGGTGGAGTCGCCGGACATGGCGGCGATGGACGCGGCTTTCTGATGGTGCTTCAGGGCTGCTTCGAAGCGGCGGCCGTCGATCGCGGCCCACATGGCGGACGACATGAAGGAGGCCGCGCAGGCGTACAGGGCCGCGCGGATGCGCTGGGACGCGGTGCCGTGCTCCTGGAGGGCGAGGGCTTCGTCGGCGAGTTGTACGGCCCTGGTCTCGATGGTGACCCGGCCGCCGTGGCGGTGGTCGCTGGCGATGACCTCGGCGAAGCGCGCTTGCAGCCGCTGGATGTCGGCGGTGCCGATCCGGTGTGGTGCGGCACTGGCCGGGGCGTGGGTGAGGATGGCGGCGGCGGTCCCGCCGGTGGCCGTTATGAAGTCGCGTCGCCTCACGTCTGCCTCCGGTGTGGTGCGGGCCCGGCCTGTGGGGAGGAAGCCGAGCTGTTCAGGCGTGCAGTCGAATACTGCACTGAGTGCTACCCGGATCTTCCCTGGGGGCCATCGAGTGGCACCGGTCAGCCAGTTGTGGACTGTTCGCTCGGATACGGTGCCCAGCTTCCCGGTGAGCAGCTTGATTTTGGCGTTCACTTCGCGCGCCAACTCGGTCTTCGTCATGCGGCGTTCAGTCATCCTGCTGCGGAGAGCGGCATTGACCACCATGCGGTCAACGTAGCCGCACTGTCGCCTGATGTGCAGGGCCTCAGGTAATGGGATCGTCAAGTCTTCCGGTTGGTAGCGGCCTACGGATGATGAACTTTGCCTCACAGTCGTGGAGTTGGGGGTTGTTCACTGGATGTGCGCCGTCGGTCACCCCCTCGGTGGCGGCCTCTCCTTCTGACCTCACCTCTGGAGTTCGCCATGCCCTTCTCCTTCAGCTGTTCCGGACGAGTCCCGGTGCCTGAGCAGGTCCGCCGGGGCGGGTCGGCGTGAGGGGAGCGGTCACCGTGCTGGAGCTCCCGGTGGCACCCGCCTGGGTGAGCGCAGGTCTGCCCTACGAGCCGCGCTCGGCGTCGCTGGCCCGGCAGCTGGTACGGGTGACGCTGACCTGCTGGGGCGTGGACGGCCTGGTCGACGACGCACTGCTGGTGGTCTCGGAGTTGGTCGGCAACGCCGTGAAGACCGGCTGCCAGCTGGAGATGACGGTTCGTGTCATCCGTCTGACGGCAGCCTCGGTGCGGGTCTCGGTGACGGATGGCTGCCGTGCTCTGCCGGTGCGGATCGAGGCGGACGACGGCGAGGAGTCCGGCCGCGGCGTCGACCTCGTCCACATGCTCACCCAAGGCCGGTGGGGTGTCGTGCCGGAGGCGTTCGGCAAGACCGTCCACGCTGACCTGTGGGTCGGGAGGAACCCATGACGGGCACGTACCGGGGCCGGGCGCAAGACCCGGTCGCCACGGTGCTGCAGGTGGTCTGGATGACCGGCCATCTCATCGCCCTCGGCCTGCTCGGCGCGGTGGCCGACCATCAGCTCACCAGAGCCCCGTTGCCCGAGACCTTGGCCTCGCCGCCCGATGCCGAACCACCGACACCGTACGTCTGACGCTGCGAAGGAGCCCGCACGATGCAGACCCTGGCCCGCTACCGGCGCCGCATCGCCCGCCGTCCGGAGGCGTACGTCGTACAGCCGGACGGCTTCTGCAACCTCAACTGCACCTACTGCTACCTGCCCGACCGCAACCGCCGTACGCCGATGCCGGTCGAGGTCGCCGAGGCCATCGCCCGCTCGGTCGCCGAGATCGCCGACACCGCCTCGCCGAAGCCGGTCGAGATCATCTGGCACGCCGGTGAGCCGCTGGCGATCGGCCGACGGCGCTTCGCCGAGCTGCTGGCCCCTTTCGAGCCGCTGCGGCAGGCCGGACTGGTCGAGCACTCGGTGCAGACCAACGCCGTCCTGCTCAACCCCGCGTGGTGCGGGTTCCTGACCGAGTACGGGTTCCGGGTCGGGGTGAGCATCGACGGGCCGTCAGCCCTCAATCAGCAGCGCGTCGACTGGGCCGGGAGGCCGGCGTTCGACCGGATCATGAAGGGGATCAGCTGCCTGCGCGAGCACGAGGTGCGGTTCGCGGTGATCGCGGTCGTCAGCGCGGAGAGCGTAGGCGATCCCGAGGGTCTGCTGGACTTCATGGCGGGCCTCGGCTGCCACAGCGTCGGCCTGAACATGGAGGAGACGGAGGGCGTCAACACCGACCGCGCGGTGCCCACCGTCGAACAGGCCCGCGAGTTCTGGCGCCGCACCATCGCCTGGTCGCGGAAGCACAAGGAACTGACAGTCCGTGAGGTCGACCGCCTCGGCGGCTACCTGCGAGCCGCCCGCTCCGGTGTCCCCGCGGCTTGGGACGAGCTGCTGATCGACCCCATACCTACCGTCTCCTCCGCCGGAGACGTCGTCCTGCTCTCGCCCGAGCTCGCCGGGATCAAAGACCCGGCCTACGAGGACTTCCGGGCCGGCAACGTCATGGAGCTGAGCATCGGCTCCATGTTGGACCGCGCGCACGAACTGCGGTACGTGCGTGAGTTCCTGACCGGTCTGGACGAGTGCGAGGCCACCTGCGAGTTCTTCGGCTTCTGCCGAGGAGCGCAGGCCGGCAATCGCTACTTCGAGAACGGCCGTCTGGACACCACCGAGACGAACTACTGCCGAGTGTCCAGGCAGGCCCTCATCACAGCCCTGTCCGATACCGTCCGAGAGGAACAAGCCGCATGAACCTGCTCGAGCTGCTCGCCACCACCGACGCCCCGGTGATCGCCGACCTCACCACCGGCACCCTGAGCGGCCCCGCGGTCGCCAAGTTCGACAACCGGCCGACCTGGGACAACCCCACCCCCCAGTTCGACAACCGGCCGACCTGGGACAACAAGAACGGCAAGTAGCGCCACCTGCACCACCCGGGCCCGCACCCAGCGGTGCGGGCCCGGCCCCGAACCGAGAGAGCGGAGCCAAGACAGTGGACAGCACCTTCGGCCGCGTCACCGTGACCCTGCCCAGCCTGAACGAGCCCGGCCTCTACCTGTCCAACGTCCAAACGCTCGACTCCGCACAGGGCATCGTCCAGGACTTCCAGTACGGCGACGCCGATCTGCGGGACCTGGACCTCACCGACATCAGCCTCCTCACCGGCCGCGTCACCGGGATGCGGGCAGACCGCGTCCAGCTCCACAAGGTCCGCCTCAGCTCGGTCGAGTTCGACTCCTGCGACCTCGGCTCCGCCCGCATCAGCGACGCCAAGCTCTCTCGCGTCGTCTTCCGCAACTGCAAGATCATGGGCGCCCAGCTCAGCGGTGTGACCCTGGACAACGTGCTGTTCGAGAACTGCAAGCTCGACTACAGCACCTTCGAGCAGGTCCGGGCCACCGGCCCGCTGGCCTTCTCCAAGTGCATCCTGACCGAGGCTGCGTTCACTGGCAGCGACCTCAGCCGAGCCGTCCTCGACGCCTGCACCCTGCGGCTGACTGACTTCGGCCGGGGCAAGTACCAGGACCTCGACCTGCGCGGCAGCGATCTGAGCACCGTCCGCGGGGCCGCCCACCTCGGCAAGGTCATCATCGACCGAGCCCAGCAGGCCGAACTTGCCGACGCCCTGATCGCGGAGCTGGACGTGACCTTCGCAGACACCCTCGACGACCGCCGGTGAGACCACCCGGGAGGAGCCCGGAATGAACCTCGCCATCGCCTACATCAACCCCGCCGCCCTCATCGAACGGTGCGAGACCACTGGCGTCCGCGTAGCCAGCGGCGAACCGGAGTACGAAGACGGGGCCGTCCTGCCGGAAGGGCCGTGGTGGCCCCTGACCCCCGAGCTGGCCGGGATCCTCAAGCCGACCGCCCGCACCGCCGACAGCACACTGGTGGAGCTGGTCAGGCTCCCCGACGGTCCGCCGCCATCCAGCTTGGCGGCCCTCTCCGACCCGCTAGGGGACCCGGATGCCGTCCACCTCGGCCAGGCCGCCAGCCCCGCCAAGGCCCTCACCACCACCCCCAACTACCAAGACGGGCGCTGTATCGGCCTGCACATCGACAACTGGGACAAGCTCGACCACCAGGCCAAGCACACCGGCCGCCGACGCCTGTGCATCAACCTCGGCCCCGGCACCCGCTACCTCCTGCTCGGCGACACCGACATCCAGACGATCTGTCGCACCGTCCACAACGACCCGGTCAACCGTTACCCGCACACCGACGACCTGCGCACCTACATCGCCAGCGGCCATCAGCTCAGCGTCTACCGCCTCCGCCTGGAACCTGGGGAGGGATACATCGCCCCGACGGAACTCCTGCCCCACGACGGTTCCACCGAGGGGCAGCCGCAGCCGTCCACTGCCACGTTCTGGCTCGGTCACTGGCCACGTGGAGTGCTGCCGTCCGTAGTCTGAGCGACCGTCACTGGTCGAAGGGCGGGCCTTGCAGCACGGGTCGGGCCGGGGAATCGGTGGCCAGTTGACGGACCGTTCGGAGAGCGGAGGATTATGGGCAACAAGGAGACCGAGCGCATGGCCATCGAGCACGTCATCGCGCTGGAGCGGGCTGCCGGCCGGGAGGCGGTCGATGTCAGCACGAGGGGCTATCGGTACGACATCGACAGCCCGCCTCGCAAGATCGAGGTCAAGGCGTTCGGAGGGTCTGCGCGGAGTGCCTCGTTGCCGCTGGAGGCAAGCCAGCTGGCGGAGGCGGAGGAAGACCCGGAGAACTTCTACCTCTACGTGGTGGACAACGTCGGCCGGGCGGACGCCGTGATGGGGGTGCGGGTTCTTCACGGCGAGCCGCTCCGAGCCGTGCTCGAACGTGCGAGGCCGTCGACGACCTATTGGTCGAGCTTCCGGGCGGCTGAGTACGACGCGGCAGAGCGGTTGTAGGAGGAGCGCGGAACAGCGACCGCGGCGGTCGTCCATGACTGCCGGCGGAACGGACGCCCGTGGACTGCGACGAGGCAGACGGCCCTTTCCGCACCCCGGGTCCCGTCCTTTACCGTGCGGGCGACCCCGTCGACAGCACCGAGAGCCTACGGCGGAGGGTCTGGCTGTGCCAAAGCCGCCGCGTCGTGGCCGTGTCCGGGCAGTGGCGAGCGGGGCTGATCGGTGTGAACGTGCACGGGCGAGCAGGCACCGCAGGGCGAGCCCGTCTGGGTGCACGCGGCACGGCGCCCCGGGCTGGAGTAGGTCCGGGGCGTCGCGTCTTTCAGTGCCTGGCCGTGGGTGCTGGCGCGTCGGCGAACTCCTCGAGGGTGTGCTCGTAGTGGCTGCCGAAGGCGACCTGGGTGATGGCGGCGAGGGGGAACTTCGTGGGGCGGGGGTGCCAGCGGGCGTCGGGGTCGATCTGGTGGAGGCGGAGGGTCTTGCGGGTGAGGCGGGCGACGGTGCCGATCCAGGCGATGTCGGGGGCCTCGTGTTCGAGGTGGACGGTGAGGAGGGTGTGGTGGCGGGCGGCGCTGGTGAGGAGGCCGGGGAGGTCGTCGAAGGTGACCGGTGATGGTGGGGGTGGCCACTGGCCGCGGCGGCGGAGGGCACGGATCGTCAGGGAGTCCTCGTCGCCGTGCTTGCGGATCCGGGCGATGTCGGGGGTGCGGATGGCGGTGAAGCCGTCGAGGCGGACTTCCGGGCACTCGGCGAGGAGGGTCCACTCGGGGTTGGTGCCGAGGACGAAGCCGTCGATGGTGTCGGCGTCGGGGATGGTGCGGTGGACGCGGACCAGGTGGCGGGTGCGGAGGGTGCGGTCGAGCTTCCGTAGGATCGCGGCCGGGGCGGGCCGGCGGGGGTCTGACATCCCGTCATCGTCGCTGGTGGGGGCGGGGCGGGGCGAGCGGGTTTCGGCGGGGTGTGACGGGGTCACGGGAGCCCGGCGGAGTGGGGTGCCAGAGGGATGGGTGTGGACTATTCGGATCGTGGAGGTCGAGGCGTCGTTCCCAGCGGGTGGCGAGGCCCTTGAACTGATGGAGCAGGGCGAACGTCTGCTCGATGACGTAGCGGAGCTTGTCGAGGCCGCGGATGTCGGGCTCACCTCTGCGGGAGATGACGGGCAGGATCCGACGCCTGGTCAGCTCGCGGCGGACGTGCCGGCTGTCGTAACCCTTGTCGCCCAGAGCAGACTTGGGCCGCTTGCGCGGCCTGCCCGGTCGGCCGGTGACAGGTGGGACTCCGTCGATCAGGGCGAGGGTCTGGGTGATGTCGGACGTTCCCGCCGGTCGTGATCACTTTCAACGGTGTGCCGGTGCCGTCGCAGATCAGGTGGTGCTTGCTGCCCGACTTGCCGCGATCGACCGACGACGGGCCAACTCCGGCACCCCCCTCTACGCCCGCACGTGGGAGGCGTCCACGCAGGCCCGCGTTCAGCCGATCCGCCCGGCCGCGTTCAACTCCGCGAGGAGTATCCGGTGAACCTGGTCGAACACCCCCGCTTCGGTCCACCGGCACAGCCGGCGCCAGCAGGTCTGCCCGGAGCCGAAGCCCAACTCCGGCGGCAACTGCTGCCAGGTGATGCCGGTGAACAGCACGAACAGGATGCCCTGCAGACAAAGCCGGTCATCCACCGGCCGAGGCCCCGGGGAACGCTCGGGCCAAACCGGCAGTACCGGCTCGATCAGCGCCCACAGCTCGTCATCGACCATCCACGGTGCACTCACACACCACCAACGGACGAATCGTCACATCGGACACGGCTCGCCAGCCCACCCCCACAAGATCCCGTTACGAGCTCTAAGGGCTTGCAGATCAATAACCCGCTGAGTTGATCTCTGTTTTGGTGTCGTCTTGAAGGTATGCCGCGATGTCAGCTGGTGAGCGGAAGCGGGCGGTTGAGGCGGTTGGCCGGTGCCCGGCTGCTTCCAGGAGAGGCCGGACTTCGCGGATGACCCGGCTGACGGTCATGGTGGTGACGCCGAAGAGCTGCCCGAGGAGGTCCTGGGCAGCGATCTTGCGCTGGTAGAGGACCGTGATCAGGATCCGGTCTGCGGGGGTGAGCTTCTGCTTGGGACCCGCGCCGGGGGCTTGGCTCGGCAAGCCGCCCCGGCGCTCGGTCCGGGACCGCTCGCGCTGGTCCTCCAGGGCTGGGCTGACACTGGCGATTGTGTCGTCGAGCTGTCGGCGGGTCATGCCGGTCAGTTCGGGGTCGCGCAGGAGGTGCTGCGGCAGTCTGGGGACGGCGGGGCCGGGGAAGGCGCCCGCGGTGCTGCTGGCGCGGATCGCCGTGTGTGCCGGCAGGGCGGGGTGGAGGGTGTAGTTCCAGTCGCCGTGGAAGCGGTGTCGGGTGATCGGCAGGGCGGTGAGTTCCTCGTCGCTGATCTGGACGCCGGTGGGGTATTGGCCGGTGTCGAGTTCGGCGTGCACGGTCAGTCCGGTGCGGGTGGTGGTCGCGGCGATGCTCTGGACGATGACTTCGTGGCTGGTCAGTGGTCTGCCGCGCCAGCTCATGGTGATGTGGGAGAACAACCGGTGCTCGATCCGGTTCCACTTGGAGGTTCCGGGCGGCAGGTGGCACACCGTGACGGCCAGCCCGGTCTCGGCGGCCAGGGCGGCCAGGTGGGTCTTCCAGCCGCGGGTGCGGTAGCCGTTGGAGCCGCCTGCGTCGGCGGTGATCAGCAATCGGCTCGCGCTGGGGTAGGCACTGCTGCCGGCGGCGTTCCACCAGCGGCGGATCGAGGCGACGGCGAACTCGGCGGTGTCGTGGTCGGTGCCGACGTTGACCCAGCCGGTGTTCGCGGCCACGTCGTAGATCCCGTACGGCACGGCCCTGCCCAGTGCCTGGGCCGGGAAGTCGTGGCTGTTGACCTTCACCGGCTCATGGCCGGGCCGCCACTGGCGGCCGTTGTTCTTGAACGGCCCGACCAGCTCCTTCTTCTTCGTGTCCACGCTGATCACCGGATCCCCGGCGTCCTGATGGGCCATGGCTTGCTCGTTGAGGTAGCGGAACTGGGCGTCCCGGTCTGGGTGCTGTGTTCCCTCGAGAACCTTGGCGTTGCCCTGAAGGCTGAAGCCCTCCTCGCGGAGGATGTCGCCGACCGTGTCCGCACAGACCTGGACGCCTTGGCGGACGAGTTCCTGGGCGAGATTCCTGGTCGACTTGGTCGTCCAACGAAGCGGTGACATCGGATCCCCTCGTGTGTCGGGCTCGACCAGGGCGAGCAACGCGGTGCGGAGGGCCGGGTTCAGGTCACTGACGCGCTTGCGACCGCCGCCGACCCTCCGGACGCGCCCCAGCGGGGCTTCTCCGGAGTCGAGTTCGCGCACGCCACGGGACACGGTGGCCTCACGGACCCGGGCAGCACGGGCGACCAGCCTGATCCCGCCATGACCGGCTGAACGGGCCTCGGCTCCGAGCAGTAGACGCCGCTGCCGCTCATCGAGGTGAGGCAGGATGGACTCGAACTTCGCTGCCAGCGCTACCAGTTGATCGTCACGTGTCTCCATACCACGCCAACGACCGACGGAGCGGAAAGCCACGGCTTATTGATCTGCAAGCCCTAAGGGCTCGTGGAGGTGCTGTTTCCGCAGGTCATAGGCTTGGTCCTCGAAAGCTTACAAGGCGGATGTCGGCGGCTCGAAACCGTCTGCGCCTACGGTGAAGATGTAGGTCAGGGCCCCTTCGTGCACGGTGCGGAGGGGCCCTGACGCGTGTCAGGCGGCCTCGGCCGTGGTGATGAGGGTGCGGAGTTCGGCGGTGGTCTCGGGGTCGAGGGGGGCCAGGAGGTCGAGGGCGGTGCGCCACTGGGTGAGGGCGTGGGTGGGGTTGCCCTGGTCGCGGAGGACGAGGCCGTAGGCGTGGCGGGCGAGGCCCTCGCCGTAGGGGTCGGCGCGGGTGGTGGTGCGGTCGAGGAGGTCGCGGGCGGCGGTGGCGGCCTCGTCGAGGTGGTGGAGGCGGTGGAGGGCGTCGACCAGGCCGAGGCGGGTCTGGCGTTCGGTGGTCCAGGGGGCGGAGGCGGAGGGGATGGCGAGGGCTTCGCGGAAGTGCTGGAGGGCTTCGGCGGGTTCGTCGAGGCGGAGGTGGGCGCAGCCGATGTTGCAGAGGCCGGCCATCTGGACGCCGGGGGTGCCGGAGCGGCGGCCCGCTTCGATGCTGCGGCTGTGGTGGCGGATGGCGAGGCGGGGGTCGGTCTTCTCGGCGACGTTGCCGAGGCCGCTCAGGGCGAGGGCCTCGTTGTGGGTGTCGCCGCGTTCGACGGCCAGGGCGAGGGCCTCTTCGAGGGCGGTGACGGCTTCCCGGTCGCGGCCGAGGGCTTGGAGGAGCATGCCGCGGTTGTTCAGGTTGAGCTGTTCGCGGACCACGTCGCCGAGCTCTCGCCAGAGCGGGACGGCCTGGTCGATGAGGTCGAGGGCGTCGGCGAAGCGGCCGGCGTCGAAGTGGGAGCCGGCCAGGTCACCGAGGGCGTGTGCCTGGGCGAGCAGGTTGCCCTCGCGGCGGGCGACGGTCAGGGCGGTGCGGTTGAGCTGGGAGAGTTCGGCGGTCCGGCCGCGGGCGCGGAGGTAGGGG
The DNA here is from genome assembly GCF_039535905.1 of Kitasatospora albolonga. Taxonomy (GTDB): domain Bacteria; phylum Actinomycetota; class Actinomycetes; order Streptomycetales; family Streptomycetaceae; genus Kitasatospora; species Kitasatospora albolonga. Next base: position 50,409 of record NZ_BAAAYB010000101.1, on the reverse strand, counting down.
AGCAGGGCCTGGACCAGGGTGAGCAGGGACGAGGAGTCCCGTTGCTCGCGGTCGGCCTGTTCGACCAGGGGGACCAGGTTGACGCATTCGACGTCGCCCCACAGGAGTGCGGTCTCCTCGTCGGGGGAGCCGTCCCCGCCGGGGAGCCGGCGGTGGTGGTGGAGCTCCGGGGCGAGGGCGAGGGCCGAACGGCCCGCCTCGGCGGCGTACCAGCGGAGTGCGGCGGAGGCCAGTTCGGGGCGGCGTCCGCTCTCCTCGGCCAGTTCGCGGGCGAAGTCGCGGACCAGGTCGTGCGGGGCGAAGCGGTCGAGCCGGATCTCGTCCAGCAGGGCGACGTCCACCAGGCGGTCGAGGGCGGCTGCGGCCTGGGCCCGGCTGGTGCCCAGGGTCCCGGCCAGTTGGGCGGCCGAGTACTCGGGCAGGTTGAGGGAGCCGACCGCGAGCAGGGCGTCGGCCGCGCGCCGGTCGAGCCGGCGCTCGGAGTCGAGCAGGACGCGGTGGGCCAGTGCGAGGGACTGACGGATGCTCAGGTCGTCGAGCTCCAGCTGGTCGAGCCGGTCCTCGTGGTCGGTGAGTTGGGCGACCAGGCTGCGGACGGGCAGCGCGTCGCGGGCGGCGAGGCGGGCGGCGACGATGCGCAGGGCGAGCGGGAGCCGGCCGCAGAGGCCCACCAGGCGGGCCAGGTCGCCCTGCTCGAGGGTCACCACCTCGCGGTCGGCGGAGGTGCGGCCGGAGGCGACGGCCACCAGGGCGACGCTCTCCGCCTCGCTCAGCGGGGCGAGGCGGAGGTGTGCCGCGCCTTCGAGGGTGAGCATCGGCGAGCGGCTGGTCAGCAGGACCGCGCAGTCGGGGCCGGCCGGAAGCAGCGGGCGGACCTGGGCGAGCCCGGCGGCGTCGTCCAGCACCAGCAGGGTCCTGGTGGGGGCGAGGGTGCCGCGCAGCAGGGCGGCGGCGGCCTCCGGGTCGGCGGGGACGGTGCCGGGGTCGACGCCGAGGCCGCCCAGCAGGGCGGTGGCGGCCTGATGGGTGGTCAGCGGTGTCAGGCCGGAGGTCGCGCCGCGCAGGTTGAGGAAGAGCCGGCCGTCGGGGAAGTGCTCGGCCAGCGCGTGGGCGCAGTGCACCGCGAGTGCCGACTTGCCGACCCCGGCCATGCCGCTGACCACCGCGTACCGCGCGCGTCCGGTGTCGCGCAGCAGGGCGTCGCGCAGGGCGGTGAGGGGTTCGGCGCGGCCGACGAAGTGCATTGGCGCGGAGGGGAGTTGGTCGAGGACGGCGCGGGGGGTGGGAGCGGAGGGAGTTGAGGGAGGGGTGGTGGGGCGGGAGGGCCCGGGGGCGGAGGGCTCCTCGCTCAGCACCAGCTGGTGCAGTTCGCGCAGGGCCGGGCCCGGCTCGATGCCGAGCTCCTCGATCAGGGTGCGGCGCAGCCGCTGGTAGACCGCCAGGGCCTTGGCCCGCTGGTCGCTGCGGTGCAGGGCGAGCATCAGCTGTCCGTGGAACGCCTCCCGCAGCGGATGCTCGCCGACCAGGCCGGTCAGTTCGGCCACCACCGCCTGTGGACGGTCCAGCTGGAGCTCGGCCCCGAAGCGCCACTCCAGCATCTGGAGCCGGTCCTCCTCCCACTGCTCGCACTGCGGCTGGAAGTCCGCGGCCAGCTCGGGCAGGTCGAGGAGCGGCGTGCCGCGCCACTGGCCGAGGGCGGTGGCGGTCTCGGCCAGGACCCGTACGGGGTCGTCCGCCGCGTGCGCGGCCCGGGCCCGTCGGACGGCCTCCTCGAACAGCCTGGTGTCCAGCTCCTCGTCAGCGACCCGGAGCAGGTAACCGGCGCGGACGGCCCGCAGCCGCTCGCCCTCCTCGTCGCCCAGGGCCTTGCGCAGCCTGGCGACCAGGTTGCGCAGTGACTGCTCGGCGGTGCTCGGCGCGTTCTCGGCCCAGAGGGCGATCGTCAGCCGGTCCAGGGAGACCGGCTGACCGGCGTTCAGGAGCAGGACCGCCAGCAGGGTACGGGCCTTGAGTCCCCGGACCGGACAGTCCCGGTCCGCGTCCTGGGCGAGCAGACCGCCGAGCAGTCCGAAGCGCATGTTCTAGGGCCCCCGCTAGCTTGATCTGACCTGGTCAGCGACCGGATAACGCCTGTTCTGACGGGATGTTATCTCCCGATTATCGGCCGCCCGCATTCTTTTCCCGTCGGAGGTCGCCCGCGTCAGGAGCGGCCCCGGTCGTACAGCTCGGGGGAGAACGATGCTCAACACTCGTACCACCCGCCGCAGTGCCCTCCGCCTGGGCGCCGGCCTGACCGTCGCCCTGGTCACCGCACCTCCGGCCCTGGCCAAGGTGCCGATCGGCCCCGGCGCCTTCGGGGACCAGGGCGGTGTCGGAATCTGGGGCAGCCTGCCGCTGGTCAATCAGATCGACGAGCGCGCCGACGTCATCGCCCGCGCGGAGTCCTGGGTCGGCAAGGGCCTGGTCTACTCGTCCGCCGGCACCTACGGCCGGTACCGGACCGACTGCTCCGGCTTCGTGTCGATGGCCTGGGGCCTGGCGACCTCCCTCGACACCACCACCTTCGTCCCGTTCGGCATCGCCACGGCCATCGACAAGGACCAGCTCCTGCCCGGTGACGCCCTGCTCAACGACTCCGCCGGCGCGGACGGGCACGTGGTGCTCTTCGACTACTGGGTCGACTCCTCGCGGTTCGCCTACGTCGGCTACGAGTTCACCCCTGCGGGCGTCCAGCAGCGCACCATCCGCTATCCGTACGAGTCCGGCAGGGGGACCTTCCGTCCGGTACGGGCCAACTGGGTGGTCGGATCGGTCGCCCCGAGCCTCAACCCGGACGAGTTCGTCCACAACATCCGTCTGGCGAACGGAAGCTGGACCCCGTACCTGCAGCTGCGGGGCATCGGGAGTGCCCCGACCTTCAGCGGTCCGGAGGCCGCCGTCGCCGGCCTGCCGGACGGCAGCGCCCAGGTCGTGGGCATCGGCAACGACGGCAACGTCTACCACCAGATCCGCGGCACCGCGGGAGCGTGGAGCGGATTCGCCCCGCTCGCGGGAGTCGGGGCCGCCAGGATGCAGGCGAGCAAGGTCGCCATCGCGGGTCTGCGGGACGGCACGTCGCAGGTCCTGGCGGTCGGGAACGACGGCAACGTCTACCACGAGCACCGGCTGACCGACGGCAGCTGGACCGGCTTCGCCCCGCTCGAAGGCGTCGGCACTCCGAGGATGCAGGCCCGCGAGGTCGCCATCGCGGCCATGCCGGACGGTACGTCGCAGGTCCTGGTGATCGGCAGTGACGGCGACGTCCACCACCAGACCCGGCTGACCGACGGCAGCTGGACCGGCTTCGCCCCGCTCGAAGGCGTCGGCACTCCGAGGATGCTGGCCGGCCGGATCGCGATCGTCGGCCTGCCGAACGGCACCGCCCAGGTGGTCGCGACCGGGAGCGACGGAAACGTCTACCACCAGACCCGGCTGACCGACGGCAGCTGGACCGGCTTCGCCCCGCTCGGCGGCTACCGCGGCGCCTCCAGGATGTGGGCCGACTCCATCGCGATCGCCGGCCTGCCGGACGGCACCTCGCAGGTGCTGGTGGTCGGCAACGACGGCAAGGCGTACCACCAGGTCCGCTTCACCGACGGCACGTGGGCCGGCTTCGCGCCGGTCCAGGGCTTCGCCCTCGCGCCCGACCTCCCCGCCACCCGGGTCGCCATCACCGGAATGCCCGACGGCTCCAGCCACATGGTCGTCACCGCCCGCTGACCCGCGCCCGCCTGACGAATCTCGCCCGCCCGCTGACTCGCGCCCGACCTCCGACTCGCATCCACTGCCGCCGCGTACCCGCCGCCGACTCGCATCCGCTGTCGGCCGGCACCCGCCGTCGGCACGTCGGCCTCCGCACCGGGGGCCCGCACGCACAGGAGCAACCACGTGAACCTGAACAGACTGAGCCTGGGCGCGGCCGGTGCCGCCCTGGCACTCTCCGCCGCAGTCCTCTCGCCCGCCACCGCCTCCGCCCTGACCTCCGCCGGTTCCGGCCCGGACGCGCACCGGGCCCCGGAGCGGAGCGTGAGCTACCTGGGGCACACCTTCCGCGTCCCGGCCGACTGGGAGGTCATCGACCTCACCGCCGACCCGCACGCCTGCGTGCACTTCGGACGCTCCGCCCTCTACCTCGGCGACCCCAGCGACTCCCAGGACTGCGGCACGCGCGTCGTGGGCCGTACCGAGGCGCTGCTCGTCCAGCCCGACCGGGACGCCGCCACGGGCACCGCCCGGACCACGGTCAACACCACCGGTCAGGAGATCCACGCGGTCGGCGGCGGGGTCCGGGTCACCGCCGCCTACGGTTCCGACCATGCCCTGGTCAGCCGGATCCTGGCCGGCGCCGACCTGCCCACCGAGACGGTCGAGTCGGCCGGGGCGGCCGGGACGGCGGCCCCCACTCCGCAGCGAACCACCGCGCGGCGCGGAGCCACCGCCGAGTCGGCCGCGCCGGAGGAGGTGGGGACGGTGGCGGCGCCGCAGGCCGTGGCCGCCGTCCCGGCCGCCAGCACCAACTACACCGGCAAGGGCTTCGACGCCTGCGCAGCCCCGAGCGGCACCACCATGAACGGGTGGATGGCCGACTCCCCGTACGGTGCGGTCGGCATCTACATCGGTGGAAACCGCCGGGCCTGCCCCCAGCCGAACCTGACGGCCGCCTGGGTTCAGCAGCAGGCCTCGGCCGGTTGGCGCTTCATGCCGCTGTACGTCGGCCCGCAGGCGACCGAGCTCAGCTCGCCCGCCGCGCAGGGCGCGGCCGCCGCCGACGACGCCGCCAACCAGGCGGCGAGCCTCGGGTTCGCGCCCGGCAGCCTGCTCTACTACGACATGGAGAGCTACTCGCGCGAGACCTACTCGACCAGGGTGCTCACCTTCCTGTCCGCCTGGACGAACCAGCTGCACGCGCGCGGCTACACCTCGGCCGTCTACAGCAGTTCCTCCACCGGCATCGCCGACCTGGTCGCCAACGTCAACGGCTACGCCATGCCCGACGCCGTGTTCGCCGCGAAGTGGAACAACGCCGCGGACACCAACGACTCGGTGCTCCCCGCCGGTTACTGGAGCAACCACCAGCGGGTCCACCAGTACGCGGGCAACGTGACCGAGACCTGGCACGGCATCAGCATCAACATCGACCGCGACTACCTCGACGTACAGGTGGCCCCCACCGCTCCCACCACCCCCACGGTCCCACCGGTGCCCTCCGGCAGTTCGTTCTTCCACGGCACCCGGCTGGCTGACGGTCGTTGGGCGGGCCTCGGTGCCCTGAACGGGGTGGGTGACGCTCCGTTCTTCGTGGGCTCCGAGGCGGCGATCGCGGGGATGCCGGACGGCAGTGCCCAGGTGGTGGGCATCGGCAACGACGGCAGTGTCTACCACCGGACGCGGCTGGCGGACGGCATCTGGACCGGTTTCGCGCCGCTCGCGGGCGTCGGTTCGGCGTCGATGCAGGCGAGTTCGGTCGCCATCGCCGGTCTGCCGGACGGGAGTTCGCAGGTGGTGGCGGTCGGCAGCGACGGCAACGTCTACCACGAGTCCCGCTCGCCGGACGGCAGGTGGACGGGCTTCGCGCCGCTGGCCGGTGTCGGGACCTGGTCCATGCAGGCGAGCAGGGTGGCCATCGCGGGCCTGCCGGACGGCACCGCGCAGGTGTTGGCGGTCGGCAACGACGGGAACGTCTACCACGAGTCCCGGCTGGCCGGTGGCAGTTGGACGGGCTTCGCGCCCTTGGCCGGTGCCGGCACGGTGGCGATGCAGGCGCGCGACGTGGCCATCACCGGTCTGTCGGACGGCACCTCGCAGGTGCTGGTGGTCGGCAGTGACGGCAACGTCTACCACGAGCAGCGCATGAGCAGCGGTGACTGGACGGGGTTCGTCGCGCTCGAAGGTGTCGGCACCCCGACGATGCAGGCGAGCTCCGTCTCCATCGCCGGTCTGCCGGACGGGAGTTCGCAGGTGGTGGCGGTCGGCAACGACGGCAACGTCTACCACGAGGCCCGCCGTGCCGACGCCGGTTGGAGCGGCTTCCACCCCATCGCCGGTTACGGCGGTGCGCCGACCTTCAACGGGCCCCGGGCCGCGATCACCGCCCTGCCCGACGGCTCCACCCAGATCCTCGCCATCGGCCGCTGAACCACCGGCCCTTCGGTACCGCTTCCCCAGGACGCCGGCCCGCCACCGTCGTGGCGGCGGGTCGGCGTCCGCCATGTCCAGGAGACATCAGATGAGTTCACGCACCATCAGGCCGCCCCGCTGGGCGGTGGCCCTGGCCCTCTCGGCCGCCGCCGTTGCGGGCGCCGGCGGCAGCGCCCAGGCCGCCTCGGTGGCGACCTGGGACAAGGTGGCCGCCTGCGAGAGCGGGGGCAACTGGAGCATCGTCAACAGCACGCGCGTCTACTACGGCGGGCTGCAGATCACCCTCGCCAACTGGAGCCACTACAAGGGCACCGACTACGCTCCGCGGCCGGACCTCGCCACCAAGAAGCAGCAGATCCTCATCGCGGAGAAGATCCTCGCCGACCAGGGCCCCCGCGCCTGGCTGTCCTGCCTCGCCGGCACCGGACTGGCCACCGACCGCGCGGACCCCTACCCCCCGGCGCCCGGTTCCGGCGCGTTCTTCCACGCCGGCCGGCAGCCCGGCGGCGCCTGGTCGGGGCTCGGCGCGCTGAACGGCGTGGGTGGCGCCCCGTTCTTCAGCGGCTCCGAGGCGGCGATCGCGGGGATGCCGGACGGCAGCGCGCAGGTGGTGGGCATCGGCAACGACGGCAACGTCTACCACGAGGTCCGTCTGGCGAACGGACGTTGGACCGGCTTTGCGCCGCTCGGTGGTGTCGGGACTGCGGCGATGCCGGCGCGCAAGGTCGCCATCGCCGCTCTGCCGGACGGGAGTTCGCAGGTGCTCGCGGTCGGCAGTGACGGGAACGTGTATCACGAGTCCCGCCTCTCCGACGGACGTTGGACGGGCTTCGCGCCGCTCGACGGTGTCGGGGCGCCGATGATGCAGGCGAGTGACGTGGCCATCGCGGGGCTCCCGGACGGCACCGCGCAGGTGCTGGCGGTCGGCAACGACGGGAACGTCTACCACGAGTCGCGGCTGGCCGGTGGTGCGTGGACGGGCTTCGCGCCGCTCGACGGTGCCGGTGCGCCGACCATGCAGGCGAGCGATGTGGCCATCGCGGGGCTCCCGGACGGGAGTTCGCAGGTGCTCGCGGTCGGTGGCGACGGCAACGTCTACCACGAGTCCCGCCTCTCCGACGGACGTTGGACGGGCTTCGCGCCGCTCGACGGTGCCGGTACGCCGACCATGCAGGCGAGCGATGTCGCCGTCGCCGGTCTGCCGGACGGCAGTTCCCAGGTCCTGGCGGTCGGCAACGACGGCAACGTCTACCACCAGGTCCGGCGGACCGACGCCACCTGGAGCGGGTTCCGGGCCATCGCCGGTTACGACGGTGCGCCGACCTTCAACGGCCCCCGGGCCGCGATCACCGCCCTGCCCGACGGCTCCACCCAGATCCTCGCCATCGGCCGCTGAGGCGAGTCCTCACCCAAGCAGTCCGCACCCAGGCAGTACGCCCACTCCGCCGCGCGGGATCGCCCCGGCGGAGCGCTCATCCTCACACCACACCGATACGGAGAACCCGTCTCATGTCGAATGTCCGAAACATCACCAATGTCCGCAAGATCAGCCAGGCCGGCCTCGCCGCCCTCGCGGTCGCCGCGTCCTTCACCGGCCTGACGGCGGCTCAGGCCCACGCGGACACCGCCACCATCGCCTCCGTCGCCAACGGCGAGCTGGGCAACGGCCCGTGCGCCCACGACGGCTACGTCGCCGGCAACCACGCGTCGGACTCCTGCGGCGCCGGGGGCCAGAAGGCGGAGTCCTGGTGCGCCGACTTCGCGGGCTGGGTCTGGGAGCGTGCCGGAGCCGCCCACACCAGGGACCTGTCCAGCGGCGCGGCGAGCTTCTACGACTACGGTCGGCGCTACGGGACGCTGCACAGCTACCCGCAGGTCGGCGACGCCATCGTGTACGACTTCAACAGCAGCAGCGACTGGGCCAGCCACGTCAACCTGGTCACGGCCGTCGGCAACGGCTACATCAGCGTGGTCGGCGGAAACCAGGGAGGCGGCAACGGTCGGGTGACCGGGTACAACGTCAACGGAGCCGGGGTCGGCACGGTGGTCGGCGGGCAGCGGATAAGCGGCTTCATCTCACCGGTCTTCTCCACCAACACCAATCCCTCCGCCCTGCCGAGCGGCACCCTGGTGAAGTCCCCGGCGGGATCGACCGTCAAGGTGATCGTCAACGGGGCCGGGCTTCCGGTCGCCGGTTCGGACGTCGCCCCCGACCACTACGACCTCAGCCGGATCGTCACGGTCGAGGACGGCGCCTTCAACTCCCTCCCTGCGGTTCCCCCGTCCGGCACCGTCGTGATGGACCAGGCGGGCGGCGACCCCTCCCGGTACGTGGTCGTGGACGGCACGGCGCTGCCGATCAGTGGCAACGACTGGACCACGGGCGGCTACAACTCCCGGTCGCTGATGGGCGTTCCGAGCTCCTGGCTGAACTCCGCCCGGCAGGGCACGCTCGCCACTGGGCTGGTCCTGATGGACGAGTCCGGCGGTGACCCGTCCCGCTACGTCATGGTGAGCGGCTCGGCGCTGCCCATCGCGGCGGGGGAGTGGTACGCCGACGGCTACAACACCCGCACCCTGATGGGGGTGCCCGGCGACTGGCTGAAGGCCGCGGCCGCCAAGACCCTGCCGACCGGCACCGTGCTGATGGACCAGTCCGGCGACGACCCCGCCCGGTACACGATGGTCAACGGGGCCGCCGCACACATCACGGCCGACGAGTGGTACGCGGACGGCTACAACAACTGGCCGCTGATGGGCGCGCCCGGCGAGTGGCTGAAGGCCGCGGCCTCCCGGCCGGCGCCGGACGGCACCCTGGTCACGGGCCAGGGCGAGGGCAGTGCCGCGGTGTACGTGATGGTCAACGGGTCGGCCCTTCCGGTGACCGCCGACGAGTACTACGGCGTCTGGAGCGGCGGGCCGGCCGTGGGCGCACCCGAGCAGTGGATCGCCGAGAGCGCCGCCAAGCCGCTGGCGGACGGCACGGTGATCAAGAACGCCTCCGGCGGTGACCCGTCCGTCTACGTGATGGCCGGCGGCAAGGCCGTCCTGCTCGACAGCGCGAACTACACGGGGCTCGGTTACGACCAGCGGCCGCTGCGCGGCGTCCCCGGCACCTGGGAGGCCGCCGCCGTCGCCAGGACCGCCCCGGCCGACGGGACCATGCTGCTCTCGCCCGACGGCGTCACGGTGTGGATGGTCGTCAACGGTGGCGGCAAGCGCGCGATGAGCGCCTCCGAGTTCGGTCAGGGGGGCCACAGCTTCGACGCGGTGGTCGCGGTCCCGGCCGCGCTCACCGCGAGCCTGCCGACCGTCGGGTGACCCCGGCGCGCGACGGCGCGCGCCGGTACGACCTGTGAATCGAGCCCCGGACCGCGTGCGGTCCGGGGCTTCCCACGTCCTAGGCTCGTGGTCCCGCGAGCACGTGACGACCCGTCCGCCCGCGGGTGTGTGACGGGGGTCACGGGAACCCGGCGGGGCGGGGGGCCAGAGGGATGGGTGTGGACTATTCGGATCCTGAGATGCGAGCGCGGGTGCGGGCCGGTGACCGGGACGCGTTCGGGCGGCTCTTCGACGCGTACGCGCGCGCGGTGTACAACCACGCGTACCGGCTCACCGGGGACTGGTCGGTGGCGGAGGACGTGATGTCGCTGACCTTCCTGGAGGCGTGGCGGCAGCACGGGAGGGTGAGTGAGGAGGGGGGCTCGCTACGGCCGTGGCTGCTGGGGATCGCCACCAATCTGGTGAGCAATCAGCGGCGGGCGGCGCGGCGGCACCGGGAGGTGTTGGCGCAGGTGCCGCCGGCGCCGGAGGGGGTGCCGGACTTCGCGGAGGAGTCGGCCGGGCGGATGGACGACGCGGTGCGGATCGCCGCGGTGCGGGAGGCGTTGGCGAAGCTGCGGCGGCCGGAGCGGGAGGTGCTGGCGCTGTGCGTGTGGGCGGGGCTGGAGTACCAGGAGGCGGCGGAGGCGCTCGGGGTGCCGGTGGGGACGGTGCGGTCGCGGCTGTCGCGGGCCCGGGCGAAGCTGCAGCGGCTCGCGGAGGCGGCGGAGCGGAAGGAGCGGCGAAAAAAGGTGGAACTCCCTTACGCCCGGCACCAGATGAAGAGTGGGACCGCGACCGCGGGCCTGTCCACCGAGGAGGCACACCAGTGAACGCCGATCAGCGGCCGGAACCGGTCGAGCGCGACGGACTGCTCGGGCGGCTGCCCGTGCCGGCCGAGCGTGATCTCCCGCCGGGACGTCATGCACTCCACCGGGAGCTCTTGATGAGCAAGATCGACGCCGACACCCCTGTCACCCCCGCCACCCCCGCCGCCCGGCCCCGGCCGGGGCTGCGCCGCCGTCTGGCCTTCACCCTGGCCGGGGCCGTCGCCCTCGGGGCGGTGGTGAGCGGGGTGACGCTCTACGACCTGGTGGCCGGCCCCGGCGCCGGAAGCGGTGGTCCGCTGGGCTCCGCCGAGATCGTCAGCTGGACGGCCAAGCCGGCCCAGGTGGACACCAGCAAGGGCCAGGGCGCCAAGACGCTGAAGTGGTGCCTGAGCGCGATGGAGGGGCCGGGCGGGGCGGACAAGGTGAGCAACGCCGACCTGCGGGGCAGGGTGACGTCCATGGTCGTCACCCGGGGCAGCACCGTCGCGCTCTGCTACGTCGCCCCGGACGGCGAGGGCGGCTTCTGGGAGCTGGTCGGCCAGGTGCCCGCCCTGGCGCCGAACGCCATCGCCTACGACACGGGTGGCTCGCACGGCGACGGCGACCGGATCTTCAACTACGCTGCGGGCTTCGTCGGTTCGGACGTCAAGGCCGTCACCATGACGGCTCAGGGCCGGACCTTCGAGGTCACCGTGGAGAACGGCCGCTGGACGGCCTGGTGGCCGGGCGCGGAGAACAACCGCGGCGGCTCCGTCGACTCCGCCGTCCTCACCCTCGCCGACGGCACCACCCGCACCGTCCCGCGTGCCGGGATGCAGACGGGCTGAACGGCACGGGGCGGGCGATGGCGACGGTGCGTCAGGTCGGGGCGGGAAGAATCCTGCGGGGATCGGGAACAGGGCGGGGCGGTGCTCCGTTGGGTACCCAGTCAGCTGATCCGGACTTCCTGGGGAGTGTCTTGCCCGACCTTTCGACCCGTTTCGCCGTGACCGCTCTTCCCTCGCTCCTCGCCCAGGCGGAACGCCTGATCGAGCTCGGGGTGCACGACCTCGCGGGGCTGTCCGCGGAGGAGATGAGGACGTTCGCCGCCGCGGCGCACGGCGTGGAGGGGGAGGTGCTGCTCGCCGTCCACCCCGGGCGGGCGCCGGCCTCGGCGCTGGCGCCGCTGCTGCGGCACGAGGGGAAGCCGGGCTTCGTCGTGGTCGACATGACCGACGTGGACGAGTTCGCGCCGACGGGGGTGGAGCTGCCGGAGGGGCCGCTCTACCTGGTGGCCGCTCCGGACCGGGGTGACCACCTGGCCAACTGGAGCCCGGAGGAGGCACTTCCGGCCCTCGCGGCCGAGGACCGGACTCCGCTGCTGCTGACCGAGGGCATCCACTGGCTGCTCCAGCAGCCGGAGGTGCTGGAGCGCAACCAGTGCTTCATGACGATCGGTTCGCGCCTGCGCAAGCCGAAGGGCACCTTCGACGCCCGGACCCCGGCGATCTGGGTCAGCAACGGGACCGGCCGGGACGGCCGCGAGCGGCGCGACGCGCCCAAGGTGGGCTGGTGCTGGTGGGGCAACCGGCACACCTGGCTGGGCTTCGGCTCGACCACCGGGCGCAGCGCGGGCTGATGCGGCGGCCCCGGCCCGACGTCGGCGACGACGTCGGGCCGGGGCCGGGCAGCGAGGGTGGTGGCCGCCGCCGGGGCGCGGGCCGCGGGACGCGGTGGTGACGGCTCCGCCCGCTGTCAGGAGTTCGTCGAAGGTGTGCATGGGAGCGGCGCGGCAGGGGAGGAACGGAGGGTGCCCCCGGGTGTTGGAGGGCAGTGACGGAGTGTCAGAAAGTGCAACCACGGCGTGCCGTCGGAGTACTGGTAGGAAAGTTTCCTTTCTACTAGTCTGCCGAACGGCGGCCCGGCGCGGCGCCCGTGACCGACGGGGCGTGACGTGCTCAGTGGGAGAGCTCTGACCCGGCCGCTGCGGTGATGTGTGCGGACACCGCTCCTTGCCGGCCCGCGACCCGGGGTGCCGGTCGACCAGCTCTCCTACGTTTCCGAAGGTCAGGGAGTCCAGCGATGAGACTGGGTGGCTCGGTAAGGCCTGCTCACGTCGGGGTGTTCGCCGCGGTGTCGGCGCTGCTCGGCGGTCTGTTGTTCGGTCTGCCCGGCAGTGCCGGTGCGGCGGCCGATCCGGTGATCTCCAAGGGGAAGGCCGCCACGGCGTCCTCCACCGAGGGATCCTCGTACGCGGCGGGGAAGGCGTTCGACGGCAGTACGTCGAGCCGGTGGGCGAGCGAGGAGGGCAAGGACCCGCAGTGGCTGCGGGTGGACCTCGGGGCGAGCTCCAACGTCTCGCGGGTGAAGCTGAGTTGGGAGGCCGCGTACGCGAAGGCGTACCGGCTGGAGGTGTCGGCGGACGGGTCCACCTGGACCTCCGTCGCGACGGAGACGGCCGGCAACGGCGGCACCGACGACTGGACGGGGCTGTCCGGCAAGGGCCGCTACGTCCGGATGTACGGGACGGCGCGCGGCACGAGCTACGGCTACTCGCTGTTCGAGATGGAGGTGTACGGGACCCCGGACGGCGGTGGCACGCCGACCCCGAGCCCGTCGCCCAGCCCCTCCACCAGCCAGCCGGCCGGCGGGTTCACGGTGGTCGCGGCGGGTGACATCGCGGCGCAGTGCACCGCGAGCGACAGCAACTGCGCGCACCCGAAGACCGCCAAGCTGGCGCAGCAGATCAACCCGAAGTTCTACCTGACGATGGGTGACAACCAGTACGACGACGCCCGGTTGCAGGACTTCAAGAACTACTACGACAAGACCTGGGGCGCCTTCAAGGCCAAGACCCACCCCGTCCCGGGCAACCACGAGACCTACGACCCGGCCGGTTCGCTCTCCGGCTACAAGTCGTACTTCGGCGCCATCGCCTACCCGCAGGGCAAGAGCTACTACAGCTTCGACGAGGGCAACTGGCACTTCCTGGCGCTGGACTCCAACGCCTTCGACCAGAGCGCCCAGATCGACTGGCTGAAGGCGGACCTGGCGGCCAACAGCAAGAAGTGCATCGCCGCCTACTTCCACCACCCGCTGTACTCCTCGGGCGGCCACGGCAACGACCCGGTCTCCAAGCCGGTGTGGAAGATCCTCTACGGTGCCAAGGCCGACCTGATCCTGAACGGCCACGACCACCACTACGAGCGCTTCGCCCCGCAGGACCCGGACGGCAAGGCGGTGGCGGACGGCATCGTCGAGATCGTCGGCGGGATGGGCGGCGCCGAGCCGTACCCGATCGAGCAGATCCAGCCGAACAGCGAGAAGCGGATCAGCGGTGACTACGGCGTGCTGAAGCTGGACTTCACCGACTCCGGCTACAGCTGGACCTACGTCGGGACCGACAACAAGGTCAAGGACACCAGCCCGAAGTACAGCTGCCACTGATGATGTACCTGGCCACCACCGGCCGGAGCACGGACGCGCAGCCCCGCCCCGCCGGGGCGGGGCTGCGCGTCCCCGGCACGGTCGTCGCGCTCGGGGCGGTCAGCCTGGTCACCGACGTCTCCTCGGAGATGGTCACCGCCGTGCTGCCGCTCTACCTGGTGCTGGGGCTCGGCCTCTCGCCGCTCCAATTCGGTTTCCTGGACGGCCTGTTCAACGGGGCCACGGCGCTGGTGCGGCTGCTCGGCGGCCGCCTCGCGGACCGCGGCGGCGGGCGGCACAAGGCCGTCGCCGGAGCCGGCTACCTGCTCTCGGCGCTCTCCCGGCTGGGCCTGCTGCTGGCCGGCGGGGCGGCCGGCGGGATCGCTGCGGCCATGGCGACGGACCGGCTGGGCAAGGGAGTCCGCACCGCTCCCCGGGACGCGCTGATCACCCTCAGCGCACCACCGCAGGCCCTCGGCCGGGCCTTCGGGGTGCACCGGGCGATGGACACCACGGGGGCACTGCTCGGGCCGCTGGTCGCTTTCGCGGTGCTCTGGGTGACGGCGGACGCCTACGACGCGGTGTTCGTGGTCAGCTTCGCCACCGGGCTGCTCGGGGTGCTGCTGCTGGTGCTCTTCGTCCCGGCCGGGCTGCCGGACGCCTCGATGCCCGCTCCCGCTCCCGCGCCCGCGCCGAAGCCCCGGACGAGCGCCGGGCCGAAGGTGCTCGCCGACCCCGCCTTCCGCCGGGTGGTGTACGCCGCCGCGCTGCTCGGGGCCGCGACCATCGGCGACTCCTTCCTCTACCTGCTGCTCCAGCGCGGCCTGGACCTCACCCCCGCGCTCTTCCCGTTGCTGCCGCTCGGCGCGGCGGCGGGCTACCTGCTGCTGGCCGTCCCGGCCGGCCGGCTGGCGGACCGGATCGGCCGTCGGACGCCGCTGCTCTACGGCCACGGGGCGCTGCTGGCGGCCTACTTGGTGCTGCTGCTGCCGATGGGGTGGCCGACCGTGGTGCTCACCCTGGCCCTGCTCGGCGTCTTCTACGCCGCCACCGACGGCGTGCTGATGGCACTGGCCGGGCCGGCCCTGCCGAGGGAGGGACGGGCCGGCGGTCTCGCGGTGCTGCAGACCGGCCAGGCGCTGGCCCGGCTCTGCGGTGCTGCGGGTTTCGGCGCGGCCTGGACGTGGTGGGGGCCGCGTCCGGCGCTGGCCGTGGCGGCGGTGCTGCTGGCCGCCGCGGTGGCCGCCGCCTGGCGGATCCTGCCCGAACCGGGCACCGGTGAAGAGGAGTTGGGTGCATGAAGGCGCGTCTGATCGTGCTGACCGTCGCCGTCCTGGTGCTGCTGGGCGGCTCGCTGGGGTACGTGCTGCACGCCCGTCAGCGGGACGGCGGCCACCAAGTCCTGGCCGCCGCGAGCACGTTCACCCTGGACGAGGCGGGCCTCTACTACCGCGACACCGCCACCGGGCGGGTCGGGCGGCGGGGCGGGCCGCCGGACGGGCCGTCCTGCGAGCGGTTCTACGCCTCGGGGGACCGCGCGCTCTGCCTGCGGGCGATGCCGGGGGTGCCGGCCCGGACCCAGGCGGTGGTGTACGACCGCAGGTTCTCCGAGCTGCAGACCGTGATCGTGCCGGGCATCCCGAACCGGGCCCGGGTCTCACCGTCGGGCCAGGTGCTCTCCTGGACCTCCTTCGCGGTGGGGGACTCGTACGCCGCCAGCGGTTTCTCCACCCGGACCTCGGTCCTGGACCTGCGCACCGGCTACCTGATCAAGTCGGTCGAGTCGATCCCGCTGACCGTGGACGGCGTCCGCTACCACGCGGCCGACGTGAACTACTGGGGCGTCAACTTCGCGGCCGACGACAACCGCTTCTACGCCACCGTCTCCTCCGCCGGGAAGACCCACCTGGTCGAGGGCGACCTGCACGCCTGGTCGGCCCGGACCCTGCGGGAGAACGTCGAGTGCCCCTCGCTCTCGCCGGACGGCACCCGGATCGCCTTCAAGAAGAAGGTGTCCGCCGACCCGGTCGCGCCCTGGCGGCTGTACGTGCTGGAGCTGGACGGGATGAAGGAGCACGCGCTCGCGGAGACACACAGCGTGGACGACCAGGCGGCCTGGCTGGACGGGGCGACGGTCGGGTACGCGCTGCCGGGCAAGGACGGCAAGGGCAGCGACGTCTGGGCGGTGCCGGCGGACGGGAGCGGGGAGCCGCGGCTGACGGTGCCGGGGGCCTCCTCGCCGGTGGCGGTGGCCGCCGCACCCCGCTGACCTGGGAGGACGGCCGTTCGGCCGAGTACTGAGACCGCAGCCGGGGTGGCCGAAATGTTATGGATCAATTCCCCCACCCCGGCTGCGGTTATCGTCGCGGCCCGGGGAGGCCGCCGTTTGGGGCACTCTTTGCCCTGGACCGTGCCGCGATCATTGATTCCAAGGTCAACTAAGTGTTGAAGTGATGCAGGGTCATGTGGGGCTGGTCACACTCCTTCGATCGGCAGGAGTGGGAGGGGAGGCCTCGGGGCATGCGCGCCGCGCACGGCCCCTTATGACAACGGATTCCGCAGCACTTCCGTCGTTGACTGCGCCCCTTTCGCCCGCTTCCATGGCCGCCGGGAGCGACCGAAACCACGAAGCACCGGCAGACCTGCCTGGAGGAGATATCCGCTCCCGCACCAGCACCACCCACGAAGCGCGTCCCCCAGCGCCGAGCCGATCGGAAGCCGCCATGACCGACATCCTCGACCCGCCGTCCGCCTCCACGGCGGTGGCCACCGATCAGAGCGCCGGCTCCCCCAAGAAGCTGGCCAGGTCGCTCGGTGTGGTCGGCGGCACGCTGCTCACGCTCTCCTGCGTGACCCCGGCCTCCTCGCTCTTCGTGATCGTCCCGGACCTGTTCAGCTCGCTCGGCACCTACACCGCGCTGGCGATCGGCATCGGCACCCTGCTCTGCATCGCGGTGGCGTTCTGCTACTCCGAGCTCGGCACCCTGATCCCCAGCGCGGGCGGCGAGTACGCGATGGTCGGCACCCTGGCGGGCCGCTTCGCGGGCTGGCTGGTCTTCATCCAGTCGCTGATCGTGGTGATGATCGTGCCCTCGCTGATCGCGATGGGCACCGCGGACTACCTCGAACCGATCATCCACATCGACCCCGCGATCGCGGGCGCCGCCGTGATGATCGCGGCCACCGTGGCCGGCCTGCTCGACCTGCGGGCCAACGCCTGGCTGACCGGCGTCTTCCTGGTGCTGGAGGTGATCGCCTGCGCGGTGGTCTCCTTCCTCGGCTTCTCCAACAGCGAGCGCGGCCTCTCCAGCCTGACCCACGGTCAGGTGGTCACCGACGGCGCCACCAGCCCGGTCGGCCTCTCGCTGATCCTGGCCGCGATGGGCACCGCGCTCTTCGTCACCCAGGGCTTCTCCACCGCCATCTACCTCTCCGAGGAGCTGGAGAACCCGCGCCGCAACGTCGCCCGCACCGTGCTGTGGACTCTCGGCCTCTCCGCCGTGATCATCCTGGTGCCGGTCATCGCCATCACCGTCGGCGCCCCGGACCTGGCGGCGCTGAGCGAGGGCAACGTCTCCGCCCTGGTGGACGGCTGGGCCGGCTCCTCGGTCGGCACCTTCGTCAGCCTCTGCATCGCGCTGGCCATCGTCAACGCCGGCATCGTGATGGTCATCCAGAACTCCCGGGTGCTCTTCGCCTCCGGCCGTGACCGCGCCTGGCCGCAGCCGGTGAACAACGCCTTCGGCACCCTCAACCGCTTCAGCGCCCCGTGGATCTCCACCCTCGCGGTCGGCCTCCCCGGCGCGGCGCTCTGCTTCGTCCCGCAGGACCTGCTCACCAACATCACCGGTGTCGCCGTCGCCGCGCTCTACCTGCTGGTCGCGGTGGCCGCGCTGTTCGCCCGCAAGGGCCAGCACAAGCACGTCCCGGCCTGGCGCCAGCCGCTCTGGCCCGCGCTGCCGGTGATCCTGATCCTGGTGCTCGGCTACGTGCTGACCCAGCTCGACGTCAAGGCGCTGCTCTGGACCGGCGGCATCACCGTCGTCGCCGCCCTCTACTGGCTGCTCTACCTCCGCCCCCGGCAGGAGACCCGCTGGGTGATCACCGTCCCCGAGGACGAGCAGGAGGCCGCGCGGGTCTGACGCGCGGCAGGACAGACGACAGCGGGAGGACCGTCCACCGGACGGTCCTCCCGCTGTTTCGTGCGCCCTACCACCCTTCAACCCATCCCCCTGAGTGTCACCAGAACGGGCACCTGCGGAAACGGGCCATCAGGGTGACGTTGGATCACCTGCTTGTCCGTTGGTAGGCCCAATGCCGGGCGGGGTGATCTGCGCCATGGTCCATGTGCAACTAGTTGCATAGCAGGTGCCACGCCCCTACCGTGCTGGCATGACCTCGTACCCGCACCTGCTGCGCCCGCTGGACCTGGGCTTCACCACCCTCCCGAACCGGGTGATCATGGGCTCGATGCACGTCGGCCTGGAGGAGGCCGAGCACGGCTTCGAGCGGATGGCGGAGTTCTACGCCACCCGGGCC
Source organism: Kitasatospora albolonga (assembly GCF_039535905.1). Taxonomy (GTDB): domain Bacteria; phylum Actinomycetota; class Actinomycetes; order Streptomycetales; family Streptomycetaceae; genus Kitasatospora; species Kitasatospora albolonga. The sequence goes on along the minus strand of NZ_BAAAYB010000101.1, from coordinate 32,137 downwards.
CGGGCCGGCGTCGGCCTGATCGTCACCGGCGGCATCGCGCCGAACGAGGCCGGCCGCCCCTGGGACGGCGGGGCCAAGCTGACCACCGCCGAGGAGGCCGCCGAGCACCGCGTGATCACCGAGGCGGTGCACGGGGCCGGTGGCCGGATCGCCCTGCAGCTGCTGCACTTCGGCCGCTACGCCTACCACCCCGCCCTGGTCGCGCCGAGCGCCGTACAGGCCCCGATCAGCCCCTTCCCGCCCCGTGCGCTCACCGACGAGGAGGTCGAGCGGACCATCGAGGACTTCGCGGACGCGGCGGCCCTGGCGCAGTCGGCCGGGTACGACGGCGTGGAGATCATGGGGTCCGAGGGCTACCTGATCAACGAGTTCATCGCCTCCCACACCAACCACCGCGAGGACCGCTGGGGCGGCTCGTACGAGAACCGGATGCGCTTCCCGGTGGAGATCGTGCGACGGGTGCGCGAGCGGGTCGGGCCGGAGTTCATCCTGATCTACCGGCTCTCCATGCTGGACCTGGTCCCCGGTGGCTCCACGCTGCCCGAGGTGGTGCAGCTGGCCAAGGCCGTCGAGGCGGCCGGGGCCACCATCATCAACACCGGCATCGGCTGGCACGAGGCCCGCATCCCGACCATCGCCACCTCGGTGCCGCGCGGCGCCTGGGCCTGGGTGACCAAGCAGCTGATGGGCGAGGTCTCCGTCCCGCTGGTGACCAGCAACCGGATCAACACCCCCGAGCTGGCCGAGCAGCTGCTCGCCGACGGGCACGCCGACCTGGTCTCGCTGGCCCGCCCGCTGCTGGCCGACCCGGAGTTCGTGGCCAAGGCCGCGGCCGGGGCGCCGGAGGCGATCAACACCTGCATCGGCTGCAACCAGGCCTGCCTGGACCACACCTTCAGTGGCCGGATCACCTCCTGCCTGGTCAACCCGCGGGCCTGCCACGAGACCGAGCTGGTGCTCGGCCCGACCCAGCGGAGGAAGCGGATCGGCGTGGTCGGGGCCGGCCCGGCCGGGCTCGGCTTCGCGGTCGCGGCCGCCGAGCGCGGCCACGCCGTCACCCTCTACGACGCGGACGACAAGATCGGCGGCCAGCTCAACGTGGCCCGGCAGGTGCCCGGCAAGCAGGAGTTCGACGAGACCCTGCGGTACTACCGCCACCAGCTGGCGGAGCGTCAGGTCGAGCTGCGGCTGGGCGAGTTGGCGAGCGCCGAGCAGCTGCTCGCCGAGGGCTACGACGAGGTGGTGCTGGCCACCGGCGTCACCCCGCGCACGCCCGACATCCCCGGCGTGGACCACCCCAGCGTGCTCGGCTACCTGGACGTGCTGCGCGGCGGCGCCGCGGTCGGCGAGCGGGTGGCGGTCATCGGCGCGGGCGGCATCGGCTTCGACGTGGCCGAGTACCTGACGGACTCGGGTGCCGACTTCTACGCCAGCTGGGGCATCGACACCGAGCACCGGGAGCGCGGCGGGCTGCGCGCCCCGGAGAAGGAGCTGCCGCCCCGTCAGGTGCACCTGATCCAGCGCAAGGCCGGCAAGGTCGGCGCGGGCCTGGGCAAGACCACCGGCTGGATCCACCGGCAGGAGATCGCCAAGCGGGGCGTGGTCACCGTCTCCGGCGCCGAGTACCGGAAGATCGACGACGAGGGCCTGCACCTGGTGGTGGACGGCGAGGAGCGGGTGCTCGCGGTGGACACCGTGGTGCTCTGCGCCGGGCAGGAGCCTCGCCGCGAGCTCCACGACGCCCTGGTGGCGGGCGGCGCCTCGGTGCACCTGATCGGCGGCGCGGACGTGGCCGCCGAGCTGGACGCCAAGCGCGCGATCGACCAGGGCACCAGGCTGGCCGCCGCCCTCTAGGCCGCTCCGACCGCTCCGACCGCTCCGACCGCTCCGACCGCTCCGGCCGTACCGGTCGCAGGAGCCGTACCGACAGCTGATCCGAAGGCCCCCGGGATGCCCCGGGGGCCTTTCGCATGCCCGCGTCGTGGTTCGTCCTTCGGACCCACTCTTGACGTTTTGTTGAAGCCGCCCTAGCTTGTCTTTCGTATCCCAGAACAATGCTTCCGCATCGTGGAAGTTGCTGGAGCCCGACGGACGCAGGAGTGAACCGATGCCTCGTATGACAGCAGCCGCAGCCGCAGTTGAGATCCTCAAGCTCGAGGGCGTCGAGGTCGCGTTCGGCGTGCCGGGCGCCGCGATCAACCCCTTCTACAAGGCGCTCAAGCAGGTCGGTGGCATCGGTCACACGCTGGCCCGCCACGTCGAGGGCGCCTCGCACATGGCCGAGGGCTACACCCGGGCCAAGGCCGGGAACATCGGTGTCTGCATCGGCACCTCCGGCCCGGCCGGCACCGACATGATCACCGGGCTCTACTCGGCCATCGCCGACTCGATCCCGATCCTGTGCATCACCGGCCAGGCGCCGGTCTCCAAGCTGCACAAGGAGGACTTCCAGGCGGTCGACATCGCCTCGATCGCCAAGCCGGTCACCAAGGCGGCCACCACCGTCCTGGAGGCGGCCCAGGTCCCCGGCGTCTTCCAGCAGGCCTTCCACCTGATGCGCTCCGGCCGTCCGGGCCCGGTCCTGATCGACCTCCCGATCGACGTCCAGCTGACCGAGATCGAGTTCGACCCGGCGACCTACCAGCCGCTGCCGGTCTACAAGCCGGCCGCCTCCAAGGCCCAGATCGAGAAGGCCATCTCCTTCCTGCTGGCCTCCGAGCGCCCGCTGATCGTCGCGGGCGGCGGCGTCATCAACGCCGACGCCACCGAGCTGCTGGTCGAGTTCGCCGAGCTGACGGGCGTTCCGGTCATCTCCACCCTGATGGGCTGGGGCACCATCCCGGACGACCACGAGCTGGCCGCCGGCATGGTCGGCGTCCAGACCTCGCACCGCTACGGCAACGCGACCTTCCTGGAGTCCGACTTCGTCCTCGGCATCGGCAACCGCTGGGCCAACCGCCACACCGGCTACAACCTGGACGCCTACCGCGGTGACCGCAAGTTCGTCCACGTCGACATCGAGCCGACCCAGATCGGCCGGATCTTCCCGCCGGACTACGGTGTCGTCTCCGACGCCAAGGCCGCGCTGGAGCTCTTCATCGAGGTCGCCAAGGAGCTGAAGGCGGAGGGCAAGCTGCCCGACTTCACCGCCTGGGCCGCCTCCGCGCAGGAGCGCAAGGCCACCCTGCAGCGCCGCACCCACTTCGACAACGTGCCGATCAAGCCGCAGCGCGTCTACGAGGAGATGAACAAGGCCTTCGGCCCGGAGACCCGCTACGTCACCACCATCGGCCTCTCGCAGATCGCCGCCGCCCAGTTCCTGCACGTCTACAACAAGCGGAACTGGATCAACTGCGGCCAGGCCGGCCCGCTCGGCTGGACCATCCCGGCCGCGATCGGCGCGGCGGTCGCCGACCCGGAGACCCCGATCGTCGCGCTCTCCGGCGACTACGACTTCCAGTTCATGATCGAGGAGCTGGCGGTCGCCGCCCAGCACAAGGTCCCCTACGTCCACGTCCTGGTGAACAACGCCTACCTCGGCCTGATCCGCCAGGCCCAGGTCAACCTGGACATCAACTTCCAGGTCAACCTGGAGTTCGAGAACATCAACGCCCCCGAGCTCGGCGTCTACGGTGTCGACCACGTCAAGGTCGCCGAGGGCCTGGGCGTCAAGGCGATCCGGGTCACCGACCCGAACGAGCTGGGCGCCGCCTTCGAGGAGGCCAAGAAGCTGGCCGCCGAGTACCGCGTCCCGGTCGTCGTCGAGGCCATCCTGGAGCGGGTCACCAACATCTCGATGAGCAAGACCGTCGACATGTCGAACGTCACCGAGTTCGAGGAGCTCGCCACCGAGCCCGGCCACGCCCCGACCGCGATCAAGGCCCTCCAGGTCTGATCCGCCATCAGCACACCGCTGCCCGGCACCGCCCACTACGGTGCCGGGCAGCGGTGCGTCTCAGGCCGGGTTGCCGGCGTGGGTGAGGGTCTCCCAGGCGGTGAAGAGGTTGTTGGTGCCCGCCGGGCGCTGACGTTCGGTCAGCAGCTGGGTGTTGGTCATGCCGTAGCCGAGGCGGTCGTGCAGGGCGTTGTAGCCGACCTCGGTGACCGGGCCGAGGGACTGCTCCAGGGTGCCGCCGCAGAGCCAGGACGGGACGGCGGTGCCCAGCTGGTACTTGGACTGCAGGCCCAGGGCGTGCCGCAGGCGGTCGGCCACCTCGGGGTAGAGGTCCTGGCCCTGGATGCGGGAGGTCTCGGCGACGTGCGAGATCGCGGAGAGGCCGTAGCCGGTGTGGGTGAGGTCGCGGCAGGTCTCCTGGGTGAGGCCGTCGACGAAGGTGGACTGGCCCTGCCAGTAGCCGACGATCTCGTCCCGGGTGTCCAGGCCGCTGCCGGGGACGGTGCGGGGGAGCGGGCCGTCGGAGGCGAGGTAGACGTAGGCGGGGACGCGGTTGCGGTACAGGGAGACGGCCTTGTCGTAGGCGGCGCGGTCGTTCAGGAAGACCGCGATGCCGATCGAGGCCTCGACCATGCTGAGCTCCCAGTTCCCGTTGGAGCGCGAGCCGTTCGCGACCTCGGGCAGGTAGACGGTGCGCAGCATGGTTCCGAAGCGGGTGACCCGGTCCGGGGCCCACTTGCCGTAGGTGTAGCGGACGAGCTCGGCGGCCCGGGGCCAGACCGAGGCGGACCAGGCGGCCTGCAGCGGGGCGTTGCTGTTGGTGTGGTCGGTGATCGTGCCCGACCAGGCGTCCATGATCTGGATCGCCCTCTCGGCGTAGCGGGCGTCCCGGGTGAGGTACCACTCCAGGGCGAGGGTGTACGCCGCGATGGCGTCCTCCCGCTCGTCGGTGCAGCCGATGTTGGGGTTGGAGTAGGAGCCGCACTCCACGACGGCGCGCGGCTTGGGCGTGCGGCTCAGCGAGGCGTACTTGGAGGCGTGCATCTGGTCGTAGGCCGCCTTCCAGGGCTGGGCCCCGGCCTGGACCTTGGCCCGGACGAAGTCCAACTGCCCGGCGGAGACCAGGACTCCGGGGTGCGTGAAGGTGGCGGGGGCGGCGTGCGCGGCGGTGGAGGCGGCGGGGAGCAGGCCGAGGGCGGTGGCGAGCACGGCCGCCCCGGCGAGGGCGCGACGGAGCATGGCGGGGTCCTCTCGGTGCGTCAGGCGGGCAGCAGCCACTGCTGGTTGGCGGCGCCGAAGCAGTCCCAGATCTGCAGCCGGGTGCCGTTGGCGGAGCTGGGCCCGGTGGCGTCCAGGCAGCGGCCGGAGGCCGGGTTGACCAGGGTGGAGCCGGAGCCGGGCTGCCACTTCTGCGCGCCGGAGCCGTTGCAGTCCCAGAGCTGGAGCTTGCTGCCGTTGGCGGTGGCGGCGCTGGTGACGTCCAGGCACTTGCCGAGCGCCTGGAGCGAGCCGTCGGCGGCCACCGTCCAGTTCTGCGCGGCGGTGCCGTTGCAGTCGTAGAGCTGGATCGCGGTGCCGTTGGCGGTGGCCGCGGCCGCGATGTCCACGCACTTGCCGCCGTAGCCGGTGATCCGGCCGGTCGGGCTGGGCGAACTCCCGCCGCCGGTAACGCCGTTGAAGGTGCGGGCGAACTGGTACGGGCTCTGCGAGGTGCCGCTGCAGGAGTCCGACAGGGTGCCGTTGCTGGCGCAGGCCTTGTCCCGGCCGAGGGCCCAGAAGGCGAGCAGCTGGATGCCGCGGGCCCGGGCGAAGTCGGTGAGGGTGGTGGCGTTGGCGGTGGTGAAGACCTCGGCCTGGGTGTCGTTGACCCCGATCATCGGGGTGTTGCCCTCCATCGCCCAGAGCTGCTGGGAGGTCTTGCCGGTCCAGATCGAGCCGAGCTGGCCGTGCAGCGCGGTGGCGGCGTCGGTGGCGGCCTTGCCCATGTCCATGGCCGGGCCGTAGTCCATGGTCATGATGTTGACCACGCCGACGTTCAGCCCGCGGCTCTTGGCGTTGTTCAGCAGGCTGATCGAATTGCCCTCCAGGCCGGTCGGGTTGACCGGGAGGGTGTAGTGCACGGCGAGGCTGCGCCCGGCCGCCGCGTACTCCTGCTGGAGCTGGGCCAGCGCCTGGTTGCGCCGGTCGTTGGCGGTGGTGTCGTTGAGGGCGCCGCCCTCGATGTCGAGGTCGATCTTGGTCAGGTTGAGGGTGTCCACCACCCGCTTGTACTGGGCCTTGAGCGAGCTGACGGAGGTGCAGGCCTGGCCGAGCTCGGTGCCGGCCGCGCCGCCGAAGGAGGCGATCACGTCGCCGCCGGCGGCCCGCAGCGAGTTCACCGCCGAGGTCCAACCGGCGTCCCCGATCGGGGTGTTGCCGTTGAAGGTGGCGTTGCAGCTGCCGTCGCTGATCACGAAGGCCAGGGTGAAGTACTTGAGACCGGTGGCGTTGCGGGCGTCGGCCAGGGCGTTGGGCGACTTCCAGGTCTCCACGTAGGGGGCGGCGTACTGGGCGGGGAAGCCGGGGCCGGGGTTGGCGGCGGCGTGGGCGGTGCCGGGCAGGGCGCCGAGGGCGGTGGCCAGCACCGCTCCCGTGACGAGGGCGCGACGAAGCATGGGGGACTCCAGGGGACGTGTGGGGGAGCGCTCTCCGGAGAGCAGCACGGAGTCAACTGGAGTAGACCACGGAGCGTCAAGAGGTCTGGAAGGAAAGGCAACAGATCGGAAGCCGAAGAGTCCGCTTGACCTGCATCGTCCACATCATTCACGAGTTGACGGTAAATCAGGCATTGGTCTAGGCCTTGACGCCTTGCTGCGTACAGGAGTTGAATCTGCGGCCATCCCCCCACCCCCGAGGAGTCCCCCATGCTCCGAACCAGTCGCGCCGCCGCGGCGCTGCTCTCCGGTGTGCTCGCGGCCGGCGGTCTGCTGGCCGCCGCGCCCACCGCCTCCGCCGCCGGAGAGACCGTGTCGGTCTGGCTCACCACCACCGACGACGCGGGCGGCCGGCACGTCACCCGAGGCCTGCAGCCGCAGGCCGCCACCGCCTTCGCGGCCGGCTCCGGCGCCGGCCAGCAGATCACCGTGGACGAGTCGGTCCGGTACCAGCAGTTCACCGGTGGCGGCGCCTCGTTCACCGACACCGCCGCCTGGCTGCTGAACAGCAGCGGCGTCCCCGCAGCGACCCGGGACGCCACCATGCGCAAGCTGTTCTCGCCCACCGAGGGCATCGGGCTGTCGATGATCCGCAACCCGATGGGCGCCTCCGACCTGGCCCGCTACGGCTACACCTACGACGACCGGCCGGCCGGCCAGACCGACCCGGGCCTCGCCAACTTCTCCGTCGCCCACGACCTGGTGGACGTGCTGCCGCTGACGAAGCAGGCCAAGCAGCTCAACCCCGCGCTCACCACGATGGCCAGCCCGTGGACCGCGCCCGCCTGGATGAAGGACAGCGGCGCGCTGAACGGCGGCTGGCTGAAGGCCGAGCACTACGGCTCCTACGCCCAGTACTTCGTGAAGTACGTGCAGGCGTACCAGGCCCAGGGCGTCCCGGTGGACTACCTCACCGTGCAGAACGAGCCGACCTGCTGCGGCGGTTACCCGTCGATGAGCTGGAACGGCTCCGGCCTGGCCTACTTCACCAAGAACAACCTGCTGCCCGCCCTGGCCGGAGCCGGGCTGAGCAGCAAGGTGCTGGCGCTGGACTGGAACTGGGACCAGTACGCCGGCTACGGCGCACCCGTGGTGGACGACCCGGCGATCCGCAGCCACCCCAACTTCGGCGGCATCGCCTGGCACGGCTACGGCGGCGACGTCGCGACCCAGACCGCGGTGCACGACCAGTACCCGGGGGTGGACGCCTTCGGCACCGAGCACTCGGGCGGCACCTGGATCGCCGACCAGCAGCGCGAGGACATGCGCAACATCATCGACTACACCCGCAACTGGGGTAAGTCGGTGGTCAAGTGGAGCCTCGCGGTGGACCAGAACGGCGGCCCGCACTACGGCGGCTGCGGCACCTGCACCGGGCTGGTCACGGTGCAGAACGGCGGCTCGCGGGCCGGGCAGGTGGACTACACGGTGGAGTACTACACCATGGGCCACCTGACCAAGTTCGTGAAGCCGGGCGCGTACCGGATCGCCTCCACCGCCAACTCGGCCGTGCCGAACGTGGCGTGGCGCAACCCCGACGGCTCCAAGGCGCTGATCGCGTACAACGACAGCGGCACCGCGCAGACCGTCCGGGTCAACTGGGGCGGCCAGAGCTTCGGGTACCAGCTCCCGGCGAAGACCTCGGCCACCTTCACCTGGGCCGGCACGCCGGGCGGCGGTGGCGGGCGCACCGGTCAGGTGACCGGCCTGGCCGGGAAGTGCCTGGACGTGGCGGGGGCCGGCACCGCCAACGGCACCGCCGTGCAGCTCTACGACTGCAACTCCACCGCCGCGCAGAGCTGGACGGTCGCCACCGACGGAACGGTCCGGGCGCTGGGCAAGTGCCTGGACGTGAACGGGGCTTCGAGCGCGGACGGCACCAAGGTGCAGCTCTGGGACTGCAACGGCTCGGACGCCCAGCGCTGGACGCCGACCGGGGACGGCACCCTGCGGGCGCTCGGCAAGTGCCTGGACGTGACCGGCAACACCTCCGCCAACGGGACGCCGGTCCAGCTCTGGACCTGCTTCGCGGGGGCCAACCAGCGCTGGACGCTGCCGGCCTGAGGTACTGCGGGTGCGACGGGTGGGGCCAACTGTCAAGTGATGCAGTGCTCTTGACTTTTGAGTCATGTGCACGCCAAGTTGGTCCCACCCCCACACTCGAGAGGCAGTTCTCATGAAGAAGCCGCTCCTCGGCGCCGCCTGCGCGCTCGTGCTCGCCGGTGCTCCGGTCCTGGCCGCCACCCCGGCCTCGGCCGCCCCCTCCGCTCCGCTCGCGGCCGTGGACTTCGCGGGCACCGTGGCGCTCAGCAACTGCTCCGGCTCGCTGGTGCGCCTGCCCAACTCCCAGGCGGGCGACCCGGCCCTGATCCTCTCCAACGGCCACTGCCTGGACACCGGCATGCCGACCGCGGGCCAGGTGCTGGTGAACCGCTCCTCCAGCCGCACCTTCTCGCTGCTCAACTCGGCCGGCACCAAGGTCGCCACGCTGCGCGCCACCAAGATGGTCTACGGCACCATGACCGACACCGACGTGTCGATCTACCAGCTGAACACCACCTACGCCGCCATCAAGAGCTCGTACAACATCAGCCCGCTCACCGTCTCGGCGAGCCACCCGACCGCGGGCACCGCGATCAAGGTGGTCTCCGGCTACTGGAAGCGGATCTACTCCTGCAACGTCGACGGCTTCGTCTACCGTCTGAAGGAGGGGAGTTGGACCTTCAAGGACTCGGTCCGCTACACCTCCAGCTGCAACACCATCGGTGGCACCTCCGGCTCCCCGGTGGTGGACGCCAACACCGGCCAGGTGGTCGCGGTCAACAACACCGGGAACGAGGACGGCCAGCGCTGCACGGTGAACAACCCGTGCGAGGTCGACCAGGCCGGCAACGTCACGGTCCGCCAGGGCATCAACTACGCCCAGCAGACCTACCTGATCCCCGGCTGCTTCGGCCCGGGCAACGTGCTCAACCTCTCGCTCGCCGGCTGCGCCCTGCCCAAGCCCTGACCGACGCTCCTCCAGTGGCCGTCTCCTGGCCGACGGCGTGGCCCCGCTGCCCGGGGCCACGCCGTCAGGCGTTCCGCCGCACCCGCAATGCCCAGAGCACCAAGGGAAGTTGGGCGGGCACCCGGGCGAGCGCGGCGCCCCGCAGCGCGGCCGGGCGGTGCCGCCAGTCGTACGCCATCTTGACGTTGGCGGGCAGCACGGCGACGAACAGCCCGGCTGCGGCCAGCGCCCCCGCCCGCCTGGTCCTGGGCAGCGCCACCGCCGCGCCGACCGCCAGCTCGGCCACCCCGCTGACCTGGGTCCAGAGCCGGGGGGTGCCCGGCAGCGAGCGCGGCACGATGGCGTCGAACTGGCGCGGCACCACGAAATGGGCGACGCCGGCCCCGAGCAGCAGGCCGCTCAGCAGCTTGGCGGAACGCGTGGACGACACGTGGCCTCCCGGGCCGGGCGGGCGGCACCGGAACGGCGCCGCGACTGTTACCGGAGAGTAGCCGCCGGATCCGCCGGGCGGAAGACGCCGCCCGCCGCAGGGCCGGACGGACTGTTACAGAGCCTCGCGGTGGCTGTTACACGACCGGCCGACCACCGTGAGGTGCGGTTCCTAACGTCTGCCGTACCAACTCCCGGCCACCGGGCCGGGGGTGGCGAGCAATCGGGAGGAACCCCCATGGCAGGCACCACGAACATCCGCCGCGCGCTGCGCTTCGCCCTGGTCTCCGCAGGCGTCGCCGGTGCGGTGGCCCTCTCCGGCGCGGCCGCCCACGCCGACGGCAGCACCCCGGCCCCGCAGCCCTCGGCGTCCGTCTCCTCGCCGGCCGCGAAGCCCACCGCCGTCCCCAGCTCCCCGGCCCCGGCCGTCGAGAAGCCCACCGCCTCCGCGAGCCTGCCGGCCGGCAAGGGCAGCGCCGACCCGCAGGTCAAGGTGGTCCCCAAGGGCGGCGCCCAGACCGGTGAGGGCGAGAGCAAGGACTCCACCGCCACCCTGGTCCTCGGCTCGGGCCTGGCCGCCGCCGGTGCGGCCGGCATCGGCTTCGCGGTGCTGCGTCGCCGTGCCGGCGCCCGGGGCTAAGGCGTGAGCGCCGGATCACGCCGGGCGGCGCGCGACCGGGCGCGCGGCCCGCAGACGCCCGCCGACGCGGCGGAGCCGCACGAGGACCGGGCCGACGTGATCCGGCAGCCGCGGCACCGCCGTCGCCGCCGCCCGCGCTGGGCACCGGCCGCAGTGGCGGGGGCGCTGGCGCTGGGCGCCGGTGCGGTCCTGATCGGTGGCTGTTCGGCCGAGCAGCCACCGGTGCGGATCGCGGCCGCCGGGCAGTCGGTCCAGTCCGGGCAGTCGGTCCAGTCCGGACCGGCGGGCGGGGGAGCGGCGCAGTCCGCCACCACCCCGACGAAGCGTCAGGACGCGGCGGCGCAGGGCGCGGTGGCCCCGCCCAGCAGGCTGGTGATCCCCCGGATCGGGGTGGACGCGCCCGTCGGGGCGACCGGCCTCAACCCGGACGGCACGGTCGAGGTGCCGCCGATGGACCGCCCCGAGCAGGTCGGCTGGTACCGCAACGGACCGGCCCCGGGCCAGACCGGCCCGGCCGTGCTGCTCGGTCACCTGGACACCCGCAAGGGTCCGGCGGTCTTCCACCGGCTGCCGCAGCTCGCCCCGGGCGACCGGATCGAGCTGCGCCGGGAGGACGGCAGCACCGTCGCGTTCCGGGTGCGCGAGCTGAAGCAGTACCCGAAGGACGGGTTCCCGACCGAGCTGGTCTACGGGAACACCAGCACCGCGCAGCTCAGGCTGATCACCTGTGGCGGTGCGCTCGGCGGCGACGGGCACTACAAGGACAACATCATCGTGCTCGCCGACCTCCAGGCCTGACCCGTCCGCACCTCCGCACCGTCGGCACGTCCGCGCCGTCCGTCCGACCTGGGCGGACGGTGCGGACGTGCCGTCGGGCAGACTTGACCACCGATCACCGATCACCGAGCACCGACCCCACCGGAAGGCGACCAGCACCGTGAGCCGATGGCCCCGCCGTACCGCCCCGGGCTGGGGCGCCGTCCTGCTCGTGGTGGTCGCCGCGCTCTCCGGCTGCGGCGGCGCCGGGCAGCTGCACGACGCCGGCCCGGCCCGCGCGGTGGCGCTGCACCCCGTCTCCGAACCGCTCTGGCCCGAGGACGTGGCCTCCGCCGAGCCCTCCCCCTCGCCCTCCGGCTCGCGGCCGCCGCTCTCCCCGGTGCCCGGGATCACGGTCGCGAACGAGGACCTCCGCTCCGTCGACCTGCGCGCGCTGCTGACCAAGGACCCCGAGCTGCGGCCGGAGGAGAGCAAGGCCCTGACGGGCTGTCAGGGCTGCGCCGTCCGCCCCGCCCAGCTCCGCGACCTGAACGGGGACGGCCGTCCGGAGCTGCTCACCGCCGTGCAGTTCGGCTCGGGCTCCGGCTCCTCCTACCTCCACGTCTACGAGCTGCGCGGCGGCCGCCTCTACCCGGTGCTCACCCAGCAGGTGGAGAGCGGCTTCACGGCCGAGACCGTCGGGCCGAAGCTGGTGGTGCGCGAGCCCGACCGCACCAGGACCACCTACGCCTGGGACGAGGACCGGCTGCTGGTGGAGGACCGGCAGATCACCGGCCCCGGGGCCGACGGCGCGTACTGCGATCCGACCGCGGCGCCCACCGCCAAGATCGAGAAGGGCTCCGAGCCGAAGGTCTCGACGGCCCCCACCCCGGCCCCGCAGAAGCCCGCGCCCAAGCCGGTGCTCCCCAGCCCCGTCCCGTCCAGGTCGGCCGCGTGAGCGGCCCCGCACCCCGGAGCGTCCCCGTGCCCGAGACCGCCCCCGCCGCCCCGCGCATCCTGCTGGTGGAGGACGACGAGGTGATCCGCGAGGCCACCCGGATGGCGCTGGAGCGCTACGGCTTCCCGGTGGACACCGCCGTGGACGGGTTGGACGGCCTGGAGCGGTTCCGCGCGCGGCGGCCCGACCTGCTGCTGCTCGACGTGATGCTGCCGCTGCTCGACGGGGTCGGCCTGTGCCGCCGGATCCGCGAGGAGAGCCAGCTGCCGATCCTGATGATGTCGGCCCGCACCGAGCCGATCGACGTCATCTCCGGTCTGGAGGCGGGCGCCGACGACTACATCACCAAGCCCTTCGAGAGCGCCGTGCTGGTGGCCCGGATCCGCACCGTGCTGCGCCGCACCAGGGCGGTCGCCGAACCGGTGCCCGCCGCCGGGCCGCCGCCCGAGCCGGAGCCGTCGCGCGCGGTGCGGGTGATCGACGACCTGGAGCTGGACACCGAGGCGATGGAGGTCCGGGTGGCGGGCCGTCAGGTGCCGCTCACCCCGACCGAGTTGCGGCTGCTGCTGGAGTTCACCGCCGCGCCGGGCGTGGTGCTGGAGCGCCAGACCCTGCTGGAGCGGGTCTGGGACTACTCCTGGGACGCCGACAGCCGGGTGGTCGACGTGCACGTGCAGCGCCTGCGCGCCAAGATCGGCGCGGGCCGGATCGAGACCATCCGTGGCTTCGGCTACAAGCTGCGGCGGTCCGGGTGAACCTGCGCGGTCAGATCGCCGCGACCGTCGCCCTGGTCTCCGTGCTGGTCGCCATCACGGTCGGCCTGCTGGTGCACCGGGCCTCCGTCGCACAGCACACCGGGCAGGCCAGGAAGGCCGCCGAGAACGCGCTGGAATCGGTGCTCGACGGCTACGCGCGCGGCGGCGACCTCGGCCTCGCCTGGGGCGCGTCGACCAGCGACCCCGCCCTCCCCGAGGAGCTGCGCCGGCTGGCCGAGCGCGGCCGGCACGGCTCGGTGCTCGGCGCCGGGCCGAACGGCACCGTGATGTGGGCGGCCGCCCCGCTCGGCCTCGGCCCCGGCACCGGCAACGACGGCGCGGCGGCGCAGGTGCTCTCGGTCCGGATCGACTACGCCGACGACGAGCGGGCCATCGCCCAGCTCGACCGGTCCATCCAGGTCTCGGCCGCGCTCTCGGTGGCCGTCACCGTGCTGGCCGGGGTCTTCGCCGCCGACCGGATCAGCGGACGGCTGCGCACCGCCGCCCGCACCGCCCGCACCATCGCCAAGGGCGACCTGACGGCCCGGATCGGACCGATCGGCGGCCCCCGCGACGAGGTGACCGAACTCGCCTCGGCGGTGGACTCGATGGCGGGCGTGCTCAGCAGCAAGCTGGCCAACGAACAGCGCTTCACCGCCGATGTGGCGCACGAGCTGCGGACCCCGCTGACCGGGCTGCTCACGGCGGCGGAGCTGCTGCCGCCGGGGCGGCCGACCGAGCTGGTGCAGGACCGGGTGCGGGTGCTGCGCAGCCTGACCGAGGACCTGCTGGAGGTCTCCCGGCTGGACGCGGGGGCCGACCGGCCGGAGCTGACGGCCGTTCAGCTCGGCCCGGTGGCCGCCCGGGTGGTGGCGGCCGCGACGGCCCCCACCGAGCTGCGGATCGAGTCCGACGCGCTGGTCACCACCGATGTCCGCCGGCTCGACCGGGTGCTCTCCAACCTGGTGGCCAACGCCCACCGGCACGGCCGCGGCCCGGTCCTGGTCCGGGTCGAGGGCCCGGTGCTGACGGTCCGTGACCACGGCCCCGGCTACCCGGAGGACGTCCTCGCCGAGGGGCCGCAGCGCTTCCGCACCGGCGCCCGCGAACGCGGCCACGGCCACGGGCTCGGCCTCACCATCGCCCAGGGCCACGCCGAGGCCCTCGGCATCGCGCTGACGCTGGCCAACCACCCGGAGGGCGGTGCCCTCGCGGAGCTGAGGCTGCCGTCGGCCGAGGGCTGAGCGGGCCCGGTTCCTGAGCGGGCTCAGTTGGTGACCGCGTAGGCGATCCGGCGGGCGGCGTGGAGGGGCGTCAGCTCGGTGGTGTCGATCACTTCGGCCTCGGCGTGCAGCCAGCCCGCGGCCGCCTCGGCGTACGGCTCCAGGTGACGCAGGCGGAACGGGGACGGGCCGGGGCCGAGCACGCGGTCGTTCTCGATCCGGGCGCGCAGGGTGTCCTGGTCGGCGTGGAGCACGAAGTGCCGTACCGGGATGGAGTGTTCGGCGAGGCCCGCGCTGATCTCCCGCCAGTACTGCTCCACCAGCACGGTCATCGGCACCACCAGCGTGCCCCCGGTGTACTCCAGCACCCGCCGCGCGGTCTCCACCACCAGGGGCCGCCACGGCGGCCAGTGCTGGAAGTTGTCGGTCGCGGGCAGGCCGGGGGAGATGTCCATCAAGGTCTCGCCGACCTTCTCGGCGTCGAACACCCGGGAGTCGGGAACCAGTTCCTGCACCAGCGGCGCGGTGGTGCTCTTGCCCGCCCCGTGCGTTCCGTTCAGCCATACGATCATCGCCCCACACTAGCCCGGCGCACCGTGCCCGCGGGTCTTTTCGAAGCAGTGAATCGGTGCTTCAATCCTTGGCATGGCCTACCGTCGCACCCCCGCCGTCCAAGCCCGCCTCGACGCCCAGCGGGAGACGGTGCTGGCCGCGGCCGTGGCGCTGCTGGCCGAGCGGGGGTACGCGGGCTGCTCGATGGCGGCGGTGGCGGAGCGGGCCGGGATCGCGACCGGGTCGATGTACCGGCACTTCGCCGGGAAGGCCGAGCTGTCGGTGGAGCTGTTCCGCGCGGTGGTGACCGGTGAGCTCGCGGCCGTGGGGGCGGCGGTGGGCAAGGCGGCCGCCGACGGGGCCGGGCCGCACCGGCTGGTCGCCGCCGTGGTGGAGACCTTCGCCGCCCGTGCGCTGGCCGCACCCAGGCTCGCCTACGCGCTGCTCGCCGAGCCGGCCGACCAGGTGGTGGACGCCGAGCGGCTGGTGTTCCGCCGGGCCTTCCGCGACCTGATGGCCGTTCAGATAGCCCCGGCCGTCGCCGACGGCCGGCTGCCCGAGCAGGACGCCGAGCTGACCGCCGCCGCGCTGGTCGGTGCGATCGGCGAGGCCCTGGTCGGCCCGCTCGCCGCGGGCCTGGGCCGGGACGACGTGATCCCGGCGCTCATCTCCTTCACCCGACGCGCCCTTGGGGGGCAGCACGATGCCTGACACGCACGAGGTCACCAACCAGGTGCCCGACCTGTACGGCCACGACGTGGCCGCCGACCCGACCCTGCTGGCCGCCCTGCACCGGGCCGGGGCCGGCTGGGCCGAGGAGCAGCTGCACGCCCTCGGCCGGCTGGCGGGCACCGAACGGGCCGCCGAGTGGGGCCGGTTGGCCAACGAGTACGAGCCGGTGCTACGCACCCACGACCGCTACGGCCACCGGATCGACGAGGTGGAGTTCCACCCCGCCTGGCACGAGCTGATGACCGTCGCGGTGGAGCACGGCCTGCACGCCGCTCCCTGGCGCGACGGGCGCCGCGGCGCGCACACCGCCCGGGCGGCCAAGTTCTACGTCTGGGGGCAGGTCGAGGCCGGGCACAGCTGCCCGATCTCGATGACCTACGCCTCGGTGCCCGCGCTGCGGGCCACCCCGGCGCTGGCCGAGCAGTACGAACCCCTGCTGGCCGCCCGCTCCTACGACTTCGGGCTGCGCGAGCCGCACGGCAAGAGCGGCCTGATCGCCGGCATGTCGATGACCGAGAAGCAGGGCGGCTCGGACGTCCGGGCCAACACCACCACCGCCGAGCCGCAGGCCGACGGCACCTACCGGATCACCGGCCACAAGTGGTTCACCTCCGCCCCGATGTCCGACCTGTTCCTGACGCTGGCCCAGGCCCCGGGCGGGCTCAGCTGCTTCGTGCTGCCCCGGGTACTGCCTGACGGCGAGCGGAACCGGCTGCGGATCCAGCGGCTCAAGGACAAGCTGGGCAACCGCTCCAACGCCTCCGCCGAGCTGGAGTACGACGGCGCGGTCGGCTGGCTGGTCGGCGAGGAGGGCCGGGGCGTGCCCACCATCATCGAGATGGTGAACATGACCCGGCTGGACTGCACCTTGGGCGCCGCCTCCGGGATGCGGCTCGGCGCCGTCCGGGCGCTCCACCACACCACCCACCGGCGGGCGTTCGGCGCCGCGCTGGTGGACCAGCCGCTGATGCGCAACGTGCTGGCCGACCTGGTGGTGGAGTCCGAGGCCGCCACCGCCGTCGCCCTGCGGCTGGCCGAGGCCACCGACCGGGCGCTGGCGGGGGACCAGCAGGAGGCGCTGGTGCGGCGGTTGGGGCTGGCTGCGGCCAAGTACTGGGTCTGCAAGCGCGGTCCGATGCACGCCGCCGAGGCGCTGGAGTGCTTCGGC
Organism: Kitasatospora albolonga; assembly: GCF_039535905.1. Lineage (GTDB taxonomy): Bacteria > Actinomycetota > Actinomycetes > Streptomycetales > Streptomycetaceae > Kitasatospora > Kitasatospora albolonga. The sequence continues at coordinate 15,326 of NZ_BAAAYB010000101.1, read as the reverse complement.
GGCAACGGCTACGCCGAGGAGTCCGGCATGCCCCGGCTCTACCGGGAGGCCCCGCTGGTCTCCATCTGGGAGGGCTCGGGGAACGTGGCCGCGCTGGACGCGCTGCGCGCGATGGCCCGGCGTCCGGAGACGGTGGAGGCGCTGCTCGGCGAGCTGGACGCGGCCGCCGGGGCGGACCGGCGGCTGGACGCGGCGGTGGCCGGCCTGCGCAAGCAGCTCGGCGAGACCTCCGAACTCGAGTACCGCACGCGCCGGTTGGTGGAGTCGATCGCGCTGGCCTTCCAGGGCTCCCTGCTGGTCCGGTACGGCGACCCGGCGGTGGCCGACGCGTTCTGCGCCTCCCGGCTGGGCGGCGAGCACGGCGGCGCCTTCGGCACCCTGCCGACCGGTGTGGACACGGCTGCCGTGCTGGCCCGGGCCACGGCCCGGCCCGCATGAGCGAGACCGAGGAGGTCCGGGCGTTCTGGCGGGGTCTGGGCCTGCCCGGCCTCGTCGACGTGCACACGCACTTCATGCCGGAGCGGGTGCTGGCCAAGGTGTGGGCCTACTTCGACCAGGTCGGTCCGCTGACCGGGCGGCCGTGGCCCATCACCTACCGCGAGGAGGAGGACCAACGGGTCGCCCGGCTGCGGGAGTTCGGGGTGCGCGCGTTCACCTCGATGCTCTACCCGCACAAGCCGGGGATGGCCGCCTGGCTGAACTCCTGGTCGGCGGAGTTCGCCGCCCGCACCCCGGACTGCCTGCACACCGCCACCTGCTACCCCGAGCCGGAGGCGGCCGAGTACGTGGCGAAGGCCCTGGCCGACGGCGCCCAGGTCTTCAAGTGCCACGTCCAGGTGGGCGACTACGACCCCACCGACCCGCTGCTCGACCCGGTCTGGGGCCAACTGGCCGAGGCCGGCGTGCCGGTGGTGACGCACTGCGGCTCCGGGCCGACGCCCGGCAAGCACACCGGGCCCGGCCCGATCGCCGCGGTGCTGGCCAGGCACCCCGGTCTGCGGCTGGTGGTCGCCCACCTGGGCCTGCCGGAGTACCGGGAGTTCCTGGAGCTGGCCGAGCGCCACCCCGGGGTGCACCTGGACACCACCATGGCCTTCACCGAGTTCAGCGAGGAACTCGCGCCCTTCCCCCGGGACTTGCTGCCCCGGCTGGCCGACCTGGGTGACCGGGTGCTGCTCGGCAGCGACTTCCCGAACATCCCCTACCCGTACCTCGCCCAGCTCCGCGCCCTCGCGGACCTCGGGCTGGGCGACGACTGGCTCCGGGCGGTCTGCCACGACAACGGCGCCCGCCTGTTCGGCCTGCCGCCGGGGGTTCGGAGCTGACCGCGGTGGGGCGCGGCGGCGTCACGCGTCGCTCCGCCCCACCAGGCGGACCTCCGGCTCCCGGCCCACGGTCCGCATCAGCCCGGTCCTCGGGTGCCACGAGACGGAGAGGTCGGAGCCACACTCCAGGGCGTGGCGCCTGCGTCGGAGGCGGTCGACCCGCCCGGGCTCGGCGAAGGCGCCGGGCGTGACGCGCAGGTGGGTGATCCCCTCGACCACCTCCGTCAGCAGGTCCCAGCCCTCCCGGCGCCCGCCGCCGTCCTGGGGCGGGAGGGCGAACTGGAGCACGGCCGTGCCCGGTTGGCGGTGCAGCCGGATCTCCTCGAAGTCGGCCGTCAGCAGCCGCAGCGCGGCCGCCGGCGGCAGGGCGGGGAGGTCGAAGGCCGTCGGCCAGGGCCGGCGGCTCAGGTCCAGGGCCAGCCGCCGGCCCCAGGCCCCGGCCGGGCCCGTGCCGCTGTTCACATGGAGCACGTTGGCGAACCAGTTCACCAGGGAGTCACCACCGAGCTCCACCCATCGGTGGATCAGAGCCCGGAAGCCCTTCCCGCCCAGCCGGCCGGCCGCCAGGGCATCCGTCCCCGCACCCTGGAAGACCCGACAGACGTCGAGGACCGCACGCTGGTCGTTCCGGTCGGTGGAGGCACCGAGCGAGGCCTTCGCCAGTGCCTGTCGCACCAGTGCGGCCGCCAGGTGGGAGCTCCGGTCCGGGGGCAGTGGCCACCTCTCGGTCCGGTCGGTCCGGCGGCGCCGCCGTTCGCTCCGCCCCTCGGGGACCGGCGGGTGCAGCAGGGCGGCGGCGAGGCCCTCCTCGCTGTGGTGCCAGTACCAGTCGCCGTTGCGGAACTCGGACCGCTCCGCTACCAGGCGGCCGTGACCGCCCGTCAGGACCTCGGTCCGGCCCTCGTCGGTGGACCAGCCGAGCTCGCCGGACGAGCCGAGGCCCCCCTCGAAGGCTGACTCCGTGACTCCGGTCAGGCGGACGGCCATCCTGGCGGGCTGCCGCACGGGCTCGTTGACGGCGTAGCGGCGCGGCAGCACCAGGCCGAGGGACGCGTCGACCCCGCCGGGTACGGACTCCAGGGACAGGCCGGTGAACCGGGCGGCCGCCGGGTCGTACGGCGCGAGGGCCGCACGGCCGAGCGCCTGGACCGCAGGGGGCTGGAGCTCCCCGTCCCAGCCCCGCTCGGGGATGGTCGGATCGACGGCCGGAGCGGGTCCGAGCAGGCCCGCCGCGTCCGGGAGTTCCGACGCCCAGGCGTGCTGGTCGCCGTCGAATCCCGCCATCCGGCGCAGCGTCCTGCGGGCGAGCCACTCCCCGGCCGGGGCCGGCCGGGCGGCCGCGGCGGTGAAGAACGGGCGGGTGTGGTCCTCGCCGACCGGATGCCAGGGGTCGGTCTCACGGCGGATCAGCTGCCGGTCGAGCGTCCGGGCGTCGACGGCGGCGTCGGCGATCCGGGCGAACGAACGGTCGAGCAGCTCGGCCAAGGCGCGCAGTGCGGACGGCGGCACGATCCCCCCAGGGTCCGGGACTTCCTCGCAGCGGTCACCGGCCGCTCCGTACACACGGCGGCCGGAAGGTCCCCTGCCCCGGCCCGGCCGTGCCGAAGCCGCCCGGGGTCCGCACGGTGTGCCGCCCGGACCGGACCGGGGGTGTGGCGACACCCTCGGCCCCGGCCCGGCCCGGACGGTCCGTCAGACCGCCCCTAGGGACCGAGCTGCCCGGCCAGGGCGAGCGCGTCCAGCAGCCCCGGGTGCAGCAGGGGATGCGCGGCCAGCAGCCCGTCCGCATCAGGGGTCCAGCGCTTTCCCTCGGTGTCCGTCACCAGGGCGCCCGCCTCGCGGGCGATCAGGGCACCGGGCAGCAGGCCGACCGGATCCGGGCCGTACTCCCAGAAGCCGTTCAGCTGGCCCGAGCCGACCTGGGCCAGCTGGAGGGCCACCGGGCCGAGGTCGCACACGGCCAGCACCCGGGCCGCGACGGCGGTCAGCGACTCCCCGGCCCGGCGCAGCTCCTCCCGGCCGGCCGCCGGCGGCCGGCCGGTGCCGATCACGCAGGTGTCCGGGTCCCGTTCGGGCGGGGCGATCGCCCGGCCGTTCAGGCGTGCGCCGCCGCCGAGTTCGGCGGTGTAGGTGGCGTGCAGGGACGGGGCGTGCACCACCGCGAGCACCGGCTCGCCGTCCCGCAGCAGGGTGGCGGTGACGGCCCAGTGCGGCAGCGCGTTCAGGTACTGCGCGGCCCCGTCGGTGGTGTCGCAGGACCACCACTCGCCGTCCTCGGGCACGGTGGTGGCGGACTCCCCGTCCAGCCAGCCGGCCCCGGGGCGCAGCGCCCCGAGACGCTCCCGCAGCTGCGCCGTGGCGGGCTCCTCCACCCATGCCAGGGCGGCCAGGGCCTCGGCCGTCGTCCGGCCCGGCCAGGGCCGGGCCGACTGGCGCTCCGTCAGGAACTCACCGACCGCCCGCACCGCGGCGGCCACCTCGGGTATAGAACACTCCTTCATGCCTTGCGCTCCCTCCGGTCACGGTCACTGCACAGAGAGGTACCGTGATCGAGCGGAACGCGAACCCGCAGATGTGAAGCCGAGTGCGAACGGATCAGGCGCCGGTGGTGGAGCCGGGGCGGATCACCATCAGCACGGTGACCACCGCCCAGAGGAGGTTGAAGAGGCCGGCGGTCATCGGGAGCAGGCGCAGGCCCTTGACGGCGCGGTCCTGCTCGGCCTGGTCCTGCGGCGCGTCGAGGGCGTCGACGGTGGCCTGCTGGCCGGGCACCACGAAGAGCAGCATCAGGGCCGCGGCCAGGCCGGTGAGCACCATCGAGGTGATCAGCCAGACGTCGCCCATCACGCCCATCACCTGGGCGGTGCCGATCCCCAGCCCGAGCCAGGCTTGCTCGGTCCAATCTTTAGCCCGGCCCCCCCCCTCATCGCGTCTTTCACCTTCCCCCCGTACCCAAGATGCCCCACCTCGCCCCTTGATCCTCGTTTGTATCTCTCTCTTCTTCACTCTTCTTCCCCTTCATCCTCCCTCACTCCGTTCTCGAGACTTCCTCGGCGATCACTCACGTGTGGATATCCTGGCCGCAGTGCTCTTCATCCCGCGGTGGCGGTGACGGTGAGCATGTTCCCGCGCGGCGAAGGCCGCACTGGCGGGCGGGGGAGGACCGGCCGCAGGCCGAGGCCTCGGTGCGGCTGCTGCAACGACACCAGGTCTACGCGCTGCTCGGCCTCGCGTGCCGCTGCTGGGATCGGCACCGCCCAGGTGATGGCGTGATGGGCGACGCTGGCTGATCACCTCGATGGTGCTCACCGGCCTGGCCGCGGCCTGATGCTGCTCTTCGTGGTGCCCGGCCAGCAGGCACACGTCGACGCCCTCGACGCGCCGCAGGACCAGGCGAGCAGGACCGGCCGTCAAGGGCCTGCGCCTGCTCCCGATGACCGCCGCCTCTTCAACCTCCTCTGGGCGTGGTCACCGTGCTGATGGTGATCCGCCCCGGCTCCACCACCCGGCGCTGATCCGTTCGCACTCGGCTTCAATCTGCGGGTTCGCGTTCCGCTCGATCAGGTACCTCTCTGTGCAGTGACCGTGACCGGAGGGAGCGCAAGCATGAAGGAGTGTTCTATACCCGAGGTGCCGCCGCGGTGCGGCGGTCGGTGAGTTCCTGACGGAGCGCCAGTCGGCCCGGCCCTGGCCGGGCCGGACGACGGCCGAGGCCCTGGCCGCCATGGCATGGGTGGAGGAGCCCGCCACGGCGCAGCTGCGGGAGCGTCTCGGGGCGCTGCGCCCCGGGCGGCTGGCTGGACGGGGAGTCCGCCACCACCGTGCCGAGGACGGCGAGTGGTGCGTCCTGCGACACCACCGACGGGGCCGCGCAGTACCTGAACGCGCTGCCGCACTGGGCCGTCACCGCCAACCTGCTGCGGGACGGCGAGCCGGTGCGCGCGGTGGTGCACGCCCCGTCCCTGCCGCACTACACCGCGAACTCGGCGGCGGCGCACGCCTGAACGGCCGGGCGATTCGCCCCGCCCGAACGGGACCCGGACACCTGCGTGATCGCACGGCCGCGCCGGCGGCGGCCGGGAGGAGCTGCGCCGGGGCGGGAGTCGCTGACCGCCGTCGCGGCACGGGGCTCGCCGTGTGCGGACCTCGGCCCGGTGGCCCTCCAGCTGGCCCAGGTCGGTCGCCAGCTGAACGGCTTCTGGGAGTACGGCCCGGTCCGGTCGGCCTGCTGCCCGGTGCCCTGATCGCCCGCGAGGCGGGCGCCCTGGTGACGGACACCGAGGGAAAAGCGCTGGACCCCTGATGCGGACGGGCCTGTGTGGCCGCGCATCCCCTGCTGCACCCGGGGCGCTGGACCGCGCTCGCCCTGGCCGGGCAGCTCGGTTCATATAGGGCGCCTCGGTCTCCCGACGCGTAAACCTGTACCGGGCCGGGCCGGGGACAGTAGGGTGTCGCACACCCCCGCAGTCCGGTCCGGGACGGCCACACCGTGCGGAACACCGGGCCTGGCCACTTCAGAGCCACGGCCGGGCCGGTGCCCAGAGCAGGGGACCTTCACGGCGCCGTGTTGTACGGAGCGGCACGGGGACCGCATGAACGAAGCCCCGCAAGCTCCACGGACACCTGGGGGGATCGTTTGACCCGACCACCCCGCTTCCGCACTGCGCTGGCTCTTGGCCCCGAGACTGCTAGACCGTTCGTACTCGCCGGCACTCGCCGACACAGATCGTCACCCACGTCGACACTAGCCCACACGGACGCATCGTCCCCGGCAAAGCCTGATCCGCACCGATTGGAGGAACAGACCCCTGGCATCCGGTCGGCGAGGACACACCCGCCCGTTCTTCACCGCCGCGGCCGCCCGGCCGGCCCCGGCCGGGGAGTGGCTCGCCCGCAGGACGCTGCGCCGATGGCGGGATTCGACGGCGACCAGCACGCCTGGGGCGTCGGAACTCCCCGGACGCGGCGGGCCTGCTCGGACCCGCTCCGGCCGTCGATCCGACCATCCCCGAGCGGGGCTGGGACGGGAGCTCCAGCCCCCTGCGGTCCAGGCGCTCGGCCGTGCGGCCCTCGCGCCGTACGACCCGGCGGCCGCCCGGTTCACCGGCCTGTCCCTGGAGTCCGTACCCGGCGGGGTCGACGCGTCCCTCGGCCTGGTGCTGCCGCGCCGCTACGCCGTCAACGAGCCCGTGCGGCAGCCCGCCAGGATGGCCGTCCGCCTGACCGGAGTCACGGAGTCAGCCTTCGAGGGGGGGCCCTCGGCTCGTCCGGCGAGCTCGGCTGGTCCACCGACGAGGGCCGGACCGAGGTCCTGACGGGCGGTCACGGCCGCCTGGTAGCGGAGCGGTCCGAGTTCCGCAACGGCGACTGGTACTGGCACCACAGCGAGGAGGGCCTCGCCGCCGCCCTGCTGCACCCGCCGGTCCCCGAGGGGCGGAGCGAACGGCGGCGCCGCCGGACCGACCGGACCGAGAGGTGGCCACTGCCCCCGGACCGGAGCTCCCACCTGGCGGCCGCACTGGTGCGACAGGCACTGGCGAAGGCCTCGCTCGGTGCCTCCACCGACCGGAACGACCAGCGTGCGGTCCTCGACGTCTGTCGGGTCTTCCAGGTGCGGGGACGGATGCCCTGGCGGCCGGCGGCTGGGCGGGAAGGGCTTCCGGGCTCTGATCCACCGATGGGTGGAGCTCGGTGGTGACTCCCTGGTGAACTGGTTCGCCAACGTGCTCCATGTGAACAGCGGCACGGGCCGGCCGGGGCCTGGGGCCGGCGGCTGGCCCTGGACCTGAGCCGCCGGCCTGGCCGACGGCCTTCGACCTCCCCCGCCCTGCCGCCGGCGGCCGCGCTGCGGCTGCTGACGGCCGACTCGAGAGATCCGGCTGCACCGACAACCGGGCACGGCCGTGCTTGCAGTTCGCCCTCCCGCCCCAGGACGGCGGCGGGCGCCGGGAGGGCTGGGACCTGCTGACGGAGGTGGTCGAGGGGATCACCCACCTGCGCGTCACGCCCGGCGCCTTCGCCGAGCCCGGGATCGGGTCGGACCGCGCTCCGACGCAGGCGCACACGCCCCGGAGTGTGGCTCCGACCTCTCCGTCTCGTGGTCACCCGAGGTACTCAAAATGTGGGCTGATGCGCACCGTGCGGCCGGGAGCGGAGGTCCGCCTGGTGGGGCGGAGCAGCACGAGCAGCTCGAGCGCCGCCGCGCCCCACCGCGCGTCAGCTCCGACCCCACGGCGGCACGGCCGAACAGGCGGGCGCCGTTGTGCGTGGCCAGACCGCACCGGAGCCAAGTCGTCGCGCAGCCCGAGCGGGTCGCGTGAGGGCCGCGGAGCTGGCCGAGGTACGTGGTAGGGATGGTGCGGGAAGTATCCGCTGCCGTAGCGCAGCCGGTCACGCCCGGTCGGCCAGCCGGGGCCCTAGCAGTCCCGGGGGAACGGCGCGAGATCCTCGCAATGAACTCGGTGCAGGCCGTGGTGGTGCTCCAGGTGCGCGACCCGGGGTGGCGCCCTCGCCAGCTCCGAGAACTCCCACTGCCGTACTCCGGCAGTGGCCCAGGTGGGCTGACCACCAGCCGCGGACCGGGTGCATCGGCAACGCCAGCCCGACCGCGGCGATCGGGCACGGGACCCGCGTGTGGCGCTGCCGGGCGTCGGCCCGGAGCCGGCATGCGTCACCACGGGCAGCGCCGGCCAGCGGCCAGTTGGCCCACATGACCGGCCCGCCTCGAGCAGCGGGTCGGTGCGCCTCCACATGTGATTCGTAGCCTCCAGTCGCCCCACCTGGACGTGGCACTTGAACGACCTCGGGCGCCGTCGGCCTAGGGCCTTCGCGGCACGTACTCGGCGCGCGCGCCTCACGCTCGGCGGTAGCACGTGCGCGGGCTCGCTGTGCAGGCAGTCCGGGTGCGTGCGCGGCGAACTCCGCTCAGACCGAGGAGTTCTAGCACAGGCCGGCATACCCACGCTTGTGCCCGCCTAGACGCATGACCCGCCTGCTGTACAACGCGACGCGACCACGACCGTAACGTCCCGCAGCCGCGACCCTGCATGGTCCTCCTCACGTCGCGCGTCAGGGTGATGTCCACGTGCCGCCCGGTCAGCGGAACGATCGCTGGATCCGACAGTAGTGCCCACACCAATGTCATGAGCCAGCACCGGCTCAACAGGCATGAAGTCGAGTCCGTGCACGTCGTAACGAGGCCGGGCAGGCCAGAGCACGCCACGACCTGCCGGACCTCCTCGGTCTCGCTATCCCTATGCGGGCCGCGGCTCGATGGCCCGGCAGCACGGAGCCCGTGTCACACCGGCGGCAGGGTGCCGAAGGCGCCCACGCTCCCCACGTATCGCTCGACGCCCCACCAGCCAGGGCACGGCACGCAGGAAACCGCGTCGGCCACCGCCGGCAGTCGCCGTACGGACTCAGCACGGTGAGCCCCGCAGGCCAGCGCGATCGACTGCCACCAACGGACCCCGCGTGCGGTACACGAGCTTCGGAGGTCTCGCCGCAGCTTGACTTGCGCAGGCCGCCACCTCCAGCCGCGTCCAGCCGCACGGTCCGCCCCGTGCGCACGCGTACGAGCTTCGCCAAGCCAGCAGCGCACCCTCACTTGTACTCCGGCAGCGCGGCCACACCGCGCGCAGCGCGTCACACGCGCGGCACCAGTTTACGAGCGTAGCCCTCCCACGCATGCGAGTACCAGCGGGCGCCTCCCGTAGAGCATGCATCAGCCGTACCTCCTCGGCGTAGCCCTGTTGCCGCCAGAAGCACTCCAGCGCCTCGGCGGCGTGCATCGGACGCCGCGCTTGCAGACAGTACTTGGCCGCAGCCGAGCCCAGCCAACCGCCACCAGACGCCTACTGACTGGTCCCCCGCCAGCGCCCAGGTCGGTGGCCTCGGCCAAGCCGCAGCGGCGACGGCGGTGGCGGCCTCGGACTCCACCACCAGGTCAGGCCAGCACGTTGCGCAATCAGGGCTGGTCCACCAGCGCTGGCGCCGAACGCCCGCCGGTGGGTGGTGTGGTGGAGCTGCCCGGACGGCGCCGAGCCGCATCCCGGAGGCGGCGCCCAAGGTGCCAGTCCAGCCGGATCATGTTCACCATCTCGATGATGGTGGGACGCCCCGGCCCTCCCTCGCCGACCAGCCAGCGACGCGCGCCGTCGTACTCCAGCTCGGCGGAGGCGTTGAGCGGTTGCCCAGCTTGTCCTGCAGCGAGCTGACCGCAGCGGCTTCCGCTCGCCGTCAGCTAGTACCAAGGGGCAGCACGAAGCAGCTGAGCCCGCCGGGAGGGCCTGGGCACAGCAGTCAGGAACAGGTCGGACATCGGGGCGGAGGTGAACCACTTGTGGCCGGTGATCGGTAGGTGCCGTCGGCCTGCGGCTCGGCGGTATGTGTGTGTTGGCCCGGACTGTCCGAGTCCGCCTGCTCCTCGGTCATCGACATGCCGCGATCAGGCCGCTCTTGCCGTGCGGGCTCGCAGCACACCCCGAAGTCGTATGAGCGGGCGGCCAGCAGGGGTTCGTACATGCTCGGCCCAGCGCCGGGGTGCGCCCGCAGCGCGGGCACCGAGGCGTAGGTCATCGAGATCGGCAGCTTGTGCCCGGCCTCGACCTGCCCCAGACGTAGAACTCTGGCCGCCCACGAGGCGTGTGTGGCGCGCCCGCGGCGCACCGCGTGCGCGCCAGGGAGCGCGCTCCGTGCAGCGGCCGTGCTCCACCTGCGACGGTCATCAGCTCGTGCCAGGCGGGGTGGAACTCCACCTCGTCGATCCGGTGGCCAGTAGCGGTCGTGGGTGCGTAGCACGCTCGTACTCGCTTGGCCAACCGGGCCCCACTCGGGCGGCCCGTTCGGTGCCCGCCAGCCGGCGAGGGCGTGCAGCTGCTCCTCGGCCAGCCGGCCCCGCCCGGGCAGGGCGGCCAGCAGCGGTCGGGTCGGCGGCCACGTCCGTGGCGTACAGGTCGGGCACTGTTGGTGACCTCGTGCGTGTCAGCATCGTGCTGCCCCCCAAGTGGCGCGTCGGGTGAAGGAGAGAGCGCGTGGATCACGTCGTCCGGCCCAGGCCCGCGGCGAGCGGGCCGACCAGGCCTCGCCGATCGGCACCGACCAGCGCGGCGGCGTCAGCTCGGCGTCCCTGCTCGGCAGCCGGGCCGTCGGCGACGGCCGGGGCTATCTGAACGGCCAATCAAGTCGCGGAAGGCCCGGCGGAACACCAGCCGCCGGCAGTCCACCACCTGGTCGGCCGGCTCGGCGAGCAGCGCGTAGGCGAGCCATGGGTGCGGCCAGCGCACGGGCGGCGCAAGGTCTCCACCACGGCGGCGACCAGCCGGTGCGGCCCGGCCCCGTCGGCGGCCGCCTTGCCCACCGCCGCCCCACGGCCGCGAGCTCACCGTCACCACCGCGCGGAACAGCTCCACCGACAGCTCGGCCTTCCCGCGAAGTGCCGGTACATCGACCCTGGTCACGCACGATCCCGGCCTCGCTCCGCCACCGCCGCCATCGAGTCAGGACCCGCGTACACACACGCTCGGCCAGCACAAGCGCCACGGCTCACGACGGCCAGCACCCGTCTCCGTCTGGGGCGGTCGAGGCGGCTTGACGGCGGGGTGCGACACGGTAGGCCATGCCAACGGATTGAAGCACCGATTCACTGCTTCGAAAAGACCCGCGGCACGGTCGCGCCGGGCGTAGTGTGGCGGCGATGATCGTATGGCTGAATGGCGGACGCACCGGGGCGGACAAGACAAAGCACCACCGCGCCGCTGGTGCTAGGAACTGGTCCCGGGACTCGCCGGGTGTGTCGGACGCCGAGAGACGGCGAGACCTTGATGGACATCTCCACCCGGCCTGCCCGCGACCAGACAACTTCCAGCACTGGCCGCCGTGGCGGCCCCTGGTGGTGGAGACCGCGCGGCGGGTGCTGGAGTACACCGGGGGGCACGCTGGTGGGTGCCGATGACCGTGCTGGTGGAGCAGTACTGGCGGGAGATCAGCGCGGGCCTCGCCGAACACTCCATCCCGGTACGGCACTTCGTGCTCCACGCCGACCAGGACACCCTGCGCGCCCGGATCGAGAACGACCGCGTGCTCGGCCCCGGCCCGTCCCGTTCCGCCTGCGTCACCTGGAGCCGTACGCCGAGGCGGCCGCGGGCTGGCTGCACGCCGAGGCCGAAGTGATCGACACCACCGAGCTGACGCCCCTCCACGCCGCCCGCCGGATCGCCTACGCGGTCACCAACTGAGCCCGCTCAGGAACCGGGCCCGCTCAGCCCTCGGCCGACGGCAGCCTCAGCTCCGCGAGGGCACCGCCCTCCGGGTGGTTGGCCAGCGTCAGCGCGATGCCGAGGGCCTCGGCGTGGCCCTGGGCGATGGTGAGGCCGAGCCCGTGGCCGTGGCCGCGTTCGCGGGCGCCCGGTGCGGAAGCGCTGCGGCCCCTCGGCGAGGACGTCCTCCGGGTAGCCGGGGCCGTGGTCACGGACCGTCAGCACCGGGCCCTCGACCCGGACCAGGACCGGGCCGCGGCCGTGCCGGTGGGCGTGGCCACCAGGTTGGAGAGCACCCGGTCGAGCCGGCGGACATCGGTGGTGACCAGCGCGTCGGACTCGATCCGCAGCTCGGTGGGGGCCGTCGCGGCCGCCACCACCGGGCGGCCACCGGGCCGAGCTGAACGGCCGTCAGCTCCGGCCGGTCGGCCCCCGCGTCCAGCCGGGAGACCTCCAGCAGGTCCTCGGTCAGGCTGCGCAGCACCCGCACCCGGTCCTGCACCAGCTCGGTCGGCCGCCCCGGCGGCAGCAGCTCCGCCGCCGTGAGCAGCCCGGTCAGCGGGGTCCGCAGCTCGTGCGCCACATCGGCGGTGAAGCGCTGTTCGTTGGCCAGCTTGCTGGCTGAGCACGCCCGCCATCGAGTCCACCGCCGAGGCGAGTTCGGTCACCTCGTCGCGGGGCCGCCGATCGGTCCGATCCGGGCCGTCAGGTCGCCCTTGGCGATGGTGCGGGCGGTGCGGGCGGCGGTGCGCAGCCGTCCGCTGATCCGGTCGGCGGCGAAGACCCCGGCCAGCACGGTGACGGCCACGAGAGCGCGGCGAGACCTGGATGGACGGTCGAGCTGGGCGATGGCCCGCTCGTCGTCGGCGTAGTCGATCCGGACCGAGAGCACCTGCGCCGCCGCGCCGTCGTTGCCGGTGCCGGGGCCGAGGCCGAGCGGGGCGGCGCCCACATCACGGTGCCGTTCGGCCCGGCGCCGAGCACCGAGCCGTGCCGGCCGCGCTCGGCCAGCCGGCGCAGCTCCTCGGGGAGGGCGGGGTCGCTGGTCGACGCGCCCCAGGCGAGGCGAGGTCGCCGCCGCGCGCGTAGCCGCTCGAGCACCGATTCCAGCGCGTTCTCGGCGGCCTTCCTGGCATGCCCGGTGTGCTGTGCGACGGAGGCCCGGTGCACCAGCAGGCCGACCGTGATGGCGACCAGCACGGAGACCAGGGCGACGGTCGCGGCGATCTGACCGCGCAGGTTCACCCGGACCGCCGCAGCTTGTAGCCGAAGCCACGGATGGTCTCGATCCGGCCCGCGCCGATCTTGGCGCGCAGGCGCTGCACGTGCACGTCGACCACCCGGCTGTCGGCGTCCCAGGAGTAGTCCCAGACCCGCTCCAGCAGGGTCTGGCGCTCCAGCACCACGCCCGGCGCGGCGGTGAACTCCAGCAGCAGCCGCAACTCGGTCGGGGTGAGCGGCACCTGACGGCCCGCCACCCGGACCTCCATCGCCTCGGTGTCCAGCTCCAGGTCGTCGATCACCCGCACCGCGCGCGACGGCTCCGGCTCGGGCGGCGGCCCGGCGGCGGGCACCGGTTCGGCGACCGCCCTGGTGCGGCGCAGCACGGTGCGGATCCGGGCCACCAGCACGGCGCTCTCGAAGGGCTTGGTGATGTAGTCGTCGGCGCCCGCCTCCAGACCGGAGATGACGTCGATCGGCTCGGTGCGGGCCGACATCATCAGGATCGGGCAGCTGGCTCTCCTCGCGGATCCGGCGGCACAGGCCGACCCCGTCGAGCAGCGGCAGCCATCACGGTCGAGCAGCAGCAGGTCGGGCCGCCGCGCGCGGAAACCGCATCCAGGCCGTCCAACCCGTCCACGGCGGTGTCCACCGGGAAGCCGTAAGCGCTCCAGCGCCATCCGGGTGGCCTCGCGGGATCACCTCGTCGTCCTCCACCAGCAGGATGCGCGGGGCGGCGGGGGGCGGTCTCGGGCACAGGGGGACGCTCCGGGGTGCGGGGCCGCTCACGCGGCACGACCTGGACGGGACGGGGGCTGGGGAGCACCGGCTTGGGCGCGGGCTTCTGCGGGGCCGGGGTGGGGGCCGTCGAGACCTTCGGCTCGGAGCCCTTCTCGATCTTGGCGGTGGGCGCCGCGGTCGGATCGCAGTACGCGCCGTCGGCCCCGGGGCCGGTGATCTGCCGGTCCTCCACCAGCAGCCGGTCCTCGTCCCAGGCGTAGGTGGTCCTGGTGCGGTCGGGCTCGCGCACCACCAGCTTCGGCCCGACGGTCTCGGCCGTGAAGCCGCTCTCCACCTGCTGGGTGAGCACCGGGTAGAGGCGGCCGCCGCGCAGCTCGTAGACGTGGAGGTAGGAGGAGCCGGAGCCCGAGCCGAACTGCACGGCGGTGAGCAGCTCCGGACGGCCGTCCCCGTTCAGGTCGCGGAGCTGGGCGGGGCGGACGGCGCAGCCCTGACAGCCCGTCAGGGCCTTGCTCTCCTCCGGCCGCAGCTCGGGGTCCTTGGTCAGCAGCGCGCGCAGGTCGACGGAGCGGAGGTCCTCGTTCGCGACCGTGATCCCGGGCACCGGGAGAGCGGCGGCCGCGAGCCGGAGGGCGAGGGGGAGGGCTCGGACGGAGGCCCACGTCCTCGGGCCGAGCGCGTGTGGCAGGAGACGGGTGTGCGCGCCACCGGCGCGGGCTCGTGCGCGGCGTCGTGCAGAGCTGCCCTGCGGCGCCGCGCCGCACGCGAGAGCGCGGTCGACCACATGCGCGAGCAGGACGGCTGCCCCAGCCCGGGGTCGGTACGCGGTGCTCATCGGGACTCACGGTGCTGGTCGCCTGTCCGGTGGGGTCGGTGCTCGCGTGATGGTGATCGGTGGTCAAGTCGTGCGCGACGGCGCACGTCGCCCGTCCGGCCCGAGAGTCGGAGCAGAGGACGGACGGCGCGACGTGCCGACGGTGCGGAGGGCGGACGGGTGCAGGCTCGCTGGAGGTCGCGACGTGACAACGATGATGTTGATCCTTGGTAGGTGCCCGTCAGCCTGGCCGAGCGCACCGCCAACAGGTGATCAGCCTGAGGCTGTCGCGGTTGCTGGTTGTTCCGTAGACACCAGCTCGGTTCGGGAACCCGTCCTTTCGGTACTGCTTTCAGCTGCGCGCGCACCCGGAAACGCGACGGTGCTGCCGTCCTCCCCCGCAGCTCGATCCGGTCGCCCGGGGCAGCTGCGGCAGCCGGTGGAAGACCGCCGACCCTTGCGGGTGTCCAGCGTGACCGAGCAGCACGGGCCAGCGGGCGCGTCTGGCCCGGGGCCGGTCCGTTGCGCGTACCAGCCGACCTGCTCGAGGGGCGGGCCATCGTGCGGCACCTCGACCGTGGCCGTCGGGGTTGAGGCCGCGTCGCCCGACGGGCGCGTCCACTCCGATACCCGGGGGATCACCCAGCCTGCTGGGGCGGGCCACCGCGCCCTGCGCGCCGCGTCCTGAAGCTTCGTCGGGGTGGTGCGGACTGCGCCGCTCCCGGCCCACCGGACCGGTCCAGGACTGGACCGACTGCCCGGACTGGACCGACTGCCCGGCGGAGGCCGCGATCCGCACCGGTGGGCCTGCTCGGCCAACAGCCAACCGATCAGGACCGCACTCGGGCGCCAGCCACAGCGCCCCCCCCCACTGCGCCGGCCCGTGCCAGCGGCGGCGGCGGCGACGGCGGTGCCGCGGCCTGCCTGGATCGAAGGGTGGGTGCGCCCGTTCCTCCGCGTGCGCTCCGA
>NZ_BAAAYB010000100.1:0-24688 GCF_039535905.1 Kitasatospora albolonga | reverse complement strand
GCGGGACGGGATCGTTGTCGCTGCTGCTCGCGGAGGCCGGCCAACCGCGTGACGGGCGTCGACCTGGCGCCGCCATGGTCGAGCGGGCGCGCGGGAAGCTGGCCGCGGCGGCCTTCCGGCCGCTTCCTGGTCGGGGACGCGTCGGCGCCGCCGACCGGGGACCGAGCGGTTCGACGTACTGCTCTCGCGCCACCTGCTCTGGACGCTGCCGACCCCGAGGCCGCGCTGCGCGAGTGGGTCGGGCGGCTGCGGCCGGCGGGCAGTTGGTGTTGGTGGAGGGTCGGTGGCGCGAGTCGGGGCCGGAGGCGGAAGCGAGCGTACGTGGCCGGCGCGGAACTGCTCCCTGGCAGGGCGGGTCGGCGCGGAGGGCCTGACGGCGGCGGTCCGGCCGCTGGTCACCGAGCTGCGGGTCGACCACCTCAGCGCCGTACCGGAGTTGTGGGGCGCCCGGTCCACGACGAGCGGTACGTCCTGGTGGCCCGGGTCTGAGGGGTCTCGCCGCAGTCCGTAGGTGGCGTCATGCCAAGTGGAGCGAGCTGGATGCGGTGGACGGGCGGGCGGACCGGGAGCGGCCCAGGAGGTCTGCCGTGTGCTTCAGCCGGACGGCCCGGTACCCGCGGGCCAGGGTGGTTTCCAACCGTGAGCGGCAGGAACCTCTCGGCGCCCGGGTGGCTGCGCTGCTGAGCTGGTGACGAGGCGGTGGAGACGGGCGCGAGAAGTTCCGGCCGTTGGCGGAGCTCAGCCCGGAGGAGCGGCGGCAGGTCGTCACCGCCGCCGAGCATCGCCGGGCTGACCTCCTCGGCACCTCGTGCTCTACGGCAGACAACCTGGTCCGCCTCCCGGCCGGAGATCGTCGCGAATGAACCGCGCTGAGGAGTTCACCCCGTACACCTCGGGCCGGCTGCACTGGTTCCCGTACGAGATCACCCGCTGCACGCGGCTTGGTGCGCAGCACGGTGAGCACGCGTGCACTGTTCGGCAAACCACAAGTTCCGTCCGCCGTTCCCCCGGCTGCGGCCGGTCGGGACTCCGTCGGAGTGGACTGACCGACCTCGATCCCAAGCGGTGGGGGCGACGGCCGTCCACGGCTGCAGCTGTCTGCGACCGGCCGATCGCCGGGGGCGGTCTGCACCAGGTGTGGTTGACGCTCCAAGTGGCCACGGACGCACTGCCGTTGCTGGTCACGCCTGCTCGGCGGCTCTGTGCGTCGCGGCACGCCGCCGGCCGCCGAGGGATACGCACCCGCCCACGCGGGGGGGCGCGTGGACCTCACGCCGATGGGTAGGCGGTTTTCCGGTCGTATCCGTCCGACGGGCGTCAGGACGGGTGACCGGCGCGGCGCGGGGGGCCTAACCTCGCGGTGTCGTCGTGCCCGGCCCGGGGTGGCCGGGGAGGGGGGATTGATGGAGCTGCTGACCGCAGTGGCGGGGCCCTCGGTGTGGCGAGGTGCACAGCTGGACGAGCGGGACTGCCCCTGGCGGTAGCGGGCCGACTGTCCGTGTCCGAGCTCGGCCGAACTGCTTGGCGCGGGCCGGGGTTGGCCGTTGTCCGGGGGATCGGGCTGGACGGGCTGACGGACGGCGAGTGCGTACGGGTCGCCGGCCGGTACCTGGCGGGGCTCGGTACGGTGCGGGCCCGAGACCCGGCACGGCGGCCGACAGCCTGGTGGGTCGCGGCGCGGCACGCGGACGAGGCCGGGCTCGACCTGCAACACGGACACGGGCGATGTACCGGGCCGCCGCGGCTGCTGGCCTAGCTGTGCGTACGGCAGCGGCGGCGAGCGCGGTGAGTCGTCCTGGTCAGCGGAACACGCCGTCCACGACGCGCTGCTCGCCTCCCGACCGAGGGCGCTCGCGCCGCTCTACGCGGACTTCACTTCGGCGACGGCCCGGACTTTCGCCCGCCACCTACCCGTCTTCGCGCCGTGACGGACAGTCTGGACGTGCAGTACAACCGCTACTGGATCGGACGGGGTCATGCCGAGCGCGGGCTCCCCCTGACGGGCGCTCAGCTGTCCGCCTGGACGCCTTCGAGGAGGTCCTCGCCGAGCCGGGGCCTCGCCCACCGGGTGCCGCTGCGCGAGACCTGCTGCTCGTCAGACAACATGGCGGTGCTGCACGGCCGACGGCCTTCACCGACCCGCCGGGAGCCGGAGCGGAGCGAGAGGGGCGCTGGCCCTGGTCCGGGTGTGGGCGGACTAGGGTCTCCCGTCAGCGCGGGCGGGCGCCGGGAGGGGAGACGTGACGGGCGAACGCCCCGGGCCCGGCCGGGTGAAGCGCCGCGACTTCGGCCTCATCGCGCTGGTGGCGCCAGCGCTCCATGAGCTGCTTGCGGAGTGTTCCTCGAGCAGGGCGTCGGCCGGCATCCCGGTGCGCAGTGCGGCGGTCCGGGCCTACGATCACCGTGGTGGACGAGTACGGGGTGGGCGTGGCGGCCGTGTGGTGGCTTCGGGGGCGTTCTCTGGGCGGTGGCCGGGACGTCGACGTGGGCTGGTGCACCGGGGGCGGGGTACTCCGTGCCGGACGGCGGTGGCTGGTACACCTCGCGCTGTTCGCCGGTTTCGTCACCGCCTACTTCTGGCGTGGCCTCGCTCGGTCGACACCACCGCCGAGCGCCACGCCGCCTGGTCCCGGCCGCCGGGGCCTTCTTCGGCGCGGTCTGCTGCCTGCTGATGGGCCAACAGTCCGCCACTGGGTCGCGGCCGCCGTCCTGGCCGCGGTCGGGTCCGCCCTGCCGGTGGTCGTCGCCCGGCTGCGGAGCCGCGCGCGCACGGTTCGTGTGGAGGGGTGCCGACGTGCCCGCCCGAGCGCACCGGCAGGCATGTCGCCGCCGGACCGCCGCGCCTCCACGTCGACCTCGACCACGTCGAAGCCCTCGCACAACGACTGGCTCTACGTGGTGATCGAGGCCCCCACGGGCGTGGTCTACGAGCTCCAGTACGCAGGAACGCTGTGCCGCCGGGCGGGAATCGAGGGCCACCTCGTCCCGACGGAGTCGACGGTGGGCCACGCCGCGCTGATCGACCTGTTCGTCGACCGGCTGGGCGGCGTGGGGACCCCGATGGACGCCGTCCCGCAGCACCTCGACGCCCTGCGCGCCGCGGTGGAGCACATCGTCCTCCCCGTCGGTACCTCGTCGGACGGCCTCGGCCCGACCCTCAGCCGCATCGGCGTCGACGAGACGCGGCTGGCGGAGGCCACCGAGGCACACGTCCCGGTGACCACCGAGTTCGGCCCCGGCGTGCTGGTCTGGTCGAACTCGGACTGAGTGCCCTCGGCCGTATGCGCCCGCTCAGGGGGTGGCGACCAGCTTGCTGAGGCTGGTGGCCAGCCAGGGCTTGCGACCGCCGGCGCGCATCCTGCCGAGGGCGATGGCCTTCCACATCGGGGCGCGCTTGAAGGAGACCAGCAGGAAGGTGACCGGGTCGGCGGTGATCCGGCAGTCGTGGGGGCGGGTGGGGGTGTCGTCGCGGGTGACGGTCATGGTGCCGTCGTCCACCACCACGGAGAGGCGGAGTCCGCCGTCGAAGGCGAGGTCGAAGGAGCGCCGGACGCCGCGGGAGCGGGTGGTGTCCAGGGCGAGCGGCATCATTGTGTGGGGATCGCCTGACCGAGCACCAGAGGCCTCGTTCCTGGGTGATGGGCCAGGCGTCGCCGGTGGCCGCGGGCGATGTCGAGGCCGTGGAGCAGGGTCTCGCTGAGCACCAGCCCCGTGGCGGCGGCGACGGTGAGCGAGCGCTCGGGGCCGTACCAGGGGGTGGCGACCGGGTCCTCGGGGTCCAGGCGGCGGTGGCCCGAGAGGAAGGCGGCGGCCCGTTCGCTGATGAACTCGCCGATGCGGGAACGCTGTTCGCCGTCGAAGAGGGCGATGGCCTTGGCGTTGACGGCGGCGATCCGCTCGGCCAGCAGGCCGTCCTCGCCGCTAGGCAGGATGCCGGACCAGTCGACGGCTCGTCGGTGACGGCGGAGGAGTAGGCGAGGTGCACGGCGGCCAGGTGGGCGGCGGGTGTCACCCACGGTCCAGCTGGAGGCCGGACGGCGCGTCCAAGTCCCGTGTGCTGGAGAGGAGTTGTCCGAGTCGGGCGAACGGCGCCGGCTGAGTGCGGCGCGAGTCACGCTCCGTGCTCAGCGGGACGGCATCGAAACGTAGACGGCACCCATGCCGGTCCCCCAGTTCTCGAGCGGACCCCGAACATTACCGGCGGGTAGTGTCGTCGCGGTAGGGGCGTCGTTGCGGTTGTCGCGAAGAGCGCGTTCCGTCAGCCGGTCAGGCCGACTGCGGGGGGAGGCGGGGCGGCAGCGCCCCGGAGTCGGCGGGCGGAACGGCGCCCGACCTGTCCACCACAGCCCTCGGGCAGCGGCTCCTCCCACCAGGGGACTCCTCCCAGCCATCCAAGGAGAGGGGAGCAGTGTCCGGGAACAGGCGGCGGATCTCGGTGAGCAGCCAGGGGTCGGCGGTCATCAGCTCCCAGAGGTGCTGCGAACTCCCGCAGAACCAGGACCCGTTCGGTCCCCGCGTAGCGACGAAGTCCGCATCGACCGCCTGCAGGTTCCGCAGGTAGCTCGGCCGCAGCTCGAGCGTACCAGCCGTCCTCGGAGAGTTCGCGATCCCTCGAGCCACTCCTCGTAGAACCGCCCCGCCAGATCCGCCAGCCGAAACTCCCCAACCGCACAGGAGTTCGTTCGCCGTGACGTAGCGCGCCCGACGGTGCCCAGGGCACCGGCTCGTCCTCCGCCAGGCCGAGAACGTCACCGACTCCGGACGCGCCACCCGCTGCTCCGATCTCCATGCGGACCGTATGCGGAAGGCCGTGCGGACGTCTCCCGATTTCCCGTGGTGCCGGGCCTCCGGCCTGCGCCGCTGCCGACGGATCTGCCGCGGAGGGCGGTTGTCGTCGGCAAGCCGCGCAGGGCGGGCCTCAGCGGGTGGGCCAGGGGCGGGAGGGGTTCGGTGGCCTGGGTGAGGTGGGCGGTGATGACGAGGGTGGCGTCCTCGACACTGGTAGTCGAGGGGGGCGGAGAGGCGGCGCATGGTGGAGATGATGCGGTGTTGGCGGCGTGGGTGACGGCGTAGGACGGTGGGGACGCGGCCTCGAGGGCGAGGGCGGCCATCCGGCGGAGCAGGTCGACGCCGAGTGCCGCGGCGCTGCAGGCGTCCTCGACCAGCAGGGCGACCTCCGCGCCCTCGTCGTCCCACATCAGGTGGGCGAGGGCGACGATCCGGCCGTCGGGGGCTTCGGCGACCAGGGTCTGGCCGTGCCGGGGGTCGAGCAGGTGGTCGAGGTAGCGGTCGGCGTCGCGGACGGGGCCGTGGTAGCGCTTGCGGAGGGTGTCGGGGGAGCAGCGGGCGTGCATGGCCAGGGCTTCGGCCTTGTCGGAGGTGTCGGCCCGGCGGACGGTGAGGTCGGTGCCGGCGGGCAGCCGCAGGCGGGCCTTGACCTGGGGGACCCGGGGGCCGAGCAGGGAGTCCAACTCGACCAGGGCCTGGGCCCGGGCGAACTCGGTGGGGGTGAACGGCAGGTGCGGGCGGCTGAGTTCGATCAGGTCGCCGGAGGGCACGGGCAGCCGCATCAGGTGGCCGTCCATCCCGGCCGCCGCAGCTGCCCCGCCGCCCGGGAACTGCCGGATCGTGCACCGGCCGAACAACTTGCGCAGCGCGACCGGGAGTTCGGCCGCGTCCAGCGCGGTGCGGGTGGCCAGGGCGAGCACGTGGGTGGGTTCGTCCACCAGGTCGTGGGCGTCGGCCCGGTCGGTCCAGATGTCGGTGCCGCCGCCGGCCGCGACGGCCCGGGCGAGCTCGGTGCGGCCGAGCGGCAGCGGGGCGCGGACCAGGAACTCGTCCACCGCGCCCGCGGGCAGCGGGTGGGTCTGCATCGAGACGATGGAGACCTGCCGGCCGGCCAGTTCGGTGCAGATCCGGGCCAGGCTGCCGGGGGAGTCGGAGACGGTGGCGCGCAGCCGCCAGAGCGCGGTGGGCACGTGCTCGTCCAGCGGGCCGGTCACCGGGGCCGCCTCGGGGCCGCCCGGGGGGTGCGGTGGGGTCGGGGCCGGGCGGTCCGTGCGGATGCCGGTGTGCCCACCATGCGTGGAACACCGCCGTGGCGACCAGGGCGAGGGCCGAGAGGACCAGCAGCAGCGGTCCGTCGTGGCCGTGCACGACCGTGTTGGCGACCAGGTCGGCGGCCGCCACCGCGACGAAGACGGCGGCGAGCTCGGTGGTGGAGTGGCGCCAGCGGTGGTTGCGGGCGCTGCGCCGCTGCGCCCGGGAGGGGGCGGCGGGCTGCTGGGCGAGGTGAGAGGTGCTGTCCATGGAAACATGGTGCTCTGCCGGTGTTTCACGATCACGAATCCCCCGTGACCTGTTGGTTAATCTCTGCGGAGGGCATTCGAACGGTCCTTGGGCCGCTTCAGGAAGCGGACGGACGGTCCGTCAGTTCGCGCGCTGCGGCGCGGACTTCGGCCAGCAGCAGCTCCAGGTCGGCCTCCGTGGTGGCCGGGTTCAGCAGACAGGCCCGGAGGATCTCGCGGCCGCGGTGGACGGCGCCGGTGACGAAGGCCCGGCCGCGTGCCTGGACGGCGGCGGGGAGGTCGTGGTTGACGGCGTCGCCGCCGGTGTGGCGGAAGGCGACGATCGAGGTGTGGACCGGGGCGGTCAGCTCCAGCTCCGGGTCGGCCTCGACCAACGCGCCGAGGTGGCGGGCGAGTTCGGTGGTGCGGGCGATGTCGGCGGAGAGGCCGGCCCGGCCCTTGTGGGCGATGGTGGCCCAGACCTTGAGCGAGCGGAACGGGCGGGTCTGCTCCATGCCGTACTCGGAGAACCAGCCGAAGTCCCCGGCCGCCGCGTCCCGCAGGTAGGAGGGGACGAGGGAGAAGGAGTCGCGCAGCGCGTCGGCGTCGCGCACCAGCGCGCAGCCGCAGTCCACCGGCACGCCCAGCCACTTGTGCGGGTCCAGGGCGAGCGAGTCGGCCCGGTGCATGCCCGCGTAGCGGTCGGCGATCACCGGGTCCAGCACGCCCCAGGCGCCGTACGCGCCGTCCACGTGCAGCCACAGGCCCTCGGCCTCGGCCACGTCGGCGATCGGGTCGAAGGCGTCCACCGCGCCGGTGCCCACCGTCCCGGCGGAGGCGACCACCAGGAAGGGGAGCAGCCCGGCGGCCCGGTCGGCGGCCACCGCCTCGGACAGGGCGGCCGGGTCGAGCCGGCCGTCGGAGTCCTCGGCGACGGTCCGCAGGTGGCGGCTGCCCAGGCCCAGCAGCTCGACGGCCTTGCGGACGCAGGAGTGCGTCTCGGCGGTGGCGTAGGCGATCAGCGGGGGCAGGCCGGACAGGCCGTCGGCCCGCAGGTCGTGCCCGGCCCGGACGGCGGCCCGGTGCCGGGCGGCGGCCAGGCAGAGGATGGTGGCCATCGAGGTGCCGGAGGTGAGGATGCCGCCCGGGGTGCCCTTGGCGGCGGAGGGGACGGCGGCGGGGAAGCCGACCAGCTCGGCGATCCAGCGCACCACCGCGCGCTCCAGGTGCACGTCGGCGTGGTCGCCGCCGGCCGAGCTGGGGTTGGTCGCGGCGGCGGCCAGGGTGGCCAGCACGCCGGCGGGGGCGGGCGCGGAGTTGACCCAGCCGAAGAAGGCGGGGTGCCCGTTGCCCATCGGGGCGCTGAGCACCTGACGCTCGATCACCTTGAGCAGCCCGTCCAGCGGGGTGCCGTCCTCGGGCAGCGGGAGTTCCAGCAGGGCCCGCCGGTCGGCCTCGGCCATCGGCTGCCAGACGGGGCCGTCGGCCACCCCGGCGAGGTGGTCGGCGGCCAGGTCGGCGACGGCCCGGGCGGCGCTGCGGAAGTCCTCGTGCGAGGTGGAAGGGGTGGTGCTCATGCTGGCGCTCCATCAGACGGCTGTGGAGGGACGGCTTCCTCGACGTACCCGGTGCGCTCGATCGTACGCGGCGCCCGGTCGCCCGGTCCCCGCCGTCCGGCGGGTGGACACCGCGCGCGCCGCGTGGTGCCAGGTCGCCCCGGGGGCGCGGGGAACCGCGCGGAACGGAAGGCGGCCCAGCGCTGGATCGGGGCAGGCGAGCCGGTTCCACGTCCTGCCGTTCCCCAGCGCGCAGTTCCCCGCGCCCCCCGGGGTGACCACGACCGGACCCGGGTGTCGGCCGGCCTCAGTCCAGGGTGCTGGAGAGGCCGCCGGCGGAGCGGCAGTAGCCCTGGATCTCCTTGTTGGTGATCTTCGAGCAGAGCCGGGCGCCGGCGCCGGACTCGGTGTAGTTGACGGTGTAGTAGCTCATCAGGCCCTGGGTGCAGGCCTTGCGCTGCCAGCCGTCGGCGGCGGTGGCGCACTGGTTGGCCGCCCAGTCCTCGCGGTCCAGGTTGTACTTCATGGTCCGCGAGCCGACCCCGCGCGAGCAGTCCTGGGCGCCGCCGGAGGCGACCCCGTTGAGGCACCACTTGAGCGCGTCGGCGAAGACGCCGGGGTTGTTGGCGTAGTCGTGCGAGGAGAGGTAGAAGGTCGGCGCGTAGAAGAAGCAGGCCGACTGGAAGAGCGAGGGCTGGTCCTTGCAGGGGTAGAGCGGGTCCTTGGCGAGGGCGGCCGGGTCGAGGTTGGCCTTGGCCTTCTCGTCCTCCTCGTCGGGGCCGAACAGCTGCATGAAGAGGCCCTCGGAGCAGGTGATCTTCCGGCTGTCGGTGGGGAACTTGTTGCACAGCGCGCGGGCCTTGGCCACGTCCTGCTTGGCGACGAACATCGTGCCGTGGCCGACGCCGTGGATGCACGGGCCCTTGTTGGCCGGGGCGCAGAGCTTGAGCAGGTCCTCCTCCGGGTTGGCGGAGGCGTTCAGCATCTCCTCCACCGCGCCGTGCAGGTAGCCGGCCGCGCAGGTCTCGTGCGGGAAGGAGATGACCTTCTGGAAGTCGGCGTTGAAGCGCTTGACCGCGGAGTGGCCGAGCTCGTGGGCGATCGGGTGGCAGAAGCGCACCGTGTAGGGGAGCTTCTTGGTGATCGCGTCCAGGTCCGCCAGGGCCTGGCCCGGGTCGGTGGCGTCCATCTTCGCCATCAGCTTGTTGCGCAGGGTGGAGCGGGTCCACACCGCCGGGTCCCCGGAGGGGGAGGGCGAGGCGCCGGCCGGGACGATCGCCGCCTGCTGGGTGGCCGGGGCGGCGGCCGCGGTCTTCGGCGCCGGTGGCGTCCACTCGGTCACGGCCACCGAGCCGAGGCCGAGCGCGCCCAGCAGGAAGGCGGTGATGATCGCGAAGAGTCGCGGCTGCATGTGCTTCGGTCCCCCGGCGGTCGCTACGGACGGTGGCGGTTCCCATCCTGGCTGTTCTCGACCGAAACGGAGCGTTTCTGACGGCCATTCGGGAGTGTCGGCTCGGCCGACTGGTCAACGAGGGACGGGCCCCCCGGTCACCGGAGCCACAGGCTCTCACAGCTTCTCCTCATCCGGTCGGCCGACCCCGTGGTACGGACCAATACGGCCCCGTTGCGTCGGAAGAGGGGGATCCCTGCCCGATTTCGGGCACGATTATTGGATTGGACGACCGAGAACGCATAGGCTCCCCTCTCGTGTCCGCCTCACCGCACCCTCATGAAGACCTGCTCGTCCACCTCACCCGGACCACCCCACTGGGACCGGGCGAGGCCGTACGGGTGGTCGCGGAGGTGCTCGCGTACTTCTCGGAGACCACCGAGGAGTACGTCCGCCGCCGTCACGGTGAGCTGCAGGCACGAGGACTGACCAACGAGAGGATCTTCGACCGGCTGACCGGAGAGCTCGCCGCGCGCCGGGTCGCGGCGCCCGAGCTGTCCGTGCGTCAGCTGCGCCGGATCGTCTACGGCTGACGCCGCCTCAGGGGGCGGCGGGATCAGAGGAGTTACCACCACATGTGCGGAATCGTCGCCTACATCGGCCCGAAGGACGCCACCGCCTTCCTGCTGGAGGGCCTGCAGCGCCTGGAGTACCGGGGGTACGACTCGGCGGGCATCGCCGTCACCGGCAAGACCGGCGGCCTGAAGGTCTGCAAGACCAAGGGCCGGGTGGCCGACCTGGCCGCCGCCGTCCCGGCCCGCTTCAAGGGCACCACCGGCATCGGGCACACCCGCTGGGCCACCCACGGCGTGCCGAGCGACGCCAACGCCCACCCGCACCTGGACAACGCCGAGCGGATCGCCGTGGTCCACAACGGCATCATCGAGAACGCCGAGGAGCTGCGCGCCAAGCTGACCGCCGACGGCGCCGTCTTCCGCTCCGAGACCGACACCGAGACCCTCTCGCACCTGATCGCCGCCCACCTGGGCGAGGGCATCGACCTGGAGGAGGCCGTCCGTTCGGCCCTCAAGAAGGTCGTCGGCACCTACGGCATCGCCGTGCTCGACGCCACCCAGCCCGACCGGATCGTGGTCGCCCGCAACGGCAGCCCGATCGTGCTCGGCCTCGGCGAGAAGGAGATGTTCGTCGCCTCCGACGTGGCGGCCCTGGTCCGCTACACCCGCCAGGTGGTCCACCTGGAGGACGGCGAGCTGGCCGTGGTCAAGGCCGACGGCTTCCGCACCTTCACCGAGGACGCCCGCACGGTGACCCGTCAGCCCTCCACCGTGGACTGGGAGATCGACTCCTACGACACCGCCGGGCACGAGCACTACCTCCACAAGGAGATCCACGAGCAGCCCGCCTCGGTCGAGCGCACCCTCGGCGGCCGCCTCGACGAGCGCTTCGCCACCGCCCACCTCGGCGGCCTCAACCTGGACGCCCGCGTGCTGCGCGAGATCCGCCGGGTGAAGATCCTCGGCTGCGGCTCGGCCTACTACGCCGGCGAGATGGGCGCCCAGCTGATCGAGGAGCTGGCCCGCATCCCCGCCCACAGCGAGCCCGCCTCCGAGTTCCGCTACCGCAACCCGGTGATCGAGGCCGACACCCTCTACGTCGCGGTCAGCCAGTCCGGCGAGACCTACGACACCCTGGCCGCCGTCCAGGAGATCAAGCGCAAGGGCGGCCGGGTGCTCGGCGTCGTCAACACGGTGGGCAGCGCCATCGCCCGAGAGGTCGACGGCGGCATCTACCTGCACGCCGGCCCGGAGATCTCGGTCGCCTCCACCAAGGCCTTCACCTCCACGGTGATCGCCTTCGCCCTGCTGGCCCTGCACTTCGGCCGCATCCACGACCTCTCGCCGGCCGACGGCCGCCGGATCGTGGCGGGCCTCAAGGCGCTGCCCGACCAGATCCGGGAGATCCTCGCCGAGGAGGAGAAGATCGCCGCGCTGGCCGAGGAGTACGCCAAGCACGAGGGCATGATGTTCATCGGCCGGGTGCGGGGCTTCCCCGTGGCGCGGGAGGGTGCGCAGAAGCTGAAGGAGATCAGCTACGTGCACGCCGAGGCGTACCCCGCCAGCGAGTTGAAGCACGGACCGCTCGCGCTGATCAACCCGGAGCTGCCGACCGTCGCCCTGGTGCCGGACGACGAGCTGCTGGACAAGAACCTCACCACCCTCGGCGAGATCAAGGCCCGCTCCGGCCGGGTGCTGGCGGTGGCCCACCGCGAGGTGGACGCCAAGCTGGCGGACCACACGGTGATCGTGCCGCGGTCCGAGCCCGAGCTCGACCCGCTGCTGCTGAACATCCCGCTCCAGCTGCTGGCGTACTACGCGGCCGTGGCACTCGGCCGGGACGTGGACAAGCCGCGCAACCTGGCGAAGAGCGTCACCGTCGAGTAGTCCTGGTCGTACGGGACCGACTTAACGGAGCGCGTGTCGTTCCGCGGTGGACTTCCCGGCCCGGTGGGGGTGCGAATGCCGCTCCCCGCCGGGCCGGAGGCACACCGGTCCGTCACTCTCCGCTCGCCCGGCGGCCACGCTGTGCCGATGTGCGCTCGGTAGGGTGTGGGCCCACAGCCGGTTGAGGGACGGGAGTCGTGTGATGCGGGTCGGGATCATCGGTACGGGCATGGTCGGTCGTGCGCTGGGCGGGAAGCTGGTGGAGCTCGGGCACGAGGTGATGCTCGGCTCGCGCACCGAGCAGAACCCGACCGCCGTCGCCTGGGCCCAGCAGGCGGGCGAGAAGGGCAGCCACGGCACCTTCGCCGAGGCGGCCGCCTTCGGCGAGCTGCTGGTCGTCGCGGTCTCCGGTGTGGTGGCGGTCAAGGCGCTGGCGACGGCCGGCGACGAGAACCTGACCGGCAAGGTGCTGGTCGACGTCTCCAACCCGCTGGTCTTCTCGCCGCTCGGCGAGGTCAGCCTGGAGCCGGTGAACGTGGACAGCATCGGCGAGCAGATCCAGCGGGACTTCCCGCAGGCCCGGGTGGTCAAGGCGCTCAACACGCTCAACTGCGACGTGATGGTGGACCCGAGCCGGGTGCCGGGCGACCACCAGCTCTTCATCGCGGGCAACGACGAGGCCGCCAAGGCCGACGTGACCGAGCTGCTGCACTCCTTCGGCTGGCCCAAGGGCGCGGTGCTGGACCTCGGCGACATCACGGCCTCGCGCGGGCTGGAGATGCTGATGCCGTTCTGGCTGCGGCTGATGAACCACTACGGCCACGCCGACTTCAACTACTCGATCCGCTCGGCCCGCTGACCTACCGTCCGGCGGACTTCCGCGTGTCCTGACGGCGCGCCAGGTGCCGCCGCCGGAGCCGGTACCCCACCAGCCCGGCGGCGGCCACGCCGGCCGCGACGAGCAGGACCAGCTGGTAGCGGGCCAGCTGGCGGTAGATCGGTCCGATGTTGTCCCCGGCCAGGTAGCCGGCCGAGGCCCAGACGCCCACCCAGAGCAGGGCGCCCAGCACGTTGGCGGGCATGAAGCGCCGCCAGGACATCCCGGTGGTGCCGGCCACGATGCCGTTGGTCTGGCGCAGCACGTCCACGAAGCGGGCGACGGTGACCACCTTGCCGCCGTGCCGGGTGAAGAAGTGCTCCCCGCGCTCCATCCGCTCCGGGGTGAGCAGCACGTACCGGCCCCAGCGCTCGATCAGCCGGTGCCCGCCGGTGCGGCCGATCAGGTAGCCGAGGCTGTCGCCCGCGACGGCCGCCAGCACGGCGACGGTGACCACTCCCGCGATGCTCAGGCGACCGGCCCCCGCGTACACCGCCGCCAGCACCAGCACGGTCTGGCCGGGCACCGGGACACCGCAGTTGTCCAGGAAGACCAGCAGCCCCACCGCCGGGTAGCCGTAGCTGTCCAGCAGTGGGGCGAGCGAGTCGAGCGGGGCGGGGAGGTCGGCGGGCGGGGTGTCCGTCATGGTGCTCCGGTGGCCGGGGGGCGGGGGCGGTGTCCGTTCAGTGGGCGGCCTGCTGACGCTCGATCACGGTGCAGTCGGAGCCCGGGTAGACCAGGGCCTCGTGTCCGTCCTCGAAGTGCACCAGGTACGGCGGTTCGCCCTGGGTGCCGCGCACCTCGAGGATCTCACCCTCCCGGTCCTTCATCCCGACCGCCCTGCCGTGCATCACCAGGTGGTCGCCTGCGGTCGCGTGCATGGTCCGGCTCCTTCCACTGTGCTGGCGGGTCCCGTCTCCACTGTGCGGCGGGCGCGGGGAGGCCGCAACGGCCGGTCAGGACGCCTGGTGGTCGGTGAGGTAGCAGCGGAGCAGGCGCTCGCACTCGGAGATCAGCGCCGGGTCGCCGTGCGGGTCGGTCCGGAAGGCCAGCTTGAGCACCGCGTCCGCGCACTCCAGCGCGACCCGCAGTGCCAGCGGGTGCCCGGGGCCGGCGAACAGGCCGCCGCCGAGGGCCTGGAGGCGCTGGGCGACGGCGGCGTTGTTGTCGAGCTCGGTGTCCAGCAGGTGCTGGTCGTCCACCCCGCCCTCCTCCTCGGCAGCGGCGCCCTCCGCCCCGGCGGTCAGCACCTCGACCAGGCCGAAGTCCAGCTGGCCGAAGCCGGGCACGGCGCGCTTCATCGCGACGAACTCGGCCACCGCCAGGTGGACGAAGCCGGGCACGCCGGGCGGGGCCTCGGCCCGCAGGCGCCCGCCGAGGCGGTCCAGGTAGAGGTCGAGGTTCCGGGAGGCCAGCGCGGAGAGCAGGCTCTCCTTGCCGGAGAAGAACTGGTAGAGCGTGCCGATCGGCACGCCGGCCCGCAGCGCGGTCTCCTTGGTGGTCAGCGCACCCGGGCCGACTTCGTCCAGCAGCTCGGCGCAGGCGTCGAGCAGGCGCTCGTACCGCTCCTGGCTGCGCTGCTGCACCGGCCGCCGCCGGGGCGGGACGGGGGCGCCCGGCAGGCTGGTGCTCGGGCCGGGGCCGTCCGTCTCCTGCTTCATGGGCCCACTCTGCCGCATCCGGAACGCGGTGCGCCAATCTCCAACGCGAGTCGCGCTCATGTTGTCCGCCGGGCTGACGGCCCGTCATCAGGCCTGGGTGCCGCGCAGGTGGGCCAGGACGGCGAGCACCCGGCGGTTGCCCTCCTCCGGGTCCAGGTCCAGCTTCATGAAGATGTTGCCGGAGTGCTTGACCACCGAGGCCTCGGTGACGCACAGCCTGGCCGCGATCGACTGGTTGTTCCAGCCCTCCGCCATCAGGGCCAGCACCTCGCGCTCGCGCGGGGTGAGCCGGCCGAGCGGGCGGGCCGCCGTCCGGTGGGCCAGCAGCACCCGCACCACCTCGGGGTCGATGACGGTCTGCCCGTCGGCGACCCGGCGCAGCGTGTCCAGGAACTCGGCCACCTCGCCGACCCGGTCCTTGAGCACGTACCCGAGCCCGCCCCCGCCGCCCGGTGCGCCGCCGAGCAGCTGGGCGGCGTAGGCGGTCGCCACGTACTGGGAGAGCACCAGGACGGGCAACTCCGGTCGACGGGCGCGTAGTTCGAGCGCTGCCCGGAGGCCCTCGTCCCGGAAGTCCGGCGGCATCCGGACATCGGTGAGGACGAGGTCGGGGCGGTGCTCCTCCACGGCCGCGGCCAGCGCCCGGGCGTCGCCGACGGCGGCCACCACCCGGTGGCCGCTGCGGTCGAGGATCTCGCTCAGCCCGGCCCGGAGCAGGACGGCGTCCTCGGCCAGCACTATCCGGAGCACGGTACCTCCACCCGGACGAGGGTCGGGCCACCGGCCGGGCTGGAGACCAGCAGCCGGCCGCGCAGCACCGCCAGACGGTCCGCCAGGCCGGACAGGCCGGTGCCGGCCTCGGGATCGGCGCCGCCCCGTCCGTCGTCGGTGATCAGCAGGACGAGCCGGTCGTCCGCCAGGGTGCCGGTGACGCCGACCTCGGCCGCGCCGCTGTGCTTGGCCGCGTTGGCCAGGGCCTCCGTCACGGTGAAGTACGCCGTGGCCTCCACCAACGGCGGTAGCCTGCTTGGCAGTTCGATCTCCACCCGGACCGGGACCGGCGAGCGCTCGGCCACCTCGGCCACTGCGGCGGCCAGCCCGTGGTCGGTCAGCACCCGCGGGTGGATGCCGCGCACCAGCTCGCGCAGCTGCTCCAGTGCCCGGCGGGCCTCGGCGCGGCCCCGGGCGACCAGTGCGGCCGCCTCGGGGGCGGCGGCGCCGAGCTCCAGCTCGGCGAGGCCCAGCGTCATGGTGAGCGCCACCAGCTGCTGCTGGGCGCCGTCGTGCAGGTCCCGTTCGATCCGCCGCCGCTCGGCCTCGAAGGCGTCGGCCAGCCGGGCCCGCGAACGGGTCAGCTCGACCACCCGGTGGCGGTCCCGGTCGTCGGGCGCGGCGGCCAACAGGGCGGTGGCCACCCACACCTGGCCCGCCGTCAGCCAGGCCGCGGCGTACGCCGACAGTGCCACCCCGGCCAGACCGGCCAGGCTGAACGGCAGCGCGGAGAACGGCCCCGGCACGGCCCGGCCCGGGATCAGCATCACCGTCTCCGGGGCCAGCGCCCACACCACCACTGGGGAGGCCACCAAGGCGCAGCAGAAGGCCAGCAGCGCCAGGACCCCCAGCCCGGCACCGGGGAAGACCACCGCCAGCAGCGCCGCGTAACCGCACTCGCGCCAGGTGGCCCGCTCCGTCAGCCGGTGCCGCAGCAGGCCGCGGCCCGTGGGCGCGGGCCCGTGCGGATCGGCGAGCGGGTCGGGCTGCACCAGTCGCAGGCGGCGCCGCTCCACCCGGGCGACCCCGACGGCGAGCAGCGGGACGCCGGCCAGCACCAGCAGGCCGACCCCCGCCACCGAGAGCAGGACCCCGACGGCCAGCAGGACCGCCAGGGCCACCAGCAGCCCGAGGCCGAACAGCGTGCCGCCCAGCAGGTGCAGCCAGCAGCGCGGCGGCCAGGCGGAGAACAGGAACTCCGCCGGCCGCCGTCCGAGCGCCCGGCGGACGGCGCTCGCGGGCGGCGCCGGGTCGGCCTGGTGCGGGAGGGACATCCGGGCCCTTTCTGTCGGGATTTCTTGATCATCAAGCACCCTAACCCGAGCCGACGGCCGCTGTCGGTAGGGAAAACCCGACCTCCGGCCCTCGACCCAGACCCCCTGACGGGGAGGGGGCGCGCGGCTGGAATGGAGCCGTGCCGAAACGACTGTTCACACCATCGATCACCTTGCCGGACCGAGGAGTTGGGACTGCCTGGTGGCTTGCCGCCGCCGGCTACGCGGTGGCGCTCGCCGCGCTGTCCGGGCTGACGCCGCACCGGGTCTGGGGCGGCTGCGCCGCCGTCGGCTACCTGGCGGCCGCCGCCCTCGCGGGACGGTCGCGCGGCCGGGCCGCGGCGCTGCCGGCGGCCCTGGCGGGGAGTGTCCTGCTGCCGCTCGTGGTGCTGCTGACGAACGGTCAGGCACAGAGCGAGGTCGGGGTGGTCGCACGCTCCGCCGAGGTCCTGCTGCGCACCGGGACCCCGTACCTGGCCGAACCGCAGGGGGTGGACGACTACAACCCCTACCTGCCCGGCATGGCGCTGTTCGGACTGCCCGCCCGGCTGCTCGGCGACGGTCCGGGCGTGCTCCCGGTGCTCGGGGACCCCCGGCTGTGGTGCGCCGCCGCGTTGGTGTTCTGCCTCGTCTGCGCGTCGGCCCTGGTGCGGCGCGGCGGCCGGCCGGCGGGGGCGGGGGCCGAAGCCGGGCGGGTGGTCGGGCACCTGGTGGCCTCCCCGCCGGTGGCGCTCCCGCTCTGCGTGAGCGGCGTGGACCTGCCGCTCACCGGGCTGCTCGTCCTCGCGCTCGCCCTCGCGGCCCGGCGGCGGCCGGTCGCCACCGGGCTGGTGCTGGCCGCCGCCTGCTCGCTCAAGTGGACCGCGCTGCCCGCCGTCGCGGTGGCGGCCGCCCTGCTGACGGTCGGTCAGGCGGCGGATCGGTCGGCGGATCGGTCTTCGGGTCGGGCGTCCGGCGGAGGGCGGCGTCCCGCCGCGCGGTGCCTGGCGGCGTGGGCGGCCGGGACCTCGGTGCTGGTGCTGCCCGCCCTGGTGGCCGTGCCCGGCCGGCTGGTCGAGCAGGTGCTGCTCTTCCCCACCGGCCGGGGCGCCGTCCCGACCCCGGCCGCCAGCCCCTTGCCCGGACGGCTGCTGGCCGAGCTCGGGCCGGTCGGCCAGTACACCGCCACCCTGCTGCTGTGCGCCGGAGCGGCCGTGGTCGCGGCCTCGCTCCTGGTGCGCCCGCCCCGGACGCTGCTCGCCGCCGCGGACCGGCTCGCGCTCGGACTGACCGTCGCCTTCCTGCTCGCGCCGGCCGGCCGGTTCGGCTACCTCGCGCTGCCGCTGCTGCTCGCGCTCTGGGCCCGGCTCGCCGCTCCGGCGGACAGCTCCGCGCCCACCGCCGCGCCCGTCGCCTCGGCCGCGCCCGTCGCTTCGGCCGGCCCGGCTCTGCGGGCCCGCCCGCTCGCCTCCTGAGTCCCCGTCAGCCACCGCAGAAACCCCGAGAGGTCACCACTGTGGGCACCACCCTCGTCATCACCAACGACTTCCCGCCCCGCCAGGGCGGCATCGAGACCTTCGTGCACGCCATGGCCACCCGGCTCCCGGGTCACGACGTGGTCGTCTACACCTCCGCCGAGCCGGGCGCCGCCGACTTCGACGCCACCCTGCCGTTCCCGGTGGTCCGCGACCGCGCCCGTACCCTGCTCCCCACCCGCCGGGTCACCGACCGCGCCGTCCGACTGGTTCGCGAACACGGCTGCGACCGGGTGTGGTTCGGCGCGGCGGCCCCGCTCGCCGCGATGGCCCCCGCGCTGCGCGAGGCGGGCGTCGAACGGATCGTGGCCACCACCCACGGCCACGAGATCTGGTGGGCCCGGGTGCCCGGCGCGCGCAGGCTGCTGCGCCGGGTGGGGGAGAGCGCCGACGTGGTCACCCACCTCGGCGAGTACACCCGGGCCCGGATCGGCCCGGCGCTGGGCCCGCGCGCCCGGCTCAGCCGACTGGTGCCCGGCGTGGACGCGGAGGTGTTCCGCCCGGGGGCGACGGCGGACCTGGGCCGGGCGGTCCGCGACCGGCACCGGCTGCACGGCCGCCCGGTGGTGCTGTGCGTGGCCCGGCTGGTGCCCCGGAAGGGGCAGGACGTGCTGATCCGCGCGCTGCCGCTGATCCGCCGTGCGGTGCCGGAGGCCGTCCTGCTGATCGTCGGTCAGGGGCCGGACGAGCGGCGGCTGCGCGGGCTGGCCGCCGGGCTGCCCGAGGGCTCGGTGGTCTTCGCCGGCGGACGCGGCCACGCGGAGACCCCCGCCTACTACGCGGCGGCCGACGTCTTCGCGCTGCCCTGCCGCACCCGCCGGGCCGGGCTGGAGGCGGAGGGGCTGGGCATCGTCTACCTGGAGGCCGCCGCCAGCGGCCTGCCGGTGGTCGCGGGGGACTCCGGCGGGGCCCCGGACGCGGTGCTCGACGGCTTCACCGGTCTGGTCATCGACGGCCGGGACGTGGCTGCCGTCGCCCTGGCGGTCATCCGGTTGCTGCGCACGCCGGAGGGCGCCGCGATGGGCCGCGAGGGCCGGGCCTGGGCCGAGCGGGCGTGGGCCTGGGAGGGCTCCGCCGCGCACCTCGACGCGCTGCTCGCGCCCGGGCCGGCGCCGTCGGGGCCGTCTGAGCCGTCGGGGTCATCGTGGCCGTAGGCGGGCCGACCCGGCGGCACCGGTGGATCGGCCGTGCCCGGCTCTGGCCCTCGGCTGGTGGATCTCCCTAACATGAGCACCCCTCGCGTTTTCGGAACCATGCTCGTCCTGCGGAAGGAATCCCATGACGGACCGTCACGACCTGCCCCCCGGTTTCCGCTGGGGCGTGGCCACCGCCGCCTACCAGATCGAGGGCGCCGCCCGGGAGGACGGCCGGGGGCCGTCGATCTGGGACACCTTCACCGCGCGCGAGGGCACCGTCCGGGACGGCCACACCGGCGACACCGCCTGCGACCACTACCACCGCTGGCACGAGGACGTCGCGCTGATGCGCGGGCTCGGGGTGGACGCGTACCGCTTCTCCATCGCCTGGCCGCGCGTCCAGCCCACCGGCCAGGGGGCGGTGAACGGCGCCGGGCTGGCGTTCTACGACCGGCTGGTCGACGCGCTGCTGGACGCCGGGATCGAGCCGCTGCCCACCCTCTTCCACTGGGACCTGCCGCAGGCCCTGGAGGACGGCGGCGGCTGGCTGGAGCGGGACACCGCGTACCGCTTCGCCGAGTACGCCGCCGTGGTCGCCGACCGTCTCGGCGACCGGGTGCGCAGCTGGATCACCCTCAACGAACCCTTCGTGCACATGGTCTACGGCTACGCCCTCGGCAACCACGCCCCGGGGCGGGCCCTCCTGCTGGACGCCCTGCCGGTGGCCCACCACCAGCTCCTCGGCCACGGGCTGGCCGCCGCCGAACTCCGGGCCCGGGGCGGGGCGGTGCTGATCACCAACAACCTCACCCCCGTCCGTCCCGCCTCCGGCTCGGCGGAGGACCTGGCGGCCGCCGAGGCCTATGACACCCTGCACAACCGGCTCTTCAACGACCCTGTCCTGCTGGGGAGTTACCCCGACCTCTCGGCCTTCGGCGTGTCCGCCGACCTCGGCGGAGCGGTCCGCGACGGCGACCTCGAACTGATCGCCGCCCCGCTGGACGGACTGGGCGTCAACTACTACAACCCGACCCTGATCACCGCTCCCGCCGACCCCGGCCTCCCGTTCGCCGACGCCCCGATCGAGGGCGTCCCGCGCACCGCCTTCGGCTGGCCGGTGGTCCCCGACGGCCTGCGCGAACTCCTGGTCGGCCTGCGCGGGCGCTACGGCGCCGCCCTGCCCCCGGTCACCATCACCGAGAACGGCTGCTCCTACCCCGAGGACCTCGACGACCAGGACCGCATCTCGTACCTCTCCACCCACCTCGACGCCCTCGCGGCCGCCGCCGCCGAAGGCGTCGACGTCCGCGGCTACTTCACCTGGTCCCTGCTCGACAACTTCGAATGGGCCGAGGGCTACCACCAGCGCTTCGGCCTGGTGCACGTCGACTTCGACTCCCAGAAAGCGCACCCCCCGCGCCTCCTACGCCTGGTACCGCGACCTGATCGCCCGTCACCACACCCTGCACGCGCGCCGGGTGCACTGATGCGCGGATCCGTTCGGCGCGGGACGTGGGCCGCCGGCCTCGCCCGCGTCGATCGGACGGCCGGGGCGTGGGAAGATCGGTTCACCGACGGCATCCGTACCGGAGCGGTCGGCAGAGCCGTCCGAACCGTGATCGAGGAGCAGCTGTGACCGAGCAGCCCGGCCCGCAGCAGCGCATCGCCGAGGTCATCCGCCCGGCCATGCTCGACGGCCTGCAGGACGCCCACCTGACCGGCAGGCCGGGCACCGAGCTCATCAACCAGTGGGGCCGACTGGATCGCCGCGGTCGTCGCCGGGCAGGTGGTGCAGTCGATCGCGGCCGAACGCGACGCCTTCGCGGACCGGGTGGACACCCTCAGCCAGGTCGCGAGGCGCAACCTGGAGGGGCAGAAGGACGCCGCCCGGGAGGTGCGGCGACTCGAGGCCCGGGTCGCCGAGCTGGAGGCGGAGCTGACGCGGCTGCGCGAACCCGGAGCGGTGGTCCCCGGCCCGGAGGTGGTGCCCGACGCGGGATCCGCGGCCGACGAGCCCGCCGGGTCGCTCCGGGACCGGCTCCGCGCCAAGTACCCCGCGACGGCGGAGGCCCTGGACCGCCGGGGACGCCGAGGGCCGCACGAGCGACCCGGACGAACCGAACGACCTGCCATGAACCCGGAGCGGTAGCCGGCCTCCCGGGCCGTCAACCCCCTCACGGGCCGCCCAGCCCCGCCTCCCGGGCGCGGACGATCGCCTCGGCGCGGCTGGCGGCCTGGAGCTTGACCAGGATGTTCGCGAGGTGGTTGCGGACCGTCTTCGGGCTGACCACCAGGCGTCGGGAGATGGTCGCGTTGTCCAGACCGCGGGCCACCAGGTCCAGTACCTCCCGCTCCCGGGCCGTCAGGCCGGGCAGCGCGGCGCCGGGGCCCCGTGGTGTGACCGCCCGTCAGGTACGCCAGGGCCCGGGTCGCCACCGCCGGGCCGAGCACCACGCCGGCGCCCGCGACCGTCCGGACGGCGCGCTCGATCTCCTCCGGGGCGGCGCCCTTGAGCAGGTAGCCGCGGGCGCCGGCCCGCATGGCGGCGAACACCGAGTCGTCGTCGTCGAGCATGGTGACCACCAGGACGGCGGTGTCGGGCCGGGACCGCAGGATCTCGCGGGTGGCGTGGATCCCGGAGCCGGTGGCGGTGCCCAGGTCGAGGTCCATCACCACGACGTCGGGCCGGTGCGCCTCGGCCGCCGCGACGGCGCGCTCCAGCGTGTCGGCGGTGCCCACCACGGTCAGCCCGGGGAGCGAGTCGAGCAGCGCCGTCATCCCCATCCGGAAGACCGGGTGGTCGTCGACCACCAGGACGGACAGTGGTGCCGGGGGTCGGTGACCAGTCGTCAGTCAGCATGCCGGGCGGCCTCCTCGACGGGGACGGACAGGACGAGGCGGGTGCCGGTCCCGGCCCCGCCCGGGTGCCACTCCACGGTGCCGCCGATCTCCTCGGCGCGTTCGCGCAGCGACTGGGTGCCGACGCCCGGCCGGGCGCCGGCCGCGATGCCGAGGCCGTCGTCCTCGACCGAGACGGTCAGCAGCCCGCCGCCGCGCGGCTCGACCACGCCGCCGCGCAGCGAGACCACGCAGCTGCGCGCGGCCGCGTGCCGGGCGACGTTGAGCACGGCCTCCGCGACGATCGCGTACACCGCCCCGGCCACCGCGGGCCGGACCTCGGGGACGTCCTGCTCGCGCACCGACACCGCCAGGCCGTCCGCCTCGTAGCGCATCACCAGCTCGCGCAGCGCCGGGACCAGGCCGAGTTCGGTCAGCACCGGCGGCACCAGGCCGCGGGCCAGCTGGCGGACCTCCTCGACCCGCGCGTCCACCTCCAGCCGCAGCGCGCCCAGCAGGGCGTCGGCCCGCTCCGCGCCCTCCGGCAGCAGGTTGCGGGCGGCGGCCACCCCGAGGCCGATGCCGGCCAGGGCCGGGCCCAGCTGGTCGTGCAACTCCCGGCGCAGGACCCGCCGTTCGTCGTCCCGGGCGGCGGCCAGCCGACCGCGCGACTCGCGCAGCGCCCGGGTGACGGCCGCCAGGTGGACCGCGGTCGCGACGACCGGGGCCACCTCGTCCAGGGCGGCCCGGGTGCGGCGGTCGAAGCGTTCGCCGGGCCGGGAGGTCACCAGCAGGGTGCCCGCCGTCCGCTGACGCACGGTCAGCGGCACCGCCAGGCGGTCGTCCCGGGGGTCGGCCGGGCCGCCCTCGGTGGCCAGCGGCCGCCCCTCGGGGTCGAGGATGCCCGCCGAACCCAGGTTGAACGCGGCCGCCACGCTGCGGGCGATGCCGGCCAGCGTCTCCTCGGGCGTGGCCGCGCTGCCCAGGTGGCGCCCGACCCGGCTCAGCACGGGGGCCGCCTCCTCCCCGTGCACCAGCCGGTCCACCCGCCGCTGCAACCAGGTCCGGGCGGGCTGGAACCCGGCGGCGGTGACCGCGGTGGCGAGCGCCGGGCCGACCGGTCCGGCGGTCGGCAGCAGCACGCCGAGCAGGGCCGCCAGCGCGACGTACCCGGTCACCAGCAGCCCGGTGAGCAGGGACCAGACCAGGGTGCGGCTGACCGCCAGGTCGATGCCCCAGAGCCGTTGGCGCAGCACGGCGACCAGCACGGCGGCCGGGAAGAAGGCCTGCGAGGCCAGGTGGGTGAGCGGGGTGAAGAGCCCGAGCAGCAGGCCGTCGCCGTCGCTGCCCACCGCGAGCGGCAGGAAGGCCAGCGAGATGAGCGCGGTGCCGATGGCCAGCCAGCCGAGACCGCGGGCCGACGGGTCCCGGTAGCGGCGGTACGCGGCGTGGCCCGCGGCCGTCAGGCCCAGCACCAGCACGGCGGCCATCAGTCCCCGGAGCACCGGTTCGGCGAGCCGCGCGCCGGGGTTGGCCAGCCGGACGGCCAGCAGGGCGGCCGTCACGGCGACCCCGGCGGCGAGCGCGGCGCGGACGGCCGGTGGCACCGGGCGCCGGGCGGAGACCAGGTAGGGCACCACGGTGGCCAGGGCGAGGGTGCCCGGCACCCAGGCGGTGGCCTGCAGCACGGCCCAGCCCGGCAGCGGCTCGTGCACGCCGAGCCGGACCGCCAGCCCGGCGGTGACCGCAGCGGTGCCGCCGCCGACGGCGGTCAGCGCGACCAGCCAACCCGCCGCGTTCGCACGGCGGTTGAGGACAACGGCGGCGACCAGTCCGTAGACCAGTGCGTCGGTGGTGTCGACCACGCAGTACCACCGGTCCGAGGTCCAGGGCACCTCGGCCGTCGCCATCAGGACGACGGACCACAGACCGGATCCCCAGGACAGCAGGAGGACCACCCCGGCGCCGGTCCTGGTACGTGCTCTTCCGCTTGGCATCCGCCGAGGGTAGGTGCGGCGGCTTGTCGTCGGATTGACGCCGGGTCAACGAGCGCCCGGGCCGCGTGCGCCCAGGAGAACGGGACGGCGGGCCCATGGAGTCCGGGACGCCCGGAACGGCAGCCTTCGTGGTGCCGGCCCCGAGGGGGACGGCACACCACCACCAGCCGGTGCGCGTTCCGCGTACCCGACCACGAAGGAAGTGACCAGGATGAGCGTCCTGAAGCTCCAGAACCTGCAGCCGCGCACCACCGCCGCCAAGGCGCCCGTGCTCTCCATCACGAGCAGCAGCAGCATCTGCTGCGGCTGACCCGGTGACCTCCGTGCGGGGGCGCGACGCGCCCCCGCACGGGCCCCCGCCCACGTACCGGCCGCTGTCGGCGGCACCCCCGCACGACCAGAGAGGCTGACATGCGCGACGAACGCTGGGTCGACCGGTTCCTGTTCGCCTGGAACGACACGCTGTTCTTCGACCCGCTCGACGTCCACTACCGGCCGAGGGACGACCACTTCCTGGCCGGGCTCGACGAGCGGGTGCGGGCCCGGTTCGTCCGCAGCGGCCTCTGGTGGAGCCACCGCCACGACCGGGACCTCCCGGCGCAGGGCTGGAAGATCCACGTGTCGGCCGGCCTGCACCAGGTCCGGGAGACCGCCGCCGCCGTGATCGGGTACCTGACGGAGCATGAGGTGGACTTCAAGATCGCGCTGGACCTCAACGTCCACGAGATGCTCAACTCCAAGGCGATGGCCCGCGGCAGCAGCGGGAAGCTGGTCACCGTCTACCCGCGCGACGAGGCCGCGTTCCGGTCCTGCCTGGACGGTCTGGCCCGGCTGCTGAAGGGCGTCGAGGGCGCCTACGTGCTCTCGGACCTGCGGTACCGGGACAGTCACGCGCTCTACTTCCGCTACGGCCAGTTCCTCGACA
>NZ_BAAAYB010000099.1:0-103075 GCF_039535905.1 Kitasatospora albolonga | reverse complement strand
GGCCATCGGTTCCTCGACCCGCCGCGCTGGTCGGCGAGGAGGAACGAGCGGCCCAGCACGACCACCAGACCGGCCGTGGACCAGGAGGCCCACCGCGAAGGTCGGACAGCTTGAGCCAGCCCTCGACGGTCCCGTGAACCACTCGCGTCTGCGGGGCGTCGAGCAGCGCGCCGGTCAGGCTGCGCAGGCGGTTGTACCCCTCCACCAGGGCGACGCCCATCACCACGCCCCGGGCCCAGTACCGCCCGCCGAGGATCAGCCAGGCCGAAACCAGGTAGACCACCGCGTAGTTTGGAGGTTGTTGGTCTCGGCCTGCGAGGAGCCGTCACTGACGCCGTAGTAGAAGATCCCCTGGACGAAGGTGGACGAAGCCCACCTGCCCGAAGCAGGTTGTACGCCGCCCAGATCAGCAGGATCGCGCGCCCCAGCCGCCCGCCACCACGGCGGCCGGCCGGACGTGCCGCCCGGCGTATCCGAGCTCGGTCGCGTAGGACACCGGTTGCCCCCCTGGTGATGGCCGGTCAAATGCGGCTAGCCTGCCCACACCGTTCCGACGCCGTTGACACCGGGTTCGGTCGCCCGGGCGATCGTTATGAAACTCAGTCCAAGTGCAGCGCCGACCAGTCCTGGTTCGCCCCGAAAACGCCCCGACCCGCCGGTGATCGCCAACGGGCTGTTGTAGGTGTCCTTGACGTCGGACAGTCGGTTCACCACCGGCCCGGGGCTGACGTTCCGTTCGGTGAGCGACTGCCCCCACACCGTCCACATCGTCCACGGGGTCTGCGCGAGCGTGTCCTGCTGACGGGAGTTCACCGGAACGGCGAACGACTCGGCCAGCACCCGGGGGCTTGCGGTACGCCGAGAGGCCGTCCGTAGTAGCGCTTGGTCCACAGCTCGCCGGTGCCGATCGGGTCGGTCGGGCTGCCGCTGTAGTCGTCCACCCCGACCACGTCGACGTACCCCTCGCCCGGGTAGTAGTCCCAGGGCTCGACGCCCGGGGCACCGTCCCAGGAGACCGGGGTCCAGACGAAGATCAGGTTGTGCAGCCCCCGGGTCTCCACCAGGTACCGGTAGGTGATCGTCCAGAGCTTCTTGAAGTCGGCGCCGGTCTGCCGGACCACCAGAAACTGCGCTGGCAGTCCTGGTTGTTCATCTCGTGGTACGGCCGGAAGAGCACAGGGACGTCGTGCGCGGCCAGGTACTCCAGGTGGTCCGCGAGGAAGCGCAGGTCCTCCATCAGGGCTTGTTCTCGCGGGTGCCGCCCGCCTGGTCGACCGACCCGGCCGAACCACTTCGGGTCGGTCGTCCGGGGGGGAGCTGCGGCAGAGCACGTTCTCGAAGGACTTCACCGGGGCACCGGGGTACGGCTCGTGGTAAGGACATGCCGACCATCCCGGCCGGGGCGCCGCCGTTGTCCGGCAGGGCCGTGGTGCTGCCGTCGCAGTTGCGCTGCGCGCCGCCCTCAACCGGTCCCCGTAACTGCCGTCCGCCGCACGGGGGTAGCCCGACCAGACCGCCTTCAGCAGGTCCACCGCGTCGTCGGTGTACTGCCACTTGGCCTCGCAGGACGGCCAGCGCCCGGCCGAGTAGCTCCGCTCGTTGCCGACCCCCCAGGTCGACTGCCCGTACCCCGGCCCCAGGTCCGTCTCGACGAACCCCGGCAGCTTGCCGGTGATGTCGGCCGCCTTCTTGTAGTAGTAGCCGGCCGGCTTGGAGCCGGCGAAGTCGCCGTAGGAGGTGTTGTAGAGCTCGTTCTGCAGCTCCACGTGCTGCCCGATGACCGTGCCGCGCGGCTTGCCCGAGCGGGCGGCCTGCTCCAGGTCGGCCAGCATCTGGAAGACCGCCCGGGCGTTGGGCGAAGCGGCCGGGTCGCGCTTGAGCAGGTCCTTGCCCAGGTCGGCCGGGACCGGACGCGGCGTCGGGGACGAGGTCGGGTCGGGCCCGGACGGGGTCGGGGCCGCGGCGGGCCCCGTCCCGTCCTCCGCACCGCTGACCGCTATCACCGTCGCGCACACGACCGAGGCGGCCAGCGTCACGGCGGCCAGCGTCACAGCACCGCCGTGCCGGCCCCGCAGAGATCTCACGGACTCCCCCTGAACGATCCTGATCATCCTTGACGGGGAGACAGTATCCGGACCACCGGGCGGAGCTGACTCCGGGTCACACCGGTCAGCCGGCCTGCGAGAGGGCCCGCTTCTCCAGCGTCGCGCGCACCCGGGCGGCGAAGCCCGGCCCGGCGTCGGTGGCGACCTTGTCCGCGACGACGCCGCCCTCCTTCGCCGAACCCGCGGCCGTGAAGTAGGCGAACCGGCCGAGCGAGCCGTGCGTGTTCGCGCAGCCCACCTCCTGGCAGAAGTCCTTCATGCCCTCCACCTGGAGGCCCTTGATCTGCCCGTTGACGTTGTTCGTCGCCGTCTCCGCCTGGAGCCGCTTGTCGAAGACCGCCACGCCGACCACCACGGCGCTGTCGTTCAGCACGTAGGTGGCCCGCAGCACCTGCCGGCAGCCCTGGTTCTCGATCACGTCCGCGAGCCCGCCGGTGATGGCGTGCCAGCACGGGGTGACCGTCGTCGCGCTGCGCCGCGTCCAGGTGGCGCCGCCGAAGTCGATGGTCTGGTCGGGGAAGAACGCGGCCGGGTCCACCGGAGCCTTGTCCGTGCTCGCGTCCCAGATGGCCTTGAGCGACGCGTCGTCACCCGCGAGCGGGGTCCCGGGGGCCGGCACGGGCGCCTTGCTCTCCCCCGCGGTGGCCGTCGGGCCGGAGCCGGGTTCTTTTTTTTCCAGGAGAAGGGGAGGAGGGGAAGATAGGAAGAGAAGGCGAGGAGGGGAAAAAGGCGGAGAAGAAAGGACGAGGAAAAAGAAGAAAGAAAAACAGAGAACAGAAACCTCGAACGAGTTTCCTCTCGCTCTAAAGAGAGGATGAGTAGAAAAAGAAGAGAAGAGAGTGAAGGAATAGGAAGCGGGGAGGGAGAGGGGAGGTACGGTAAGGAACGAAGAGGCAAGATAAGATGAGGAAAAGGAAGGGGAAGAAGGGAGGAGGGTAAAGAAGACAGGAGACGGAGGACGGGGAACGGAAGCGCGGAAGGAAAGGGAAAAGGGAGGAGGTATGGAAATGGGGAAAAAAAGGGAAGGAAAAAAATAAGAAAGAACTTGGGGGAAGAGCATAGAGGACAAAGAGAGGAAAAAAAATGAAAGGGGGGGGAAGGGAGACCGAAAAAGGAAGATAAGAAGGGCAAAGCACAATCAGGCGGAAACAAATGACGATAAACGAAACCACAACAAGATGTGGCGGTCCACCGCAGCATTGGGTAGCACTACATGTATGCTCGCTCTCGCTGTCGATGCAGGGGAACTCCGGTGGAAGTCCGGGACTGCCCCGCAACGGTGAGCGGGCTTCCGGTACGACCGCCCGCGAGTCCGGTGACCTGCCGACGGTGTGCCACACGGCTTCCCCGCAGACGCCTTGGAGCACAGCAGTGACGTCCGGGCCTCGCGGGTGGGCCGGGGGTGGATCGCGCGCGCCGTGACGGTGTCCGCGCCGTACTCCCCTGCGCCCGAGTCGGCCCGGCAGCCATGCCGACCGCCGCCGCCAGGAGAGAAGCGCCTTGACCATCGCTGCCTCAGTTGCCCTGCCCGCCCAGGGAACCGCCGAAGACCGGACCGACCCGGGCGCCGCCCTCCTCCGGCTCCTCACGGACCGCAGCGCCGACCTCCCCCAGGTGGACCCGGGCCACGTCGCGGCCGCTGCGCTGCGCGGCCGGCACGCCGGTTCGGACTTCGCCGAGCTGCGCGGCCTGGCCGTGGAGGCTGCCGCCTCGATGATCGCCGAGGACCCGCAGTACTCGAAGCTGGCGGCCCGGCTGCTCGCCCTGGAGATCCAGGACGAGGCCGTCTCGCAGGGCGCCGTCTCCTTCGCCGCCTCGATCGCCGTCGGCCACGCCGAGGGCCTGATCGGCGACGTCACCGCGGCCTTCGTGGCCAAGCACGCGGCCGCCTTCAACGGTCTGATCGACACGGCCGGCGACGACCGCTTCGAGTACTTCGGCCTGCGCACCGTGCAGTCCCGCTACCTGCTGCGCCACCCGATCACCCGTCAGGTGATCGAGACCCCGCAGCACTTCCTGCTCCGGGTCGCGGCGGGCCTGGCGGTCGGCGACACCGAGAAGTCGGTGGCCGAGGTGGCCGAGCTCTACAAGCTGATGAGCCGTCTGGAGTACCTGACCAGCTCCCCGACGCTGTTCAACTCCGGCACCAAGCACCCGCAGATGTCCTCCTGCTACCTGCTGGACTCGCCGCTGGACAACCTGGACTCGATCTACAACCGGTACGCCCAGATCGCCCGGCTCTCCAAGCACGCCGGCGGCATCGGCCTCTCCTACTCCCG
The DNA here is from genome assembly GCF_039535905.1 of Kitasatospora albolonga. Taxonomy (GTDB): domain Bacteria; phylum Actinomycetota; class Actinomycetes; order Streptomycetales; family Streptomycetaceae; genus Kitasatospora; species Kitasatospora albolonga. Next base: position 98,691 of record NZ_BAAAYB010000099.1, on the reverse strand, counting down.
GATCCGCTCGCGCGGCAGCCTGATCCGCGGCACCAACGGCAAGTCCAACGGCATCGTCCCGTTCCTGCGCACCCTGGACTCCTCGGTCGCCGCGGTGAACCAGGGCGGCCGCCGCAAGGGCGCGGCCTGCGTCTACCTGGAGACCTGGCACGCGGACATCGAGGAGTTCCTGGAGCTCCGCGACAACACCGGCGAGGAGGCCCGCCGGACCCACAACCTGAACCTCGCGCACTGGATCCCGGACGAGTTCATGCGCCGGGTGAACGCCAACGCCGACTGGTCGCTGTTCTCCCCGGCCGACGTGCCCGAGCTGGTCGACCTCTGGGGCGCCGAGTTCGACGAGGCCTACCTCAAGGCCGAGCAGGCCGGCAAGGCCGTCCGCACCATCCCGGCGCAGACCCTCTACGCCCGGATGATGCGCACCCTGGCGCAGACCGGCAACGGCTGGATGACCTTCAAGGACGCCTCCAACCGGGCCGCCAACCAGACCGCGCTGCCCGGCCGCGTGGTGCACTCCTCGAACCTCTGCACCGAGATCATCGAGGTCACCGACGACTCCGAGACCGCCGTCTGCAACCTCGGCTCGGTCAACCTGGGCGCCCACGTCGCCGCGGGCGCCACCGTCGCCGACCTGGTGAACGCGATGGACTGGGAGCGGCTGGACGCCACCGTGCGCACCGCCGTGACCTTCCTGGACCGGGTCATCGACATCAACTTCTACCCGACCACCGAGGCCGGGACCTCCAACTCCCGCTGGCGGCCGGTCGGCCTCGGGGTGATGGGTCTTCAGGACGTCTTCTTCCAGCTCCGCCTGGACTTCGACTCCGCCGAGGCCAAGCAGCTCTCCACGCTGATCGCCGAGCGCATCATGCTCACCGCCTACGAGCGCTCCAGCGAGCTGGCCGAGCAGTTCGGCCGCCACGAGGCGTACGGCGAGACCCGGGCCGCCCGCGGCCAGCTGCACATCGACCACTTCGGCGTCACCCCCGCGTGGGCCGACCGCTGGGACGCGCTGCGCGCCCGGATCGCCGAGACCGGCCTGCGCAACTCGCTGCTGCTGGCCATCGCGCCGACCGCGACCATCGCCTCGATCGCCGGCGTCTACGAGTGCATCGAGCCGCAGGTCTCCAACCTCTTCAAGCGCGAGACCCTCTCCGGCGAGTTCCTCCAGGTCAACCCGTACCTGGTCCGCGAGCTCAAGGAGCTGGGCGTCTGGGACCAGCAGACCCGGGACGCGCTGCGCGAGTCCAACGGCTCGGTGCAGGACTTCAACTGGCTGCCCGGCGAGGTCCGTTCGCTCTACCGCACCGCCTGGGAGCTGCCGCAGCGCGCGCTGATCGACCTGGCCGCCGCCCGTCAGCCCTACATCGACCAGAGCCAGTCCCTGAACCTCTTCATGGCGGCGCCGACCATCGGCAAGCTCTCCTCGATGTACGCCTACGCCTGGAAGGTCGGTCTGAAGACCACCTACTACCTGCGTTCGCGCCCGGCCACCCGGATCGCCCAGGCCGCCACCGGCGCCGCCCGCGCCGCCGCCCCGGTCCCGGTGACCGTGGGCGCCCCGACCCTCACCCCGGAGGAGGAGGCCGCGCTGGCCTGCTCCCTGGAGAACCCCGAGTCCTGCGAGGCCTGCCAGTGAGCACCACCCCCGAGACCCCCGGCCGCGAGAAGATGCTGCTCGACCCGGGCTTCGAGCTGACGCTCCGTCCGATGCGCTACCCGTCGTTCTACGACCGGTACCGGGACGCGATCAAGAACACCTGGACCGTGGAGGAGGTGGACCTGCACTCCGACGTCGCCGACCTCGCCAAGCTGAGCGAGGGCGAGCGGCACATGATCGGCCGGCTGGTCGCCTTCTTCGCCACCGGTGACTCGATCGTCGCCAACAACGTGGTGCTGAGCCTCTACAAGCACATCAACTCCCCCGAGGCCCGGCTCTACCTGTCCCGGCAGCTGTTCGAGGAGGCCGTGCACGTCCAGTTCTACCTGACGCTGCTCGACACCTACCTGCCCGACCCGGACGACCGCGCGGCGGCCTTCGCGGCGGTGGAGAACATCCCCTCCATCCACCAGAAGGCGCAGTTCTGCTTCAAGTACATGAACGCGGTCGACCACATCGACTCGCTGCAGACCAAGGAGGACCGCCGCGCGTTCCTCCTCAACCTGATCTGCTTCGCGGCCTGCGTCGAGGGCCTGTTCTTCTACGGCGCCTTCGCGTACGTGTACTGGTTCCGCAGCCGCGGCCTGCTGCACGGCCTGGCCACCGGCACCAACTGGGTGTTCCGGGACGAGTCCATGCACATGGACTTCGCCTTCTCGGTGGTGGACACCGTCCGCGAGGAGGAGCCCGACCTCTTCGACGACGAGATGGCCAAGCAGGTCACCGAGATGCTGGAGGAGGCCGTCGAGGCCGAGCTCCAGTTCGCCCAGGACCTCTGCGGCGAGGGCCTGCCCGGCATGAACACCGAGTCGATGCGCCAGTACCTGGAGGCCGTGGCTGACCAGCGGCTGGCCCGCCTCGGCCTGCCGGTCCGGTACGGCTCCAGCAACCCGTTCGGCTTCATGGAGCTGCAGAACGTCCAGGAGCTGACCAACTTCTTCGAGCGCCGGGTCTCCGCCTACCAGGTCGCGGTCGAGGGCTCGGTCGCCTTCGACGACGACTTCTAGGCCGCCCCGGACCACCGGAGTCCGAACGGACGGAGGGCCCCGACGCGATCGCGTCGGGGCCCTCCGTCCTCACGGTGCGGGCCGGTCAGCCCATCCAGGTCCCGGAGGACCAGACGGGGCTGCCGTCCTGACGGTAGATCACCAGGTTGCCGTCGTCCTGCAGGGTCAGCCGGGCGCCCGGGTTGCCCCAGGTGCCGGCGGACCAGAGGGCGCCGCCGGTGGTCGGGCCGCCGCCGCGGGCGTACAGGACCAGGTTGCCGTCGGCCTGCAGCACCAGGTAGGCGCCGGGGCTGTTCCAGGTGCCGGTCGACCAGGCGGCGCTGCCGTCCAGCTTGTAGATCACCAGGTTGCCGTCGGCCTGCATGACCAGCGAGTCCTTGACGCCCTGGGTCCACCTGCCGCTGCCCAGCTGCCCGCCCGAGGCGAAGGTCTGCCCCACCCGGTAGGTGCCGGAGCCCCAGGCGGCGCTGCCGTCCGGACGGTAGACCACCAGGTTGCCGTCGGCCTGGAGCTGGACCTTGGCGTTGGTGCTGCCGTAGGTGCCGGTCGACCAGAGGCCGCCGCCCAGGGTGTAGCCGCCGGTCGGGCCGTACACCACGAAGTTGCCGTCGCCCTGCATCACCGCGTAGGCGCCGAGGGTGCCGGAGGTCCCGCTGCGCCAGAGCACCGGGCCGGGGCCGTTGTGGGTGTTCAGCCGGGCCACCAGGTCACCGTCGGACTGCATGGTCACCGTGGTGCTGTCGCCGGCCAGGCTAGCGCCGCTGGGGAGCCGCTGGCCGGACTTGACCGTGCGGTCCGACGCCGCGGAGCTGACGTCCAGGACGTTGGAGTCGATGTTGATCCGGATGCCGCCCCAGGTCTCGTCGTGGTCGCCCCGGTGCTGGTGCACCCGGCGGCCGCCGGCCAGCCAGTAGTACGGCTTGGCCAGGCCCATGCCCTGGTCGGACAGGTCCGCGTACTGGTTCCAGGCCGCCGACCAGATGACGTCGGGGGTGGGGTAGTACGGGTCCTCGTACTTGGTGCCCAGGTCCTTCACCGCGCCGGTGGCGCTGGAGTAGACGCCCGAGCGGTAGCCGAGCGAGCGCACCTGGTTGGTCCAGCCCTTGAGGTAGGCCAGCACGCGCGGCGAGTCGGCGGCCGCGTAGCCGCCCTCGACGTCGCTGTAGACCAGGCTGAGCCGCGGGAAGCCGAGGTCGGTGACGGCCTTGACCGCGTCCGCGGCCTCCTCGGCGCCCTGCGCCTCGGCCTTCACCAGGTCGGTGTCGATCTGCAGCGAGTAGCGCGAGTTGGCCTGGCGGCCGACGTAGACCGGCAGGAAGGTCCAGCCCTTGGCGGCCCGGCCGGAGACCCAGGCCGGCGTCAGGTTGCCCTGGGCGCAGGCCCGGGCGGCACCGCCGACGTAGATGCCGACGGTCCGGTAGGGCGAGGCGGACCAGGAGTCCATCGCCGTCGAGGACGGGGCCGCGCAGGTGTCGAAGGCCTGGCCGACGGCCTCGGTCGAGGGCACGGCGGTGTCGGCGGCGGCGGCCCGCGGGGCCACCGGGGCGCCCGCCTGCGGGCTGCCCGCCGCCGCGAGCGACCGCTTCGCGGCCGGAGCGGACTGGACGGCCGCGGCGTCCACCGAGCCGCCGGCGATCAGGTCACCGAGCGCCTTGGCCGAGTCGCGGTAGGTCCCGGTGACCCGCAGCGCGGCCCCCTTGACCTCGGCCCGGAACTCCCGGCCGATCCGGCCGGCCTCCACGACCGGGGCGGGCAGCGGACGGCCGGCCTCCACCACCGGGGCGGAGCTGCCGGCCGGTACCGGCTCGACCACCAGGACGTCGGCCCGCTCGGCGGCCGGCTTGGCCGGGCAGTCCTGGTCCGCACCGGGGGTGCCCAGGAAGACCGCGTTCCGGTCCAGCCGGACGCAGGCCCTGGGGTTCTTCTCCAGGTCGACCACCTGCCAGCCGGCCGGGACGGCCAGCTTGAGCCCGCGGTACGAGACCTGCTGGGTGCCCGGCGCCTCGGCGGCGGCCGCCACCGAGACCCCGCTCGCGGCGGCGGACAGCGTCAGCAGCAGCACGGTGGTGCTCCTGCTCAAACGGTTGCGCATGGAATGAGGTCCACCCCTTCGTTCGACGGGCCGCCGCGCCGTACGCGACGGCTCGGCCCGCACAGGGGTGAGCACGGATGTCCCCGCGGCCGCCCCCGCTGGCCGGAGTGGACTCTAGTACGGAGAACGGACACCCCCTCACCCCGGTCGGGTGGTGAGGGGGTGTCAGGTGTCAGACCCGGCCCCAGGTCCCGGTGGACCAGAGCGCCCCGCCGGCCGACGGGCCACCGCCCTCGCGGTAGAGGACGAAGTTGCCGTCGTCCTGCAGCAGTCCGTACGCCCCCGGGTTGCCCCAGGTGCCGGTGGCCCAGACCGGGCGGCGGCCGGGGCCGGCACCCGGGCTGTAGACGACCAGGTTCCCGTCCCGCTGCAGCTCGATCGAGTTCAGGTCCCCGGAGGTGCCGGTGGCCCAGAGCGGCCTGCCGTCCGACTTGCGGTAGAGCACCAGGTTGCCGTCCTTCTGGTGCACCAGCCAGGCCGTCCTGGAGCCCAGCCACTGGCTGGCGCCGGAGCCCCAGTCCGCGGGCCAGAGCGCGTCCATGCCCGGGTTGCTGCTGACGGTACGGGTGTTGGAGGGGCTCCAGGCCTGGCCGTTCCCGTCACGGACCGCGAAGTCGCCGTACTCGTCGATCCGGGCACAGGCCCTGTCGATGCCCCAGGTGTGGGTGGACCAGAGCGCTCCGCCGGAGGTCGGGCCGCCCCCCTCGCGGTAGACCACGAGGTTGCCGTCGGCCTGCATCAGCAGGTACGCGCCGGGGTTCCCCCAGGTGCCGGTGGACCAGAGCGCGGGGCCGAGCCCGTTGCCGCGGGCCTGGTCCCAGAGGTGGAGCACCACGTTGCCGTCGGCCTGCACCACCAGCTTCACCTTGTCGGTCGCCAGGGTCTGCCCGGCCGTCAGCCTGTCGCCGGGCGACAGCGGCTGCGACTCGCCCGGGAGGCTCCTCGCCTCACAGCTGAGCGGCTGGTCCTCCGCCGCCGCGGCCGGAGCCGTGGCGGCGAGCAGTACCAGTCCGACGAGAGAGGCGGCCATCCGCCCCAACTGCCCTGATTTCAAAGGAGATCCCCCAGTCTGCGCGTGGACCACGATCCGCGGTCGCGGCACGCTACCAGGGGAGGACGAGGGTCCGGCACCGAAATACCGGACCCTCCGCACCGCCGGTTGACGGACCGTCAGTCGTTCGGGACGGTCGCGTAGCGCGGGGTGCCCTCGGCCATCTGCTTGAGGGCGTCCTTGCGGTCCCGCTTCGACAGCTTGTCGATGTAGAGGAAGCCGTAGAGGTGGTCGGTCTCGTGCTGCAGGCAGCGGGCGAAGAAGCCGGTGCCCTCGACCCGGACCGGGTTGCCGTCCTTGTCCTGGCCGGTCACCGCGGCGTAGTCCGGGCGCGGCAGCTCGGCGTAGGCGGTGGGGACGGAGAGGCAGCCCTCGTTGCCGTCGTCCAGGTTGCGCGGGCGGTCGGCCGGGAAGGGCTCCAGCACCGGGTTGATCACGTGGCCGACGTGGCGCACGCCCTCGTCGTCCGGGCAGTCGTAGACGAACACCTTGGCGTCCACGCCGATCTGGTTGGCCGCCAGGCCGACGCCCTCGGCCGCGTACATCGAGACGAACATGTCGTCGATCAGCGCCGACAGCTCCGCGTCGAAGTCCGTGACGGTCCTGGTCTCCCGGTGCAGCACCGGGTTCCCGACCACGGTGATCGGACGGGCCGTGCCCTTGGACGTGTCCGGCAGCTCACCCACGATCCGGCCCGCGCCCGACTCCTGGTGGTCGTGGTCGTGGTCGTGACCCTCGTGGTCGTGGTCGTGGCCCTCGTGGTCGTGCTGGTCCGCCATCGCTCCCGCTCTCCTGTACTCGGATCTTCCGGGTAAAGAGTACGGTGCGCCCGCCGCCCGCGGTCCTTGCTCCCGGGAGCTCAGCAGACCTCTTCGAGGTCCCGGTAGGCCCGGCTGTCCGGCGAGCCGTCCACCCATCCGTCCAGCAGTGCCCGGACCAGCGCCGCCGGGGCGGCGATCCCGCACTCCCGCTCGGCCAGCCAGGCCAGGCCCGAACCGGCCTGGCTGAGGTGGCTGAGGTGTCCCGGGTGGGCGGCGTCCCCGTCGTCGTGCGGATCGTGGTGCACCGTGCGGCCGTCGTCGCTCGGCATCCGGCTCTCCGAACAGGCCCGGCAGAGCAGGCGGACGGAGGAGGTCCAGTCCTCGGCGGCGTACCCGGCGTCGGCCACCAGCCGCTCCAGCGCGTCCCGGTCGGCCGCCGTCCGGGCGTGCAGCAGCACCACGTAGGTGGGCACCGGGGAGGGCGCCCAGAGCTCGATCTCGTCGAAGACCGGGTACGCCACCCCGTCGGCCACCCGCTCGCCGTGCGGGGCGCCGTCGTGCAGCACCACCTCGCCCCAGCGGCGGCCGGAGGAGGGCAGCGGGATGGAGAGCACCTCGATCCGGGCCGGGTCCAGGCGCCGGCCCCAGACCACCTCGGCCTCGCCCTCCGGCGAGAGCCGCACGGGCGTGGTGCCCAGGTCCAGCTGGACCGGGCCGCCCTGGGCGCCGCCGGGCAGCCGCAGGCCGTACGCCTGCCAGGCGCGCCGGGCCAGCGACCAGTCCTGGAGGGCGGTGGCGGTGATGCCGAGGTTCCACCAGTCGGGTGCGCCCTGGTCGCGGTCGAGCAGGGCGACGGCGCGCAGCCCGGCCGCCCGGGCCTGCTCCCAGTCGCGGCGGAACTTGTGCAGCAGGGCCAGGTTGAACCAGGAGTCGGAGAGCCAGGGCTCCAGGTCGGCGGCCATCACCAGCAGGGTGCCGGCGTCCTCGTAGCGGCCGTCACCGATCAGGGTGAACGCCCGGTCGGTGGTCTGCCGCCAGGTCGCCGACGGCCGGTGCCGTGCGCGGTGGAAGATCCTCACGTTCCGTCCCTGCCGTAGTCGTCCGCCGGTTGACCGGCCCGCCGGGTGACGGGCCCCCGGCCCGCCCGGACCGGGCCCTTTCCTCGCTATGACCGCATCCAACCACGACGCCCCCGGGCCGCGCTCCTTGCGAGGGTGCTCAGTCAGGTCCGGAGGCCACGCCGGGCGGAACCGTCCCGGGGGTGTCAGGTAGCGGCGTCCGCGATCAGTCCGGGTACCGAGCACCCGCGGCTGACGGGAACAGACCGCCCAGCGCGTCCAGCACCCTCGGGTCGTAGAGCCGGCCGCCCTCCGCCCGCAGCCGGCCGAGCACCTCCCGGCGGCCGTCCGGCTCGCCCAGCCCGCGGGCCCGGGCCGCAGCCGACAGGTCGTCATAGGCGTTGGCCACCCGGATGATCCGGGCGGCCAACGGGACGGAGGGGTCCTCCCGGCCGTCCGGCCCCCGGCACGGATCGGCCAGCCGGGCCACCTGCCCGGCCACCCGGCGGGGCACCCCGGTCCGGCTGATCACCTCGCTGCCGAGCCGGGCGATCCGCTGCTGCTCGGCCTGCGGCAGCAGCGCGGTGGCCCCGCCCGGCACCGGCTCGACCAGCGAGAGCTGCCCGATGTCGTGCATCAGGGCGGCGTACTCCAGCAGGGCCAGGTCCCGGCTGCCGAGCCCGAGCTCGCGGCCGAGCGCGCAGGCCGTGTCGGCCACCCGGCGGGCGTGGCCCGGCGGGGTGTAGCCGGCCACCTCGGTGGCCCGGGCCAGCGTCTCGATGGTCTGCCCGGTGGTCGCCCGGATCCCGGCGGCCCGGCGGAACGAGGCCTGCGCCAGCACCAGCGGGGCGCAGAACAGCGGCAGCGCCCAGAGCCCGACCTCGCCCGCCAGCAGGCTGATCAGCATGCCGGTGGCCACGATCGCCGAGCCGATCCCGAGCAGCGAGCGCAGCTCGTCCTCCAGCGCGGCCCCGAACCGCAGCCCGTGCGCGGCCCGCCGCTGCACCGCCGCCAGGGTGGCGTCGCAGAGTGCGGCCAGCGCGGCGACCCCGGTCAGGAACACCCCGTAGACCGGCCCGGCCAGCGGCAGCTGGTCCAGCGCGCCGCTGTTGTACAGCGGCTGGAACAGCACCCCGGCGAAACCCACCGTCAGCACCCGCCGGGCCGCCCCGTCCAGCACCCCGGGCGCCGGCTCCCCGCCCCCGTGCGCGGGGCGGCGGGAGCGCCGCCGGTGCGGGAAACGGCCGAGCAGGGTGCCCACCCCCGCGACCGCGACCACCTGGGTGACGCTGTGCGTGGTGGGCAGGCCGTGCAGCGGCCCGAGCAGGGCGTACGCCAGCGCCACCGCGGTGCCGATCGGGGCCTGCTCGCGGTCGCCCGGCAGGGTGATCCGGACGCGTTCGCCGACCGCCACCACCAGCGCGAAGGCGGCCGCCACCAGCGGCGCCGCCACCCCGTGGTGCAGCACGTCCAGGCAGCAGAGCAGGAACAGCCCGGCCGCGGCCAGCCGCAGCGCCCGGATCACGAGCTGCCGCGCATCAGGTCGGACGAGCCGCGGCGGGCGGGCTCGGGCACGCCGAGCGGGATGTCCGGCACCTCGCCGTCCCAGCCGCCGGGCGGCGGCAGCGCGGGCCGCCAGCCGTGCTCGGCCACCGCCTCGACCAGTGCCCGCACCATCCGCGGGTCGAACTGGCTGCCCGCGCACCGCTCCAGCTCGGTCACCGCCTCGGCCACCGGGCGTCCCCGCCGGTAGGAGCGGGTGGAGGTCATCGAGTCGAAGGCGTCCGCCACCGAGATGATCCGGGCGAACTCCGGGATCCGGTCCCCCGCCAGCCCGTTCGGGTAGCCGCGCCCGTCCATCCGCTCGTGGTGGTGCAGGATGCCGCCGCGCGCCTCGCCCAGGAAGTCGATCCCGCGGACCAGCTCGAAGCCGAACACCGGGTGCACCTCGACCGCGCGCCGCTCGGCCTCGGTGAGCGGGCCGTTGCGCCGCAGCAGCTCGGTGGCCACCCCGAGCTTGCCGACGTCGTGCAGCGTCCCGGCGAAGTGCAGGGTGCGCAGCCGGTCCTCGGCCATCCCGAGCTGACGGGCGATCAGCACCGCCGCCCGGCCGACCCGTTCGCTGTGGCCCCGGGTGTAGGAGTCCTTGATCTCCACCGCCTGCACCAGCGCCTGCACGGTGGCCCGGTGCGCCGTCCGCTCCCGGCTGCCCTGGGCCGAGACCCAGGCCGAGATGGAGAACGGCAACAGCGCCAGCACCGCGGCGAACGCCCCGTACGGGCCCTGCCAGAGCACCGCCACCATCAGCCCGCCGGCCCCGTGCAGCAGCGCCCCGGCCAGCCGGCCGCCGAGCCCCTCCGCCACCGCGGTCCGCCCGGGGCCGCCCGTGGCCAGGCGCCGCATCGCGGCCACCAGGGCCGCGTTGACCAGGCAGAACAGCAGGACGGCGGCCAGTGCTGGCAGCGCCGCGCCCGGGAAGCGGGAGCCGAGCAGCAGTTCGGGACCGTGCAGCAGCCGGAACAGCAGGGCGGCCGCGAAGGCGGAGAGCCCCAGCTGGGCCGCGTTCCACGCCCGGCGCAGCGCCCGGGGCGCGGCGGCCGGGGCCACCAGCGCGGCCGGGACGGCGACCAGGGCGGCCGCGGCGGGCGGCAGCATCAGCACCCCGGCGAACAGCACCGGCAGGAAGACCGGCCCGGCCGCCTCCGCCTCCACCGGCCGGGCCACCGGGGCCGACGGCCGCCCGGTGAGCACCGCCCGGGCCGCCCGCGCGGTGCGCAGGCAGGGGGTCGGGCTGCCCTGGGCCAGCGAGTCCCAGCAGGCGTGCAGCAGGGCCAGCAGCCCGAGCCGGGGCCAGTGCACCGGGCCCGACAGCGGCCCGCCGCCCGGCAGCGCGAGGGTCAGCAGACCCGCGACCGCGCCGCACAGCACCAGCACCACGTACCGTCTGGCCGCTCCCGGCAGGGCCGGGGCCGCCTCGTCACCGACGATCTCCGCCTCCCGCCAAGGCCGCAGTTCCCTTGGGGCACCCGCCTACTGAGGGCCCGTCAGGGAGAATAGGGGCCCGGCGGGCGGGCTGGACGCCCGATCCCGGAATGCCCCGGTCGGCGCAGCGCCGACTCACTCGAACGAGTGAGGGTGCGGCGGACACGGAGGAGCCCGGCAGGCCGCGACGGCCTACCGGGCTCCCCCGCGGGTGCTCGTGCCTACTCGGCCGCCTCGGCGGCCAGCGGCTGCGGCTCGCCCTCGCGCTGGGCCGCGCGGATCAGGTCGATCCGGGCCAGCACCTTGCCGCGCAGGTCGGCCGGCGAGTGGTCGCTGGAGCAGGAGCGCTTGACCAGGGCCTTGATGGCGGCCTCCAGGCCGTACTCCTCCAGGCAGGGGGAGCACTCCTCGAAGTGCACCCTCAGCTTGGCGCAGTCCCCCTCGGCCATCTCGTTGTCGAGCAGCTCGTAGAGGTGGTCGAGCACCTCTCCACAGTCGGTGTCGTGCGGATCGCCGCAGCTCATGAGCCCGAGCCCTTCGCTTCCTGCCCTGCACCGCTGCCGGCGGGGACCAGCCCGCGCTCGCGGGCGTAGTCCTCCAGCATGACGCGCAGCTGACGGCGGCCACGGTGCAGCCGGGACATCACCGTGCCGATGGGAGTACCCATGATGTCCGCGATCTCCTTGTACGCAAAGCCCTCTACGTCCGCGAGGTAGACCGCGATCCGGAACTCCTCCGGGATCGCCTGCAGGGCGTCCTTCACGTCGCTGTCCGGGAGGTGGTCGAGCGCCTGGGCCTCCGCCGAGCGCAGACCGGTCGACATGTGCGACTCGGCCCGGGCCAGCTGCCAGTCCTCGATCTCCTCGGCGGCGGTGCGCTGGGGCTCCCGCTGCTTCTTCCGGTACGAGTTGATGAACGTGTTGGTGAGGATCCGGTAGAGCCAGGCCTTGAGGTTGGTGCCCTCGCGGAACTGGTGGAAGGACGCGTACGCCTTGGCGAACGCCTCCTGGAGCAGGTCCTCGGCGTCGGCCGGGTTGCGGGTCATCCGCAGGGCCGCCGAGTACATCTGGTCCAGGTAGCCGAGGGCGTCGCGCTCGAAGCGCTCGCGCCGCTCGTCCTCGGTCTCGTCGGCCGACACCCGGAAGGTGTCCTCGCCGATCGCCTCGGCCAGCTCCTCACCCGTCAGCACCGCGCTGACCTCGACCGGCTCGGCCTCGTGCTCCGCTCCGACGACCGGACCCACCTCCTCGGCAGTACGGGCAGGCGCCTGGGTGGGCCCGCCCGACAGCGAGGATATCGGGCTGACGGACTTCCCGCCCGCGCCGATCCACTCGGACCAGTCCGGCATCGCGGAAGCCGCGCCCGCACGCTCGGGGCACGCGATCGAACCCATCTGCCCTGCCTCTCCACCGGTTTCACCGTGCTGACGTGAGGCTTCAACCCCTCACCCGCACAGGTAATTCCCGGTACGCCGGACGGACCTGTCAGGGCTGGTCAGAGCCAGTCCAGCACCGCCGCGGTGATCACCTCCAGCGCCTCCTCCTGGGAGACCGGCGCGCGCTTGGGCACCGCGAAGCCGTGGTCCCCGTACGGGACCTCGACCAGCCGGTGGGTGTCCGGCAGGGCCGGGTACTCGGCGGGCGTGCCGAAGGCGTCCCGGCCGCCCTGCAGCACCAGGGTGCGGCAGCCGGTGGAGAGCAGTTCGTCCGCCCGGCTCTTCTCCGGCTTCCCCGGCGGGTGGAGCGGGAAGGCCAGCGCGAGCACCCCGGCCGCGCCGAGGGCTCCCGCCGTCCGGCAGGCCACCCGGGCTCCGGCGCTGCGGCCGCCGAGGTACAACGGCAGCCCCTGCCCGCCGAGTTCGGCGATCACCGGGAGCCAGCCGGCGTCCAGGGTCTTCGGCGCTGGGGCGACCTTCTTGCCGGCCACCCGCCAGGGCTGCTCGACCAGGGCCACGGTGATCCCGTGCCCGGGCAGCACGGCGGCCAGCGCCCGGAGGTCGCGCGCCTCGACGCCGCCGCCGGCGCCGTGGCCGAGGGCCAGCAGGGCACGGGGCTGCGCGGCGGCCGGGTGGAGGGTGATCCGGGCCTCGCCGGCCGGGGTGGGAACGAGCATGACACTCCGTCAGGTGGGGCGGCGCTCTGTCAGAACCGCTACCGGGAACTGTGTCGTATCAGAACAGCACGCTCTCGTCGGGTTCGACCTCGTCCGCCGGGCGCAGCAGTTCGGGTCCGTTGTTGCGGATGTTGCCCACCGCCGGGCCGACCGGCCGGGCCACCAGGGCGCCGGGCGCGGGCGGGACGAGCAGCGGGAAGAGCCGGCCCGGGTCGTCCAGCGCCGGGTCGAGCCAGGCGTCGAAGGAGGAGGGGTCCAGGAAGAGCGGCATCCGGTGGTGGATCGGGGCCAGTGCGGGCTCGGCGTCGGTGGTGACGATCGCGCAGGTGACCATCCAGGCCTCCGGGTGGTCCGGCGGGTGGCGGCGGTCCCGCCAGAACTCGTACACCCCGGCCAGCGCGAGGACGGTGCCGTCCGCCCGGTGCACGAAGTAGGGCTGCTTCCTCGGCTTCCCCTTCTCCGTGGGTATGGTCTCCCACTCGTAGTAGCCGTCCACCGGGACCAGGCAGCGGCGGGAGGCGAAGGCCTGCCGGTAGGAGGGCTTCTCGTGGATGGTGTCCGAGCGCGCGTTGATCATCTTCACCGCCGTCTCCGGCGACTGCGACCAGGACGGCACCAGGCCCCAGCGCAGCACCCGCAGCTGGCGCACCGGCGCACCGCCGCCCCGCGGCGGGCGGTCCAGCACCACGAAGGCCGGGGAGGTCGGGGCGACGTTCCAGCTGGCCGCGACGGTCTCGGTCGGGTCCCACTGCTCGACGCCGAAGATCCCGACCAGGTCCTCGGGCGCGGTGGTGGAGGCGAAGCGTCCGCACATGACGGCCAGCTTGCCACGGCCGTTCTCACCCGAAGGGCAGAACCGGACGGTTCCGCCCGGCCGTCCTGGCATGGGAGGCTGCCGGTCCGGCGTGGTGGAGGAGGTAGGGAATGGACTTCGCGGGACTGTGGCGGACGGTCACCGATGCGGTCACCGCCACCCAGCCGGCCCCGCCGCGCTGGCTGGTGCTGGCCTGCGCCGGGGCCGCGCTGCTGGCGGTGGTGCCCCGGCCGCTCTGGCGGCTCAGCCGGAACGTGGTGACCATCGCGCACGAGGGCGGCCATGGGCTGGTCGCGCTGCTGACGCGCCGTCGGCTCTCCGGCATCCGGCTGCACTCGGACACCTCCGGCCTGACCATCTCCTCCGGCCCGCCGACCGGCCCCGGGATGATCCTCACCGCCGCCGCCGGGTACACCGCTCCCCCGCTGCTCGGCCTCGGCGGCGCCGCGCTGCTGGCCGGACAGCACGTCACCCAGCTGCTCTGGATCTCGGTGGTGCTGCTGGCCGGGCTGCTGGTGATGATCCGCAACCTCTACGGGCTGCTCTCGGTGGTGGTCACCGGCGGCGCCTTCTTCCTGATCTCCTGGTACGGCGGCAGCCAGCTGCAGTCCGCCTTCGCCTACGCGGGCGTCTGGTTCCTGCTGCTGGCCGGGGTCCGGCCGGTGCTGGAGCTCCAGGGCAAGCGCCGCCGCGAGGGGGCCCGGTCCACCGACGCCGACCAACTGGCCCGCCTCACCGGCCTCGGGCCCCTCCTCTGGGTGACGGTCTTCCTGCTGGTCGCCCTGGTCTCCCTGGCCCTGGGCGCCGCCTGGCTGCTGGCCTGAACCACCGTCAGCTCCGCCGGAGCGGTACGTGCCGGGACGGCCCAGGGGCCGTCCCGCCGAGCAAGCCGAAGGGGCCGCGGCGTTGGGGTGCGTGGCTCGGCGGCGCCGAGGAGGGAGTCCATGCGGAGCATCGGCGACCGACGAGAAGCCGGCGAGGCGCGTGCCCCGGCGTCGCGGCCTCGGCTTGCTCGGCGGGACGGCCCCTAGACTGACTGCATGACCGAAGAGCTGTGGCCCGCACCCGTCGCGAGCGGTGCCGTCGACGCGACCGTCACCATCCCCGGATCGAAGTCGGCGACCAACCGCGCGCTGGTGCTGGCCGCGCTGGCCGACGGCCCCGGGTGGGTCCGGCGGCCGCTGCGCAGCCGGGACTCCCAGCTGATGGCGGACGGCCTGCGCGCCCTCGGCGTGACCGTCGAGGAGACGGTCAACAACGCCAGCGGCGGCACCGGCGGCGGCGAGGCCTGGCGGGTCATCCCGGCCGGCCGGCTCCGCGGCCCGGCCCAGGTGGACGTCGGCAACGCCGGCACGGTGATGCGCTTCCTGCCCCCGCTGGCCGCGCTGGCCGACGGCCCGGTGCACTTCGACGGCGACCCGCGCAGCCACGAGCGGCCGCAGCACGGCGTGATCGACGCGCTGCGCGCCCTCGGCGTGCGGATCGACGACGGCGGCCGCGGCGGCTTCCCGCTGACCGTGCACGGCACCGGCGCGGTGGACGGCGGCACGGTGGAGCTGGACGCGTCCTCCTCCTCCCAGTTCGTCAGCGCCCTGCTGCTCTCCGGCGCCCGCTACAACTCCGGCGTGGAGGTGCGCAACACCGGCTCCACCGTTCCCTCCCTGCCGCACATCCGGATGACCGTCGACATGCTCCGCAAGGCCGGCGCCCAGGTCGACGCGCCCGAGGACGGCGGTGAGAAGGACGTCTGGCGGGTCACCCCCGGCGCCCTGATCGGCCGTGACCTGGTGGTCGAGCCGGACCTCTCCAACGCGGCCCCGTTCTTCGCCGCCGCGCTGGTCACCGGCGGCCGGGTGACGGTCCGGGACTGGCCGAAGCACACCTACCAGCCGGGCGACCAGCTCCGTGACCTCTACACCCGGATGGGCGGCGCCTGCGCCTTCACCGACGAGGGCCTGGAGTTCACCGGCACCGGCCGGATCCACGGCATCGAGGCCGACCTGCACGACGTCGGCGAGCTCACCCCGGTGATCGCCGCCGTCGCGGCGCTGGCCGACTCCGAGTCGCACCTCTACGGCATCGCCCACCTGCGGCTGCACGAGACCGACCGGCTGGCCGCCCTGGCCAAGGAGCTGAACGAGCTCGGCGGCGACGTCAGCGAGACCGCCGACGGCCTGCGGATCCGCCCGCGCAGGCTGCACGGCGGCACCTTCCACACCTACGAGGACCACCGCCTCGCCACCGCCGCCGCCGTCCTCGGCCTGGCCGTGCCCGGCGTGCTGGTCGAGAACGTGGCCACCACGGCGAAGACCCTGCCGGACTTCCCGCAGATGTGGGCCGAGCTCCTCGGCCGGGGCTGACGGGGAATCACGACATGCGCCGCTACGGCAAGGACACCGACGAGGACGACATCCGCAACCGCCCGGCCCGCAAGGGCTCGCGGCCGCGGACCAGGATCCGGCCCAAGCACGAGGACGCCTCCGAGGCGATGGTGCTCACCGTCGACCGGGGCCGGATCACCTGCCTGGTCGAGGCCGGGACCAAGCGCGAGCGCGAGGTCACCGCGATGAAGGCCCGCGAGCTGGGCCGCAAGGGCGTGGTGGTCGGCGACGTGGTCCAGCTGGTCGGCGACCTCTCCGGCGAGCCGGACACGCTGGCCCGGATCGTCCGGGTGGAGGAGCGCAGCTCGGTGCTGCGCCGCACCGCGGACGACGACGACCCGTACGAGCGGATCGTGGTGGCCAACGCCGAGCAGCTGGCCATCGTCACCGCGCTGGCCGACCCGGAGCCCCGCTCCCGGCTGATCGACCGCTGCCTGGTGGCCGCGTACGACGCCGGGATGACGCCGCTGCTGGTGCTCACCAAGTCCGACCTGGCCCCGGCCGAGCCGCTGCTGGAGACGTACGCGCCGCTCGGCATCGACTACGTGGTGACCCGGCGGGACGAGCTGGAGACCACCGGCGCGGAGACCGTCCGGGAGCGGCTGCGCGGGATGGCCACCGTCTTCATCGGCCACTCCGGCGTCGGCAAGACCACCCTGGTCAACGCGCTGGTGCCGGAGCGTCAGCGGACCACCGGCCACGTCAACGCGGTGACCGGCCGCGGCCGGCACACCACCGTCTCGGCGCTGGCGCTGCGGCTGCCCCCGCCGCCCGGGGCCAAGCCCGGCTCGAAGAAGGCCCTGGAGCCGGGCTGGGTGATCGACACCCCCGGCTTCCGCTCCTTCGGCCTCTCCCACATCGACCCGTCCCGGGTGATCCTGGCCTTCCCCGACCTGGAGCCCGGCACGGAGGGGTGCCCGCGCGCCTGCAGCCACGACGAGCCGGACTGCGCGCTGGACGCCTGGGTCGAGGAGGGCCACGCCGAGCAGGCCCGGCTGTACTCGCTGCGCCGGCTGCTGGCCTCCAAGGAGGCCCGGGAGGGCGACTGAGGTGACGTCCAGATGACTGGTCGACACCTTTCGGCCCGTCAGAAGTGTCGGTCCGCCCCCTCGCGGCGATCATAGGAAGGTCGGACCGGCCGGTCCGGCCTCGCGAGGGGAGTCGGCTCGGATGGCTTGGGCTTTGGTGATCATCGCCGGACTGCTGGAGACCGGCTTCGCGATCAACCTCAAACTCAGCGAGGGCTTCACCAAGCTCTGGCCCACCGTCAGCTTCGCGGTCTTCGCCCTCGGCAGCTTCGGACTGCTCACCCTCTCGCTGAAGACCCTCCCGGTCGGCCCCGCCTACGCGGTGTGGACCGGGATCGGCGCGGCCGGCACCGCGATCTACGGCATGGTCTTCCTGGACGAGGCCACCTCGGTGCTCAAGCTGGTCTCCATCTCGCTGGTGGTCGCCGGGGTGATCGGCCTCCAGCTCAGCGGCTCCGCCCACTGAGTCCGGCCGGTCTGGGACGGACCGGTCCGCAGTGCGAGCCGAACTGGTCCCGGACGGACCCGGCTCGCTAGGGTTTTCGGCATGGCCGACTACCACGACGATCTCCGACTCGCCCACGTCCTCGCCGACTCGGCCGACTCGATCACCATGGAGCGCTTCAAGGCGCTGGACCTCAAGGTCGAGACCAAGCCCGACCTCACCCCCGTCAGCGACGCCGACAAGGCCGCCGAGGAGCAGGTCCGCAACGTGCTCGCCCGGGCCCGGCCCCGGGACGCGGTGCTGGGCGAGGAGTTCGGCCTCCAGGGCTCCGGCCCGCGCCGCTGGGTGATCGACCCGATCGACGGCACCAAGAACTACGTCCGCGGCGTCCCGGTCTGGGCCACCCTGATCTCCCTGCTGGAGGTCGGCCCGGACGGCGAGCAGCACCCGGTGGTCGGCATCGTCTCCGCCCCCGCGCTGAACCGCCGCTGGTGGGCCGCCAAGGGCCTGGGCGCCTACGCCGGCCGCAGCCTGGCCAAGGCCAGCCGGATCGAGGTCTCCAAGGTCTCCCGCCTGGAGGACGCCTCGCTCTCCTACTCCTCGCTCAGCGGCTGGGAGGAGCGCGCCCGGCTGGACGCCTTCCTGGACCTCACCCGCTCCTGCTGGCGCACCCGCGCCTACGGCGACTTCTGGTCCTACATGATGGTGGCCGAGGGCGCGGTGGACGTGGCGGCCGAGCCCGAGCTCTCGCTCTGGGACATGGCCGCGCCCTGCATCGTGGTGCAGGAGGCCGGCGGCCGCTTCACCGGCCTGGACGGCGTCGACGGCCCGGGCGGCGCCGACGCGGTGGCCTCCAACGGGCTGCTGCACGACGAGGTGCTGCGGGCGCTGACCGTCTGACGGCGCGTCCCCGGACATTGGTGCGGGCCCCGGGGGTGACTGAACACACCCGGGGCCCGCGGTCTCTGAACGTCCGTTACTTCTGCGTGCGCAGCTCGCGGACGGTCTCCTCCAGGCGCTTGCCGAAGTCGGCGTCGGCCTGGCGGAAGTTGTTGACCGCGCGCTCGACGATGTCCTCGCGGTCCGCCGACACCTTGGCGATGAAGCCGCCGAGGTTGGCGATCAGACGGGCCTTCTCGTCCTCGGAGAACAGGCGGTAGAGGTTGCCCGCCTGGACGAAGTCGTTGTCCTCGGCGTGCGAGGGGGCCGCGCTCTCACCGGTGGCGCCGGTCAGCGGCACCGAGGCCCAGAGCGGACGGTCGATCTGCACCGGGCCGCCGAAGGAGTTCGGCTCGTAGTTCTTCGCCCGGCCGTGGCGGCCGTCGTAGAGGTACCCGTCCCGGCTGTTGGTGTTCGCCTCGGTGGCGTGCGGACGGTTCACCGGCAAGTGGTCGGCGTTGATGCCGACCCGGTAGCGGTGCGCGTCGCCGTAGCCGAACAGGCGGCCCTGGAGCATCTTGTCCGGCGACGGGCCGATGCCCGGCACGAAGTGCGCCGGCGAGAAGATCGACTGCTCGACCTCGGCGAAGACGTTCTCCGGGTTGCGGTTGAGCTCCAGCTTGCCGATCTCGATCGGCGGGTAGTCCGCGTGCGGCCAGACCTTGGTCAGGTCGAACGGGTTGAAGCGGTAGTTCGCCGCGTCGGCCGCCGGCATGATCTGGACCTGCACGGTCCAGGTCGGGAAGTCACCGTTCTCGATCGAGGTGCGCAGGTCGCGCTGGTGGCTGTCCGGGTCCTCGCCGGCCAGCACGGCGGCCTCGGCCGCGGTGAGGTTCTTGATGCCCTGGTCGGTCTTGAAGTGGTACTTCACCCAGAAGTACTCGCCGGCCTCGTTCTCCCACTGGAAGGTGTGCGAGCCGTAGCCGTTCATGTGGCGGTAGGACGCCGGGATGCCGCGGTCGCCGAACAGCCAGGTCACCTGGTGGGTCGACTCGGGCGACAGGCCCCAGAAGTCCCAGACGTTGTCCGCCTCCTGGGAGCCGGTGTACGGGTCGCGCTTCTGGGTGTGGATGAAGTCCGGGAACTTCACCGCGTCCTTGATGAAGAAGACCGGGGTGTTGTTGCCGACGAGGTCGTAGTTCCCCTCCTCGGTGTAGAACTTCAGCGCCCAGCCGCGCGGGTCGCGCACCGCGTCGGCCGAACCGAGGTTGCCCGCGACGGTGGAGAACCGCAGGAAGGTCTCGGTCTGCTTGCCGACCTCGGAGAGGAAGTTCGCCCGGGTGTACGCGGTCACGTCCGCGGTCACCGTGAAGGTGCCGTAGGCGCCGGCGCCGCGGGCGTGCACCACGCGCTCCGGGATGCGCTCGCGGTTGAAGTGCGCGAGCTTCTCGAACAGCAGCTGGTCCTGGACCAGCGCCGGTCCGCCCACACCCGCGGTCTCGGTGTTCTGGTTGTCCGAGACCGGCGCACCGGCCTCCGTGGTGAGGATGGGCCGCTCGCTCTGGGTGGTCATGTCGGGGTGCCTCCGCGTGTCCGGTCGTCGGTCGTAACCGTGTGCCTGAGCTTCGGCTCGATCCTAGCTTGGACTTTGTCTAAGTCAACACTGGAACCAAGTCGAGAACCTGGCTTACCCTGTCAGGCATGAGTGACCTGTTGGAAAGACTTCGCGGACGCGGCTGGCGCATGACCTCGCAGCGTCGTGTGGTGGCCGAGGTCCTCGACGGCGAGCACGTGCACCTCACCGCCGACGAGGTACACGCCCGGGCGGTGGAGCGCCTCCCCGAGATCAGCCGCGCCACGGTCTACAACACGCTGGGCGAGATGGTCTCCCTGGGCGAGGTGCTCGAGGTCTCCACGGACGGCCGCGCCAAGCGCTACGACCCCAACGCGCGGCACGCCCACCAACACCTCATCTGCTCCGGTTGCGGCTCCATCCGCGACGTCCACCCCCAGGGTGACCTGCTCGCCGCCCTCCCCGCAGCCGAGCGCTTCGGCTATGTCATCTCGGCGGCCGAAGTCACGTACCGGGGCCTCTGCCCTTCGTGCAGTCAGGCCTGAACTTCGGAATTGGTTACGCCTTCGGGGGCGCGAGGAACTGCGCGCTTCGGGAGGCGGCCCACCGGCAACTGAACCGCCGTCAGCCAGTTGCAGGTGCTGCCGTTCCCCTGCGCGCAGTTCCTCGCGCCCCCGGTGTAACCACGTACGTCCCTCGCGCCGCCGGTACTAAGCGCTGAGGTCCGTGTGCAGCGCGCCGAGGAGGCGGGCGGCCCGCTCGGTGACCTCCGGGGGGCCGTAGTCGGCGGCGCGGCGGCACCAGGACTCGGCCTGGACCGGCTCGCCGCGACGGAGCGCCAGCAGGGCCAGCCGCAGGGCGGCCCGCCCGTGGCCGGCGTCGGCGGCCCGGGTGTACCAGGCGATGGCCTCGGCCTCCTGGTCCTGACGGGCCAACAGCAGCCCCAGGTTGAAGGCGGCGCTGCGGCTGCCCGCCTCCGCCGCCCGCCGGTACCAGCTCTCGGCGATCTCCAGCGCCCCGCGCTCCGCGGCCCGCACGCCCATCCGGACCTGCGCCCGCCGGTGCCCGGCGTCCGCCGCGACCGCGTACCAGTGCTCGGCCTCCGCGTCGGCGTCGCCGCGCCGGTCCAGCAGCGAGGCCAGCCGGAAGCCGCCCTCGGCCGAACCGCCCGCCGCCGCCTGGCGGTAGCGCTCCAGAGCACCCGTCAGCTGCCCGCGCTGCTCGTGGACGACCGCGAGCTGCAGCGCCGCCTCCCCGTGCCCCTCCGCCGCAGCGCGCGCGTACCACTCGTGCGCCTGCTGCTGCTCCCCGCGCCCGGCGTGCAGCACCCCGAGGTTGAACGCCCCGTCGACGCTCCCCGCCTCGGCGGCCTTCGAGAACCACGGCTCGGCCCCGGACTCGTCGCCGCGCTGGAGCAGCACGACGGCCAGGGCGTTGCAGGCCTCCCGGTGCCCGGCGTACGCCGCGCGCCGGTACCACTGCTCGGCCTGTGCCTCGCGCCCGGCGCCCGCGCAGAGCAGGCCGAGGTTGAAGGCGCCGTTCTGGTCGCCGGCCTCCAGCGCCAGCCGGTACCAGTGCTCGGCCTCGACGGCCTCGCCGCGACCGGCGTGCAGGGCGCCGAGCGCGTTGGCGGCGTTGCCGTCACCGGCCTCGGCCGCCTCCTGCCACCACTCGGCGGCAGCGGTCAGGTCGCCCGCGTCGCGGTGCAGGAAGCCCAGCGCGCACGCCGCGCGCGCCTCCCCGTTCTGCGCCGCCTGCCGGTACCAGCGCGCCGCCTCCTCCACGTCGCCGCGCTCCTCCAGGAGCACGCCGAGCCGCAGCCCCGCGCGGGCGTGGCTGCGGGCGGCGGCGGTGCGGTACCAGGTCTCGGCGGTCTCCTTGTCGCCGGCCGCCTCGCGCATCCGGGCCAGGCGGTAGGCGGCCTCCCGGTGGCCGGCGTCGGCGGACACCTTGAACCAGCGCTCGGCGCGCACGTCGCGCCGGTGCTCCATCAGGTCGCCCAGCGCGTAGGCGCCGAGCGGGTGGCCGTGCTCGGCGGCGAAGTGCAGCCAGTACTCGGCGGCCTCCTCCTCGCCCTGGTCGCGCAGCTGCAGACCGAGCGCGTGCGCGGCCGGGGCCGAGCCGGCCACGGCCGCCTGCCGCCACCACTGGGCGGCCTCGGCCCGGTGGCCGCGCTGGTGCAGCAGCACGCCGAGGTTGTTGGCGGCGGCCCGCAGTCCGGCGGAGGCGGCGCTGCGCAGGTAGGGCTCGGCGTCCTCCAGGTCACCGCGGCGCAGCAGCAGCGCACCGAGCTGGCTGGCCGCGTTCGGGTCGCCCTGGTCGGCGGCCTGACGGTGCCTCACCTCGAGGGCGGCCTGCTCGCGGGCGGCGAGGGCGGACTCGAAGCTCATCGGGTCGGGCTCGGGCTCGTCGGCGGGCGCGGCGTAGCTGCCCGCGGCGGGCGCGAACTGCCTGGCGGGCACCCGGACCAGGCTGTCGGGCCCGTAGCCGGCGGCCCGGGGAACGGTCAGGCCGCTGGTGCGCTGGGCCGGCAGCGCGGCGGCCGGCTCCTCGCTCTGCGCCCACGCCTCGGTGTCGACCGCCCCCACGGCCGACTTGTCCGCCCTGCCCGGATCGTTCCTTCCGATCAGCCTCATGCCGACTCCCGCTTCCCCCGAGTGCCGCGGCATCCGCCGGGGACGTCGAGGCTGCGACGGCGACCTCCCCGGGGCAGGGGAGTCAACTGCCGTACGGCGTCCCCCATGTGCTCCATCGTCGCATCACCCGCAACCCGCGTACACCTGCCCCGGCCAGGTTTGGCGGGAGCGGGCCGAAGCCCGGCGAGATTGCTTCAGCGCTTTGTCGATTTCCCGACACTTGCCCCCCACAAACCCCGGGGACGCATCGTACCGGAGCACGACCCGGACGGGTGAGCCCATTTGACGGGCGATCAGCCCCGGGAAGCACCGAAGGCCCGGAGATGAATCTCCGGGCCTTCGGTTCAGAGTAGCGGGGACAGGATTTGAACCTGCGACCTCTGGGTTATGAGCCCAGCGAGCTACCGAGCTGCTCCACCCCGCGTCGTTGTGTTCACAACTGTAGCACGGGGTCTGAGCAGGTCGTTAACCGGCCTTCTGCTGCGCTGCCGCCGTCGCGGCGTCGAGGGCGGACTTCAGTGCCTTCTGGGCCTCGCCGTACTTGGCCCAGTCGCCGTCCTTGCGCGCCTGCTCCATGTCGTTGAAGGCCTTCTGCGCGTCGGCCACCGCCTTCTGCTGCGCCGCGTCGCCGGTGCCCGGCGTGGTGGGCGTCGTCGGGGTGGTCGGGGTGGTCGGCGTGGTGGGCGTCGTCCCCGGGGTGGTCGGCGCGGTCGGCGTGGTGCCGGTGGTCGCGTTGCCGAGCACCTTCTTGAGCGCCTCCTCCAGCGTGCTCTCGAAGGCCACGTTGTCGTTCCCGTAGACCGCCAACACCCGCTGCAGCACCGGGTAGTTGGCGCCGCGGCCGCGGACGTAGACCGGCTCGATGTTGAGCAGGCCGCCACCGACCGGGAGGGTCAGCAGGTTGCCGTACTCGACCTCGGAGTCGCCGCCGATCTTCAGGGTGTTCAGCTTGTTCGCCACGTCGGCGTTGGAGTTGAACTGCGACTGCACCAGCTTGGGACCGAGCGTGTTGGAGTCGCCCGGCACCTTGAGGATGCGGATCTTGCCGTACTCCGGCCCCGGGTCCGCGCTGACGGCCATGAAGGCGGCCAGGTTGTCCCGCTTGCTGGGCACGAAGGTGGTGGTCAGCGAGAAGCTCGCCTGGGTCACCGCCGGGTCCGGCATCCGCACCGTCATGTAGTACGGCGGCTGCACGTCACCGGTGTTGGTGGTCGGGTCCACCGGCACCTGCCAGATGTCGGTGCCGTTGAAGAAGGAGTTGGCGTCCGTCATGTGGTACATGCCGAGCAGGTCGCGCTGCACCTTGAACATGTCCTGCGGGTACCGCAGGTGCGGCATCAGCGCGGACGGGATCTTGTCCTTGGCCTCGACCGTGCCGGGGAAGGCCTTCATCCAGGTCTTCAACACCGGGTCGGCGTCGTCCCACTGGTAGAGCGTCACCTCGCCGGTGTAGGCGTCCACGGTCGCCTTCACCGAGTTCCGGATGTAGTTGACCTTGTTGACCGTGGTGAGCGTGCGCCCGCGCTGGTCGGTCAGCGAGTCCTTGGTGACGTCGCCCAGGGTGGTCTTGGAGGCGAACGGGTAGCCGTCCGAGGTGGTGTAGCCGTCCAGCACCCAGACCAGCTTGCCGTCCTGCACCACCGGGTACGGGTCGGCGTCGATCGACAGCCACGGGGCGACCTTCTCCACCCGCTCCTTGGGGGTGCGGTCGTAGAGCACCTTGGCGCCGTCGGTGATGGCGCCGGCGTACAGGATCTGCGGCTCGGCGAAGCGCACCGCGTAGGCGGCCCGGGTGAACGGGTTGTCCAGCGAGACGCCGCTGTCGCCGGTGTACTTGTAGGTCTTGTCCCCGTTGTCGGTGGAGTAGTCGATCTCGTCGTTGGAGCCGCCGACGATGGAGTACGTCTTGGTCTCCTCGCCGTAGTAGATCCGCTGCTGGTAGTCGCCCAGCGCCCCGGTGGACGGCAGGCCCGACTCGGTGAAGACCGGCTGGCCCTTGTCGTTGACCTGGTTGCCCTTGGCCGAGACGACGCCGTAGCCGTGGGTGTACTTGAAGTGGTCGTTGATCCAGTTCCGCTGCTGCACCCCGTTGAGGTCCAGCTCGCGCAGGCCGATCACGGTGTCCTGGCCGCCGATCTGGCCGTTGGTGTACCGGTCGACGTCCAGCGTCTTCGGGAACTTGTAGTACGACCGCTGCTGCTCGATCTGCTGGAAGGTCGGCGAGACCACGTTCGGGTCGAGCAGCCGGATGTCGGCGATGGTCTGCGCGTCCTGCTTGAGCGCCTCGGTGGAGGTGGACGCCTTGGGCGAGTACTGCTGCGTCTCGCTGTCGGCGATGCCGTACGCCTGCCGGGTGGCGTCGATGTTCTTCTGGATGTACGGCGTCTCCTTGGCCTGCTCGTTCGGCTTGACCTGGAACTGCTGCACGATCGCCGGGTAGAGCCCGCCGATCAGCACCGCCGAGAGCGCCATCAGCCCGAAGCCGATCAGGGCCGGGGCCCAGGTCTTGCGGATCGGGGTGAGGAAGAACAGCAGGGCGCAGATGATCGCCACGAAGAACAGGATGGTCTTGGCCGGCAGGAACGCGTTGGCGTCCACGTAGCGCAGCCCGGTCCAGCCGTCCACGCCCTTGTAGCCGCCGGTCTTCACCGCGAGCGCGTACCGGTCCAGCCAGTACGCGACCGCCTTCAGCAGCACGAACACGCCCAGCAGCACCGCCAGGTGGCCCTGCGCGCCCGGGCTGGCCTTGCGGCCGGGGCCCTGCAGGCGCAGCCCGCCGTACAGGTAGTGCACCAGCGCGGCCGCCAGCAGCGAGACGATCACCGCACTGAACGCGAAGCCCAGCAGGAACTCGTACCAGGGCAGCTCGAAGGCGTAGAACGAGACGTCCAGGTGGAACTGACTGTCCTTCACCCCGAACGGCGTCTGGTTGGTCCACAGCATCCAGGTCCGCCACTGACCGGCCGCCGCCGCGCCGGCCACCAGGCCGGTCAGCAGCGAGATCCCGATCAGCAGCCACTTCCGGTAGGGCGCCACGCCCATCCGGTAGCGGTCCAGGCTCTGCTGCTCCACCGACATCGCGGCCAGCGGCGGGCGCAGCCGGTGCGCCAGCCAGACGTTCAGTCCGACCACCACCGCCATCGCCAGACCGAAGACGGCGAACAGGCCCACCTTGGTCCAGAGCTGGGCGGTGAACACGGAGGAGTAGTGGAGCGACTTGAACCAGAGCCAGTCCGTCCAAAGACCCGCGAACATCACGAACAGCAGGAACAGCACCGCGAGGACGCCTGCGGTCAGCAGGAGCACCCGGGTGCGGCGGGAGGGCGGGCCGACTCTGGCACGGAAGCCCGGGCCTTGCGGGCGGTCCGGCATCTGGAAAACCAAGGGGGCACCTCTGGTGTGTCGTGTCGTCAGATTTCGGGCGGGTCTCCTGATGCAACTTAATGGCTCTTTACCTGAGTTCCCACGGTTCACCACGACTTCACGCACTCCGTCCGGTCGGACGGCGGCACTCCCCCCACCCACGGCCCCCAGAGCCTGCGCGGACCGCACCCGCCGCCGTGTGAGGATGGAGCCATGTCCGATGCCCTTGATGCCCTGGCCGGCGGCAAGCCGCCCGCCGCCTCCCCGCTGACCCGCGCCGCGCTGGAGATCGACGAGTACGCCGCCACCCTCGGCTGGGACCTCCCGGCCCGGCTGTTCGCCCTGGTCGACAGCGCCGCCCTGCGCCGCCAGGACCCGCGGCTGGCCAAGCAGCTCGGCCTGGGCCCGGACGACGACGGGCTGACCCCGGTCGAGCAGGACGAACTGCCCGCCGGCATGGAGCTGGACAAGTTCCTCGGCACCATCGCCTGGCCCGAGCAGGTGGCCGGCTGCGCCCTGGTGGTGGAGCGTCAGATGCTTCCGCCGGGCGCCGAGCAGACCCGCCCGAAGAACGCCACCGAGGCCCAGATCGCCGAGTGGGTGGCCAACCAGCCGGGCCGCGAGGAGGTCCGGATCACCGCCGCCGTGCTGCGCGACGGCAAGAAGGAGATCGCGCTGCGGCTGCGCTCCAAGGACGTCGCCCGCGAGGTGCTGACCGGCCCGGAGCTGGTCCCCGGCCTGACCGAGGCGCTGCTCTCCACCTTCTCCTAGGGCTTCTCCCAGGGCTGACCCCGGGTCAGGCGGCCTTGCAGGACGGCAGGTCCGCCGCCTTGCCCTCCCGGATCAGGTCCAGCGACTTCAGTGCGCTGTCGAGGGTCTCCGCCTTCACCAGGCGGAGGCCCTCCGGCGTGTTCTTGGAGGCCTCGGCGCAGTTGTCGGCCGGGGTGAAGAAGTACTGGGCGCCCTTGTCCCGGGCCGCGATCAGCTTCATCGAGATGCCGCCGATCGGGCCGACCTTGCCCTCGTCGGTGATGGTGCCGGTGCCGGCCACGAACGTGCCGCCGGTCAGGTCGGTCGGGGTCAGCTTGTCCACGATGCCGAGGGCGAACATCAGCCCGGCGCTGGGACCGCCGACGTCCTGCAGACCGATCTCGATCTTGAACGGGTAGGTGTGGTTCACCCGGGGGCGGATGCCCACGACCGCCCGGTCGGAGTCGGGGGCCTTGGCGGTGGTGATGACGACCCGCTGCTGCTCGCCGGAGCCCGCCTCCTTGTCCTTGGGCAGGACGGTGAAGACCACCTCCTCGCCCGGCTTGTGCTTGGTGACCTGCTCGGCCACCTGGGTGTCGGTGGTGATCGTGGTGCCGTCCACCGCGAGGATCCGGTCGCCCGCGTGCAGCTTGCCGTCGGAGGGGCCGCCCGCCACCACCGAGTTGACGATCACCTCGCTGCCGATCGGGATGCCCAGCTGGTTCAGCGCCGCGGTCTTGGCGCTGTCCTCGGAGGAGGCGAACTCCTCCGCGTTCTGCTGCTGCGCCTCCTGGTCGGTCTGCCCCTCGGGGTAGACGTTGTCGTGCGGCACCACCAGCACGTCCCCGCGCAGCCAGCCGACCACCGCCGAGACCAGGCTCGGCTCGTACTTGGCCCCCGTCACCTGAACCGTCGTCATGTTGAGGTGGCCGCTGGTCGGGTAGGTCTCGTGGCCGGTGATCTGGATCACCGGCTTGTCGCTGTTCTCCTGCGTCCCGAGCGTGTTGTACGTCGGGCCCGGGCTCATCTCCGTGTACGGGACCTTCATCAAGACCGACGCGCAGAGCAGTGCTATGAGCAGCAGGGTGGCGGCGAGCATCGTCGCGGAGCGGCGTGGCATGGGACCGACAGTACGGGACGGAACCGTCACCGCGCCGCCCGGGTCACCGGTCCCGTTCCCCGCCGGCCGAGGTGCTGCGCTCCATCGCCGCCTTGAACCGCTGGTGCTCGGCGAGCGAGGCGGGATCGCCGGTGGCCCTGGGGGTGCGGGCGGCCCAGCCGGCCCAGACCATGGCGCAGAGCGCCGCCACCACAGGAATGATCAACCAGGCGAGCGCAGCCATGTCCCCAACTCCCAGCTCCTCGTTCGTATGAGCAGATTAACCACCCGGGAGTCCAACGGTGACGGCGCCATTCGGGTTACGGCGCGGGGAGCGCGCTCAGCTCGGCGGAGTATTCGTATGACCGGGTGCGCCCGAACGTGACCGGGCACGACCGAACGGCCGTACCCGCCGGAGCGGCCGGACCGGTCAGCAGGAGCCGGCGCCGACCCACTCCTCCTCGCCGTCGGCGAAGACCTGGTGCTTCCAGATCGGCACCTCGTGCTTGAGGTCGTCGATCAGCCGCCGGGCGGCCGCGAAGGCCTCGCCCCGGTGCGGGCACGAGACCGCGACGATCACGGCCTTGTCGGTGATCTCCAGCCGGCCCACCCGGTGCACCGCGGCGAGCGCCCGGACCGGGAACTCGGCGACGATCTTCTCGGCGATCCGGCGCATCTCCGCCTCGGCGGTCGGGTGCGCGCTGTACTCCAGCGCGGAGACCGACTTGCCGCCGTCGTGGTCCCGCACCGTGCCGACGAAGACGGTGGTGCCGCCGGCGGCGTCGTCGCCGACCGCCTCGTACACCTCGTCCAGCGAGAGCGGGGTCTCGCGGATGGCCAGCAGCCGGATGGGGTCGTGGTTCTCGGACATGCTCCCCATGATTCCTCATCCCCCCGGGCTCGCGACAAGAGCCTTCCGCATCACGATTGGAGCATTCCGCACTGCGGAAAGCTCCAAGCCCGCCGACACTCCGTCAGGTCCACCGCCGTCAGATCCGCCGCCGCTTGCGCATCTGCCGCACCAGCGCCGCCGTGCCGACCAGCGCCACCGTGGCGCCCGCCGCGCCCAGCCCGGCCGTGGCCTCCTTGCCGCCGAGGCGCCGCCCGGCCACCGCGTGCTTCCCGGCGACCTGCTCCAGCAGCTCGGCCAGCACCTCCTCGTTGCTGAGCGTGGGCCGCCAGCCCGCCTCGTACAGCCGGGAGCCGGAGACCACCCAGGGGTACATGGTGTAGGCCAGGTCCCCCGCCGGGGCCGGGGTGAGGCCGAGCCGGTGCAGCCGGGCGGCGGTGCCGAGCGCCAGGGCGGCGGGCAGCTCCATCCGGCGGATGCCGGAGAGCGCCTCCACCTCCTCCTGCTCCAGCCAGCCGTCGCAGCCGACCGTCACCTCGCCCTCGACCAGGCCGAGCACCGCGTACTCCAGCGCCGCCGCCAGGTCGTCCACGTGGCAGAACTGCCAGCACGGCCGGGAGCCCGGCACCACCAGCAGCCGGGGCGCCTCGAAGTGCCTGGTCAGCACGGTGTCGATGCCGGGGCCGACCACCACGGCCGGGCGCAGCACCGTCACCTGGAGCCCCGGGTGCGCCCGGGGCGCGCGGCGGGCCAGCCGCTCGATCTCCAGCAGGTCGCCGACCAGCGAGGCCTCCTCGGTGGCCCGCAGCTCGGCCGACTCGGCCAGCGGCACCTCGTTGTCCGGCAGTGCGCCGTAGACCATCGCCGAGGTGCAGAGCACCACCCGGGAGACCCCGGCGGCCGCGGCGGCGGTGATCACCGTCTGCGCGCCCCGCACGTTGTACGCGCTCCGGGCGCGCGGGTCGGACTCCATCCCCAGGTCCATCGCCAGGTGCACCACCACGTCCACCCCGGCCAGCCGCTCGGCCACCGCCGGGTCCCGGACGTCCAGCACCCGCCAGAGCACCCCGGGCACCTCGCCCCGCCGGTCGTCCAGCGCCAGCACCTTGCGCACCGAGGGCGAGGCCACCAGGCGGGCGGCCACCCGTTCGCCGAGCACTCCGGCGGCGCCGGTCACGGCCACGGTCAGCGGCTTGCCGCCGTAGGCTGGAGGCGGCGAACCCGCGGTGGCAGGGACGTCCTCTCCTCCGGTCAGCCCAGAGCGAACGTCCGAGGGCGGGGAACTCACCGGCCATCCTCCACGGTTAGCTTATGTGCGTACGTACGAGTGTCTTGTACGTCCATCCTGCCCGAGGCACGGCCCCGGCGGTGCACCCGGCGCGGTCGGGCCGCGATCCCGCCGGTGGTTTTCCCCGGGCGTCGCAGCCCCCGCCACACCACTTGCGTGACGGCCGACCGGATCGAGGACCCCGTGAGCGACCTTCCCTTCGGATTCGGCGTTCCTCCTGAGGAGCCCGAGGACGGCAAGGCCAAGGGCGACAAGGACAAGAAGGACGAGAGCTCCGGCGCCACCCCGCCGCAGCAGCCGTTCGGCTTCGGCGGGGCCAATCCGTTCGGCGCACTCTTCGGCATGGGCGCCCCCGGTGCGGGCTCCGGCGCCCCCGGGGACAACCCGTTCGGGGCGATGTTCGGCAACCTCAACCCGAACGACCTCGGCGCCGCCTTCCAGCAGCTCGGCCAGATGCTCTCCTTCGAGGGCGGCCCGGTGAACTGGGACCTGGCCCGGGACATCGCCCGGCAGACCGTGGTCGCCGAGCAGCCCGAGGGGAAGAGCAAGGACCGCTCGGTCAGCGCCACCGAGCGCTCGGCGGTGGCCGAGGCCGTCCGGCTGGCCGACCTCTGGCTGGACTCGGCGACGGAGTTCCCCTCCGGCGCGGGCACCGCCGTGGCCTGGAGCCGGGCCGAGTGGGTGGAGGCCACCCTGCCGGTCTGGAAGGACCTGGTGGACCCGGTGGCCGAGCGGGTCGGCAACGCCATGGGCGGCGTGCTGCCCGAGGAGATGCAGGCGATGGCCGGGCCGCTGATGGGCATGATGCGCTCCATGGGCGGCGCCATGTTCGGCACCCAGATCGGCCAGGCGCTGGGCGCCCTGGCCGCCGAGGTGGTCGGCTCCACCGACGTCGGCCTGCCGCTGGCCCCGGCCGGCAAGGCCGCGCTGCTGCCGCAGAACGTGGCCGAGTTCGGCGAGGGCCTGAGCGTGCCCGCCGAGGAGGTCCGGCTCTACCTGGCCCTGCGCGAGGCCGCCCACCAGCGGCTCTTCGCCCACGTGCCGTGGCTGCGGGCGCACCTGTTCGGCGCCGTCGAGGCCTACGCCCGCGGCATCAAGGTGGACACCACCCGGATGGAGGAGCTGGTCGGCCAGCTCGACCCGTCCAACCCCGAGGCGCTGCAGGAGGCGCTCGGCAACGGGCTGCTCCAGCCCGAGGACACCCCCGAGCAGAAGGCCGCGCTGGCCCGGCTGGAGACCGCCCTGGCGCTGGTCGAGGGCTGGGTGGACGCGGTGGTGCACGCCGCCGCCGAGCCGCACCTGCCGCAGGCCGGGGCGCTGCGCGAGACCGTCCGCCGCCGCCGCGCGGCCGGCGGCCCCGCCGAGCAGACCTTCGCCACCCTGGTCGGCCTGGAGCTGCGACCGCGCCGCCTGCGCGACGCCTCCCGGCTCTGGGCCTCGCTGGCCGACGCCCGCGGCGTCGAGGGCCGGGACGCCCTCTGGGAGCACCCCGACATGCTGCCCACCGCCGCCGACCTGGACGACCCGGACGGCTTCGTGCACCGGGGCCCGGGCGACTCCCTGGAGGGCGGCATCGACTTCTCCGAGCTGGACAAGCTGCTCGGCGAGGCCGCGGCCGGCTCCGAGGGCGGGGCCGGCGCGAAGAAGGACGACGAGGACGAGGACGGCAAGGGCGAGTGAGCACCACCCTGCACGCGGACGCGGTCCGCGCACTGACCGACTGGACCGTGGCCGACGCCGGGCAGGACCTGCTCCGGCAGGACTACCTGGCCCACCTGGCCGCGCATCCGGAGGGCCTCTGGCGCTCCAACCTGCCCGCCCACATCACCGCCAGCGCCCTGGTGGTCGACCCGGCGGCCGGGCGGGTGCTGCTGACGCTCCACCCCAAGGTCGGCCTCTGGCTGCAGATGGGCGGGCACTGCGAGCCCGGTGACGCCACGCTGGCCGCCGCCGCGCTGCGCGAGGCCACCGAGGAGTCCGGCATCGCCGGGCTGGAGCTGCTCGCGGTGGACGGCGCCCCGGTGCCGGTGAAGCTGGACCGGCACACCGTCCGCTGCACCGGCAAGACCGGGCCGGAGAACACCCACCTGGACGTGCAGTACGTCGCGCTGGCCCCGGCCGGGGCCGAGGCGCTGATCAGCGAGGAGTCGCTGGAGCTGGGCTGGTTCGCCTTCGACGCCCTGCCCGAGCCCACCGACGACGCGGTGCGCGAACTGGTCGAGCTGGCGCGGAAGCTGACGGAGCGTTAACCGGCCTCCTCGGCGGGATCCTGACGGGCCTGCGGGAGCCTGGGAGCGGCGGCCACGCCCTCCAGGTACCCGCGGGCCCGTTCCGTGCGCGGGTAGGCCTCCAGCAGGGCCCAGAAGGCCGGGCCGTGGTCGGCCTCCAGCAGGTGGGCCAGCTCGTGCAGCAGCACGTAGTCCACGACGTACTCGGGCATGCCCCGCAGGCGGTGGGAGAGCCGGATGCTGCGCTCGGCCGGGGTGCAGGAGCCCCAGCGGGAGTTCTGGTTGGTGACCCAGCGGACCACGCTGGGGCGGGCCCGGCCGCCCAGGTAGGCCGCCGAGAGCCGCTCGGCCCGGGCCGCCAGCTCCTGGTCCCCGCCGAGCTCGCGGCGGCTCTCCTGCCGGGCCAGCCGCTCCACCATCTTGGCCACCCAGCGCCGCTCCTCGGCCAGCGACATCCGGGCCGGGATCAGCACCACGGTGCGGTCGCCCTCGCGGTGGGCGGAGACGGTGCGGCTGCGGCGGGCGCTGCGCCGGACCTCGACCAGGGGCTCGCCGGAGGCCGTCAGGGGCTCGCCGGGGGCGTGCGGGGACGTGCCCCGCGCTGAGGGGCCGCCCGCTGCCGGGCCCTGCCGTCGGAAGTCCTGTTCGGTCGCCATGGCAACCGACGGTACCCCGCGGCACCGACGGCCGGCCTCCACCGGTGCGGGCACCGTCAACTCGGGGCCTCCGGTTGTCCACAGGCTGTGCAGAACGATCGTCGTACCAGCCCACCGGGCCTGTGGACAGGCCTCGGCGGGACGGCCCCCGGGTCGGGCATGCTGCCTCTGTCAGCTCTGCCCCACCCTCCCCGGAGGTGCCCGTGCGACCGATGGTGAAGCCCGCGCTCTCCCGCCTCTGGCGGGACGGATCGACCCTGCAGTTCGGCACCGTGCACCGGCACGCACGGGTGGTGGAGGAGGTCGGCCAGCCGGTGGCCGCCTTCCTGGAGCTGCTGGACGGCAGCCGGGAGCGGCCGGCCCTGCTGGAGGCCGGCGAGCGGCTCGGGCTCGGCCGGGAGGTGGCCGAGGAGCTGCTCGGCTCGCTGGAGCAGGCCGGGCTGCTGGACGACGCCGAGGCCGGGCAGGCCGCCCTCGGCGGCTTCCCCCGGGCCCGCCAGGAGCTGCTCGGCCCTGACGTGGCGTCACTCTCCCTGGTGCACCCCGCCCCCGGCGAGGCCCCGGCGGTGCTCCGCGGCCGGGCCGCCTCCCGGGTGGAGGTGCACGGGGCCGGCCGGGTCGGGGCCGCGATCGGCGCGGTGCTGGCCGCCGGGGGCGTCGGCACCGTCACCCTCACCGACCGGGGCCGGGTCACCGCCCGGGACTGCTCCCCCGCCGGGTACCCGCCGACGGACGTCGGGCGGCTGCGCACCACCGCCGCCAGGGAGGTGGTGCACCGCACCTCGGGCACCCCGGCCGCGGAGCAGCGGCGCCGCCGGCCCGCGGACGAGCCGCCACCCGCCCTGGTGGTGCTGGCCCCCCGGGACGGCGCCGGCGCCTTCGCCGGGGTGGCGGCCGAGGCGCACAAGCTGATGCGCGCCGGGGTGCCGCACCTCTACGTCGGGGTGCTGGAGCACCTCGGGGTGGTCGGCCCGCTGGTGCTGCCCGGCGCCTCGGCCTGCGGCGCCTGCGCCACCCTGACCAGACGGGACGAGGACGAGGCCTGGCCCCGGCTGCTCGCCCAGCTCGGCGAGGAGGGCGCCGGGCGCCCCCGCACCCCCGCCTGTGACAGCGCGCTCGCCACCACCGTCGCGGGGCTGGCCGCCCTGCACGTGGAGCTCTGGCTGGACGGCGTCCGCCCGCCCAGCGTGGACGGCTGGTGCGAGGTCTCCGCTGCCGACGGCATGGCCCGCCGCCTGCGGCTTCCCACCCATCCGGCCTGCGGCTGCACCTGGCCCTCCGGCCCGCCGGTGCACCGGACGGAGGTGATCGCCCCTCCCCGGTGAGCGGGCCGTGGGCGGAGCCGTGATCCGCTGGTCACAGTCCGGCCGGGCCCGCATCCGGAGCGGGCACAATGGCGTAGTGACACGCCCACCCACGGGCGTCGTAGCAGGGAGGCCCTGGGGTGAGCGATCTTCCGCGCAAGGCAGTGACCCGGACGGCTCGGCTGGCCGCCCTGCCGCTCGGGATGGCGGGCCGGGCCACCCTCGGTCTGGGGCGGCGGATCGGCGGCCGCTCGGCCGAGGTGGTCACCGCCGAGCTCCAGCAGGCCACCGCCGACCAGCTGTTCAAGGTGCTCGGGGAGCTCAAGGGCGGGGCGATGAAGTTCGGGCAGGTGCTGTCCGTCTTCGAGGCCGCACTGCCCGAGGAGGTGGCCGGCCCCTACCGGGCCGCCCTGACGAAGCTTCAGGACGCCGCTCCCCCGATGCCCTCCGCCAAGGTGCACGCGGCGCTGGCCGAGCGGCTCGGCAAGGACTGGCGCAAGAACTTCCGCAGCTTCGACGACCGCCCGGCCGCCGCGGCCTCGATCGGCCAGGTGCACCGCGCCGTCTGGAAGGACGGCCGGCAGGTGGCCGTCAAGATCCAGTACCCGGGCGCGGGCGACGCCCTGCTCTCCGACCTGACCCAGCTCAGCCGGGTGGCCTGGCTGCTCGGGCCGCTGATCCCCGGCCTGGACATCAAGCCCCTGATCACCGAGCTGCGCGAGCGGGTGGCGGAGGAGCTGGACTACGCGCTGGAGGCCGAGGCCCAGCGCCGGCACGCCGAGGAGTTCGCCGACGACCCGGACATCACCGTCCCGAAGGTGGTCGCCCAGGCCGACCAGGTGCTGGTCAGCGAGTGGCTGGACGGCACCCCGCTCTCCGAGGTGATCAGCGGCGGCACCCAGGAGGAGCGGGACAGGGCGGGGCAGCTGATCGCCCGCTTCCTGTTCGCCGGCCCGTCCCGGACGGGCCTGCTGCACGCCGACCCGCACCCGGGGAACTTCCGGCTGATCAAGGACGACGGCCCGGCCGAGGGCTGGCGGCTGGGCGTGCTGGACTTCGGCACGGTGGACAGACTGCCCGGCGGCCTGCCCTCCCCGATCGGCGACTCGCTCCGGATGGCCCTGGCCGGGGACGCCGACGGTGTGCTGGACATGCTCCGCGAGGAGGGCTTCGTCAAGCCCTCGATCAAGCTGGACCCGACGGCGGTGCTGGACTACCTGCTGCCGATCATCGAGCCCGCCACGGTCGAGGTCTTCCACTTCACCCGGGCCTGGATGCGGGCCCAGGCGGCCCGGATCGCCGACCCGCGCTCGCCCGCGTACGACCTGGGCAAGCAGCTCAACCTGCCGCCCGCCTACCTGCTGATCCACCGGGTCACCCTCTCCACCATCGGGGTGCTCTGCCAGCTCGGCGCCAAGGCCCCGTTCCGCGCCGAGATGCTGGAGTGGCTGCCCGGCTTCGCCGCACCGGTCGCCGAGCCCGCAGAGGGCTGAGACTCCGTCAGAACGCGCCGATGGCCGCCCTCCTGGAGGAGGGCGGCCATCGGCGTTCGGGGAATGTCACTGCGGGGCACTGCTGTTGGTACCACTGGAACGACGCGCCGCGTGGGCCTACGCGGTTGTCACTCCGTCACCTCTCGGTCCGTCAGGTCTCACATGACCGCGACGGCGAGGGCCTTGCGGGCGCGGAGCGAGGCACGCTCGGCCTTCCGCATCAGTCGGGCGGCGCGGTCGAGGCGCTCGCCCATCCGTTGGTGTTCGGCCTCGTGCAGTCGTTCCTGCATATGGGCACGGGCCAGGGTTTCTTGCATGAGTTGCATCTCGCGGGTCCTGTTCTGGATCAGAAGTTCTTTGGCCTGGTCGGCGCGGGCGGTCTTGTCGGCTGCGGGGGTCATGTGGTGGTCCTGCTCGTGGTACGTGCTCGGAAACGGACGGGGGTTCGCGGCTGCGTCGACCTTGGCTGTGGCGACGCGGACCGACCGGCGCAGTGTGGTGGTGCCCAGCGGGGGCTGCTCTCCCCGTCGGGCGGGCACTGCGGTGGTCATCGCGGGGTTCACGCCATGACCTCGGTCTTGCGCGGACGGCCCCGGGGGGCGCTTGCGGGCGACGACGACGCCCTGGACGAAGAGCTCGCCACCCCAGACGCCCCACGGCTCGCGCCGCTCGAGGGCGCCGGCCAGGCAGGCCTCCTTGACGGGGCAGGTGCCGCAGAGCGACTTCGCGTACTCGACGTCGGCGGGGGTCTCGGCGAAGAAGACCTCCGGGTCGAAGGCCCGGCAGGGGATGGGCTGGCCGTTGACCTCGGCCTCGTCGATCGCGGTGAGCTGCATGAGAGAAACCTCCGGGGGGTCGGCCTGGTCGGCCTTGGTGATGTCTGTCGGTACGGACGGGAGTGGCGGCGTGATGACCGTGGACACTGTGGCGTCTTCCTCGTCTTTGCTTGTGGTTCCGGCCAGCTGACTGGTGGGGCTGGACCGGAGGACCCGAAGGTCCAGGCTGGGTCTTGACGTACCGGACAAAACAGAAGGGCCGCGAATCCCGGTGTGAGACGGGTTCCGCGGCCCTGGAGGCTCCGACCTGAGGCTACTCAGGTTCGAACTCTCCAGGGTTCGGGGCCGCGGAAGGCCCACATCCGGACGGCCTCGGCGCCTGCGAAGGCGGCCTTGGCCTCGATCTGCTTCTCGTCCTGCTTCTGCTGGGCCCCGGCATCGACGGCCGCCGCATAGGCGCCATGCTCGGCGTCTACCTGGATTGCCTTCGATGCCTGGAGCGGTCGCTCACTGCGCAGTCCACGACCGCCGCCGAACGCCGCCCCGGCAAGGGACAGACCCGTCTCGACGGAGGTGCCGCGGGTGCCGTTGCCGCCCAGGCCATTAATGCCGGAGCCACTGACAACGCCGGAGACACCGGTGCCGTTGAGACCCAGACCGAAGGGAGCGGTGACGACCTGCGAGGAGACGCACGAGGGCACGGCGACGACGGTCTGGCCAGTCAGGTTGGTGATCATCTTGGTTTCCACTGTCTTCGCCTCCTCTCGGCGTCTCGCGCGGCCCAGTCCCCCGGGCCCCGATGTTCGGATGTTTGGACGGTCATGCAGGTACTGCGGTACTGCTGGCAGGCGTGCGGAAGGGAGCCTTCCGAGGCCTTGCGATCTCGTTCCCTTGACCGCTCCGGCAGGCTATTGCGCCCCGTGTACGGCGCGCAAACTATTTTTCCGGCGAGTTTCGCGGAGTGACTCGGGCGGCTCCCGGAAGCGGCTTCACGCCTGCTCCTCGGACTCCCCCCGAAGCCCCTCGACGGTGGCCTCGGACTCGTCCGTGGGCTCCTCGCCAGCACACAACAAGAGCACGTCGGCACCGTACTTGTCCAGCTTCATCGCGCCGACGCCCGAGATCAGGGCCAACTCGCGCTCGCTGGAGGGCACCGCCTCGGCGATCGCCATCAGGGTCGCGTCGGTGAACACCACGTAGGCCGGAGCCCCCTGCTTCTTCGCCTGCACGGAGCGCCACTCGCGCAGCCGCTCGTACAGCGCCTCGTCCATGTCCGAGGGGCAGCTCTCGCAGCGGCGCAGCTTGCGCTCGACCGCCTCGGTCAGCGTCCTGTCGCAGACCCGGCACTTGACCGGGCCGCGGACCTTGCGGCCGCCGGAGCGCTCGGCGCCCTGCTCGACGCCGCCCCGGCCGCCCCGGCTGGTGGGGCCGGAGTACGAGGAGCCGGGCCGCAGGCCGTCCAGGAAGCGGGTGGGCTTGCGGCTGGCCCGGCCGCCCGGGGAGCGGGAGAGCGCCCAGGAGAGCGACAGGTGGACCCGGGCCCGGGTGACGCCGACGTAGAGCAGCCGGCGCTCCTCCTCGATCTGCTCGTCGGTCTTGGCGTAGATGATCGGCAGGGTGCCCTCGGTCAGGCCGACCAGGTAGACCGCGTCCCACTCCAGGCCCTTGGCGGCGTGCAGCGAGGCCAGCGTGACGCCCTCGACGGCGGGGGCGTGCTGGGCGGCCGCACGGGCGTCCAGCTCGGCCACGTAGGCCGCCAGGTCGGCCGGCTGACCGGCCGTCAGGCGGGCCGACTCGAACTCCTCGGCCAGCCGCACCAGGGCCGCCAGCGACTCCCAGCGCTCGCGCACCGTGCCCGAGCCGGACGGCGGCTCCGGGGTGAAGCCCCGGGTGGCCAGCACCGCGCGGACCTGCCCGGCCAGCGCGGGGCTGTCGGCCGTCAGCGGGTCGTCGGAGGCCCGGGCCGCACCGCGCACCAGCATCACCGCGTCCCGCACCTCGGGGCGCTCGAAGAACCGCTCGGCGCCCTTGAGCTGGTACGAGATCCCCAGGTCGGCGAGGGCCTGCTCGTAGACCTCGGACTGCCCGTTGGTCCGGAACAGCACCGCGATCTCGCTGGCCCGCACGCCCCGGCCGAGCAGGGCGCGGATCTCCCGGGCGGTGGCCTCGGCCTCGGTGGGCTCGTCGGCGTACTCGACGTAGACCGGGGCCGGGCCCGCCTCGCGCTGCGAGACCAGCTCCAGGCGGTGCTGGGCGGCCTGGCCGCGGGCCTTGGCCAGCAGGCCGTTGGCCAGGTGGACCACCTGGGGGGTGGAGCGGTAGTCCCGGACCAGCTTGACCACGGTTGCCTCGGGGTGGCGGTGGCGGAAGTTCAGCAGGTGGTCGGGGGTGGCGCCGGTGAAGGAGTAGATCGTCTGGCTGGCGTCGCCGACCACGCAGAGGCTGGCGCCGCCGGTGGACCACTGCTCCAGCAGGCGCTGCTGCAGCGGCGAGACGTCCTGGTACTCGTCCACCGTGAGGTGCCGGTACTGGGCCCGGACCCGCTCGGCGATCTCCGGGCGGTCCTCCAGGATGGCCGCGGTCAGCAGCAGCACGTCCTCGAAGTCGATCACGCCGCGGTCGCGCTTGGTCTGCTCGTAGGTGGCGTAGACCCGGGCGATCTCGGCCGCGTCGCGCGGGGCCTCGCGGCCGGTCTTGAGCACCGCGGCCGGATAGTCGTCGGGGACGATCTGGGTGACCTTGGCCCACTCGATCTCGCTGGTCAGGTCGCGCAGCTCGGTGCGCTGCACCCGCAGGCCGGACCGGCCGGCCGCCTCGGCGACCAGCTGCACCTTGCGCTCCAGCAGCCGGGGCACCTCGCCGCCGATCGCCCGGGGCCAGAAGTACTGGAGCTGGCGCAGCGCGGCGGAGTGGAAGGTGCGGGCCTGCACGCCCTCGGCGCCGAGCTGGCGCAGCCGCCCGCGCATCTCGCCGGCCGCGCGGGCCGTGAAGGTGACGGCGAGCACCTGCTGCGGCTGGTAGGCGCCGCTGCGCACGCCGTAGGCGATCCGGTGCGTGATGGCCCTGGTCTTGCCCGTGCCGGCGCCCGCCAGCACGCAGACGGGGCCCTGCAGGGCGGTGGCGACCGCGCGCTGCTCCGGGTCGAGCCCGGCCAGCACGGCGTCGGCGCTGCCGGCCGAGCCGTGGGGGGCGCCGTAGTGCGCGCCGCCACCTGACGCAGTGCCGTACCGGTCGCCGTGGCCGTCGGGGAGGCCCAAGAGCTGTTCCTGCATGCCGTCCATCCTCGCAGGGCGCTCGGACGTTCCGGTCCGCGTCGTCCACAGGGCCCGGCCGGCGGACGATAATCACCTCACTGACCGGCGCGCGTGGTATCTCACACGCCGGGAGCGCGCGGAATGTTCCGTCGCGCCCCGGACGTTGTCGGCACAGACCGCACGCCCCTTCCCGAAGGAGTCCCCCGAATGTCCGGCAGCGTCACGATGTACAGCACGACCTGGTGCGGGTACTGCAACCGGCTGAAGAGCCAGCTGGACCGCGAGGGCATCGGCTACGACGTGATCAACATCGAGGAGGACCCGGCCTCGGCGTCCTTCGTCGAGTCCGTCAACAACGGCAACCAGGTGGTGCCGACCGTGATCGTCCAGCCCGCGGGCGGCGGCGAGCAGGTCGTGATGACCAACCCGAGCCTGCGTCAGGTCCAGGCCGCGCTGGCCGGCTGACACCGCGTCGGCCCCGGGGCCGTCCCTAGTGGTGCTCCAGGTGGCCCCGTCCCGCCCGGGACGGGGCCACCTGTGCGTCGTCCACCGGCCGGGACGGCCCGGGCACCGGCACCGGCTGCACCGCCGGCCGCCCGGCCAGCTCGCCGAGCCCGTAGACCAGCCGGCAGCGGTCCGCCGAGTACCTGGTCTCGATCACCCGCACCGGCCCCCGGGCGTCGTAGCTGACCCGGGTCTGCACCAGCAGCGGTGCCCCCGGGCCGCCCTGGAACCAGGCGGCCTCCTCCGGCCCGGGCATCCGGGAGACCAGGTGGTCCACCGCGCCGATCTCGGTCCGGCCGAGGGCCTCCAGCACCGACTCGTCGCCCTCGGGCACCTGGTCCGGCTCCATCAGCGGGGTGCCGGCCGCCAGCCCGGCCCGGTAGTGGCTCTCCTCGATCGAGTAGGGCTCGCGGTCCAGCAGCCGCAGCTGGCGGCGGACCACCACCGCCTCGCCGGGCCGCAGGCCGAGCCGCTCGGCGATGTCCACCCTGGCGCGGACGATGAGCATCTCGAAGTCCACCGAGAGCCGGCGCCCGGCGTCCCCGGCCTCCGCCTCGTAGACGCCGGTGGGCGCGGTCAGGCAGTGGCCGGAGGCTCGGCCGGGCGGCGGGCCGGGGAGCAGGTCGGGCCCGAAGACCCGGTGGTCCAGCACCGGGTGGTCCTTGAGGTACGTGCCCTTGCCCTGGAGCCGGACCAGCCGGCCCTCGTTGACCAGGACGTCCACGGCCAGCCGGACGGTGTTCCGGGCGACCCCGTACTGCTGCTCCAGCTCGGTCTCGACCGGCAGCGGCGCGTCGCCGCGCCACTCGCCGGCCGCGATCCGGCGGCGCAGGTCGGCGGCCAGCCGCTGGTACTTCGGTGATTGGGAACTGCCCCGCGAGATTGTCACGCGAGTGAATGTAGCGATCCGGGTTGCGCCATTTCAGCGAAACCGGCCAATATTGCCCGGGATCGGGGATCTCGGTTTCCGTCCCGATCAGGTCGTTCGCAGTCGCCCGGCGGCACTCGGCCCTTCCGGATGAGCGCCGCATTCACCCACGCACCACCGGGGGCGGAGCCATGCCCGTGACCAGTACCGCGCAGCACTTCGAGGCGCGGCCGACCATCCTTCGACCCAGTGAGCCGGCCGGCGCCCGGCCGCGGCCCGGGCGGGCCCTGGAGGCCGCCGACCGGGGGGCCTGGCACGCCACCGCCAGCTTCCCGCCGCGCCCGCGCAACGTGGCCCGGGCCCGGCAGCTGACCCGGACCGTGCTGACCGCCTGGGGCGCGGCCGAACTCGCCGACAGCGCCGAGCTGTTGATGTCCGAGCTGGTCACCAACGCGCTCCGCTATGGCCGGGGAGCGGTCTCGGTGACGCTGGCCCTGACCGAGCAGGCGCTGCAGATCTCGGTGGCCGACTACGGCCGGGCGCTGCCCGAGCCCCGGGAGGCCGGAGAGGAGGAGACCAGCGGCCGCGGCCTGGCCATCGTCGGGGCGCTGTGCACCGACTGGTCGGTGACCACCAGGCTGACCGGAAAGACCGTCAGCTGCTGGTTGGAAATCGACCGGAAGAGCGACTGACCGAGGGATTTCGAATCCGCTCGAAAAAGCCGAAGAAAAGCACAAGGGGCGTACGGTTTTGAACCGCACGCCCCTTATTCACCACGATTCGCTACGGTCTCCGCCGTTACCAGCGGGCCGCGCTCGGCAGCGGTTCGCCGTACCACAGTTCGACCAGGTGGCGGGCGATCGAGATGCCCGAGGGCGGCAGGATCTCGCCCGCCTCCATCCCGGCCTTCAGCTCCTCGCGGGAGAACCAGCGGGCCTCCGCCAGCTCCTCCCCGTCCACCGTGATCGCGGTGCCCGCCGGATCGGCCTTGCCCAGGAAGCCCAGCATCAGGCTGGACGGGAACGGCCACGGCTGGCTGGCCACGTACTCCACCTCGGCGACCCGGACCCCAGCCTCCTCGTAGACCTCGCGGGCCACCGCCTGCTCGATCGACTCGCCCGGCTCCACGAACCCGGCCAGGGTGGACCAGCGGCCCTCCGGCCAGAGCGCCTGACGGCCCAGCAGGCAGCGGTCCTCGGGGTCGGTGATCATCATGATCACCGCCGGGTCGGTCCGCGGGTAGTGCTCGGCCGCGCAGGAGGTGCAGCGCCGCACGTGCCCGGCGCCGGCCTTCTCGGTCCGGTGCCCGCAGCGCGAGCAGAAGCTGTGCAGCCGGTGCCAGTGCTCCAGCGCGACGGCGTGCACCAGCAGCCCGGCGTCCCGGTCGGAGAGCTGGGCACCGACCTCGCGCAGCCCGGCCGGACGGGCGTCGCCGTCCAGGCGCCCGGGCAGCGTCTCGTTCACCAGGGCGAAGTAGGAGGTGCCGTCCTCGTCGGTGCCGAGGAAGTAGCGGTCGCCCGTCTCCGGCGCCTCGAAGGAGGGCAGCAGCACCAGCTCGGTGCCGTGCTCGGTGTCCACCACGAAGGCCTCGCCGCTGGCGATCGGCAGCACCTTGGTGTTCGGGTGGCTCCAGGCGGCGGCCAGCCACGGCTCGTCGAACCGGTGCTCGGCGGCCCGGTCGACCCCCGCCCGGGCCAGCGCCAGCTGCTTGGTGTCAGGCACGGTGCTCAACGCGGTCCATCCCCATCGGTCGGAAGGCTTCGGTCGCAAGGGTGTCG
The DNA here is from genome assembly GCF_039535905.1 of Kitasatospora albolonga. Lineage (GTDB taxonomy): Bacteria > Actinomycetota > Actinomycetes > Streptomycetales > Streptomycetaceae > Kitasatospora > Kitasatospora albolonga. The sequence goes on along the minus strand of NZ_BAAAYB010000099.1, from coordinate 56,001 downwards.
GCAAGGGTGCCGGAAGGGTTCATGCCCGGGGCCAGCTCTCGGCCAGCTCGCCCCACAGGTACGCGGCCGTCTCCACGCCCTTGGCCAGCAGCGGGAGCTCGACCTTCTCGTCCACCGAGTGCCAGCCGTCCGAGGGCACCGAGATGCCGAGGAAGAGCACTGGTGCGCCCAGCACGTCCTGGAGGTCGGCGGCCGGCCCGGAGCCGCCCTCGCGGGTGTACAGCACCTCCTGCTCGAAGGCCCGGCCCATCGCCCGCACGGTGGCCTGCAGCGCGGGGTGGTCCAGCGGGGTCAGGCAGGGCCGGGTGGCGCCGGGGAAGACCAGCTCGTACCGGATGCCGGCCGGCACCTTGGACTCCACCCACTTCGCCACCGCGGCGCGCACGGCGTCCACGTCCTGCCCGGCGACCAGCCGGAAGGAGAGCTTGAGGTGCGCCTCGGCCGGGACGATGGTCTTGCTGCCGGGGGCCGGTGTAGCCGCCCCAGATGCCGTTCACCTCGGCGGTCGGCCGGGCCCAGACCCGCTCCAGCACCGAGTACCCGGCCTCGCCCAGCACGCCGTGGGACTTGGCGGTCCGCAGCCACTGGTCCTCGTCGAAGGGCAGCGCGGCGAACAGCTCGCGCTCACGCTCCGTCAGTTCCACCACGCCGTCGTAGAAGCCGGGGACGGCGACCCGGCGGTCCCCGTCGTGCAGGCCGGCCGCCAGCTCGGCGGCGACCGCCGCCGGGTTGGGCACCGCGCCGCCGAAGGAGCCGGAGTGGATGTCGGTGTCCGGGCCGTAGAGGTCGATCTGGGCGTCGGCCAGGCCGCGCATCCCGGTGCAGACGGTCGGCGTGGTCTCGTTCCACATGCCGGTGTCGGAGACCACCACCACGTCGGTGGCCAGCCGCGCGGCCTCGCGCCGGACCAGCGCCCCGAAGTTCGGCGAGCCGGACTCCTCCTCGCCCTCGATCAGCAGCTTGAGGTTGACGGCGGGGGCGGTGCGGCCGGTGACGGCCAGGTGCGCGCGCAGGCCCAGGGTGTGGAAGAAGACCTGGCCCTTGTCGTCGGCCGCGCCGCGGGCGTACAGCCGCTCGCCGACCACGGTGGGCTCGAACGGGTCGGTCGCCCAGCCGTCCTCCCTGGCGGCCGGCTGCACGTCGTGGTGGCCGTAGACCAGCACGGTGGGCGCGTCCGCGTCCCCGGACGGCCACTCGGCGAAGACCGCCGGCAGCCCCTCCGTCTCCCACACCTCGGCCACCGGGAAGCCGGTCTCCCGCAGCTTCGCCGCCAGCCACTCGGCGGAGCGGCGGACGTCCCCGGCGCGGGCCGGGTCGGCGGAGACCGAAGGGATGCGGAGCCAGTCGGCCAGGTCGGAGAGGAACTCCGCCCGGTGGAGGTCGATGTAGGAGCGGACGACGCTGTCCGGGGTTTTCGTCATACGGACGACTTTAGTTCGCCGCCGCCTCCCGGTGTGCGGCCCGTCCACCGGGCGGTCCCGTAACCTGCGTCACCCCGTGCGGCACGGGGCCCCACGGGGTGACACGGATCACGGATGACGGGCCGTCAGGCGGAGCGCCTCAGCAGGCCCAGCCGTGAGCGGGTGAAGAGCATCGCCAGCAGCACCGCCACCACCGGCAGCACCACCAGGGTCAGCCCCATGGTCGCCCACGGGAAGACGATCACCGCCTCCCGGCCCTCGTCGCCCGGGAACTGCGGCAGCGCCTCGATCTTCCGCAGCGCCACCGAGGGCACCAGCCCGCAGACGGTGCCGAGCACGGCACCGATCGCGGCGATCACCCCGCACTGGAAGCCGGACAGCCGCCGCCGGATGCCGCCGGTGGCACCGACCGCCGCGAGGGTGGCCAGGTCGCGCTGCGAGTCGGCCGCGGCCAGCCCGGTGGCGATGCCGGCCGCGCCGAGCGCGACCAGCCCGGCGAAGCCGGTCAGGGCCAGCGGCACCAGGTCGGGCTCGGGCCGGAAGCCGCGCTCGACGGTCACACCGCCCTCGTGGCCGAGCCTGGCCAGCGCCGCCGTGGCCTTCTGCTCGACGGCGCTGCTCGGCACCGCCGCGGGCAGCCAGACGGTGCCGGCCTGAGCCGCCGTCAGACCGAGCCGCGTCGCGGTCTCCCGGCTGGCGAACGCCCCGGCGTTCTGCAGCACGGGGGCGAACCGGACCGCGTCCACCGCGAGTTCGCGGCTCTGGACCTCGGGCCTGGACAGCGTGCCGTCCGCCCCGCGGACCATCCCGGTCATCGGATCGGTGTTTCCCTGCTCCGGCTCGACCAGCGCCAGGGCGACCTTGCCGTCCTTGAGGTAGGCCTGGTCGAAGACCAGCACCTTGCCCTCGGCCAGCGCCTGGACGGCGGCCGGGTCGCGGACCCCGGTCAGGTTGGCCAGTGCGGTGGCGTCGCCGAGCAGCAGCCCCTGGCCGACCGGGGACGAGTAGTAGCCGGCCGAGCGCTTGCAGCGCTCGTCCTGGTAGAGCCGGTCGCGCTCGTCCGCCGAGAGCCCCTCGGCCGCCGGGTCGTTGGCCGGACAGCGCTGGTCCTTCGGCAGCATCAGCTCCACCCGCCCGCTGCCGCGCTGGTGGAGGGCGCCCTTGTACTCCGCCTGGTAGACCTCGCCGCGCGGGCCGAGGTCCGGGACGACGCCCTCCACCGCGCCCTGCTGGAGCGCGTACGAGGCCGGGTCGCGGTTCTCCCCGTAGCCGGTGTGCAGCAGCACCGCGCCGGGCTGCAGGTAGGCCGTGTAGTTCTGCCGCTGCTGCTCGTCCGAGCTCGCGGTGTAGATGCCGACCGCGACCGAACCGGCCACCGCCGCCATCACCGCCGCCACCGCCGGGGCGGTCCGGCCCCGGTGGCGGACCGCGTCGCGCAGCGCCAGCCGGGGGCTGAGCGGCAGCCAGCGGCCCAGCCGGCCGAACAGGCCGACCAGCATCGGGGTGCAGGCCACCATGCCGAGCTCGGCCAGCACCGAGCCGCCGAGCACCGACAGGGCCCGGTCCGCCACCTGCGAGCCGAGCAGCGCGATCGCCGCGCCGCCGCCGAGCATCACCAGGCCCAGCACGGCCAGCCGCTTGCTCGGCGGCTTGACCGAGCCGCGGCCGGTGAGCGCCTCCACCACGTCCTGCCGGGAGGCCTGGACGGCCGGGACCACGGCCGCCAGCAGACCGGTGACCAGACCGATGGCGGCGATCCCGAGCAGGTCCAGCGGGGCCAGGTCGAAGCTGCCGAAGCGGCGTTCGGCCAGCTCCTCCAGCCACGGCCGGGTGGCCGCCACCAGCAGCACCGCCAGCACCAGGCCGGCCACCGCACCGGACAGGCCGAGCACCGCACCGCCGCCGAGCACCACCGCACGGACGTGCTTGCGGTCCCCGCCGCTGGCCGCCAGCAGCCCGAGCTGACGCCGCGAACGGCGCGCGCCGACCGCGAAGGCCGGGCCGGCCAGCAGCACGATCTCCAGCAGCGCCATGCCGACCACGGTGGCCAGCACCGCCAGCGCGGTCTTGTCGATCAGCTGCGAACCCGACTGCTGCTGGTAGTACGGCACCGCGGAGCGCGGCGGCGGGTCCAGCAGCACGGCCTTCGAGGTCGCCGAGAAGCCGTACTTGTTCAGCTCCAGCACCTGGGGCCAGGTCAGCTCCGCCCCGGCCGGCAGCCGGACCAGCCACTTACCGGTGCCGAACCGCTCGGCGTCCGCCTTCTTCTCCGGCGCGGGCGCGGCGCCCGGCCGGAGCACCAGCTGGCTGACGCCCAGGTCGCCCGGGAACTCGACCTCGGCGGTGATGGTGAACGGACGGTCCGGCCCGCGCACCGTCGTGGTGTCACCGACCTTCAGGCCGGACAGCTCCAGGAACCCCCGGGTGGCCGCCACCTCGGTCGCGGCGGTCGGCAGGCGGCCGCCGGTCAGCACCGTGTGGCCGTTCCAGACCGGGTCGGTCAGGTCGGCCTCGGTCAGCCGGGTCCTGAGCAGGCCCTCCTTGGTGGTGACGTTGGCGGACGCACCCTCGTCCACCGGGGTCAGCCGGGTGCCCGCCGGGAGCAGCGTCGGCAGCAGCGCGGCCGGCTCCGTGTCCAGGCTCTTCTGCTGCTCCGGGGTGGGCTTCTGGCCATCCCGGGGCATGTCCGCGTTGGCGCCCTCGCCCGGGTTCGGCGGCTGGACGACCGTCATGCCCCGGCCGTACGCGGACACCATCGCGTCGGCCTCGCCCATGATCCGGACGATCTTCTGCTCCGGCTCCAGCTGGGCACTGCGGAAAACCACGTCGGCCCCGGTCACCCCGAGCACCGGCAGCGCGATCATCGCGATCACCAGCGCGCTGCGGCCCTTGGCCCGGAGCGCGTCCCTCCGGGCGATCCGCAGGGCCACCCGCCACGAGGTCAGGCTCACTCCGCCACCGGGCCGTTCACGCTGTTGGTGGCCGCCGAGACCAGCAGGCTGGCCGCGTCCCGGCTGACGCTCTCGTCCACCACCCGGCCGTCCCGGATGAAGACCACCCGGTCCGCCCAGGCCGCGTGCCGGGCCTCGTGGGTCACCAGCATGGCCGCGGCACCCGCGTCGCAGCGGGCCCGCAGCACCGCGAGCACCGACTCGCCGGTGGTGGAGTCCAGCGCACCGGTCGGCTCGTCGGCCAGCACCAGGCGGCGGTCCCCGATCAGCGCCCGGGCGATCGCCACCCGCTGCTGCTGACCGCCCGACATGTCGTCCGGGAAGCGGTCGGCCAGCTCCTCGATGCCCATCTCGACCAGGGCCGCCATCGCCTCCTTGCGGGCCGCCCGGGTGGAGACCCCGTCCAGCTCGCGCGGCAGCGCGATGTTCTCGGCGGCGGTCAGCGCCGGTATCAGGTTGTAGTCCTGGAAGACGTAGCCGACCGCCCGGCGGCGCAGCTGCGCCTGCTGACGGCGGCTCAGCTCGCCGAGCGCGCTGCCCTCGACCAGCACCCGCCCGGAGGTCGGGGTGTCCAGCCCGCCGGCCAGCGTCAGCAGCGTCGACTTGCCGGAGCCGGACGGCCCCATCACGGCGACCAGCTCGCCGGGGTGGACCTTGAGGTCGACGCCGCGCAGGGCGTGCACCTCGGCCGCCCCCTGGCCGTGGACCCGGGTGACGTTCTCCAGGTGCAGCACCGGGGCGGTGCCGGACCGGTCGTTCTGGGTGCTCATCGCTTCCCCCTGACGGTGGTTCAGAATCGGGCGCGCCTGCGGGCGCGGGGTGGGGCGGGCTCCGGATCGGGCTCGGTGGCCTCGGCGGGAGCCGCCGGGGCGGCCGGGCGGTGCTGGGCGAGACGGGTCTCGCAGTGGTCCAGCCAGCGGATCTCCGCCTCGGTCTGGAAGATCAGCTGCTCCAGCACCAGCAGCCAGGCCAGGTCCGACCCGCTCTCCTGGGCGGTCAGCGCCTGCCCCTTGAGCCGGGTGTAGTCCTGCAGCGCCTTCATGCTGTGCCGCCGCTGCCCCTGCACCACGGCCGTGACGTCCACGCCGGGCACGGTGACCGCCATCGCGAGCTTGATCGCCAGCTCGTCCCGGGGCGGATTGGTCCGCGGCACCGGGGTGTCGAACCAGCTGCGCAGCTCCGCGCGTCCCTTCTCGGTGACGGCGTAGAAGACGTGGCCCTCCTCGTCCTCACCGTCCGGGACCACCAGGCCGTCGCGCTCCAGACGCCCCAGCGTGGTGTAGACCTGGCCGACGTTGAGCGGCCAGGTGGCCCCGGTGCGGGACTCGAACTCGGTTCTCAGCTGGTAGCCGTAGCGCGGGCCCTGGTCGAGCAGGGCGAGCAGACCGTGACGGATGGACATACCGAGTATGTATACCCGGTATGCCCCACCGGCTCAAGCGCAGCCGGTACCGTCATGCCTTGTGAGCCAGCTGCGCATCGCCACCTTCAACCTGCTGCACGGCCGCCCGCTGGCCGCCGACGGCAGCCCGCTGCCCTTCCCCGCCGAACCGGGAGAACCGCTGGCCGAAGCGGTCGCCGCCCTCGACGCGGACGTGCTCGCCCTCCAGGAGGTCGACCGCCACCAGGAGCGCTCGGGCTTCACCGACCAGACCGCGGTGGCCGCCAAGGCCATGGGCGCCGGCGACTGGCGGTTCGCCGCCGCCCTGCACGGCCGCCCGGCCGCCGGAGCCGGCTGGATCCTCGACCCCGACCGGCCCGGCCTCCAGGTCTACGGCCCCGCCGAGGCCGGCACCGCCCTCCAGGTCCCCTCGTACGGGACGGCGCTGCTCACCCGGCTGCCCGTCACCCACTGGCGCGCCCGCCGCTTCGCCCCGGCCCCCTTCGGCCTCCCGCTGCGGGTCGCCGGCCGGCGCGGGCTGACCCCGGTGCCGGACGAGCCGCGGGCCGCGCTGGCCGCCGTCCTGCGCGGCGGGAACGGCGAGTTCACCGTGGTCGCCACCCACCTGTCCTTCGTGCCGGGCTGGAACATGGCGCAGCTCGCGGCGATCCGGCGGTGGATCGCCGACCTGCCGGGGCCGCACCTGGTGCTCGGGGACTTCAACCTGATCGGGGCCGTGCCGCGGACCGTGCTCGGCGGGGCGGCCGCGCTCGGGCAGCGGCCGGCGCGGCAGCCCGGGCCGCGGCGGCGGCGCGTCCTGCGGGGCTGGCACGACCTCGCCAAGACCCCGACCTACCCCTCCCACCGCCCCGCGGTCCAGTTCGACCACGTCCTCGCCATGGGCGTCCCCCGCACCGCCGTCGGCACCATCACGGCCCCCCGCACCCCGGTCTCCGACCACCGGCCCCTCCTCGTCGAGGTCGACCTGTAGCGGGCGCACCGGATGGTGATGCCGGGGGCGCGGGGAACTGCGCGAGTACGGAAGGCGGACCAGCGTGAGATCGGGGCACGTCAGCCAGTTGCACGTGTTGCCGTGCCCCCGCGCGCAGTTCCTCGCGCCCCTGGGTCGCTGCAACTGAACGTCGCGCCAGAAGCAACCGCCTACGTGGCCGGAACGAGCTCCGTGGTGGTCTGCTGCGGGAGCTGGACGGGTTCGTGGTGGAGCAGCAGCATCGCCGCGTCGTCCCCCAGCTTGTGCCCGACGTGCCGCACGACGTCCTCGTGCAGCCGCCGCAGCACCTCCGTCGGCGATCCGACCGCGCAGTACGGCAGCCGCTCCGCCAGGGGGTAGAAGGCGCCCCGGTGGTCCCGGGCCTCGATGACGCCGTCGGTGTAGAGCAGGATGCGGTCCCCGGGCGCGATGGTGATGCGCTGCACCGGCGGCCGGACGTCGGCGGGGTCCAGCACCCCGAGCGGCGGCACCGTCTCCGGCAGCTCCAGCGCCCGGGCCGGTGCGCCGGGGCTGAGCAGCAGCGGGGCGGGGTGCCCGCAGTTGACGATCTCCACGGACCCGTCCGGACGGACCCCGATCAGCACCAGGGTGACGAACTCCTCCTCGACGCCGGGGTGCTCCCCTTCGTGCAGGACGCGGTCCAGGCTGACGGCCAGCCACCCCGCGACCCGGTCGAGTTCGGGCTCCTGGTGCGCGGCCTCGCGGAAGGCGCCGAGCACGGCCGCCGCGGTCTCGACGGCGGCCAGCCCCTTCCCCCGGACGTCGCCGACGACGGCCCGCACGCCGTGCCGGGTGTTGACCACCTCGTACAGGTCGCCCCCGATGGAGGCGTGCGCGGCGGCGGCCGCGTAGTGGACGGCGGCCCGCACGCACCCGAGCCGGTCCGGGACGGAGCGCAGCAGCACCCTCCGCGCCACCTCCGCGACCAGCTGGGCGTCGGCGAGGGCCTGCTCCTGACGGACCCTCAGCGTGGCGCTGACCCAGCCGATGGCCGCCACCAGCGCGATGGCGAGCACGGTAGCGGTGTGCACGGACTGGCCGAGCACGCCGTTGTACCAGGCGAGCAGGAAGGCGACGGCCTCGGTGGCGAGGCCGAGCGCGAGCGGATACCAGGTGCGGCGGCTGACCACGGCGGCCAGTGCGGGGACGGCGGTGAGGGCGGGTTCGACGGTCAGCGCGGTGGCGCTGAACCAGTCCAGGGCGAGCACCAGCAGCATGCCGATGAACGGCAGCGCCATCGAGGTCTTCGGCCACGTTCCGGTGACCGTGCCCGGCACGGCTCCGGGGGAAGGCCCCGCGAGCCGGTCCTTGATCCATCCGGTCGCGCTCAACTTCGGTCTCTCCAGCGAGGGTGCGCAGGCGCCCGTGGCACCTGCGGTGATGACTGAGGGTCAGAGGTGGGGCCCTGCCCGGCGGCCGGAGTACCTTGATTGACCGGTTACCGACCCCACAATAGGCGCGAAACGTGCATGGAGCACAGGTTTCGCACGCGGCCGTGACGGCATGGATGCGCTGCGTGACTCATTCTTCACTATTCCCGATCAGAAGCCGAGTCAACTCTTTTCGCCCCGGAAGTCCTGGCGGCCTGTCGACCCGGCCGCTGCGGACGTACAGGAACGAAGCGGTGACCTGCTCGGGTTCTACGCCCGTCAACTCGGCCCACGCCAGCCGGTAGACCGCGAGCTGGAGCGGATCGGCGGCCTCGTCCCGCTGGGTCTTCCAGTCCACCACCTCCCAGCGCTCGTCCCGAGGTGACCCTGAGCCACCGTCACCGTCCCGGTAGACCGCGTCGATCCGGCCGCGCACCACCCGACCGCCGAGCACCAGCTGCACCGGCACCTCGACCCGGTGCGGCCGCCGCCCGGCGTACGGGCTGCGCAGGAAGGCCTCCTTGAGCCGCTCCAGGTCGTGCTCGTCCTCGATCCCCTCGTCGTCGAGGCCGGGCAGCTCGTCGGGGCCGACCAGCGGCAGCTCCTCGTAGGGCAGCTGGTACTGGGCCTGGATCCAGGCGTGGAAGCGGGTGCCCCGGCGGGCGGCCGGCTGCGGGGGGCGAGGCATCGGGCGGGCCAGGTCGCGGGCGAAGCCGTCCGGGTCGGCGTTCAGGCGCAGCAGCTGGGTGGCGGAGAGCGAGGCGGGCAGTTCGACCTCGCGGACGGCGCGGCGGGAGCGGGCCAGCTCGCCCAGCAGGGCCGTCAGGTCGCGGTCCCAGGAGGCGATCCGGCGCTCGTCCTCGGGGGCCTGCGGCTCCGGCGGCGGGGCGGGCTGCCCGGCCAGGCGGCGGTGCACCACCTCGGCCACCCGGCGGCGGGCCAGCTGGGCGCCGGCGTCCAGCGGCAGCGGCCAGGGGGTCTCGACGGAGGTGTCCAGGGCCGGGTTCTCGGCCTCCGGCAGCGGCGGGTCGGCCCAGAGCTCGACCTCGCCGTTGCCGGGCCGCTCGGCGTGCTCGCGCAGCGCGGCGAGGAAGGCGGACGGGCCCCGGCGGCGCTTCTGGCTCGGCCCCCACCAGTGGCCGGAGGCCAGCAGCAGCTCGCGCGGGCGGGTGAAGGCGACGTAGCCGAGCCGCAGCTCCTCGACGTGGCCGTGCTCGGCCATCTCGGCCTTGAAGGCCTTCATGTCACGCGGCGTCAGGCCGCCCAGCACCGGCAGGGTGGCGGCGTCGCCGCGCAGCTCGTGCGGGAGCACCTGCTTGGTGCTGGTCCAGCGCTCCCGGCCCCGGCTGCTCGGGAAGGCGTCCTTCACCAGGCCGGGGACGGCCACCACGTCCCACTCCAGACCCTTGGACTTGTGCGCGGTGAGCACCTTCACGGTGTCCTCGCCGCCGGGCAGGCTGCTGTCCAGGCCCCGCTCGTACTCCTGGGCGGCGTGCAGGAAGGCCAGGAAGGCGGTCAGCCCCGGGTCCCCGTCCAGGTCGGCGAAGCCGGCCGCCACGTCCAGGAAGGAGTGCAGCGTCTCCCGCCGGCGGGCGGCCAACGCGCTCGGGGAGGCGGAGAGTTCGACCTCCAGGCCGGTGACGGCCAGCACCCGGTGCAGCACGTCCATCAGCGGCTCGGCCAGCACCCGCCTCAAGTCCCGCAGTTCGCGCGCCAGTTGGGCGAAGCGGTGGCGGGCCTCCGGGGAGAACGGCAGCTCGTCCGGCTGCTCGGTGTCGATGAAGGTCTCCAGCGCGTCGGCCAGCGAGACCACCTCCGTCGGGTCGGTCTCGGCCACCGCCGCCGCCAGCGGGTCGGCGCCCTCGGACCGGCCGGTGCGCACCAGCTCGGCGGCCCGGCGGCCCAGCAGCGCCAGGTCACGCGGGCCGGTCCGCCAGCGCGGGCCGACCAGCAGCCGCACCAGCGAGGCGTTCGCGGTCGGGTCCTGGAGCACCTCGCAGACCGCCACCAGGTCGGCCACCTCCGGGAGTTGGAGCAGCCCGCCGAGCCCGACCACCTCCACCGGCACCTCGCGGGCCACCAGCGCGGCATGGATGTCCGGGAAGGCCGAACCGCCCCGGCAGAGCACCGCGATCCGCCCCGGCGGGGTGCCGGTCGCGGTCAGGTGGGCGATCCGGTCGGCCAGCCAGTCGATCTCCTCGGCGTGGGTGGGCAGCAGCGCGCAGCGCAGGTACCCGTCCAGCTCGGCCCCCGGGGCCGGGCGGAGCGCCTCCACCCCCTCGTGCATCTCCCGCAGCGGGGCGGCGAGTTCGTTGGCGAAGGCCAGCAGCCGGCCGCCGCTGCGGCGGTTCTCGCTCAGCGCGTACCGGTGGGCCGGGGAGCCGTCCCGGCGCGGGAAGTGCCTCGGGAAGTCGTCCAGGTTGGCCACCGAGGCGCCGCGCCAGCCGTAGATGGCCTGGCACGGGTCCCCCACGGCCGTCACCGGATGCCCGCCCTCGGTGCCGAACAGCCCTGCCAGCATCAGGCGTTGGGCCACCGAGGTGTCCTGGTACTCGTCCAGCAGCACCACCCCGAACTGCTCGCGCAGCAGCCGCCCGACCTCCGGGCGCTCCTGCGCGAGGCGGGCCGAGGCGGCGATCTGGTCGCCGAAGTCCATCAGGTTGGCCCGGCGCTTGCGGCGGCGGTACTCCTCCACCAGCTCCAGCAGCTCCAGCCGGGCCCGGGCCGTCACCGGGATCGGGCGCAGGTCGTCGTTGCTCAGCCTGACGGTGGCGGCGTGGTCGATCAGCTCCCGGTCGAAGGCGCGCAGCCGCTCCGGCTCCACCAGGTGCTCGGCCAGCTCGGAGTCGAGCGCGACCAGCTCCGCGACCAGGCTGCTGAACGCACCCGTCAGGTGCGGGTACGGCCCGCGCGAGGAGCGCAGCACCCGGGCCGCCAGCTGGTACCTGGTCGCGTCGGCCAGCAGGCGGACGTCCGGCTCGATGCCCAGGCGCAGGCCGTGCTCCTTGAGCAGCCGCCCGGCGAACGAGTGGTACGTCGAGATCTCCGGCTCCCCGAGCACCTCCTCCTCCGGGCCCGCCACCCCGGCCCGGTGCAGCGCCGCCCGGACGCGCTCGGCCAGCTCCCCCGCCGCCTTGTTGGTGAACGTCAGCCCCAGCACCTGCTCCGGCCGCACCGCCCCCGACCCGACCAGCCAAACCACCCGGGCCGCCATCACCGTCGTCTTCCCCGACCCGGCCCCCGCCACGATCACCCCGGGCTCCAGCGGCGCCCCGATCGCGGCCAGCTGCTCCGGGTTGAACGGCACCCCGAGCAGCGCCTTCAACTCCTCGGGGCTGCTCAGCGCGGATCTCATCCGCCCAGCCTAAGACGACGCCCTGACGAACGTGGCTACGCCTCCAGGGGCGCGGGGAACTGCGCGAGTACGGAAGGCGGACCAGCGCTGGATCGGGGGCACGCGAGCCAGTTGCACGTGCTGCCGTTCCCCTGCGCGCAGTTCCCCGCGCCCCTGGGTCGCTGCAACTGGACCTCGCTCCCCGGCCCGCCCTCTCAGTCGAGGATCTGCCGCCCGTCGCGCTGCGCCGAGCAGGACGCCCGGAAGGAGCAGCGCGCGCAGCCCTCGCTCGCCTTGGGCGTGAAGCGTTCCGAGAGCACCCGCCCCGCCGACTCCGCCAGCAGCCCCTCGATCCACGGCTCCGCCGGCGGCCCCTGGTGCTGCACCTTCGGGGCCTCCGGCTCCTTCTTCGAGGCCTCCGCCCGAAGGTGCACCAGCTCCGCCCCGCCGACCTCCACGGCCTCCCCGAGCCCGGCCACGCCGTCCAGCGCACCGCTGCGCGCCGCGAGCTGATAGACCGCCAGCTGCTTGTGCTCGGGCAGTGACTTGTCCGTCGGCAGGTGCTTGCCGGTCTTGAAGTCGACCACGTAGACCCGCCCCGCCCCGTCCTGCTCGACCCGGTCCATCGACCCCCGGATCCGCACCGAGAGGTCCCCCACCGGCAGCGTCAGGTCGAAGTCCTGCTCGGTGGCCACGGTGACCCGGCCGCGCTCCAGCACGTGCCAGTGCAGGAAGCGCTCCAGGGCGGCCCGCGCCTGCTCCTTCTCCTGCTGCGACTTCCAGGGCGCGTCGAAGGCCAGCGCGTCCCAGACCGTGTCCAGGCGCTCCATCAGTACCGCCAGGTCCGCCGGGGTGCGCCCGGAGCCGACCTCGTCGGCGAGCGCGTGCACCACGTTCCCGAACCCCTGTGCCGCCGTCGTGGTGGACCCCGCCCGGACGTCCTTCTCCAGGAACCACCGCAGGGAGCACCCGTCCAGCTGCTCCAGCCCGCTCCCCGACAGCCGCACCGGCTCGGCCGGATCCCGCAGCGGCTTCGCCGACTCGGTCCGGTCCACCAGGCCCCACCACCGGTCGGGGTGGGCGGCCGGCACCAGCGGCACGCCGTCCTCGTCGGCGGCCGCGGCCAGCACCGCCAGCCGTTCGGCGGCGGCCCGCCGCAGTGCGGGCGGCTGCGCCGGGTCGACCGTGACCGCACGCAGTTCGGCGACCAGCGCCGCGACCGAGAGCGGCCGCTTCGGACGGTGCGTCACCTCCTCCACCGTCACCGGCGGGGTGCGCCGCAGCACCTTCCCGCTCGCCCGGTCGACCTCCTCCCGGTAGAGCTCGCGCAGGAAGCGCGAGGGTTCGTCGCCGTCCTCGCTCGGTGCCTTGACGGCCGTCACCACCAGCCGGTCCTTCGCCCGGGTGACGGCGGTGTAGAAGAGGCGGCGCTCCTCTCCCAGCAGGGCGCCCGGGGAGAGCGGCTCGGCGAGGCCGTCACGGCCGATCCGGTCGGCCTCCAACAGCGAGCCGCGGCGGCGCAGGTCCGGCCAGAGGCCCTCCTGCACCCCGGCCACCACCACCAGCCGCCACTCCAACCCCTTGGAGCGGTGCGCGGTCATCAGCCGGACGGCCTCCGGGCGGACGGCCCGCACGGTCAGGGTGTCGGCGGCGATGTCCTGGGCCTCGAGCTCGGCCAGCAGCTCCAGGGCGCCCCGGTGCCCGGCGGACTGCTCCTCGGCCCGGGCCGCGGTGTCGAACAGCGCGCAGAGCGCGTCCAGGTCGCGGTCCGCGTTCCGTCCCGCCGGGCCGCCGCCCCGGAGCGCGGCCCGCTCCAGGCGCTCCCGCCAGCGGCGCGCGCCGTCCCAGAGCTGCCAGAGCGCCTCCTCGGCGCTGCCGCCCCCGGCCAGCAGTTCGCGCACCTTGCGCAGCAGCATCCCCAGCTCCAGCGCCCGCCGGGCGTAGGAGGGCTCCATCGCCACCAGCCGCTCGGGCTCGGCCAGCGCCTCCCGGATCAGCTCCTCCGCCGACCGCACCACCAGCGGGGTGTCCTCCGACGCTCCGTCAGGACCCCGCAGCGCCTGCCGCTCCTCCTCCCGCAGCGCCCGCCCGAGCCGCCGCAGGTCGGAGCCGTCCAGTCCGCCGAGCGGCCCGGTCAGCAGCGCGTGCGCCTGCTCGGTGTCGCACGCCGCCGCCGGGTGCGCGCAGACCCGCAGGGCGGCGAGCAGCGCGGCCACGGCCGGCTCCTCGCGCAGCGGCAGGTCGTCGCCGTCGATCTCCAGCGGTACACCGGCCGCGCCGAGCGCCCGCCGCACGCCCGGGATGGACCGCGCACCGGCCCGGACCAGCACCGCCATCTCGCCCCAGGGGATCCCGTCCTCCAGGTGGGCGCGGCGCAGCAGGTCGGCGATCGAGTCCAGTTCGGCGCCGGGCGTCGGATAGGTGTACACCTCGACCCGGCCGCCCTCCCGGGACGGCAGCAGCGCCCGGTGCTGGGCCAGCTTGCCGGCGGGCAGCCGCCCCATCGGCATCCGGCCGGTGAGCTCCCGGGCCGCGGCCAGCAGCACGGCGCCGGAGCGGCGGGAGACCCGGAGCACCTTGACCTCGGCCGGGCCGCCGTCGGCCTTGGGGAAGGCGGACGGGAAGTCCAGGATGCCGTTCAGGTCGGCGCCGCGGAACGCGTAGATCGACTGGTCCGGGTCGCCGACCACCACCAAGTCCCTCCCACCGCCCGCGAGTTGCCGCAGCAGACGGACCTGGGAGGGGTCGGTGTCCTGGTACTCGTCCACGAACACCACGTCGTACTTCTCGCGCAGCTCGCCGCCCACCTCCGGACGCTCCGCCAGCAGCACGGCGCGGTGCACCAGTTCGGCGTAGTCCAGCACCCCGCGCAGGTCGAGCACGTCCAGGTACTCGGCCAGGAAGTGCGCGGCGGCGGACCAGTCGGGCCGCTGCACCCCGGCGGCGAAGCGGCTCAGCTCCTCCCCGCCGAGCCCCAGCTCCCGGCTGCGCGCCAGCACCGCGCGGACCTCGTCGGCGAAGCCGCGGGTGGTCAGACAGGCCCTCAGGTCCAGCGGCCAGTCGAACCTGCCCGTCCCGGCCCGGGCGTCCTCCGCCCCGCCGGCCAGCAGCTCACGGACCATCACGTCCTGCTCCGGCCCGGAGAGCAGCCGCAGCGGCTCGGCGTAGGCCTCGGGAGCCTGGTGCGCGCGCAGCAGCGCGTAGCAGAAGGAGTGGAAGGTGGTGGCCTGCGGAGTGGCCGAGCCGTTCCCCAGCCGGGTCGTCATCCGGTCCCGCAGCTCCGCCGCCGCCTTGCGGCTGAAGGTCAGCACCAGGATCCGCTCCGGGTCGGTGCCGCGCTCGATCCGCCGCACCACCGACTCCACCAATGTGGTGGTCTTGCCCGTCCCCGGCCCCGCGAGCACCAGCAGCGGCCCGGCCCCGTGCTCGGCCACCGCCCGCTGGTACTCGTCCAGCACGGGCGCCACCGGCTGCGCCAGTGCGTTGCGGACCAGACGGAACGGAGAAGCCATCCGACGAGCCTAACCGCCGTACGAAGATCGGGGGGCTGGCTCTCGGGCCGGGCCGGATCAGCGGGCGTCGTTGGGGTGCGTGCCTCGGCGCCGCCGAGGAAGGAGTCCATGCGGAGCATCGGCGACTGACGAGAAGGTGGCGAGGTGCGTGCCCCGGCGGCGCCCGCCCGGCCCGGCCCGAGAGCCAGCCCCTCAACCGCCGTCCCAGCGTGCCTTCTTGAGGTCCACCCTCGGCTCGCCGCCGACCAGCTTCAGCGGTGTGCCCTCCACCCGGTACTCCGGCAGCGCCCGGTGCTCGTGGCCCGGCAGCGGACGCCCGTCGGCCCGGATCACCCGCCACCAGGGGACCCCGGCCCCGTAGAGCGCCATCACCCGGCCGACCTGCCGGGGGCCGCCCCGGCCGAGGTACTCGGCCACGTCCCCGTACGTCATCACCCGGCCCGGCGGGATCCGCTCGGTCAGTGCGAGCACCGACTCGACGTACGCCTCGGGCTCATCCGGCGGCTCACGGTTCGTCACTCTGGCATCCTGCCAAACAGCACCGACAGCCGGAGCCCGTCCGGGGGATTCGCCGCGCCCGATGCGGACCCTGTCCCTCGCCGGTGCCCCCGGCATGCCACCATCTGACGGGGCGGTGAGTGGTGATACGAGGACAAGACCAGATGACCGGGACGGCAGACGTGGACGTGGAAGAGGGCCCGACGGAGCCCGCCACCTTCCAGCCGTCCGGCTCTCCCGAGCCGCCGGTGGGCACGACCGAGGGGGAAGAGGGAGTGGCCGAGGAGCCACCGAACGGCGAGCACGTCGCCGTCGACGAGCCGCTGCTCGCGGCCCGGGCACACCGACCGTCCGATCTGCTGAGGTTCCTGGCCGGCGTGCTCGGGATAGTGGCCCTCTTCCTGGTGGCCCGCTTCGCGGTCTCCACCACCTCGGGCCTGGAGACCGACATCTCCAAGAACGCCGAGCACATCCCGAGCTGGCTCACCACCGTCACCGGGCTGGCCGCCAGCATCGCGGTGCTCGCCGTACCGCTCTCCTTCGCGGTGGAGCGGCTGATCAAGCGGGACGGCCTGCGGGTCGCCGACGGCGTGCTGGCCTCGGTGCTGGCCTACGGGGTCTCGCTCGGCGTCGACTGGTGGGTGGCGGCCGGAGCACCGAACGAGGTGCGCAACGCGCTGACCCAGTTCCCGCCCGGTTCGCAGTCGCTGACCGACCCGGTGCACGGCTACCTGGCCCCGGTGATCGCCTACATGACCGCCGTCGGCATGTCGAGCAGACCGCGCTGGCGGGTGGCCCTCTGGTCGGTGGTGCTGCTCAGCGGCCTGACCGAGCTGGCCAGCGGCTACACCACCGTGCTCTCCCTCATCCTGACGGTGCTGATCGGCTGGTCGGTGGCCTACGCCACCCTCTACGCGATCGGTTCGCCGAACATCCGCCCGACCGGCCAGCACCTGCTGATCGGCCTGCGCAAGGTCGGCTTCTCCCCCTCGGTCGCGCACGTCGCCCCGGACGCCCCCGGCGGCACCCGGCGCTACTACGTGGAGCAGCTCTCCGGCCCCCCGCTGGACGTCCACGTGATCGACCGGGAGCAGCAGGCCTCCGGCTTCTTCTACCGCGCCTGGCGCCGCCTCAGGCTCCGCTCGGTGGCCGTCCGGCGCAGCCCGCAGTCGCTCCGCCAGGCCCTCGAACAGGAGGCCCTGATCGCCTACGCGGCCACCGCCTCCGGAGCCCGCGCCCCCCAGCTGGTGGCCACCTCCGAACTCGGCCCGGACGCCGCCATCCTGGTCTACGAGAAGCTGACGGGCCGTCCGCTGGACGAGCTGGTCGACGAGGAGGTCACGGACGAGGCGATGGCCTCGCTCTGGGAGGCCGTCGACGCCCTGCACCAGCGCCGCATCGCGCACCGCCGCCTCACCGGCGAGTCCCTGCTGGTGGTGGACGAGAAGACCGGCTACCTGGTCAACCTCTCGGGCGGCGACATCGCGGCGGGCGACCTCACCCTGCGGATCGACATCGCCCAGCTGCTCACCACCTTCGCCCTGCGGGTCGGCCCCGAGCGCGCGGTGGCCACCGCCAACCGGGTGCTCGGCGCCGACCGGGTGGCCGCCTCGCTCCCGCTGCTCCAGCCCGTCGGCCTGAGCCGCACCACCCGGCTCGACCTTGGCCGGCTGAACAAGGAGCGCAAGTCCACCGCCCAGGCGCTCGCCCTGGAGCAGGTGGCCTCCGGGGAGCGCACCCAGCAGCAGGCCGAGGAGGACATCGCGGTCGCCAGCGAGGACCTGCTCAGCCGGATCCGCGGCCAGATCCTCCAGGTCGTCCCGGAGGCTCCGCTGGCCCCCGAGAAGCTGGAGCGGCTCAAGCCGAAGACCGTCATCACGGTGGTGGCGCTGGCCTTCGCGGCCTACTTCGCGCTGACCGCGATCAAGCCCGAGAAGTTCAACCTGGACCAGATGCACTGGGCCTGGGCGGCCGCGGCACTGGCCGCCGCCGCGCTGAGCTACATCGCGGCCTCGATGAGCCTGACCGGCTTCGTGCTGGAGCGGCTGCCGTTCGCCCGGACCGTGGCGGCCCAGGTGGCCGGCTCCTTCGTGAAGCTGGTCGCGCCCGCCGCCATCGGCGGCATCGCGCTGAACACCCGGTACCTCCAGAAGGCGGGCATCCGCCCGGTCCAGGCGGTGGCCAGCGTCGGCGCCTCCCAGCTGGCGGGCCTGGCCGGGCACCTGCTGCTGCTCTTCACCTTCGGTCTGATCACCGGTCAGCAGCGCGAGGGCGAGTTCGGCGCCTCCCGGGCCCTGATCATCGGCGTGCTGAGCGCCGCGGTGCTCTCGTTGGTGATCGCCGCCGTCGCACCGCTGCGACGCTTCGTGGTGACCAGGGTCCGCGCGCTGTTCTTCGGCGTGGTGCCCCGGATGCTGGACCTGATGCGGACCCCGAGCAAGCTGCTCACCGGCTTCGGCGGCATCCTGCTGCTGACGCTCAGCTTCACCGCCTGCCTGGACGCCTCGATCCGCGCCTTCGGCTACTCGATGAGCTTCTCCGCCGTGGCGGTGGTCTTCCTGACCGCCAACGCGGCCGGGTCGGCGATCCCGACCCCCGGTGGCATCGGCGCGGTCGAGCTGTCGCTCCTCGGCGGGCTGACCCTCGCCGGCGTCCCGCCCACCGTCGCCACCCCGGCCGTCTTCCTCTACCGGGCGCTGACCTTCTGGCTCCCGATCCTCCCCGGCTGGTTCTGCTACAACGTCCTCCAGCGCAAGGACGCGCTCTAGACGGGCTCCGGAGCACCGGGCTCGCGGACACCACGAGGGGCGGGCGGCCAGTGGCCGCCCGCCCCTCGTCCGTACGGTGACGGTCCGTCAGTAGGACGGCTTGTGCGGCTCGATCTGGTTGACCCAGCCGAGGATGCCGCCGCCCAGGTGGACCGCGTCGGAGAAGCCGGCCGACTTGAGGACGGCCAGCACCTCGGCCGAGCGGACGCCCGACTTGCAGTGCAGCACGATCTTCTTGTCCTGCGGCAGGGACTCCAGCGCGTTCCCCATCAGGAACTCGTTCTTCGGGATCAGCGTGGCGCCGGGGATCGAGACGATCTCGTACTCGCCGGGCTCGCGGACGTCGACCAGGAAGATGTCCTCCTCGTCGTCCTGCCACTGCTTGAGCTGCTTCGAGGTGATGGTCGAACCGGCGGCGGCCTCCTGGGCCTCCTCGGAGACCACGCCGCAGAAGACGTCGTAGTCGATCAGCTCGGTGACCGTCGGGTTCTCGCCGCAGACCGCGCAGTTCGGGTCCTTGCGGATCTTGACCTGGCGGTAGTTCATCTCCAGGGCGTCGTAGATCATCAGACGGCCGACCAGCGGCTCGCCGACACCGGCCAGCAGCTTGATCGCCTCGGTCACCTGGATCGAGCCGATCGAGGCGCAGAGCACCCCGAGCACGCCGCCCTCGGCGCAGGACGGGACCATGCCCGGCGGCGGGGCCTCCGGGTAGAGGCAGCGGTAGCACGGGCCGTGCTCGGCCCAGAACACGCTGGCCTGGCCGTCGAAGCGGTAGATCGAGCCCCAGACGTACGGCTTGCCGAGCAGCACCGCGGCGTCGTTCACCAGGTACCGGGTGGCGAAGTTGTCGGTGCCGTCGACGATCAGGTCGTAGCCGGAGAAGATCTCCATCACGTTGTCGTTGTCGAGGCGGTCCTCGTGCAGGATCACGTTGACGTACGGGTTGATCTCCAGCACGGAGTTCTTCGCCGACTCGGCCTTGGAGCGGCCGATGTCCGACTGGCCGTGGATGATCTGCCGCTGGAGGTTCGACTCGTCCACGGTGTCGAACTCGACGATGCCGAGCGTGCCGACGCCGGCGGCGGCCAGGTACATCAGGGCGGGCGAGCCCAGGCCGCCGGCGCCGACACAGAGCACCTTGGCGTTCTTCAGCCGCTTCTGCCCGGCCATCCCGACGTCGGGGATGATCAGGTGGCGGGAGTACCGGCGGACCTCGTCGATGGTGAGCTCGTCGGCCGGCTCGACCAGGGGTGGCAGCGACACAGTGACTCCGATGGTCGTCAGTTCGGGGCTTGGCGGGCCACCGAAGTGGCTCAGCTACGCCAACAGTGTCACTCGACCGAGGTATTCCGAGACAGCAGGTCCGACTGGTGAGACACCCCTCGCCGGATCGTGGGACCACGCCGGATTCCCGCAACACCCCTGGTGGGAGCGGGCGGTGGAGGGTCAGACCCGGCAGGCGGTCTCCAGCCAGATGTCCCCCAGCGACTCCTCCAGCGGCACCTGTGTCCGCCAGCCGAGACGGTCCCGGGCGGTCCTGGCATCGGCCTGCCGCCACTGCACCGGCTCGCCGCCCGGCCGGAACGGCGGGTACTGCGGCGGGTGGTCCCCGGCCGGCCCCGGCTGCCCCGGCAGCGCCGCCGGGCGGGCGTCCTCGCTGATGGAGCCCTCGAACCCGGCCGCCCGCAGCAGCAGCTGCGCACCGTCCCGGGCCCGCACCGCGTGGCCGCTACCGATGTTGATCACTCCGGTGGCCGCCGAGACGGCCGCCGACTGCACGGCCCTGGCGACATCCCGGACGTCCACGAAATCCCGGTATCCGGACAGGTCCGGCATCCGCACCTGCCGCTCGCCCTGCTCCAGCGCCCGGCGCAGCCCCTCCGCCAGCCGCCCGAACAGCGAGGCGGCCGGCGAGCCCGGCCCCACCACGTCGAACACCCGCAGCACCGCCGCGTCCAGCCCGCTGGCCAGCACCAGCTCCGTCCCGGCCAGCTTGGACACCCCGTACGGGCCCGAGGGCCTGGGCTCGGCGTGCTCCGAGATCGGCACCCCGGCGGGCATCGGCCCGTACTCCGCCGCCGATCCGATGTGCACCAGCCTGGCCGGCTCCCGGCTGCGCCGGATCGCCTCGCAGACGGTGGCCACCGCCAGCGTGTTCGACCGGATCAGCATCCGCGAGCTGCCGTAGGTCGCGCCCGCGCAGTTGATCACCACCTGCGGCGCCACCGCGTCCAGGAACCGGGCCAGCGCGCCCGGGCTCCCCGCCGTCAGGTCGAACCGGATGTCGGCCGAATCCCGCCGCCCCAGCACGGTGACCTGGAGGTCCGGTTCGTCCAGCAGACGCTCGGCGACGCGACGGCCGATGAAACCGTCCGCGCCCAACAGCAGCACCCTCATCTGGGGTGTCCTTCCACGAGATCCATTTGCAGAGAACAAGAGGTACGGGCGGGCCCGCCGTCACGGGTCGCGGTGCGCACCGGGGCGGCCCAGCACCAGCCACGCGTACGGCAGCAGCACGGCCGCCACCGGCGCGCAGACCAGCAGCTGGGCGGCCTGGGCGCCGTGCTGAACGGCCGTCAGCACGGCCCCTCCCGCACCGGCCGCCACCAGGCCCGCCAGCCCCGGGGCCGGGTGGCCGCCGCGGAGCAGGACGACCGCCGGGACCAGCACCGCCCCGAGGGCCGCCTGCCCGGCCCACTGCGCACCGCCGGCCCGGTGCAGCGCGCCGTACAACAAACCCCCGTCGCCGGCCGGCTGGGCAGCGGTGAGCAGCACCAGGCCGCCGAAGCCGAGCGCGGCCACGGCCAGGGCGTGCAGCCCGACCGCGACCGGCAGGACGGGCCGCATCAGGGCCCGGAAGTCCGCGATCGTCCGCGCCGCACCGAGGTGCCCCCGGCCCACCTGCCGCAGCCACCCGGCCACCCACTCCACCGCCCCGGCCCCGGCCCCCGCCGCCAGCCCGAACACCACCCCGCCCGGCCCCCCGCCCACCACCGGCACCACCACGGCCAACGCCAACGCCACTCCCCCCGCCAAGACAGCGGCGCGCGGGACACCGGCGGCTGCCCCGGGGGCGCGCGGAGCGTAGGCGGCTGCCCCGGGGGCGCGAGGAACTGCGCGAGGCGGAAGAAGGAGACCCGTGTGCCGGGTACGGCCCCTCACTTGCACGTGGACGTCCGTACCCGGCAGCCCGCTCGGCGTCTCCCGCAGCGCGCAGTTCCCCGCGCCCCCGGGTTGACCGCCTCCGTCGCTGTGACCACCGCCCAGCAGCCCAGCGGGCCGCGTCGCCGCCCAGGCCAGCCACCCGCCGCACAGCACCGCCAACGGCCCCCGCGCCGCAGGCACCACCGCACAGCCCACCGCCAACCCCACCACCGGCAGCCCGTGCCGGACGGCACTGCGCAGCGCCGCCCCGGCCCGCGCCCGCCACGCCCCGCCGGGCACGGCGGCGGCGGCCCGCGGCGGGCGCCGCGGGACCCGGGCGTACAGCTCCTCCGCCAGCGAGAAGACGTCCGCGTGCCGGTACCGGGCCGCCTCTCCCGGCCCGATCCCGGAGTCCTCCAGCGCGGCCGCTATCTCCCACGCGTCCACCGCCTGCTCGCAGGTCCTCCGGTGACGCTCCATCAACTCCCGGACCGGGTCCCCCGTCTCCCCGACCATCAGACCGCTTCCTTCAACGGCTCCACGGCCACGGCCACGGCCACCTCGGCGGCCGCCGTCGCGGCCTCCTCGCCCCCGACCGGCCCCGCCACCCAGTACTCGGCGGGCCGGGCGAACGGCCGCACCTCCGCCCGCGCCCCCTTCTTCTCCACCCCGCCCGCACGCCCCGCCGCCGGGTACGCCGGGAAGCGCGAGACCAGCTCCAGGTAGACCTCGCGGAAGGCGGTCACCACCGGCTCCACCGCGAACCGTTCCTGCGCCCGCAGCCTCCCGGCCAGCCCGAGCCGGGCCCGCCGCTCCGCGTCGCCGAGCAGCGCCAGGCAGGCCGCGGCCAGCGCCGCGGGGTCACGGGGCGGCACCAGCAGCCCCGTCGGCCCGAGCACCTCCCGGGCCACCCCGACCTCGGTGGAGACCACGGCCCGGCCGCTCAGCATGGCGTCGGCGATCAGCCGGGGGCTGCGCTGGGCGAGCGCCGAGAAGACCACCACCTGCCCGGCCCCCCAGGCCTCGGCCGCGCCGCCCTCCGGCCGCCCCTCGAAGGAGACGGCCGCGCCCACCCCGAGCTTCTCCGCTATCCCGCGCAGGTGCGCGAGGTATCCGGGCGCGCCCTCCTCGCCGTACAACCGCAGCCGCGCCCGCGGCAGTTCGGCCCGGACCTTGGCGAAGGCGTGCAGCACCAGCGCGGGGTCGCGCCCGGGCTCCAGCGCCCCGGCCCAGACCAGCACCGGCCGCTCCGGCTCCGGCCCGGCCGCCGGCCGCCCCACCGCCGGGGTGCCCTCGTGCACCACCCGGATCCGGGCCGGGTCGGCCCCGCAGCGCTCCTGCCAGCGCCGGTCGTAGTCGCTCCCGGGGGTGAGCACGGCGGCCTGGCGGTACGTCTCCTCGGTGAGCTGCCGGAAGAAGGCGATCAGCAGCGCCCGCACCGGCCACCGGTACGGCGCCGTGCGCCAGCTCCGGTACTGCTCGCGCAGGTGCAGCCCGTGCTCGGTGACCACGAACGGCACCCCGTGCAGCTGCTTGGCCACCAGGGCGGGCAGCGCCGCCGGGCCACCGCCGACCACGTGGCACAGGTCGGCCCCGCCGAGCCCGTCCTCCCCGGTGCCGTACCAGCGGGCGGCGAGCGGACGCAGGCACTGCTCCAGCAGGTCGGCCGCGACCAGCACGTCCTGGACCTGCGGCTGCCCGGCCGCGGTCTCGGCCCCGGGCGAGCGCCAGACCTGTTCCAGCACCCGCTGGGCCGGCCCGGAGGCCAGGAAGGCGGGCAGCGCGCCGTCCTCCCGGGCGAGCGCCGCCAGCCGATACAGCGCGGGGCCGAAGGAGGCCCGCTCGCCCGGTATCACCAGCGAGCGCACCAGCGCCCGGTAGGCCTGCACGTACGGCCGCCGCCGGTGCAGAGCGGGCCCGCGGCCGCGGGGGCGCCGCCCCCAGATCGGCAGCTCGCTCACCGGCAGCAGCCCGCCCGCGGCCCCGCCGCCCCCGCCCAGCACGTACATCCGGAACTCGTGCTCGGCGAGCCCCTCGGCCAGCCGCCCGCACCAGCCGTCGGCACGGCGTGCGTACGAGTGGGAACTCTCGGTGATCAGGGCAATGCGCACGACGACCTCCAGGGCGCAGCGGTTCGTGTTGACCGGGTGCGGTTACGCGACGACGTCAGCCCACGTACCAGTACTCAGAACCCGCGCGGCTGCTCCGGGACCACCCGGAGGGGCCGCGCTCTCCCCCACACCTGTTCGGTCCGACACCACGAAGGTAGAACGAATCGCTGAGAACGCCGCCGCCCTGGGCGTACGTGCCACCTGAACGAGTGAAACCGCGTGACCTCGCCGCGCCCGGGCCGTTCTGCCGCGCCGCTGACTCCCCGTCAACAGGCCTGCCGACCCCGGGAGATCGCAGGTCAGGCCACCGCCAGCAGCTCCCGCACGGCCCGCGCCACCCGCTCCGGGTGCTCCAGCATCGCCACGTGCCCGGCCTCCGGCAGCACCAGCAGCCGGGCGTCCGCGAAGGCCGCGCAGGCCCTGTGCGCCGAGCGGTACGACACCAGCTTGTCCTTCAGCCCGTACACCAGCAGCACCGGCGCCTTCACCTGCGCCGCCTGCCGCCAGAGCGACTGGTCCCCGCGCTCGGTGTAGGCCGAGACGATCCCGCGCGCCGATCCGGCCAGCACCCCGAGCGCGTACGGCAGCCCGGACCGGCGCCGGTGCTCGGCCACCGCGCGGTCCCACTGCCCGGGCGGGACGGCGTCCGGGTCGCCGTAGACCAGCCCGAGCAGCTGCCGGGTGGCCTGCTCGACGTCGCCGCCCGGACTGCGGGTGCGGCTCAGCAGGGCGGCCACCCCGGGCACCGCGAGCAGGCCGGTCGGCCAGGCGGTGCGCTGCGGGGGCAGCTCGGGCAGGGCCGGCGAGATCAGGGTGAGGCTGCGCACCAGGTCCGGCCGCAGGGCGGCCAGCCGGACGGCGACGGCGCCGCCCAGCGAGTTGCCGAACAGGTGCACCGGCCCGCGCCCGGTGGCCTCCAGGTAGCCGATCACCGCCCGGACGTGGCCGTTGAGCGACAGGTTCCCGTCCTGCGGGGGCATCGACCAGCCGAAGCCGGGCAGGTCCACCGCCTCCACGTCCAGCACGTCGGAGAGCTCGGCCATCAGCTCGGTCCAGTTGTCCCCGGAGCCGCCGAGCCCGTGCACGAAGAGCGCGGCCGGCAGGTCGGCCGACCGCTCGGCGGGCCCGTGCACCGCCAGCACCGCCCCCGGGACCTCCACGGTCCGCCCCGCGCCCGTCCCGTCCGCCACCCGCTGCTCAGTGCTCATGGAGCACGATCGTAGTGAGCGCGCGGGTGCCGGCCCAGCCCCCACGATCACCCCCGCCGCCGTCTCGACCTCTGGACAGCGCAGGTCGGCCCCGTATTGTGGGCTCCCGACAAGGGGTCCGAGGGGTAATTGATCGGCGCCCGCCCGGCGCGGATCCGGTTACCCAAAAGTAGAATCGGACTCCTCTGCAAGCCACGCACGGCACACCGTCCCCGTTCCCGGGCGTGCCGCAGACCGAGAAGTGAGGAGCGCCCGTGTCGGCCGTCCAGGAGGCTCAGGAGCGCCCGCGCGGCGCCCGCCTGCCGCGCAGCGCCCGCCGTGAACAACTGCTCGGTGCCGCGCAGGAGGTGTTCGTCGCCCAGGGCTACCACGCTGCGGCGATGGACGACATCGCCGACCGCGCGGGGGGTCAGCAAGCCCGTCCTCTACCAGCACTTCCCCGGAAAGCTCGAGCTCTACCTGGCGCTGCTCGACAAGCACTGCGACGCCCTGGTCGACGCCACCCGGGACGCGCTCGCCGCCACCACCGACAACAAGCAGCGGGTGGCCGCCACCATGGAGGCGTACTTCAACTACGTCTCCAGCGAGTCCGGCGCCT
The DNA here is from genome assembly GCF_039535905.1 of Kitasatospora albolonga. GTDB lineage: Bacteria > Actinomycetota > Actinomycetes > Streptomycetales > Streptomycetaceae > Kitasatospora > Kitasatospora albolonga. The sequence continues at coordinate 30,690 of NZ_BAAAYB010000099.1, read as the reverse complement.
TCCGCCTGGTCTTCGAGTCCGACCTGACCAACGAGCCCGCCGTGCGCGAGCGGGTCGAGCGGGCCGCCGACGCCAGCGCCACCCTGGTCAGCCAGGTGATCGCGGAGGACACCGACCTCCCCGACGCCGAGTCCAAGCTGCTCGCGGTCGGCGTCTGCGGCCTGGCCCAGATCACCGCGCGCTACTGGCTCTCGCAGAACCTGGAGATCCCGCGCGACGCCGCCGTCAAGCTGGTCGCCAGCCTCGCCTGGCGCGGCCTCAAGGGCTTCCCGATGCACCCGGGCGACCAGGGCCCGGAGTCCGCCGCCGGCTGACCGGAGTCCCGCGGTGATCGCGGGACCTTCGCCGCCGGGCCAGGCAGGTGCTCTATGGTGAAGCCGTAAGACGCGAAGGCCGCGAACGGCGGTTCGAGCGCACGGATGACTGCAAACCCGGAGGGACGGAAGCCGTGGAGGTCAAGATCGGCGTGCAGCACGCGCCCCGAGAGATCGTTCTCGAGAGCTCGCAGACTGCCGATGAGGTCGAGAGCGCGGTCGCCAAGGCGCTGGAGGGCACCACGAAGCTCTTCACGCTGACCGACGAGCAGGGCCGTCGCGTCATCGTCCCGGCCGAGCGCCTGGCGTACGTGGAGATCGGCGAGCCGAGCGTCCGCAAGGTGGGCTTCGGCACCATCTGACGCACCGGCAGCACCTGACGCTGTCTCAGGCGGACGGCCGCCCCTTCACCCGAAGGGGCGGCCGTTCCGCGTCCGGTGCGCGTACCACCCGTCCGCACTGGGTATGGCCCGGGTGGTACCCCCCCGCCCCGGCCCCACACCTGGGAGGCAGCCCGTGGTCCTGCAGTCGATCGCCTTCGCCGTCATCGGACTGGCCGTCGCCGCCGTGGCGCTGACGCTGTTCGTCGACTACTTCCCGAATCCGAGGGCACTGACCGTCTGCACCGCGGTGGTCTCGGCCCTGATCGGCGGGGTGGTCTCCGGCTACGCCCTCGACCACCGGCTGCCCGGCCTGGCCCTGCTCTTCTCGGCGGTCAGCTCGGCGCTGCTGCTCTCGGTGCTGGCCCGCCCGGACCGGGCGGGCGGGCACGGCCGCCACCGGCACGCCTGAGGGCCCGGGGGCCGTCTCCTAGGAGGCCAGCCCCATCGCGGCCATCCGCTTGGTGTGCGCCTCGGTGATCCGGTTGAACATCTTGCCGACCTCGACCAGGTCGAAGCCCTGCACCTCGGCGCCGCCGACCAGCAGGTTGGAGAGCGCGTCCCGCTCCGCCACCACCCGCTGGGCCTGGCTGAGCGCCTCGCCCATCAGCCGCCGGCCCCAGAGCGCCAGCCGGCCGCCGACCCGCGGGTCCTCCTCGATCGCCTGCCGCACCCGGTCCACCGCGAACTGGGCGTGCCCGGTGTCGGCGGAGACGCTGAGCACCAGGTCCCGGGTGTCGTCGTCCAGCCGGACGGCCACCTCGCGGTAGAAGTCGGTCGCGATCGCGTCGCCGACGTACGCCTTGACCAGGCCCTCCAGCCAGTCCGAGGGCGCGGTCATCCGGTGGAAGTTCTCCAGCGGCTCGACGAACGGGGTCATCACCTCGGTCGGGTCGGCCCCGACCTCGACCAGCCGGTCGTGCAGCTGCTGGTAGTGGTGGTACTCGTTGGAGGCCATCTTGGCCAGCGCGGCCTTGTCCACCAGCCCGGGCGCGAACTTGGCGTCCTCGGCCAGCCGCTCGAAGGCGCTCAGCTCGCCGTAGGCGAGCGCGCCGAGCAGGTCCAGCACCGCAGCCCGGTACCCCGGGTCGGCGGCCCTGGCCTCCCAGCCGCCGATGGAGGCGGGAGCGTCGGAAGTGACGGGAGTGACGGAAGCGTCCAGCGGGGTGCCGTCGTCGGCGGCCTGAGTCTCCATTCCCGCCACCCTAGTGCCTCCCCCTCGGCAGGCCAGGTCGGCACGGAGTAGGGCACGTCACGTGTTCGAGTCGTCGCCTGACTGTATGGTGGTAGTGAGGCCCGATGTATCCGGGCGGCACATGACGGTGCCGCGCAGGACACCGGGCGTTCACGTACGCGGATGCCCGGTCGGAGAGCCGATCGGCTCCGACCATGGCCCGGACTTCGGGCCCTGGCACCGCATCAGTGGCCGAGCGAGGGCCGCCGCGGACCGCGCCTCCCCCCGGCGCAAGGTCCCGCGCCGCGCCCCTCAAGGGAATCCTCCCCGACGCCGCCGCACCCCGCGCCCGGAACCGGGCCGCTCGGGTCGGCAGGGCACAGGGGCCGGCGCGGTTGTGCGACCTCGTGACGACGGGACGGGCTGCGACGCGGCCCGCGACCGGGCACGGGGCTGCCACGCCGCCTCTCTCGCTCTCGGCCCACCCACATGGAAGAGGCAGCACCCTGTCCACCACCGCTGAACCCACCAAGACCACCTTCCGGGACCTGGGCATCCTGGCCGAGACCGCCGAGGCCCTGGAGGCCGTCGGGATCGTCCACCCCTTCCCGATCCAGGAGATGACCCTGCCGGTCGCGCTGACCGGCCACGACGTCATCGGCCAGGCGAAGACCGGCACCGGCAAGACCCTCGGCTTCGGCCTCCCGCTGATCGAGCGGGTCGTCGTCAAGGCCGACGTGGAGGCCGGCCGGGGCCACCGCCGACCAGCTCTCCGACAGCCCGCAGGCGCTCATCGTGGTGCCCACCCGCGAGCTCTGCACCCAGGTCACCAACGACCTGCAGACCGCGGGCAAGGTCCGCGGCGTCCGGGTCCTCGCCATCTACGGCGGCCGGGCCTACGAGCCGCAGGTCGAGGCCCTCAAGAAGGGCGTCGACATCATCGTCGGCACCCCGGGCCGTCTGCTCGACCTGGCCGGCCAGCGCAAGCTGGACCTCTCCAAGGTCCGCGCGCTGGTCCTCGACGAGGCCGACGAGATGCTCGACCTCGGCTTCCTGCCGGACGTCGAGAAGATCATCACCATGCTGCCGGCCAAGCGGCAGACCCTGCTCTTCTCGGCCACCATGCCCGGCCAGGTCATTTCGCTGGCCCGCCGGTACATGAGCCAGCCGACCCACATCCGGGCCACCGCCCCGGACGACACCGGCACCACCGTGGCCAACATCGAGCAGCACGTCTTCCGTGCCCACTCGCTCGACAAGGTCGAGATGGTCGCCCGCATCCTCCAGGCCGACGGCCGGGGCCTGGCGATGATCTTCTGCCGCACCAAGCGCACCGCCGCCGACGTGGCCGACCAGCTGACCCAGCGCGGCTTCGCGGCCGGCGCTGTCCACGGCGACCTCGGCCAGGGCGCCCGCGAGCAGGCGCTGCGCGCCTTCCGCTCCGGCAAGGTCGACGTCCTGGTCTGCACCGACGTCGCCGCCCGCGGCATCGACGTCGAGGGCGTCACGCACGTCATCAACTACCAGTGCACCGAGGACGAGAAGACCTACCTGCACCGGATCGGCCGCACCGGCCGCGCCGGCGCCTCGGGCACCGCCGTCACCCTGGTCGACTGGGACGACATCCCGCGCTGGCAGCTCATCAACAAGGCGCTGGACCTGCCGTTCACCGACCCGGAGGAGACCTACTCCACCTCGCCGCACCTCTACGAGCTGCTCAAGATCGCGCCCGGCACCACCGGTGTCCTGCCGCGCTCCGAGCGAACCCGGGCCGGTCTGAAGGCGGAGGAGATCGAGGACCTCGGCGAGACCGGCGGCCGCGGCTCCCGCACCCGCGGCGGCCGTCGCGGCGCCCCCGCCACCGAGGCCGCCCCGGCCGCCGAGAAGCCGGCCCGCAAGCCGCGTGAGCGCCGCCGCACCCGCGGTGGCGTCGGCGCCGACGGCCAGCCCGTCGCCGAGGCCGCCCCGGTCATCCCGGCCCAGGCCGGCGAGGCCACCCCGGAGGTCGAGGGCGACGCCCCCAAGCGCCGCCGTCGCCGCCCGCGCGCGGCCGCCACCACCGAGGCCGTCGCCGAGGCCCCCGTCACCGAGGCCGCCCCGGCGGCCGAGGGCGAGGCCCCCAAGCGCCGCACCCGCACGCGCACCCGCCGCACCACCACCGAGGCCCCGGCCGCGGAGTAACAGGCCGCCGGAGGCGGCCAGGGGCGCGGGGAACTGCGCGCATCGGAAGACAACGACCCGTGTGCCGGGTACGGACAGCCACCTGCAAGTGAGCCTCCGTACCCGGCACACGGGTCTTTCCCTCCCGCCTCGCGCAGTTCCCCGCGCCCGGGGTAACCACCACCGCGCGCCCACGCGGCGCAGCCGCACATCAGCAGAGCCCCGCGCCCCTGGGTCGCTGCCCTACCGGGCAAGTCCCTTGGCCTACGCTCTGCGAGGTGAGCACTCCCCCGTTCCTGAAGCTGCCCGTCTGCGCCGGTGCCGTCCGGCTGGCCACCTCCCGGGGGAGCTTCGCCGCCTTCGTGGGGGAACCGGCCGGGCCGGTCCGCGGCACCGCCCTGCTGGTCCCGGGCTTCACCGGCAGCAAGGAGGACTTCATCGCCCTCCTGGAGCCGCTCGCCGAGCGCGGCTACCGCACCGTGGCGGTGGACCAGCGCGGCCAGTACGAGTCCGAGGGCCCGGCCGACACCGCCGCCTACGCGATCGGCGAGCTGGCACTCGACGTGCTGGCCCTGACCGCCGCGCTGCCCACCGACGCCCCGCTCCACCTGCTGGGCCACTCCTTCGGCGGTCAGGTCTCCCGCGAGGCGGTCCTGCGGGCGGACCCGCAGGCCCTCCCGTGGAGCTCGCTCACCCTGCTCTCCACCGGCCCCGGCGCGATCGACCCGCCGGAGGCGGCCCGCACCGGGCTGCTCGTCGACGCGCTGGCGGGCGGCCTGTCCCTCGACGAGATCTGGCTGCTGATGCAGGAGATGGACAAGGAGAAGGAGAAGCCCGCCCTCGACCCCGAGATCGCCGGCTTCCTGCACCGCCGCTGGGTGGCCAACCGCCCGGAGGCGCTGATCGCGATGGGCGGCCACCTGGTCGCCGCACCGGACCGGGTGGCGGAGCTGGCCGCCGCCGGGCTGCCGGCCCAGGTGGTCTCCGGCGAGCGGGACTACGCCTGGCCGGTCGAGGAGCAGATCGCGATGGCCGCCCGCCTGGGCGTCCCGCACACCACCGTCCCCGGCGCGCTGCACTCCCCCAACGCGGAGCAGCCCGCCGCGACCGCCGCGGTACTCGCCGGTTTCTGGGACCTGACCTGACGGAATGAGCCCGCGCCGAGGACGGCGCGGGCTCAGCACGGGCACCATTTCTTTAGTTCAGGTAATATTTGATTCTGTCCGGGAATCACCGAGCCCGGCGCCCGGTTGTAGCCCTCGAAGCACACCGGCGCCGATGCGCCGAAACCGGGACTTAACGGGCGGGCAACCGCCCGGATTCAGCAGTGCGAGACCGTACGTAGCAGGACAGCACCACACCCGGACGACGAAGACCGAGCTGTCACAACGGCCCCACCCCGCGTGGGGCAGCGAAGGGAGCGACCCATGCGTTTCGAGATCCTCCGCCTGGACGACATCCAGGGCGCCGCCACCGACCGCCTGATCGCCGACGCGGACACCGTCCGCGAGTACGTGGAGCGCGCCGCCCGCACCGGCGAGCGCATCTACATCCGCCCGTGCAAGACGGCCTGACCGGCGCAGGGCCGGCCGACGCCGGATCCGACGCCCCGAGAGCAGCCGACGCCCCGCTCACCCCCACGGGTGACGGGGCGTCAGTGCGTCCGCGGACGGCCCCGGCGGGCCCGTCCGCACCGCCGGCCGCGCGGCCGGACGGGGCCCGCGCACGTTTGCCGGGCCCCTCGGCGGGACATCCCCCAACGGGGCAGCCCACCACCCCCCGGCGGAGCGGCACTCCATCCGGGTGATCGTCCTTGACGCGGCGCTCCGGGAGGAGGACCGTTGTCCGTCATGAGGGGCGAGCCAAGCTGCCCGAGGTGTGGCGCCCGGGTCCGCGCACCCGGTCTCTTCTCCGACACCTGGCAGTGTGACCAGCACGGCGCGGTCCATCCGATGCAGCCCGTGCTGCCGCCGAGCGTGGAGGCCCTGGGGGTCGCCGTCGCCCGTTCGCAGGTGCCCGTCTGGCTGCCCTGGCCGCTGCCGGTCGGCTGGCTGTTCACCGGGATCGCGCACGCGGGTGACGACGTGTCGGGTGCCCGTGCCACCGCCGTGGCCTGCTCCGGCCCTGCCCCGCTCGGCGGCTTCGGCGAGCTGGTGCTGGTCGCCGAGGAGCTGGGCGTCGGCCTCGGTGCCCGGTACGCGGGGCTGCCCGGGCCCGATCCGGGCGATTCGGTCTCGCTCTACAAGCCCGCCGACGCCAAGCTGACCGCGGCCGGCCGGCCCACCCCGATGTTCCACGTGCCGAACGCGCCGGACGACCGCGCGGTGTACGTCGGCGAGGCGCGCGGGCTCTGGCTCTGGGCGATCGCCTGGCCCGAGCAGTCGGCGCTGATGATGCACGACGAGCTGGTGCTCACCGACCTGCGGGACGCCGGCGCCGAGCTCGGCCTGCTGCCCTGCGGGGCGCCCTCCCCGCGGCTGCTGGGGTAGCCCGCGGCACCCGGGAGACGGCAGGTCGTAGGCTGAGCGCCCACGGCCCCCGGACCCGAGGAGCGATCACCCCGTGCGCATCGACCTGCACGCCCACAGCAACGCCTCCGACGGCACCGACTCCCCCGCCGAGCTGGTCGCGGCCGCGGTGGCGGCCGGGCTGGACGTGGTGGCGCTGACCGACCACGACACGGTGGCCGGGCACGCCGAGGCGGCGGAGGCGGTGCGCCGCAGCGGGGCGGGGCTGACGCTGGTGCCCGGGGCGGAGCTGTCCTGCCGGACCGGCGGGATCTCGATGCACCTGCTGGCCTACCTCTTCGACCCGGCCGAGCCGGAGTTCGCGTCCGAGCGCGAGCTGGTCCGCACCGACCGGTTCCGCCGGGGCCGGGCGGTGGTGGAGAAGTGCGTGGAGCTCGGGGCGCCGATCAGCTGGGAGCAGGTGGAGCGGATCGCCGGGACCGGCAGCGTCGGGCGCCCGCACATCGCCAGCGCGCTGGTCGAGGCCGGGGTGGTGCCGGACGTCTCGGCGGCCTTCACCGCCGACTGGCTGGCCAACGGCGGCCGGGCCGACGTGCCCAAGCACGAGACCGACCCGGTGACGGCCGTCCGGCTGGTCCGGGCGGCCGGCGGGGTGCCGGTCTTCGCCCACCCCGGCGCGGTGAAGCGCGGCCGGACGGTCTCGGACGACACGATCCGGGAGCTGGCCGCGGCGGGCCTCGGCGGCCTGGAGGTCGACCACATGGACCACGACCCGGAGTCCCGGGACCGGCTGCGCGCCCTGGCCGCGGAGCTGGGCCTGCTGGCCACCGGCTCCAGCGACTACCACGGCACCCGCAAGACCGTCCGGCTCGGCGAGCACACCACCGACCCGGCGGTCTACGAGGCCCTGCTGGCCCAGGCCACCGGAGCCGCCCCGATCACCGGCTGACCTCGCGTCAGGGCCGGCCCCCGCCGCGCCCCCTGACCTCGCGCCACGGCTCGACGGACCGGACAATTCGTCACATGAGCCGCGTACCACCCCGGTCGACGGGCGCCCGCCGATGAGCTTCTTCGACCTCACGACCTTCGGATCGCTCTTCGTCACCCTGTTCGTGATCATGGACCCGCCCGGGACCATCCCGATCTTCCTGGCCCTGACCTCCGGCCGGGCGGCCAAGGTGCAGCGGAAGATGGCCTGGCAGGCCGCCGCCGTGGCGCTCGGGGTGATCACCTGCTTCGGGCTGTTCGGCCAGCAGATCCTGGACTACCTGCACGTCTCGATCCCGGCGCTCCAGGTCTCGGGCGGCATCCTGCTGCTGCTGATCGCGCTGGACCTGCTCACCGGCAAGATCGAGGAGCCGACCCAGACCAAGGACGTGAACGTCGCCCTGGTCCCGCTCGGCACTCCGCTGCTGGCCGGGCCGGGGGCGATCGTCGCGGTGATCCTGGCGGTGCAGGGGGCGGACGGCGCGGCCGAGGAGTTCTCGGTCTGGACCGCGATCCTGGCCATGCACGTGGTGATGTGGCTGACCATGCGGTTCTCGCTGGTGATCATCCGGGTGATCAAGGAGGGCGGCGTGGTCCTGATCACCCGGCTCTCCGGGCTGCTGCTCTCCGCCATCGCGGTGCAGCTGGTGGCCAGCGGCGTCTACGGCTTCATCAAGGACTACAGCTGACGGCCGGGGCCGACGGCCCGTCAGTCCAGCGCCACCCCGCGGCGCTCCGGGTCCCGCAGGTCGGTGCCGTGCCGCAGCCAGCGCTCCTCCAGTTCGGCCGCGCCGTGCACCCGCTTGTGCGCCGCCTCGTTGGGGGTCATCGGCAGCAGCGGCAGGAAGCGGACCGGCTCGGCCGGCTCCGGCAGCTCCAGGTCGGGCACCAGCCCGCCGGGCTCGCCGGTCAGCACCGAGGTGAACGGGGCGCCGGCCCAGAGCGGGGAGCCGAGGTCCAGCGAGGCGCCGGGGGCCACCACCAGGCCCTCGACCTGAGGGGTGGCGGCGAAGGTGGCCAGCGTGCGGAGCACGTCGTCGCGCCCCCCACGGACCGTCAGCACCAGTTCGGTGCGCGGCCCGCGGACCGGGTCGGCCACCACCGCGGTGGGATCGGTCATCGGCGCGGCCGACATCCCGAGGGTGACGTACCTCACCAGACCGGCCGCGTCCGGGCCGAAGCGCAGCACCTCGATCCGGTCCGCGCCGAGGAACGTGACGGCGGCCCGGCCGGTCGGTTCGCCGAAAGTCGCCAGCAAGCGGGCCTCGACGGCGGCCAGCACGGCCGTGCGGGAGAGCTCGGCGGGGTCGTGGAAGTCGTGCGCCATGGGCAGACCCTAACGCCCGGTTGACAGCCGGGGCGCGTAGACCCCCAGCGCTGGCGGCCCGTCAACTGTTAGGGTATGGAGCTGGCCACTGGGGCATCACTCCACCTACAGGGCCACGACGTGAAGGAGGTGGTTGCGGTGGATACCAGCCGACCATGCAGTACCGGCAGCTCTGCCCGGCCGCGTCGCCTCCGCTCCGTCCTCGTCACCCTCGTCTGAGGCCCCTCTTCGCAGGGCCCCTCTCCGCAGGGCACCGTCCGATCGCCCAGCAGATCGGCCGAGCGAGCACCTGAGGCAGCGTCACGTCCGGCCGGGAGAGCACCTTCCCCGAAGCCGCAGGGTCCAAACCGCGCCCCAGCAAGGCAGCAGGACTTCTTCCACGGCTCCGGAAACACCGGCCTCGGCCGCTACGAACGTGCCGCCCGCCCCGCCGCACCACGGTCTGCCCACAGCTCCGCCGTGCGACGGTTTCCTGCCCGAGGAGCCCGTCATGTCGATGATCGACAACCTCCGTGCCGTCGTCCGCCCGCGCCCGCGCCGCACCGCGCCCAAGTACGACGCCGCCACCGGCGACCAGGCCTCCTCGGCCGTGGTCGACTGCGCCGTCTACCTGGACGGCAAGCGGTCCGGAGCCAAGTGCAGCCCGCGCGAGGCGGCCCGCCAGGTCCGCGCAGCCCGGGAAACGGATGCAGGATCGTTCAGCTGGATCGGCCTGCACGAGCCCACCGAGGCCGAGTTCGAGGGCATCGCCCAGCGCTTCGGCCTGCACCCGCTGGCCGTGGAGGACGCCGTCCACGCGCACCAGCGCCCCAAGGTGGAGCGCTACGACGACGTGCTGTTCGCGGTCTTCAAGACCATCCGGTACGTGGAGCACGACGCGCTCACCCCGACCTCCGAGGTGATCGAGACCGGCGAGCTGATGGTCTTCGTCGGCCCCGACTTCGTGATCACCGTCCGGCACGGCGGCCACAGCTCGCTCACCCAGCTGCGCCGCCGGCTGGAGAGCGACGGCGGCGGCGAGCTGCTCGCCAAGGGCCCGTCCGCGGTGCTGCACGCCATCGCCGACCAGGTGGTGGACCAGTACCTGCTGGTGGCCGACCGTCTCCAGGCCGACGTGGACGACATCGAGTTCGACGTCTTCGCCAACAAGGGCGGGCGCGGCGCCGATGTCGGCCGGGTCTACCAACTCAAGCGCGAGGTGCTGGAGTTCAAGCGTGCGGTCACCCCGCTGCTGCGGCCGATGCAGCAGCTCTCCGAGCCCGGCCAGCGGCTGGTCGACCCGGACATCCGCAAGTACTTCCGCGACGTGGCGGACCACCTGACCCGGGTGGTCGAGCAGGTGCACGGCTTCGACGAGCTGCTCAACTCGCTGCTCCAGGCCAACCTGGCCCAGGTCTCGGTGGCGCAGAACGAGGACATGCGCAAGATCACCGCCTGGGCGGCCATCTTCGCCGTCTCCACCATGGTCACCGGCGTCTACGGGATGAACTTCGACTACATGCCGGAGCTGCACTCCAAGTACGGCTACCCGATCGTGATGGCCTGCATCGGGGTGCTCTGCGTCGGCATGTACCGGGGCTTCCGGCGCAACGGCTGGCTCTGACGGCCCGTCACGCCGCCGCGCCCGGTCAGTCGCGGCTCTGGCCCCGGACCACCAGGGCCAGGCCCGCCAGGATCACCACCAGCGCCGGGTAGGCGGCCACCGGCGGCAGCTGGCCCAGCCAGAGGGCGGCGATCAGCGCCGCACCCGGGGTCTCCAGCAGGATCGCGGTCGAGGTGACGGTGGGGCCGAGGGTGCGCACCACCCGGTTGCTCAGCGAGTGTCCGAGCAGCTGGGCGGCCACCATCAGCAGCGCGATCTGCCACCAGACCCCGGCGTCCCACCCGCTCATCGGGGTGCCGGCGGCCAGGCAGATGACCAGCAGCACCGCCGCGGTGGTGGTGTAGCAGACCAGCGTGTACGCGGTGGTGCTGACGGTCCGCCGAACCTCCGCGCCGAGCAGCATGTACCCGGCCGCGGCCAGCCCGGCGCCGAGCGCCAGCGCGTCCCCGAGCAGGGCCCGCGGGGAGAGCGACATGTCGACCCCGGTCAGCACCAGCACCCCGGCGAAGGCCACGCAGGTGCCGATCCACACCAGCCGGGGCGCGCGGTGGCCCATCAGCCGCATCAGCAGGATCGTCCAGAGCGGCGTGGTGGTGACCAGCGCGGTGGCCGAGGCCACCGAGGTCATCCGCAGGCTGGGCATCCAGAGCGCGAAGTGCAGCCCCAGCAGCACGCCGGCCGCCACCGCCAGCAGCAGCGCCCGGCGGCCGATCCCGCGCAGCTCGGCGCGGTGGCGCAGCAGCGCGTACGGGCCGAGCACGCCCACCGACATGACGTTGCGCCAGAACGCGATGGCCAGCGCGGGGGCGGCGGTCGCGGTGATCAGCGGGGCGGAGAGCGAGATGCCGGTGATCGAGACGGCCAGCAGCACCAGGTCCGTCCTGGGCAGCACGGCCCGGGCGGGCGCGGCGGCGGGCGCCTGGGCGGCGGTGACGGTCTCGGACCGGGCGGCGGGCACGGTGCTCCTCGGGGTGGTGCTCAGGGTGGTGCTCGGGTTTCGGCTCTTACCGTAAGGGCTGTGACGGCCGGACGGAACTGTCGTCCTGCCTGCTGGGACATCCGACGGACGGCAAGCCGTACGCTGTCCGCCATGGAGCCCACGATCGCCGCCGACGACCTGCTGGACCGCGCCCTGCTGGAGGAGGCCGCGAAGAAGTCCGGCCTGCTCTGGGTCCGCGCCGACGGGCAGCCGCAGGCCAGGCCGGTCTGGCACGCCTGGCACGACGGCGCGGTGGTGGTGGTCGGCGACGGCGCCGAACAGCCGCTGCACGGCCTGACGGCCGGTCAGGGCGCCGAGGTGACGGTGCGCAGCAAGGACAAGTGGGGCCGGCTGACCGCCTGGCCGGCCCGGGTCAGCGAGCTGGCCCCGGGCAGCGAGGCCTGGACGGGCGCGGTCGAGGAGCTCAAGGGCAAGCGCCTGAACGCCCCCGACACCGACACCATCGGCGACCGCTGGGCCCGCGAGTGCCGCGTGCTCCGCCTGGAGCCGGCGGGCGCCCTCTCCGAGAAGCCCGGCACGATGCCGGACGTCTCCCACCAGGCCGTCCCGATGCCCACCGACGCCACCACCCGCAAGCCCATCCCGGCCGGCCTCCCCAAGCTCCTCTTCAAGCGCTCCCGCTGACGATCTCCGAAGGTCCGGAAGGGCAGCGACCCAGGGGCGCGAGGAACTGCGCGAGTCGGAAGAACGAGACCCGTGTGCCGGGTACGGAGATCTACCTGCACGTGAGCGTCCGTACCCGGCACACGGGCGGCGCCTCCCGCAGCGCGCAGTTCCTCGCGCCCCTGGGTCGCTGCCCTCCCGGCGGGCCCGGAGGGCAAGCCTGCGGCCCGCCCCCACCTTTGACCCTGACACCGTGTCAGGGCTTGGAGTAGCCCTCGTCATGTTCAGCATCGGAGACTTCGCGAAGCACGGCCGGGTGTCGGTCCGGATGCTCCGCCACTACGACGCCATCGGCCTGCTCGCCCCCGCCCGGGTGGACCCGTTCACGGGCTACCGGGGCTACGAGGCGGCCCAGCTCTCCCGGCTCAACCGGATCATCGCGCTCAAGGACCTCGGCTTCACGCTCCAGCAGGTGGCGGCCGTGATCGACGAGCAGGTGTCCCCGGAGGAGCTCCGCGGCATGCTGCGCCTGCGCAGGGCCGAGCTGGCGGCGGCGGTGGCGGAGGCCGAGAGCCGCCTCACCCGGGTGGAGTCGCGGCTCCGGTCGATCGAGAGCGAGGGGCACATGCCTGCCGACGACATCGTGGTGAAGAGCCTTCCGGCGGTCCGGGTGGCCCGGCTGTCCGCCGTGGCGGAGAGCTTCGAGCCGGAGCACATCACCCCCGTGGCGGGGCCGCTGTTCGACCGCCTCTGCCGCCTGGTGGAGGAGGCCGGGCTGACGGTGGCCGGCCCGGGCCTAGGCCGTTTCTTTCGGATCATCGGATCGTTGGATCTGATGTGTCGTTGACTGATGCCCAGTGGGCGCGGATCGAGCCGTTGCTGCCGGACCGTGCACCGAGGCGGGGTGGGAGGTGGCGTGATCACCGGCAGGTGATCGACGCGATCGCGTTCAAGTACCGCACCGGGACGCCTTGGGCGGACCTGCCCGAGCGGTTCGGGTCCTGGAAGGGCGCCCACAACCGCCTGCGGATGTGGGCGCTCGACGGCACCTGGGAGAAGGTCTTCACCGCTCTGCTCGCCCAGGCGGACGCCGACGGCGACCTGGACTGGGTCGTCGCGGTCGACTCCACCGTCGTGCGCGCTCACCAGCACGCGGCCGGAGCCCGTCAAAAGGGGCTCCGGCCGACGAGCCCCACCACCATGCCCTCGGACGCTCCCGCGGCGGGCTGACCACGAAGATCCACCTCGCCGCCGACGGCAACTGCCGGCCGCTCGCCTTCGTCCTCACCCCCGGACAGGCCGGGGACGCGCCGGAGTTCGAGAATCTCATGGCCCGCATCCGCGTCCCCCGACCCGTCGGCAAACCCAGAACCACGCCGGAGGCGGTCCTGGCGGACAAGGCCTACTCCTCCCGCGCGATCCGGGCCCACTTGCGAAGGCGCGGCATCCGGGCCGTCATCCCGCAGCCCGCCGACCAGGTCGCCAACCGCAAACGCCTGGGCCGACGCGGAGGCAGACCACCCGCATGCGACTACGAGACCTACAAGCGCCGCAACACCGTGGAGCGGTGCATCAACAGACTCAAGCACTGGCGCGGCCTGGCCACCCGCTACGACAAGACCGCCACCATCTACCTCGCCGGACTCCACCTCGCCGCCATCTTCATCTGGTCAGCACGATGATCCGAAAGAAACGCCCTAGCCCTGTACGAGGAGGCCGAGCCGGGCAGAGAGCGGGTCCGGATGTTCGCCGCGCTGCCGGTGAACGCCGCGCCCGACCCGGCGTACGGCTTCGAGGTCGCCGACCTGCCCGCCGTGGAGCGGGCCGCCACCGTCATCCACCGGGGCTCGATGGACGAGGTGCTGCCGACCGTCCAGGCGCTGGCCCGGTGGACCGACGCCACCGGACACCGCGCCGTCGGGTACAACCGCGAGCTCTACCTGGAGTGCCCGGCCGACCTGGCCGGCTGGGTCACCGAACTCCAGCAGCCGCTCGCCTGACGCCCGCTCAGGACCGGCCGAGCGCGGCCGCGTTCGACCACTCGCGGGTGGAGAGCACCAGCCGGTAGCCGTCCGGGTCCTCGACCGTGACGCCCCACTGGTCCCAGTAGGGGTTGTGCGCGGGGACCCGGCGGCCGCCGTGCGCCTCCAGCCGCTCGACCAGCTCCTGCGGCACCTCCCCGCCCAGGTAGACCACCAGCAGGTCCTCCGCCGTCGGCTGCGGCCGGACCGCCCCCGCGTCCACCAGCTCCAGGTGCCAGGCGGCGTCCGGCCAGCCGGCCATCAGCAGCGCGTGCTCCTCTGAGCCCGGTTCGGGCTCAGAGCGCCAGAGCACGCTCAGCCCGAGGCCCTCGATCCAGAACCGCTCCGCCGCCGCCAGGTCCCTGCTCGGCCGGGCGATCCGTACGTGTGCCGAACCGTTCATGCGCAATCCCCTCCCGTGACGCGTGACGACCACTCCGTCTGACGGATGATCAAGTGTCCGACCGTACCGCGCCGCCGCCGGTCGGCGGGCTGCCGCCGTCGCGGGCGGGTAGCCTGGGCGCGGATCGTCGCGAGGAGGAAGCCAATGGCAGGGCCGGGCACCCGGGTCTTCATCTCGCACCTCTCGGGGGTCGCGGTCTTCGACCCGAACGGCGACCAGGTCGGCCGGGTGCGGGACGTGGTGGTCTCGCTGCGGATCGGCGGCCGCCCGCCCCGGGTGCTGGGCCTGGTGGTCGAGGTGGTCGGCCGGCGGCGGATCTTCCTGCCGATGACCAGGGTGACCAGCCTGGAGTCCGGGCAGGTGCTCACCACCGGTGTGATCAACATGCGGCGGTTCGAGCAGCGCCCCTCCGAGACCCTGGTGCTGGCCGAGCTGCTGGACCGCACCGTCACCCGGACCAAGACCTCCGACGAGGTCACCGTGCTGGACGTGGCGATGGTGCAGACCCGGGTCCGCGAGTGGGAGATCAGCAAGGTCTTCGTCCAGGTCGGCAAGGTCTCCCGGCTGCGCAAGGCCAAGGGCGAGACGCTGACGCTGGACTGGTCCGCCGTCAGCGGCTTCTCGCTGGCCGAGGAGGGCCAGGGCGCGGCCAACCTGCTGGCCACCTTCGAGCAGCTCCGCCCGGCCGACCTGGCCAACGTGATGCACCACCTCTCCCCCAAGCGCCGCGCCGAGGTGGCCGCCGCCCTCGACGACGACCGGCTGGCCGACGTGCTGGAGGAGCTGCCGGAGGACGACCAGGTCGAGATCATCGGCAAGCTCCAGGAGGAGCGCGCCGCCGACGTGCTGGAGGCGATGGACCCGGACGACGCCGCCGACCTGCTCTCCGACCTGCCCGAGGAGGCGGCCGAGCGGCTGCTGCGGCTGATGGAGCCGGACGACGCCGCCTCCGTCCGACGCCTGCTCAGCTACGAGGAGAACACCGCCGGCGGCCTGATGACCACCGAGCCGATCGTGCTGGAGCCGGACGCCACCGTGGCCGAGGCGCTGGCCCGGGTCCGGGTCTCCGACCACAAGCCGGCCCTGGCCGCCCAGGTCTACGTCTGCCGCCCGCCGAACGAGACGCCGACCGGCAAGTACCTGGGCACCATCCACTTCCAGCGGCTGCTGCGCGAGCCCCCGTACACCCTGGTCGGCTCGCTGGTCGACGACGACCTGGACCCACTGCCGCCGGACACCCCGCTGCACCTGGTGACCAGCTACCTGGCCGCCTACAACATGGTGGCCGCGCCGGTGGTGGACGAGGCCGACCACCTGCTCGGCGCCGTCACCGTCGACGACGTGCTCGACCACCTGCTGCCGGACGACTGGCGCGAGGAGGCGCTGCACGCGGGCGACGCGCACGACTCCCACGACCGCGATGCCGAGAGCGAGGTGACCACCGGTGGACGGTGACCGCAGGAACCGCCGCGACGAGTCCCCGCGCCAGCGCCTCCAGGGCGAGCTGCGCGAACTGCGCCAGCTGCGCGAACTGCGCGCGCGCGAGGGCACCCAGCGCAGCAGCCGCACCGAGTCCACCGGCAGCTCGGCCCGGGTCCGGCTGGACCAGCCGCGCACCGCCCGCCCCGGGCTGATCTCGCTGCCGGCCTACGACCCCGAGGCCTTCGGCAAGCTCTCCGAACGGATCGCCCGCTTCCTCGGCACCGGCCGGTTCATCGTCTGGATGACGGTGGTGATCATCGCCTGGGTGGTCTGGAACACCGTGGGGCCGGTGAGTTGGCGCTTCGACGACTACCCGTTCATCTTCCTCACCCTGATGCTCTCGCTCCAGGCCTCCTACGCGGCCCCGCTGATCCTGCTCGCGCAGAACCGCCAGGACGACCGGGACCGGGTCAACATGGAGCAGGACCGGGCCCGCAGCGACCGCAACATCGCCGACACCGAGTACCTCACCCGCGAGGTCGCCGCCCTGCGGCACGGCCTCGGCGAGGTCGCCACCCGCGACTTCGTCCGCTCCGAACTCCAGGCGCTGCTCAAGGAACTCGACGAACGCCGGGACCACGCCGACACGTTGTGACCCTCCGCACGTTACTCTCCGGTCGGCCGGGTACCGCCGGGCCTTACCATCAAGGCATGGCGAACGAGACTGAGGTCCCGGCAGGCGTCACGGAGGACTCCGTGCGCACCGCGCTGGCGACCGTCAACGACCCGGAGATCAACCGACCGATCACCGAGATCGGCATGGTGAAATCGGTCGAGATCGGGGCCGGCGGCGCGGTGAAGGTGGCGGTCTACCTGACCGTCTCCGGCTGCCCGATGCGCGAGACCATCACCGAGCGGGTCACCACCGCCGTCTCCGCCGTGCCCGGCGTGACGGAGGTTCAGGTCGAGCTGGACGTGATGAGCGACGAGCAGCGGCGCGAGCTCTCCCAGCTGCTGCGCGGCGGCGCGCCCGAGCGCGAGATCCCCTTCGCCAAGCCCGGCACCCTCACCCGGGTCTACGCCGTGGCCTCCGGCAAGGGCGGCGTCGGCAAGTCCTCGGTCACGGTCAACCTGGCCGCCGCGATGGCCGCCGACGGCCTCAAGGTCGCCGTGGTCGACGCCGACATCTACGGCCACAGCGTGCCCCGCATGCTCGGCGTCGAGGGCCGGCCGACCCAGGTCGAGGACATGATCATGCCGCCGTCGGCGAACGGCGTGAAGGTCATCTCGATCGGCATGTTCACCCCCGGCAACGCGCCGGTGGTCTGGCGCGGCCCGATGCTCCACCGCGCCCTCCAGCAGTTCCTGGCCGACGTCTACTGGGGCGACCTCGACGTCCTCCTGCTGGACCTCCCGCCCGGCACCGGCGACATCGCCATCTCGGTCGCCCAGCTCGTCCCGAACGCCGAGATCCTGATCGTCACCACCCCGCAGATGGCCGCCGCCGAGGTGGCCGAGCGGGCCGGCACGATCGCCCTGCAGACCCACCAGAAGATCGTCGGCGTGATCGAGAACATGTCGGGCATGCCCTGCCCGCACTGCGACGAGATGATCGACGTCTTCGGCACCGGCGGCGGCCAGACCGTGGCCGACGCCCTCACCCGCTCCGTCGGCGCCACCGTCCCCGTCCTCGGCTCCATCCCGATCGACGTCCGCCTCCGCGAGGGCGGCGACGACGGCCGCCCGGTCGTCCTCTCCAACCCCGACTCCCCCGCCGGCTCCGCCCTGCGCACCATCGCCGGCAAGCTCGGCGGCCGCCAGCGCGGCCTCTCCGGCCTCTCCCTCGGCCTCACCCCGAAGAACAAGTTCTGACGGACCGCCAGGCGCACGGCGCGGCCCCCGGGAGGAGATCCTCCCGGGGGCCGCGTGCGTCGTCGGTGCGGGCCGTCCCGCCGGAGCCTCAGCGGCCGTCGTAGACGGTCAGGTCGGGGACGGTGGAGAAGCCGGCGCCGTAGGCGCTGACGCCGCGGCCGTAGGCGCCGAGGAGGACGCCGGGGGCCTCGCCGGCCAGGACCCAGCCGTACTCGGACTCGCGGTAGCGGAAGGGCTGCGGGAGGCCGTTGACGGGGAGGGTCAGGGGGGACCAGCCGGGGCCGTCGAGGTCGTCGGCGAGGTCCCAGGCGAGGGCGGTCTGCTGGTCGAGCCAGTCCTGGCGCAGGGTGCGGTCGAGCTGGCCCGGCCAGGTGGCGGCGAGCAGGCCGGAGCCGGCCAGCCAGGCGGCGGAGGAGGCGGAGGTGGCCTCCAGGGTGCCGGTGTTGTCGGCGCTGCGCCGGGAGTCGCGGCGGGCCACCGTGACCACCACGGCGAACTTGCGGACGTCCCGGGGCTCGTAGGCCTTGGCGGGTTCGTCCCCGTGGCCGAGGGTGCCGTAGTCGACGGGGCCGCCGTCGCGGCCACCCGCGCCGGCCTGCATCAGCCAGCGCCGCCCCGTCCAGCCGTCGTCCAGGCCGTACCAGGGGAAGTCGGCGGACTGGTAGGGCACCAACGGGTCGGCGGCGGCGCGCTTCTGCGCACCGACCGGGGCCCCCACCGTCGTGCTGCTCGCGTCCATCCCGCTCCTCCTAGGTCACACCGCTGATCTGCACTCAGCACAGTAGCGGGCGCCGGACGCCGACGCCCCGCGCAGCGGAGCTGGCGGGGCGGCGGTACGGTGCGGGGGCCTGACGGCGGGTCAGGTGGCGTCCGGGTCGAAGGGCGGGCGCTCGCCGGCCTTCAGCGGCTCCAGGGTGACCGGCGGGGCGGACTTGGTCAGGTCGGCGACGGCGCGCATCGGCGCGGGCTCGTCGTTCAGCACCGACTTGATGTCCATGCCGTCCCGGAGCTCCTTGAAGCCGAGCGGGTCCTCGTTGCCGCCGAGCAGCTGCTTGCGGACGAAGGTCTTGGGGTTCAGGTCCTCGAAGTCGAAGTCCTTGAAGTCGTCGCCGAGCTCGCTGCGGATGTCCTCCTTGGCGTTGTCGGCGAAGGAGCGCACCTTGCGGATGAAGCCCATCACGTCCTGGATCAGCTTCGGCAGCTTGTCCGGACCGAAGATCACGATGGCCAGGACGACGATCGTCAGCAACTCAAGTGGGCCTATGTCAGTGAACACCCGAGCTCCCGGCGCTGAAAAAGAGGTCTGGACAGCAGTCAGTACAGAGTAAACGGCCCCGGCGCCGACCAGGGATGCCCCCGGATGAAGCTGTGGCAAAAAAGCGTCCCCGCCGTGGCCCGGGCGGGCCGCGGCGGGGACGGTGCAGGTCAGCGGAAGTAGTGCTGCGGCCCGGAGGGGGACCCGTCGGGCGTGGCCGAGGGGCGGGGGCCCCGGGCCGGCTGGACGGCGCGCTCGCCCTGGAAGTCCACCGGGACCACGGCCGACCCGCCGGAGCCGGAGCCGCTGACCGGGGAGATCCGGGTGGGCACCGGCTGGCCGGAGACCGCGCCGACCCCGCCCAGGGTGACCGCCGCGACCGAGAAGGCCCCGGCCGCCGCGAACACGAAGCGCCGCCCGCGGGGGGCGGAGACCCGCACCGCCGGGGGCAGTTCGGCCAGCGCGGCCAGCGGGCGGACCGCGGCGGCGACCGGACGGACGGCGGCCGCCAGCGGGCGGACCGCGGCCGCCCTGCGGGCCCTCGGGTCGAGCCCGGGCAGCGGGCTGTCGGCGCCGAGCGCACCGCCGCCGAAGGAGGCCCCGGCGCCGCGGCCGAAGGAGCCGCCGGTCAGCCGGCTGCCGCCGAAGGTGCTGGGGCCGGGCTCGGGCAGCGGGCCTGCGGCCGGCAGGCCGGCGAGCGGCTGCCCGGGGCCGCCCGGCAGGTCCTCGTCGTCGGGCAGGGCGGCGACCGCGAGCAGACGGGCCATCAGCAGGCCGGACGGCTCGGGGACGGC
The DNA here is from genome assembly GCF_039535905.1 of Kitasatospora albolonga. Lineage (GTDB taxonomy): Bacteria > Actinomycetota > Actinomycetes > Streptomycetales > Streptomycetaceae > Kitasatospora > Kitasatospora albolonga. Next base: position 10,907 of record NZ_BAAAYB010000099.1, on the reverse strand, counting down.
GGTGCGGGTGAGGAGCTGCTTGGCCGCCCGGCTCTCGTCCGCCTCGGCGAGGCAGTCGGAGCAGGTGGCGAGGTGGGACTGGACCCGCTCGCGGTCGTCGTGGTCGAGCTCGCCGTCGACGAAGGCGGCCAGCCGGTCGCCCAGGTGGTGCTGCCCGGGGGTCGGCGCCGGGGCCGCGGCCGCGGTGGGCAGGGGGTGAAGCTCCGTCAGGGGCTCGGCACGGCGGCCGAGTGCGGCCCGGACGCTGCCGCGCCGGGACCTCCCGGTGGAGCCGGCCGAACTCACGCCGGCCCCCGTTCGCCCCCGGACCCGGCGGCCACCGCCACCGGCTCGGCCCCGCCGCGCCGGACCCGGCCCGGCGCGCTGCCGGGGGCCCGGTGCTTGAGCGCGGCCCGCAGGTGCGAGCGGCCACGGTGGATGCGCGAGCGCACGGTGCCGAGCTTCACGCCCAGCGTCGCGGCGATCTCCTCATAGGAGAGGCCCTCGATGTCGCAGAGCACCACGGCGGCCCGGAACTCGGGCGCCAGGGTGTCCAGCGCCTGCTGGACGTCGGCGTCGAAGTGGGTGTCGCTGAAGTGCTGGGCCGGGCTCGGCTCCTTGGACGGCAGCCGCTCGGCCGCGTCCTCGCCCAGCGCGTCGAAGCGGATCCGCTGGCGGCGGCGGACCATGTCCAGGAAGAGGTTGGTGGTGATCCGGTGCAGCCAGCCCTCGAAGGTGCCGGGCGTGTACGTGGAGAGCGAGCGGAACACCCGGACGAAGACCTCCTGGGTCAGGTCCTCGGCGTCGTGCTGATTGCCCGTCAGGCGGTAGGCCAGCCGGTACACCCGGGCGCTGTGCGCCTCGACGATCTCCGCCCAGCTCGGCGGCGTCCAGGTCTGCGCGTCGGGGCCCTCGGCGAAGGTCGCGAGCGGGGCGGCGGCCGCCGCCTCGGAATCGGCTGCGGTCGACGTGTCCAGGGGGGAGTGCGCAGGCTGGTTCATCACGGGCTTCGGCGTACGGGCCGACGCGGTGCCGTAGGAGTGCCACGGCATCGGGGCGTCGCCCTCGGCCACACCTCCTCGGTCGGCTCTTCTGCCCAGCAGGGCCACCACCATATCCACCTCACCCGTCAGATCCGGATAAAGCACCGATTCCGGCTGCGTCCACGGTGCTCCGTGCGCCGATCACCGGCCCTCTCCCGGAACAACGGCCCGTCTTCGAACGCGGTTCCCGTGCGGCCAGTAACCTGTGGCTGGAAATATCGACATCCGGCGCTCCGGAAGAGGCAGCCATCACCGAGTTCGGGCCCGCGCGAGCGGCACTCGCCGACAGCTACGTCGGCGAGGACGCGGTGCTGACCTACGCCCGGGCGCACTCCGCCCGGACCGGCGTGCAGGCGATCGGGCCGAGCGGCGGCGCCGCGCTGCGGCTGATGGCCGCCGCGCTGGACGCCAAGGCGGTGGCCGAGATCGGCACCGGCACCGGCGTGTCCGGGGTCTACCTGCTGCGCGGGATGCGGCCGGACGGCGTGCTCACCACCGTCGACGTGGAGCCGGTGCTCCAGCAGTACGCGCGCGAGGCCTACCAGGCGGCCGGCTTCGCGGCGAACCGGGCGCGGTTCATCCCGGGCCGGGCGCTGGACGTGCTGCCCAGGCTCGCGGACGGCCAGTACGACCTGGTGTTCTGCGACGGCGACCCGGCCGAGTCCCGGGCGTACCTTGCAGAATCGTTGCGCCTGCTGCGGCCCGGCGGGATGGTCTGCTTCGAGGGCGTCTTCCAGCAGGGCCGACTGGCCGAGCCCGACCACCACGACGCGGCCACCCACGCGGTGCGCGAGCTGGTCCGCGACGTCCGGGAGAGCGAGCTGCTGCTGCCCGCCCTGCTGCCGGTCAGCGACGGGCTGCTCTGCGCCGTCAAGCGCTGACGGGGGCTCAGGACAACGCGAAGCCCGGTTCCGGAGGTCCGGAACCGGGCTCAGGTCTGCGGTCTCCGAGGAGAACGCGGCAGCACCCGCTGTGTCAGCCGGTGACGTTCTTCAAAGCCTCACCGAGGGCGCTCGCCTCATCCGGCGTGAGCTCCACCACCAGGCGTCCGCCGCCTTCGAGTGGAACGCGCATGATGATGCCCCGCCCCTCTTTGGTGACCTCGAGCGGGCCGTCACCCGTCCGCGGCTTCATGGCCGCCATGCTCGTTCCCCTTCCTGCAAACCGCTCAACTACGTCCCGGCAGTCCGTCCACCGCCGGTATCGAACGCATTGATCGGAAGCCATTATCCCGCATCCGGAGCCCGGATGACCAACGTCACTCTCTCCGCACCACCCGCCGCACCCCTGAGAGGTCCCCGGTGGACGGCCGGAAGCCCCGGTGGCACGAGGTGTGCGGCGCCGCGAAAAGGTGCCCGAGCTCACACTCCCTCATGCCACTGACAGTCGGGCATCCTGACACCGTCCCACCCTCAGACACCGGGAGCTGCGGTCCATGTCGGACTCCGTGCTGTACGAAATCGACGGCGGCCTGGCCGTCATCACCATCAACCGTCCCGAGGCGATGAACGCCCTCGACACGGCCACCAAGGTGGCCCTGCGGGACACCGTGACGGCCGCCGCCGAGGACTCGGCCGTCCGGGCGGTGCTGCTCACCGGGGCGGGCCGGAAGGCCTTCTGCGTCGGCCAGGACCTCAAGGAGCACCTGGGCCTGCTGAAGGCGGCCGACGAGGGCGGGGCGCCCGCCCTGCGGACCGTCGCCGAGCACTACAACCCGCTGGTGCGGGCGCTGGCCGGGATGAACAAGCCCACGGTGGCGGCGGTCGGCGGCGTGGCGGCCGGGGCGGGTGCCTCGCTGGCCTTCGCCTGCGACTTCCGGATCGTGGCCGACACGGCCGGCTTCAACACCTCCTTCGCGGGCGTGGCGCTGACCGCCGACTCCGGGGCCTCCTGGACCCTGCCGCGGCTGGTCGGGCACGCCCGGGCCACCGAGCTGCTGATGTTCCCGCGCACCGTCAAGGCCGCCGAGGCGGCCGAGCTCGGTCTGGCCACCAAGGTGGTGCCGTCCGACGAACTCGCCGCCACCGCACGGGAGTTCGCCCAGCGTCTGGCCGAGGGGCCGACGGTGGCGCTGGGAGCGATCAAGACCGCCCTGGCGTACGGCGCGACCCACTCGCTGAGCGAGCTGCTGGACAAGGAGGACGAGCTGCAGACCCTGGCCGGCGCCAGCGAGGACCACCGCATCGCGGTCGCCGCCTTCCTCGCCAAGGAACAGCCGAAGTACCTCGGCCGCTGAGGCACGTGGCTGCGCCCCGCAGGGGCGCGGGGAACTGCGCGGGTCGGAAGGCTGCTCACCTGCAACTGAGGGCACGTCAGCCAGTTGCAGGTGCTGCCGTTCCCCTGCGCGCAGTTCCCCGCGCCCCTGGGGTGACCACGTACGTTCCCGGCGCCCTGCGGGCCTACCGGGCGTGGCAGTCGGCCAGGTGGTCGTTGACCAGGCCGCAGGCCTGCATCAGGGCGTAGGCGGTGGTGGGGCCGACGAAGCGGAAGCCCTGCTTCTTGAGCTCCTTGGCCAGCGCGGTGGAGCCCGGGGTGACGGCGGGCACGTCGGAGAGGGCGTGCGGGGCCGGGCCGGGCTCGGGGGCGTGACGCCAGATCAGTGCGTCCAGACCGCCGTCGAGTTCACGGGCCACCCGGGCGTTGGCGATGGTGGCCTCGATCTTGGCCCGGTTGCGGATGATGCCGACGTCCTGGAGCAGCCGCTCCACGTCCCCGTCGCCGAACTCCGCGACCCGTTCGATCGAGAAGCCCGCGAAGGCCGCCCGGAAGCCCTCCCGGCGCCGCAGGATGGTGATCCAGGAGAGCCCGGACTGGAAGGCCTCCAGCGCCACCCGCTCGAACAGCGCGTCGTCGCCGTGCACCGGCCGGCCCCACTCGGTGTCGTGGTAGACCCGGTAGTCGTCGGCCGAGTCGCCCCAGCCGCAGCGCTTCAGGCCGTCCGCGCCGAGCACCGCGCCTCCGGTCATCAGGCGTCCCCGTCCCGGCCCTTGGTCAGCTCGACGGACGAGGCGACCGCGGCGGCGGCCTCCGCGGCGGCGGCGGAACCGACGGCGGAACCGGCCCCGGCCGGTACCGCGGCGGCCTCCAGCTCGGCGATCCGGGTGTCGCGCAGCGCGAGCTCGGCGCCGAGCCGGTCCAGCACGTCGTCCACCTCGTCCATCCGGTAGCCGCGCACGGCCATCGGCAGGCGGATCTCGTCCACGTCGGTGCGGCTCAGCGGGCGGTCCTGCGGGAGCCGGGCGGCGATCCGGTCGTGCTCCGCCTCGGGCAGGGTGCCGCCCCCGCCGAGGGCCACCAGGGCCGTCCCGCCGATCACCACGGCCATCGCCACCACGACCAACCAGAACACGAGCTGTCCTCCAGTACTCCGGTGGGCCCGGCACGAGACGAGAGAGATGGGATCATGGTCCCCGAACAGACCGGGGCCCATCATTGCACCCGGGCGAGCCGTGGAGGAGACACCGGTGGCACTGCGTCTGGGCCCGCGCGAATTCGGCGCCGACGAACTCGTCATCATGGCGATCGTCAACCGCACGCCCGACTCGTTCTTCGACAAGGGGGCGACCTTCGCGGACGAGGCCGCCTTCGCCGCCGCGGACCGGGCGGTGGCCGAGGGCGCGGCGATCCTGGACATCGGCGGGGTGAAGGCCGGGCCGGGCGAGGAGGTCACCGTCGAGGAGGAGCTGCGCCGCACGGTGCCCTTCGTGGCGGAGCTGAGGAAGCGTCACCCCGGGGCCGTGATCAGCGTGGACACCTGGCGGCACGAGGTCGGCGAGGCGGTCTGCGAGGCCGGCGCCGACCTGCTGAACGACGCCTGGGGCGGGGTGGACCCGGAGCTGGCCGCGGTGGCCGCCCGGTACGACGTGGGGCTGGTCTGCACGCACGCTGGCGGGGCCGAGCCGCGCACCCGGCCGCACCGGGTCGGGTACGCCGACGTGATGGCCGACATCCTGGACGTCACGGTCGGGCTGGCCGAGCGCGCGGTGGGGCTCGGGGTGCGGCGGGACGCGGTGATCATCGACCCGGGCCACGACTTCGGCAAGAACACCCGGCACTCGCTGGAGGCCACCCGCCGCCTGCCGGAGATGACCGCGACCGGCTTCCCGGTGCTGGTCTCGCTCTCCAACAAGGACTTCGTCGGCGAGACCCTCGACCGGCCGGTGGACGAGCGGCTGCTGGGCACCCTGGCCACCACCGCGGTCTCGGCCTGGCTGGGCGCCCAGGTCTACCGGGTGCACCAGGTCGCCGAGACCCGCCAGGTGCTCGACATGGTGGCCTCGATCCGCGGCACCCGGCCCCCGGCGGTGGCCCGCCGGGGGCTCGCGTAGCCGAGGACCGTCAGACCTCCTCCGCCGGGCGGCGGCTCTCCTCCAGGATCTTCAGCACGTCGTCGATCTCGTCGGTGACGTGGAACAGCTCCAGGTCCGCGGGGTTGGCCTTGCCCTGGGCGATCAGGGTGTCCCGCAGCCAGTCCACCAGGCCGCCCCAGTAGGCGGTGCCGAAGAGCACCACCGGGAAGCGGGTGACCTTCTTCGTCTGCACCAGGGTGAGCGCCTCGAAGAGCTCGTCCAGGGTGCCGAGCCCGCCCGGCAGCACCACGAAGCCCTGCGCGTACTTCACGAACATCGTCTTGCGGACGAAGAAGTACCGGAAGTTCAGCCCGAGGTCGACGAACTCGTTCAGCCCCTGCTCGAAGGGCAGCTCGATGCCGAGCCCGACGGAGAGGCCGCCGGCCTCCGAGGCGCCCCGGTTGGCCGCCTCCATGGCGCCGGGCCCGCCGCCGGTGATGACCGCGTAGCCGGCCTCGGCCAGGGCCCGGCCGATGGCCACCCCGGCGGCGTACTCGGGCGAGTCGACCGGGGTCCGGGCGGAGCCGAAGACGCTGACCGCGGCCGGGAGTTCGGCCAGGGCGCCGAAGCCCTCGACGAACTCGGAGGTGATCCGCCAGACCCGCCACGGGTCGGTGTGCAGCCAGTCGGTCGGGCCGGTGGTGTCCAGCAGCCGCTGGTCGGTGGTGCCGGTGCTGACCTGGTCCCGGCGGAGCAGCACCGGGCCCTTGCGCTTCTCCGGCACGCTCTTCTTCTCGGGGCGCTCGTCGGTTCCGTACGTGGTGTTCTCGTCTCCTGTGCCTGTCATGACGGAACAGTACGCCCGTTGATCCCCTTTGTCGGGGAAAAACGGGCGGTACGCCAGGTGACGGTCAGTCGGCGGTGAGCCAGACCCGCAGGCGCTCCTCCACCTCGGCGATGGCGCTCAGCGAGCAGTGCTCGTCCCGCTTGTGGGCCTGGTTCGGGTCCCCCGGGCCGTAGTTGACGGCCGGGACGCCCAGCGCGGAGAACCGGGCCACGTCGGTCCAGCCGAACTTGGCGCGGGCCTGGCCGCCGACCGCCTCCAGGAAGGCGCGGGCGGCGGGCTGGTCCAGGCCGGGCAGCGCGCCGGGGGCGGTGTCGGTGACCTCCACCTCGTAGCCGGCGAACACCTCGCGCACGTGCTCGGCCGCCTCTGCCTCCGAACGGTCCGGCGCGTAGCGGAAGTTCACGTGCACCAGGCACTCGTCCGGGATGACGTTCCCGGCCACGCCGCCACTGATCCGGGTGCAGTTGAGGCCCTCCCGGTACTCCAGGCCGTCGATCTCCACCCGGCGCGGCTCGTAGGCGGCCAGCCGGCGGAGCACCTCGGCGGCCTTGTGGATGGCGTTGTCGCCCAGCCAGCTGCGGGCGGCGTGGGCCCGGGTGCCGGTCAGCTTCACGTCGGCCCGCAGGGTGCCCTGGCAACCGCCCTCGACCATGGCGCCGCTGGGCTCCATCAGGACCGCGAAGTCGGCCGCCAGCCAGTCCGGGTGACGCTCCGCCAGGTGGCCGAGGCCATTGTGCGCGGCCTCGATCTCCTCGCAGTCGTAGAACACGAAGGTGAGGTCGCGGTTGGGCTCGGTCACGGTGGCGGCCAGCCGGAGCTGGACGGCCACGCCGGACTTCATGTCGGAGGTGCCGCAGCCGTAGAGCAGGTCGCCCTCGACCCGGGAGGGCACGTTGTCGGCGATCGGCACGGTGTCCAGGTGCCCGGCCAGCACCACCCGCTCGGCCCGGCCCAGCTCGGTGCGGGCCACCACGTTGTTGCCGTACCGGTCCACCCGCAGGTGCGGCAGGGCCCGCAGGGCGGCCTCGACCGCGTCGGCCAGCGGGCCCTCGGAGCGGCTCACGGAGGGGAAGTCGACCAGCTGCGCGGTGAGCGCTCCGCCGTCGAGGGTCAGGTCGAGCCGCTGGGCCGCGGTGGCGTCGGAGCTGGTCATGCCCGTCAGCGTAGTTGGGCCGCGTCAACCGCGGGACCCCCGCCCGTCGCAAATCAGCAGTCCCCGGAGTTGAGGAAGCTTATGCATGGCGGTGTCCGTAACTCCCCTGGGCGGTGGATCGGGCGAGGAGGAGGGACGGGAAACCCGTGGCGGAACTCGACCGAGGGATAGGACGGCGGGCCGGTCGAGCGGGCCGCCGGGTTTGCTGAAGGGCCTAGACCTCCGTGGCTCGCAGAACTCGATGGGGCGACGAACCACACGGCCGTGTTCCTATTTGTTGAACAAAAGGACATCCATTCTTGATCCCACCCGCGGAGGAGACCAAGGAGGGCTGCAAAACGGTGGCCACCTCGCCCGTACGGTGGCGACAGGGCCCAGTGCGAGGACCTGGCCCAGGACGCACCGGCCAAAACAACACCCCGTCCAAGCCAGCCTCTTATAAACTGCCGCAGGTAGGCCGTGAACGGCTTACGTGCCCTGGCCTAGCCCCGAGAAGGAACGGAAGCCACGTCTACACAATCGCCCGGGCCCACCGCGACATACGACTGCGCCAGCTCGACGTCTGCCTTAAGCATTATGCTTACAACCTGGACGGCACTGGGCGACCCCGACTCGGTCGGGCTGTTCCAGCAAGGCACGTCCCAGGCTGGGCGGCATCCTGTGCTTGGCAGTTCAAAGATACCCAAGAAGACCCGGTTTGTGTACCCACCACCAACCAAGTTCCTCGGAGAGCAGGGAAACTTCATATGCCTACCCGAAAACTCGCCACCCTGGGACAGGGTGAAACGGGACACTCGACCCGGATCGTGCCGCTCACAGACCGCTGAGCCCAGGAGGTGCAAGCGTCAGCGCGAGTCCTCGCACGAGGGGTCGTGACAGCCAAGCACGAGACCACAATCGCGGACCCTGAGGGGCGCCCTACGGGATTGGCCCCACCGGCCGCGAGCCGGGCCCACGCACGTCAACAATACCGCCAATGAGCTCCATGCTATGAATGGTTACGTGTGCACGGACCACCCGCGAAATAGACGCCGTCCGCGGCACGCCCTGAGCGATGCGGGCACGAAGAGCCAAGCAGACTGCCGCGGCACACAACGGAAGCCACCCCCGACCGGGCCCGGCGGAGTCGGGAAGCTGGTCACCACCACGGCCCGCCGACGCCCCCGGCCGCCAAGGACCCGCGGCACGGTGTGCTGGCGCTAAAGTTAGAAGTGATCACCCACGCCAGGCAGGGCGCCGATCGGCCAGCGAGTCAAAGACCGCTTTGGGCGCAATCTGGACCATAAACAAAAAACAAAACTCGTGGGCGTGTGGTCGTTGTTCCTAGTTGTCGAAGCCGCGATCATCGGATCGGGTCAGGCTCGCCCTAGACGGAAGGCGTGGCGGGTGGACCGCCCGGCCGACGGCATAAGAGGGAACGCACAAGCCAGGCCGGGCGGCGGCGAGCGCGCCGGCGCGGAGAGGTCCTGGTCACCCTCGCACACAGCGGCAACGGGAGATTGACGAACCTGGTCTGAGCCGTACCGGACGACCCGGTGATTCGCGTCAACCCGCGGTGGGACGGTGCGGGCCGCCCCGGCACGGCACCCGGGCCGGAGTGGAGCACGGCGACCCTCCCCTTGCCGGGAGGCGCCGCCGAACGACTTCGTCAGGGGTCGGGCGCACGGGCGAAATAGTTACCGAAATGCCCGGAAAACAGAGGATCGTCAGACTATACCAAGCTTGACCCTCGGACCCGCGAAAACCATTTCCGGCCCATGCGCGCAGTAAATCAGTCCGTCAGCCCGAACGAGACGACCCTGGCGCCACCCGAAACAACCCGAAACCATGCCGGAAGGGCCACAACCTAAACTACACCAGGAGCAGGAGCACCAGACCCAATCTCGTACCATCACGCGAACGGATCGCCCAAAGCCCTCTCGCCTTCTATCCTGTCACGCCCCGCCCCGCACGACACCCACTGGCCGCCGCACGGCGCAGCGTCCGCAGCGACCTGCTGCCGAAGACCACCGACACTATGCTGGGGCCGGCGAGTGACTGAGCCAGGTGCGCACAAAGGACCCGAACACACACCCTCCACGGTGGGCGCCACACCACGAACGCCAAGAATGCGCGTGGCCCAGCCCCTAGACCCAGAGTCCCGCCTGACACCCCCGCGACGACATGGGAACGCCGACCGCGTGCAGACCGGTCAATATTCTGCCGTATGCCAGACCTCTTCCGCCTCCGACGTAGGCCGGCACAAGGCAAGCGCGCGTCGCGGTGTGCAAGCTGCCCGACGCCGACAGCCACGTGACAGCTCAAAAAAGAAAGAGCCTCACGCAAAGAGTAGCCGGCGCCGGCCGCAAGACCACCGAGACGGCCGCCGCACCTGGAAGGCCGTGCGCTGGCCGGCATAGAGGCCACCCACGATGCCATGGCGTCGACCGCCAACTTGGCAACCCCGCCGTCACCGATCCAAGGATGACCCGCGACCTAGCCAGCGGCCAAATACGCCCCAGCGACCCGCTCGCCCGCTCGGGCCCCGGCCTATGGCCGCTGAGTGCGACCTCACCTCCGGGACTCGCTCACCATATCGGCATACAGCCGCCGCGCGCTGCCGACCGGGCGGCGTGCCGGACCTCGGCAGTGGTCACCGACAGCATCGTCTAGCCCGGCTGGCCTGGGACCACATGCTGCCCGACACCTAGGCAAGTCGCCGACCAGACATAGTCGACGCAACCCAGGACCCGACCGACCAACTGCCAACCGTTCGCTGGCGGCGCCCCGGGCCCTGGGCGACGCCACGCGCGCGCTCTGGCCCGGTGAGCGGCCTGCTCGCGCCCTGCGGCCTCCGACTGCATCGGCGGCTCCTGACCTCGCTCCCCTAAACTAACGTCACACGCCGAACGCGGGGCGCCGCGCACTCCGTGGACGTGGCGCGCCCCTTCGGGCGTTCGCGATGTCGCTAAGAAGGTCCAGTAAGAGCCCTCCCAAGCCCGCTATGAGGAGAGTTCCACCGCCCCGAAAAAGGCACACCCGCCTACTCGTCGGCGGTCGCGGTGGAACGCAGACCCAGGACGAAGCTACAGGCCACGGCAAAACAAGACCACGAGATAAGCAACGGGACCGACCACGGAAGTTCGTCCGGGCGAGACTCATCAAGAAAAACGACTATTTATGCAACCAGACAAAACAAGTGCCAACGTCAATCAGCAGACAGAAGGTACAACAGGAAACCGAAATGAGCGAAACAGTAACATCCCAAGCACAGGCAGAGACAACACTGGGGTCGCCCAGAGGTTAGAGGCGCTGGCAAACGGAGCTGTGTTCTTTCGAGGCCAAACTGCTGAGAAGACCATGCAGTGTCTGCTCGATTCAACGGGGAACACGTAACAAACATCACGAGCACGACCGCCGCAAGACGATAGCCGACGCAGGGCCAGAGTACCCCGGAAAGCCGGCAAATACCTTAACAAGAAGAGTGCGAGGACACGTAGTCGGCACAGAAAAGCCGGGCGGCACGTGGAAGCCCATGGCAAAGGGAAGGCGGGCAACGATCATGCAGCGTGATCTAAACTCAGCGGGATGTTTGCCTTGGGATCCTCCGCACTACC
>NZ_BAAAYB010000098.1:0-205895 GCF_039535905.1 Kitasatospora albolonga | reverse complement strand
CCCCTCTCTCTTCTTCTTCCCTCTCCTCTCCCCTCCCCCCTACTCTCACTCCCTCTCCCTCTCCTCTCCTCTCCTCCTCTCCTATCCCTCCTTCTCTCCTCCGCCCTCTTCTCTCCTCTTCCCTCTCCTTCTCCTCGCTGTCTCTGTCTCCCCTCTTCCTCCTCGCTTCTGCTCTCCCCTCCCTCTCTCCCTGGCCGCACTGCCCGCCCGGACTGAAGCATCTACACGCACGACGCGCCATAGGACGCACCCGGAATGTCTACTGCTGTCCCTGGGTCGCAAGCGCGTACCACTGGTACCCCCGGTCACTCGCCGCCCCAGACTCACGCCGCGACCTGGAGACGACAGACCGCTTCTATGTCCAGCGCGATCGAAGCATTGCTGGCACACCTGCGACGCCTTGCTTAGCGCCCCGGGCCGCCGACCCACACACCAGCGGGCATAGCAGACCACTCCATCTTCGCCTGCCACACAAGCGCCCGATCAGCCTTTGACGCCTTAGCTGGCCGACGAGGAGCAGCGCGTCTCGCGCACCCGAACTGCGCCGCCCACAGCCGCCGCCCGCCCCCCGCGCCACACCCTGCGCGTACCAGGCTACGCTGACCGATCTTCACCCGCCGTGCACGCCCGGCTTACCTAACTGTACAGCGCCCGCTACCGCACGTTGGAGGCATAGGCTCAATGAGCCCGGCGTCACCGACAACCATGCGTCGACAGGACGTCGCTCCCCTGACGAGACCCCGACCCTTACCGACGAGTTACCTTCTACTCCCCTTCAAGTCCACGTTCCTCGTCGCCCCCGTTCGACGTAAAAGCAGCCCGCGAGATGCTGCGCAGGGCGGGCTCACCCGTCGACAAGCTCTAGCTCGATAGCGGACCCAGTTCACCATCCGCTCCAGCTCACACTCCGGCAATCCTCCGCCGACCCCCACCCCCGCTACCATGCACCGGATACCTCGCACCGAACTACATACCTGAGACGCCGGGGCCCGGAAAGTGCAGCCAACGCCCGTCCACTTAGCCACCACCCCCCCTCGTCTCTTTACCTCCTCTCTTATAGCGGACATGCATTCCTGCGTCGTTCCCACGGCACCTCCCTACCGCCCTCCCTCCCCGCCCCCCGACCCCGTACCCGAAGAGATCGACACACTCCCCGCGCAACACATATAACCACTGCGCTGGTACCAGGCGTCTCAAGTCACGATGTCGTAACCACCTTCCATTAAACCCGTCGTCCCGCGTCTCCATCGGGCCTTTGTATGACTGCACATCCTCCCCCTCATCGCCAGCATGACACCTTGTGCGCAGCTACAGCCATTCCCGCCCTTCACACCGACTCTCACGGGAGTAATACTACACGACCCCCCTACCATGCAACACCGACCGCCTCGCCGCCCCGAACCCCCCCCGGCCAAACTTACCTCAACCTACCAGAGGCGCCACACCGACGAGAATCCCTGTCTCGCATGCCGTCCGCCTCTACCTTGCTGCCCTTCTATCAACCGGATACCACCGCAATACCAGTTCCAGTATGATCGACTTCGTTACCGCTCCCATTCTGGCCCGTTACTCCTTCGAACACGTCACTCTGTCACCGACCAGCCCCGCTTGGAGTCGACAAGGGATGAGTCTCCTTAACGCCCCTGGGGTACGCCACACCAGCCCAGAAGCTTCCAGGCCGGCCTGTCCATCGCCCACATCTCCAGCTCAGACCGCACTTCGACTGTTTCACCACTGAACAAAGACCGCCCCCGGCCACCCGCCCGCTTGAATCAACAAACGCGAAGCCCGCCATCGACACCGCCCATGGCGCCCCCGCGACTGACGCCGGCCTTCGATAAACACGTTCGACCGCCGCGAGACGAGCCGAAGCCAGCCCCCCACAAACGGTACTCAGTTCCGCAACGCCCGTGTCCTAGGGAGCGAGTGCTCAGGGCCGGGTAGCGGCCGACTCCAGCCCCACCCCGCCGACTGACGAGACCGGTCCCAACTCTCAGGTGGCTGAAGCGCTCAGGGTCCGTCCTTGTACTCGACGTGAACTAATGGGTGTCGTTGACGCCCCGACTGCGATACATCCCGGCAGCGGCCGACAACTCATATCGACGCGAATGCCCCACTGGGACGGCCGACCTGCTGACAGCCCCAAACATGACCCCATGGGGAGGCGCGGCAACGAGATGCGGCCTCCCAGCACCCACCCGCACGCGGCTAGGCCCATGACATGCTGTCTCATCCCGGCCTCCAGAGAAAGTCGCGTGGCGCCGCAGTAACCGAGAGTCTAAGGATGTAAGGCTCTGGCAGCCGACCGACGTCGCCTGCCGAGTAACCCAAGGCGAAGCACCACGCCTGAGCACGGACGACAGCCAGCGCAGTGCCGCCCCCCCCTCCCCCCACCCCCCCAGCAAAGCCCAGGAGCTCGTCAACGGCCATGGAGAAGCCGAGCCGGTAGCCGACCGCGAACGCCCAGAACACTACGCACAGAGCCCGTCATGCCACCTGATGCAATCAGCAGAGCCACCCAGACGGCGCGCAGGCATGCAGCCAAGTGTCATCTAGGCCCCCAAGTGGACGGCTTTCGCCCCCGCTGCACCGTGACGACCAGACCACTGCACCGCACGGCCCCCATTGGAGCGAGCATCAGCACGCCAGAGGCCGAGGCGCGAGCTCTCGAAGAAAGCCCCTCGCGAGAGAGACTCGCAGGCACCGACGACAGAATGGTAGCCCCGCTGTAGCCATGAGCGCACGAGCCGCCCGAGCCATGCAGCCACCAGCCATGACGCCGGAGGCGGACGCCCTCGCGGCTCTCGCCGGCGCCGTTTACCGACCATGCCCCGAGGCCAGATCTCCGACATGCGAATCTTCGCCGACGATGAGCCGGTGATCTAAGGACCTCGCGGCATGCTCTCCGCACGCCCCCACCCCGCGGGCCCGCGGCCCGCTGCACGCAAGACTCAGCCAGCCGACGCAAGCATGGACCAAGAGAGTTCCGAGGGCGCTTAGAGATAGAGTGCCGCCGGTGAAGCTACCACTGCGTCCAGCGGCCCACATGCGCGCTCGCCGCCAAGGCATCCCCGGCCGATCCTGAGCCAGCCCGCCGCCTGCCCATGCCCCCTCGCTTTGAAGGACCAGCACAGCCGCGCTATGGACCCCGCGGGCCATGTCAACCTACGCTCCACAGCATGCATTGCCCTGACGCAGATCGCCATGTCGCTGGCCGGCCCCCAGAAGAGAGACCTCGGCGACGCAACCCATCACGCATGGCGATGGCGTAGAATGCCCAGACCCTAGCACGCCGTCGAACTGCGGCGTCGCCCAAGACCAAACCTTAATGAGGCCCGAGCCCAGACTACCGACCGCCGATGACCTATGCCGCCCCGCCACGTCAGGGCTCTTGCTCAGCCATACCACTGGACTACGGGGCCGCCCGTTTAGTTTTCCCCCCCCCCCCCCCGCTAGTGACAGCCCGGTACGGTGGCGCACCTCCGCTAGCAGCAAGCATCATGAGAGCAGGCACGCATGCGCCGAATGGCCCTGGAAGCCAGCACCTGAACGCCCCCGGCTCAGGACGGCGCAGGCCATTCGAACCGCCCGCTGGTCTCCCCTCTCGGAGCCACACCAGCAGATGAAGGCGACCTCGACAAAGCTCAGGTCACCGAGACGTATCGAGTTTTCCACGCCACCCAGCCCGCAACCGATCCTGCGAACGTGCCTCCGGGGACCACCGCCCGCGGCGCGACCCCGCAGTTGCATTCCCCTAGCATCCCATCCTTATTCGCTTCCTTCACTAGTTTTAACCCCCGCAGGCGGCGACCCATGGCGCGCACCACTGTCACGGTCGATCGCGCGTTTTTTTTTATGTGAGGCCGCCACGCGCCACGCGCGCCTAGGCCGCCCCGGAGTTCGCGTGTAGCCGTGGGCAGCGATCACGCCCACTCTAATTAGTATCGTGGCCCACGAAGCTGTGCAGCGTGCACCCTGCCCCCTCTACCACCTGACGAGTGCCGACAGGCCTATTCGTGGTACCGCATACACTCCGGTCCCGTGCACCCACCCAGGCCGAGCGCATCTGCGTTGCCGATCGCATTGATCGATACGCGCCTGGACCGTGGGCCGGAGCCAGAGAGCTTGTCGACGCGCACTTCACGGATACAAGACGCCGGTACCAGCGCCTCGGACTCGCTACTCATCACCCCATGACAAGACCCTGGTCAGACATGCCGCAGCGCCCCTCGAACGAGCCGCTAGGGGAGCGAGCACCACTCGAAGCGTCACGCTCGCGATCTATGAAGTGCGCCCCAAGACCGAGGATCGCCACTGCTGACTGGGGCGCCCTCGCCGCCCCGAGCGGCAGAGCTTTTCGAGCGCGTAGAGTCGGCACCCACAGGCTGGCGGCCCCTGATCCACTTTTTTGCCCTCGCTCCTATCCACACGACGACGAGGTCTACCACGACAGAACCCCGCCGGAGACTCGAAGCACCCGTTAATGACATACGATCGATCCGCCGACAGCCGCCCTGACGGGTCAGCCCTTCACCCGGTGGCCGGTCATCCGAGTCCTCGGATCCCGCAACAGCGCTCGTACGCGATCTGGCGGCCAGGGCCTTCGCACACTACGAGCCGCACCGCTCCTGGGAAGAGAGTACAAGGGCAGGACCTAGGCACGAAGAACGCCCCCCCGATACTCCGGAAACGGCCCTCCGCCAGCGAGCCCCCAGCCCTTATAAGCCCGACCACGCAGCGAAGGCCATGCCGCACTCCCTCGGCCCCGTGAGACACCAGACCCCCTCACCGACCCGTAGCTCGCCCCCAGCCCTCCCCGAAGCGGCCGGCCAGGGATCGCCAGACCAGAGCCACCTAGCTCGACTCACGAACACCCAGCCGTTCCGGCACCTGAAACCTCGCCGACATCACGGCCGAGGCATGCCGCCCGCCCGGCGAGAGCCTGCTCGGCGCATCGAGATCCAGCTCACGGTGTTCCGCAGCCGCCCGCCTCGGGTCCGGGGCATTCGGGCACCACGTAACCGGGTAGCCCAGCTCCGCGGCCCGCTCCAGCACCTGCTCGGCGCGACTCCGTCAGCGGCCAGCCGGCGGCCGCAACGTCCTACGCCCGGCCGCCGCAGGGCCGCGCGCATGCGCCAGCTCTGATCGCGTGCCCAAGCACCAGAACCCTGCCACCGTACCGCCTGTGCACGCCATGGTACCTGGAGACGCTTTGCGAGACTACGAGAACCCCGCGAGCTCCGCGTTGATCCGGCGAGCGCAGCCTACTCGCCTAGAAGCCGTGACGCATGGCCCGGCGACCCATGCCTACCCGCGCTGGACGCCTCGCCCCGGTGGGGCTCGCCCGGCCGCCTCAGTACCGGTGCATATAGCCACACCGCATCGCCCGCAGGCTGCAAGAGCGGCCCCCAGCCAGGGTGCGACGCCCGTGCTGCTGCGCGCACGCTCGCACTACGGAGGACCACCTCGCCACAGCCAACCTCTGGCGCTACCGACCCAGCACCGTAAACCCGCACGCGGACGCCGCCCGCCGCTCGGCGCTAGACCACGTGCGACCCGCGCACCGCAGCGACGGCCCCTGTCACCACACAAAAACAAATAAACATATTTCCCAAAAAAACAAATTAGCCAACCCCCATGCAACTCACGAGCTCCACCCTAACTGACCTCGCCCCGACAGCCGACCACTGGGGCCGGACACCACCCCGGCGACGGCGAGACTAGGAGGCGGCCGCCCGCGAGAGAGCAACCTCCCAGCCCCCCACGGCCCGGCCGACTCCAGACAAGCAGCCCCTTGCGCCCAGCCTCCCGCACGGACTCTGCGACAAGCAGCCCCTCAGCGCAAGTGCGAACCAGCCGCGTGCAGGTTGTCCGCATCGGCGCGCAAGCGCCCACCCCGCGCCGCCACCGCTCCTTTGCATACTCGCCATCTCACGTATCGCAGCAGCTAATGAAGGCCCGCGCGGGTCATCACGGCGGCGTGCCCGAAGTAGCCGCGCAGGCATCCGCACAGGGCCTCCTCGATACGCCCCATTGGAGAGCACCGCCGACCAGCACGGTAAGCAGGTCACGCCCCCCAGGGACGACGCACCGTCTCAGGAACGATCACGGCCCACCGCCGCTGGCCCGAAAAGCCAGCCCAGCCACCCGCGCGATCGGCGGATTGCCCGGGTTGGAATCGCGCCGGCCTTCAATCCATCACGCTGCCCGGGATACTCCTGCGCAGGCGTCAGCCCCAGTCTAGATCGCTGGCCCCCCAACTAGCACCAAGCCAGCAAGTAGCCAGAGCTTTTATTTAAACCTTTTTCTCCTCCCCGAAGCCTAGAGGTGAACGTAGCGCTATAGCACTCGCCGCACTGATACGGCCCGACCCGACGGGCGGCCCGCAACGCCCCGAAGATCACGCCTACCGCCTCCGGACAAAGCCAGCCGCCGTCACCCGGCCCTCGACCGCGCAGCCCCTAATAGACGGGCAGGGGCGAACCGCTTAAAGCCTAGTGCCCGCGCAGCTCGGCGCGTGCAGTGCCCGAGCGAAGCCGTATGAAGTGGTGCCGTGACGCCGACCCGACCCCCCCATCAGAAGCCGTCGCGGTACGTCCTTACTGCCTGATGGCAAGGAAGGTCTTGCTACAGGACGTACTGAAGCGAGGGCCCTGCGCTCACGCCACCCAGAAGTAGACGAGCGTGCGCTGTAGCAGCGCCAGCTACCGGCCCAGGTCGGTGCGCCAGCGCGCCTAACGCCTGAAGCGTCTGCACACCCAGGTTTTTCTTGCAGCCCGAAGCCACCGTCGGACGCACTGGGGGCTCCTAGCAGAACCCTGCACCAGCGACGAGCAGCGCGCAGCAGCCTAGCCCCCAGCCAGGCGCGTACCGTGGACCTCGCGCCACAAGGTCAGCCTCGCCGCCAGCGAAAGCTGTAGCTCCACGAGCCGGCGGAGGGACCCATCAAACTTGCAGCCTGTTTTTTGCCTATCTGCCGAAGCCGTAGGTCGGCCCCAGGCCTAGCCGGGCAAGAAGCGCGTGGTCCACCAGCGCGCGTCGGCCCCGGTATGCGCCGATCATCTCCAGCGCCAGTGCCGCTCCCCACAGCGACCTGGCTTCGCCTTGCCCGATCCTATGCATGCTGCTCTATCATCTCTGTCGCGGTCGCCGTTGGCGGCGAGGTCATGCGGCAAGGGCTGCCAGACCGAACCTGGGGACCGTATGTCCGTCACTCGCCTAGTCCGTTTGCATCAGGCGCAGCGCACTCACTCGCGCGGTGCCCGCTCTCGCCGCGTGCGCAACCGCCAGCACGAGGGGACGAATCTTCCGCGAGTGGGGAGGCCCCTACGTGACGAGCCAAGATCGACAGATAGGTCCTCGATGTGTGACGACGAAGCCTGCCGCCAGTCGGGCCGTCCTGGCTGTGCGGTATCACGGTCACTCCCTTTGGTAGGGGACGTGGCGGGAGATGGCCTGCTAGCGCCCTCCACGACCCCCCGAGCGTAGGCTAATAGAGCTCGACGCCCCAGCCACCAGCGACAGATCGCGCCACGCCCCCGAAGCTCGCATAGTTTAGGCGCGCGGAGGCGGCTAGAACGCCTACTCTACGACACTAGTCGCGGCTAGAGACCCCCTGTGTTTTTCAGCTCAGGAAGAGCAAAGTCGCTGCAAAGGGGCCATCCCTTTTCCCCCAGGCGCATCGGCCAGCAGGCCGCACCGAGAAGACCACAGGAGAAAAGCACCCTGGAAGCCGTGTATGCGCGCGCGCCAGACTCCCCCCCTCCTTAATGCCCCTCCCCCCCCCCCCCCCACTTCCTGCTCGCAGATTCGAGGCTGGAACCACAATAACGATCCATACAACTGGCTTGCTGCCACCGCCGCTGTCTCTTCAGCCCCGCACTCTCGTACACTTTTTTTGGGAGAGTGTGTGTTTTTCGTAAACGCAGACGCCGGCCCAAGCCCCGCGCCAGCCGGACCGGTCATCGGCCTCACGGACGATCCGGCACTCCAGCGAGCGCCGGACTTGGCTGCGGCTCCGCCGTGAGGGCGAAGTCGGCGAGCTCCTCGGTGAGCACACTCGGTGATCCCGAGGTGCGGAGACCGTCCACCTCGTATGCGGAAACTGAACTGCACGGCCTGGTCGTTGAGGGCGGCGGGACGAACGGCAGACCGGCCCCGTCCTTCCGATGCTGCTCGTGCGAGCGTCCGACGTAGTCTGCGCAGCAGGCGTCGACGACGGCGAGGTCGCGGCGAAGGCGTGCCCGGCGGCTCGGTCCTGATGCGGAGCTCACGCCGCCCGGACGCCTTGCGGTCGTGTCACGGGGACCTGCTGGAGGCGGTCATGCCGGCCGCCTCCGCACCCAGTCGGTCCGCTATCAGCCCGGCCATCTCGGTGTACGACTCCAGGGCGTAGACCTCGGCGAAGTCCAGCACTCCAGCCGAGCCGGGTCCGACGTCCTCGACCACTCGCATCAAGGCAACGAACTGCCGCCGTCGGCGAAGAATGTCCGAGTCGGGGCCGGGTACCACCCGTGTGCCGCTGCCAGGAGTCCGCCAGCTCCGGGTAGGGCAGGGCAGCGGCCCGCTCGCGGCGGGCCCTCCGGCCCGGGCCCGGCCGGCGGACGGCAGCAGCTCGCGCAGCGCCGGCGGTCCACCTTGCCGGTCGGGCCCAGGGGAAGGGCGTCGAGGGCGACGATCCGCTCGCCACCAGATGGCGCGGGACGGACCGGCCGACCCGCTCGCGCAGGGCCGCGGTGTCGAGGCCGGCGCGGGCGTCACGAACGCGACGAGCACGGCCCCCTCCTCAGTCCGGTCGGCCAGCACGGCCGCGTCCGACCTGGGGATCGGCGGCCAGCGCGGCCTGTGCCTCGGCCGGGTCCACCCGAAGCCGCGGACCCTGACCTCGTCGTCGGTCCGGCCCAGGAACTCCAGCGCGCCGCTCGTCAGCAGCCGGACCCGGTCGCCGGTGCGGTACATCCGGGAAGCGGGGCTCGTGGTGAAGGGTGCGGCGCAGGAACCGGCGGCGGTGGCGCCGGGCGGCCGAGGTAAGCCGCGCGCCAACCGGCTTCCGCCGACGAAGAGTTCGCCGGGCTGCCCGTCCGCCACCGCGTCCAGCCGGCTCGTCCAGGACGTAGCAGGAGGTGCCGGGGTGGGCGAAGCCGATCGGCAGCGAGGCGGACAGCGACCGGTCCCGGCCGGCGACCGGTCCGAGGGTGCTGAAGGTGGTGTTCTCGGTGGCCCGTAGCCGTTGACCAGCGCGGTGCCCGGGTGGGCGGCGACGAAGGCGTCGGCCACGTCGGGGAGCACCACGTCGCCCCCCACGGCCAGCCGCCTCAGGGTGCCGAGCGCGGCGGGGTGGTGAGCGGCCATCAGTGGAAGACCGCGGCGGTGAGCCAGGCCGTGGTGACCTCCGGACGGCTGAGCTCGGCGGCCAGCTCGTGCAGCGCCTGCGGGTGGTGCGGCACGGCGACCACCCGGGCACCCACCAGCAGGGCGTTCCAGATCTCGAAGGTGGAGGCGTCGAAGGCCAGGGTGGAGTGCAGCAGGGTGCCCGTCCTCCGGGCCGAGCAGCAGCTCCCCGCCGCCGAGCGCGAGGCCGGTGACACCGCGGTGGGTCACGCCGACCGGCTTGGGCTCGCCGGTCGTCCCGGAGGTGAACATCACGTACGCGAGGTCGTCCGGGCCGGCCGTCGGACCGGGCAGCGGGCCGTCGCCCTCCCCGAGACCGACCCGTCCACCGCCCGGGTGACCAGTCACCCGGGCGGTGGACGGGCTCGGTCTCGGGGAGGGCGACGGCCCGCTGCCCGGTCCGACGGCCGGCCCGGACGACCTCGCGTACGTGATGTTCACCTCCGGGACGACCGGCGAGCCCAAGCCGGTCGGCGTGACCCACCGCGGTGTCACCGGCCTCGCGCTCGGCGGCGGGGAGCTGCTGCTCGGCCCGGAGGACGGCACCCTGCTGCACTCCACCCTGGCCTTCGACGCCTCCACCTTCGAGATCTGGAACGCCCTGCTGGTGGGTGCCCGGGTGGTCGCCGTGCCGCACCACCCGCAGGCGCTGCACGAGCTGGCCGCCGAGCTCAGCCGTCCGGAGGTCACCACGGCCTGGCTCACCGCCGCGGTCTTCCACCTGATGGCCGCTCACCACCCCGCCGCGCTCGGCACCCTGAGGCGGCTGGCCGTGGGGGGCGACGTGGTGCTCCCCGACGTGGCCGACGCCTTCGTCGCCGCCCACCCGGGCACCGCGCTGGTCAACGGCTACGGGCCCACCGAGAACACCACCTTCAGCACCCTCGGACCGGTCGCCGGCCGGGACCGGTCGCTGTCCGCCTCGCTGCCGATCGGCTTCGCCCACCCCGGCACCTCCTGCTACGTCCTGGACGAGCGGCTGGACGCGGTGGCGGACGGGCAGCCCGGCGAACTCTTCGTCGGCGGAAGCCGGTTGGCGCGCGGCTACCTCGGCCGCCCGGCCGCCACCGCCGACCGGTTCCTGCCCGACCCCTTCACCACGAGCCCCGGCTCCCGGATGTACCGCACCGGCGACCGGGTCCGGCTGCTGACGAGCGGCGCGCTGGAGTTCCTGGGCCGGACCGACGACGAGGTCAAGGTCCGCGGCTTCCGGGTGGACCCGGCCGAGGCACAGGCCGCGCTGGCCGCCGATCCCCAGGTCCTGGACGCGGCCGTGCTGGCCGACCGGACCGAGGAGGGGGCCGTGCTCGTCGCGTTCGTGACCCCGGCCGGCCTCGACACCGCGGCCCTGCGCGAGCGGGTCGGCCGGTCCGTCCCGCGCCATCTGGTGGCCGAGCGGATCGTCGCCCTCGACGCCCTTCCCCTGGGCCCGACCGGCAAGGTGGACCGCCGGGCGCTGCGCGAGCTGCTGCCGTCCGCGGCCGGGCCCGGGCCGGAGGGCCCGCCCGAGCGGGCCGCCGCCCTGCCCTACCCGGAGCTGGCGGACTCCTGGCAGCGGCACACCGGGGTGGTACCCGGCCCCGACTCGGACTTCTTCGCCGACGGCGGCAGTTCGTTGGCCTTGATGCGAGTGGTCGAGGACGTCCGGACCCGGCTCGGCGTGGAGCTGGACTTCGCCGAGGTCTACGCCCTGGAGTCGTACACCGAGATGGCCGGGCTGATAGCGGACCGACTGGGTGCGGAGGCGGCCGCATGACCGCCTCCAGCAGGTCCGCCGTGACCGACCGCAAGGCGTCCGGGCGGCGTGAGCTCCGCATCAGGACCGAGCCGCCCGGGCACGCCTTCGCCGCCGACCTCGCCGTCGTCGACGCCTGGCTGCGCGACTACGTCGGACGCTCGCACGAGCAGCTCGGAAGGACGGGGCCGGTCTGCCCGTTCGTCCCGCCGGCCCTCAACGACCAGGCCGTGCAGTTCAGTTTCCGCTACGAGGTGGACGGCTCCAGCACCTCGGGGATCACCGAGGTGCTCACCGAGGAGCTCGCCGACTTCGCCCTCACGGCGGAGCCGCAGCCCAAGTCCGGCGCCTCGCTGGAGTGCCGGATCGTCGTGATGCCGATGACCGGTCCGGCCGGCTGGCAGCGTCTCGACGACGCGTACGAGTCGCTGAAGAACGCGGCGGTGGACGCCGGTCTGATGATCGGTCAGTTCCACCCGAACTGCGACGAACGGGCCGCGCGCAACACCGGCTTCCGGGTCTCCGTGGCTCCGGTCGGCCTGCTGGCGATGCGCCGGATGGCCCCGCACGACGTGCTCTTCCTGACCAGCCGCCGCGACTGGTTCGAGAGGTACGACACCGCCTTCCGCGCCCACTACGAGCGCGGGCGGGTGCGCGATCCGCTGCTGCGCGAGCTCTACCACGCCGCGGTGGAGCGCTACGGCCTCCCCGCCATCGTCCCCACCGAAGGAGAGTGACCGATGAACCCGACCCAGGACCTGTTCCACGTCGTCGTCAACCACGAGGACCAGTACTCGATCTGGCCCACGTACCACGAGATCCCCCTCGGCTGGCGGGCCAGCGGCGAGGCGGCCACCCGCGAGGAGTGCCTGCGCCGGATCGAGACCGAGTGGACCGACATGACCCCCAGGTCGGTCCGCGCCGTGCCGGCATGACCTCGCCCGACCCGACCCGAGAGAGAAGAGAGCACATGGACGGCAGCGAAGCCAGGTCCGGCCTCCTGGAGATGATCGGCGGCTACCGGGCCACCGCGCTGGTGACCACCGCCGCCCGGCTGGGCCTGGCCGACCTCCTCGCCGAGGGGCCGGCCGGGCTCGGCCGGCTGGCCGAGCTGACCGGTGCGCGGCCGGACCGCCTGCTCCAGCTGCTGCGCGCGCTCGTCGCGGTCGGTCTGCTGGAGCCCCGGCCCGACGGGGCGTTCGCGCTCACCCCGCTCGGCGAGCCGCTGCGCACCGACCTGCCGGACTCGCTGCACAGCGCCGCCGTCTACTTCGGTGCGGTGAGCGCACCCTCCTTCGACTCCCTGTACGACCTCCTCCACACGGACGGCGACGGCTTCCGGAGCCGTCACGGCACCGACTTCTACGGCTTCCTCGGCACGCACCCCGAGCTGGCGGCGCACTACAACGCCGTCATCGCGGTCGAGGGCCTCGGTGACGCGCTGGCCGAGGCGTACGACTTCGGCGCGGCCGCCTCGGTCGCCGACATCGGCGGAGGCAACGGCACCACCCTGGCCGAACTCCTGCTGGCCCACCCGCATCTGACGGGCACGCTCCAGGAGATCCCGCACGTGATGGAGGAGGCCCGCGACCGGCTCGCCGATCCCGGGCTGGCGGGCCGGGCCACGGCGGTGCCGGGATCGTTCCTGGACGGCGTCGTCCCGGGGGCGGACCTCTACCTGCTGGTCCGGGTGCTCCCCAACTGGGGCGACGAGGAGGCCCTGCGGATCCTGCGCCACTTCGCCGCCGTGATGACGCCCGGGGCCAGGCTGCTCATCGTGGACGCCGAGATGCCGGAGCAGGTGGCGGCCGGCGCCTTCGCGCCGATCGGCGACCTGCACGCGCTGGTCCACTTCGGCGGGCGGCTGCGCAGCCGCTCGGAGCTGGCCGGGCTGCTGTCGGCCGCCGGGCTGAGGTTCTCCGGCGCCGCCTCCGTCCCCGTCCCGGGCCGCCCCCAGTGGTCGCTGTCCGAGGTCGAGGTGGACCGGTGACGGGCCGTCGGCTGCCCCGGGTCGCCGTGGTCTACGCCGACGGCGCGGCCGGCCCCGGGACGGTGCTGGCGGACGCCGAGGGGCTGTGCGAGGTGGTCCTCGTGTGCGACGCCGCACAGCCGGGCGTCGCACCCCTGCTGCGCGGCCTGCGCCGCCGGGCGACGGTGTGCGACATCACCGGACTGAGCCCGGCCGAGGCCGCCGAGGCGGTCCGCCGGGAGGCGCCCGAGGCCATCGTCACCTTCAGCGAGTACTGCCTCGGCCGGACCGCGGAGCTCGCGGCCGAGCTCGGCCTCCGGTACCACGGTGCCGCGACGGTGCGGCTGCTCACCGACAAGCTGGCGCAGCGCGCGGCCCTGGCGGCGGCCGGCGTGGACGCCACCGGCTGCCGGCTGGCGGAGTCCGCCGAGCAGGTGCTGGAGGCGGCCGCGGAGCTGGGCTACCCGGTCGTGGTCAAGCCCCGGACCGGAGCGGGCAGCCGGAACACCGTGAGGCTGGACTCCGCCGAGCAGGCCGTCCGCGCGCTGCCCGCCGTGATGTCGGGCGAGGTCGGCCAGGACCGGGTGTTCGTGGTCGAGCAGTGCCTGGTCGGCGATCCCTCCGCCGCCGGGGAGGGCTGGGGCGACTACGTGTCGGTGGAGGGGCTGGTGCACCGGGGGGAGGTCCTGGCCTCCTGCGTGTCGGGCAAGCTGCCGCTGGCGGAGCCGTTCCGGGAGACGGGCTTCTTCGTGCCCTCGACGCTCTCCCCGGAGCTGTCGGCCGAGGTGCAGGCCCTGGCCGCCGACGCGGTGCGGGCGCTCGGGATCCAGGACTCGGTGACCCACACCGAGGTGAAGCTGACCCCGTCGGGCCCGCGGATCATCGAGGTCAACGGCCGGGTCGGCGGGCACGTGGTGGACCTCGTCCCGAGGGGCTCGGGCGCCAGCCTGGTCCGCTCCGCGCTCGAACTCGCGCTCGGCCGGCGCCCGTCGGCGGCCTCCTTCGACTTCTCCGGCGTGACCTTCGAGTGGGTGCTCCTCCCGCCCGTCGAGGCCCGCGAGCTGACCGGGCTGCACGGGGTGGAGGAGGCCGAGGCGCTGGACGGCGTCACCGCCGTCGACGTCCTGGCCCGGCCCGGCCAGCCGATCGACTGGCGGATCGGCAACCAGACGCTCGGCCTGGTGCACGGCCGGGTGATCGACCACGATGGCCTGCGGCACCTCGTGGAGCAGGTGGCCCGCACCTTCGTGGCCACCTATCAGAGCGTGTCCTGACCACGGCCCGCGACCCGGGGGCGGCCGTACCGGCCGGCCCCGCACACCGACGGCGCGCCCGGCGCGCCTCGACAGAAAGGCAAGTGATGCTGGATCAACTGCGGCGGCCGCTGCGGTCCCGGCCGTTCCGGATGGTCTGGGCGGGGGAGGGCGTCTCGATCCTCGGTGACCTGAGCTTCGAGGTCGCCTTCATCTGGCTGGTGCTCCAGGAGACCGGTTCGGCCGCCGTCCTGGCCGGCGTCGTGCTGGCCCAGGCCATTCCGCGCGGCCTCCTGATGCTGCTCGGCGGGGCGCTCACCGACCGGCTGTCCCCCCGTACCGTGATGCTGGCGACCCACGTGGCGCGCGGCAGCGCGGTGGTCGCCCTCGGTCTGGCGAGCGCGTTCGACGGCGTGCAGGTCTGGCAGTTCTACGCCATCGCCATCGTGATGGGCGTCGCCGAGGCCTTCTTCTGGCCGGCCAGCGACAGCATCCTGCCCTCGCTGGTGGACGAGGAGGACCTGCCCCGGGCCAACGCGCTGGCTGGCTTCAACGAGCAGGGCGCGCGGCTGCTCGGACCGGTCCTCGGCGGCGCCCTGGTGGCCGCGACCGGTGCCACCGGCGCACTCTTCTTCAACGCCGCGACCTTCCTCTTCGCGGCGCTGAGCCTGCGCGCGGCCCCGGCCCGCCCGGCGGACCCCGAGGCCAAGTCACCCTCGGTCGCGGAGATCCGGTCGGAGATCGCCTCGGGGCTGCGGTACGCCCGGCGGAGCCGCGAGGTCCGCTCCGTCCTGCTGCTCATCTCGGCGTCGGCGCTCAGCTACAGCGGGCTCTTCTCGGTCGGCCTGCCGGCTCTCTCGCGGAGCTTCTCGGAGAGCGCGCTCGCCCTGGGCGTGCTGATCTCCTCCTGGGGCCTCGGTCAGCTGGTCGGCACCATCGCGGCGGCCGTCACCGGCCTGCCCCGCCGCTGGGGCCTGCTGATCATCGGCATGACCCTGTGCGAGGGTCTGGCGTTCGCGGTCCTCGGCTTCCTGCCCAGCCCTGGGCCGCGGCCGCGCTGCTGGCCGTGCTCGGCGTGGGCGTCGCCTACTCCAGCGACGTCGCGCTGCCGACCTTCATCCAGACCCGGACGCCCACCGACTTCCTCGGCCGGATGAACAGCATCATGGGCCTGCCGCGGGTGGTGCTGGAGCCGCTCTCGTTCGCCCTCATGGGCATGCTGGTCACGGTCGGCGTCCAGTGGGGCTTCGTCATGGCGGCCCTGCCGATGATCGCGGTCGGCGTCACCCTGTCACTGAGCAAGGACGCCCGGAGCCTCAGCACCGAGCAGACCCCCGCACCGGTGGGCTGAGTCCGGCCGCACCCGGCCCGGAGCCGCTCCAGGAACCGTTCGGACGGACCTGGGGCGGCTTCGCCGTCTCCGCGACGTGACGGCCCGTCAGGCGGGGGCCAGGGCGGGTCAGGCGCCCGGGCGGGCGGGGGCCGGGGCGGTTCTGGTCGAGCCAGCCGAGCTGGGTGGCGATGACGCCGGCCTGGAAGCGGCTGTCGGCGCCCAGGCGTTGGGTGATCTCGGCGACCAGGCGGCGGACGGTGCGTTCGGAGACGGCCAGGCGACGGGCCATGGACTCGTCGGTGAGGCCGGAGGCGAGCATGCGGAGGATCTCGTGGTGGCGCTCGGTGAGGTCGGGGTCGGGGGCGGCGGAGCCGGTGTGGGTGGGGGCGAAGTCGGCGGAGAGCGCCCAGCAGTGCTCGAAGAGCTGGCGGAAGACGGCGACGAGCTGTTCGCCGTGGACCACCAGGGCGGCGATCTCGTCGGGGACGGCGGGGGCGGGGAGGACGGCGAGGGAGCCGTCGACCAGGATCATCCGCATGGGGAGGGTCTGCGCGGTGCGCACCCGGGCCCCGGCCCAGGAGAGTTCGGCGAGGTAGCCGTGCAGGGCGGGGGTGGCGGCGGAGGATCCGAGGTGGACGGAGCGGATGGTGACGCCGCGTTCGAGCAGGAGCTTGTCACGGGAGAGCCCGGCCTCCAGCATCTCGCGGGCCACCGGGGGGCCGGGGTGCAGGGAGAGGAACTCGGAGCGGGCGCGTCGGACGACGTCCTCCAGCATGGCGGTGACCCGGGCCGGACCTATCACCAACTCGGTAGCGGCGCCTGACAGTTGGTCCGCGTGCAGCGGGTGGAAGTCGGTCAGCAGCCGGGCCAGGGTGTGCCGGGCGGCGGCGGCCTCGGCCAGCCGGGTCGCGACGCGCTGCTCCTCGTCGGCCAGCAGCCGGCTGATCGCGCTGGTCGGCGAGAGGGTGGTCCAGCCGCTGGGTGTGGTCGCGGCCGGGGCCAACAGGCCCATGGTGTCCAGCAGTTCGATGGCGCGGACGAAGCGGTCGTCGTCCCAGCCGAGCCGGGCCCGGGCCGGGGACGGGTCCCACTCCGGGTCGTCCAGGGCCCGTCGGTAGATCTCGCGGGCGTCGGCCAGGGCGGTGCTGTCCTCGGCCAGGGCCGCCGCCAGGGTGCCGTAGTCCTCGGCGAGCGGGGCGTGCGGCTGGTACGGCTGGTGCGCCTGCTGTGGCTGGTCGGCGCCGGTGGGCCGCCTGTCCCGCTCGGCCGTGCGGCGCTGGTGGGGCGGGGTGGCCGCCTTCTGAGCGCTCTGTTGGATCACCCGAGCAAGTGTCCGCGACCGGTCGTGGCCTGTACAGGAAAGGCGTACGTACTGTTCCAAGTCGCGGCGGCGGGTGACGATGGATCCACCGGCCGGCGCACGGCGCTGAACAGGCCGGATCCCCTGACGAGTGGTCCGACGAGGAGGCGTTGTCATGCGGCGAGTTGACCCAATGGGTGCCGTTCTTGGTCAGGAGTCCGGCCGGTCCGGCCGTTCCGGCGGGCGTGCCGTGTCCGGCGTGTCCGGTGGCGGACGTCTGCGGGTCCTGGCCGGGCTGCTGCTGAGCACCGTCCTGCTGGCCGGGGTGCAACTGGCCGAGCCGGTGCGGTCCTCGGCGATCTGGGGCTAGCCCCGGTGGAGTCGGCGAGAGCGGGCGGCCCGGTGGGCGGCCCCAGGATCGCACTCGTGCTGCCGGCCACCGGCCCCCGGGCCGCCTGGGGCCGGACGCTGCGGGCGGTGGCCAGGGGCGGCACCGGACCGGCGATCGAGTGGGTGCTGCACGACGAGTCGGCAGCCCTGGACGGGGCCCGTCGGGTGGCCCGCAAGGTGGTGGAGAGCGGCGGGTACCGGGCCGTGGTCGGCCATCTGGGCAGCCGGGGCGCGGCCGCCGCGCTACCGCTCTACCGGGCGGCGGGGCTGCCCTGTCTGCTGCCGGTGACGGCCCTGCCGAGCGTCCCGGGGCAGCCGGGCGGCGGGCCCGACGGGCAGCCGCTGGCGCTGAGTTGGGCGCCGGACGAGGCCGGTCAGGCGAAGGCCCTGTTGGCGGCGCTGGACTCGCTGGGCGCCACCGGGGTCGGTGTGCTGACCGACGGCAGTGCGTACGGCTACCGGCTCGGTGTCCACCTGCTGGGGGCCGACTCGCCGGGCCGGCCGGTGCGGACCGTCGGCCCGGTGGGGCCGGTGCCGTCCGCGCTGCGCACGGTGGTGGTGGCCGCGCGGTTCCACCGGGCGGCCGAACTGGCAAGAGGGCTCAGGGAGTCCGGGTACACCGGGCAGCTGGCCTTCCCCGACGACTGTGAACTGGCGGAGTTCGCCCGGCTGGCCGGTACGGCCGCGGCCGGGGCACTGCTCTGCCGCCCGGCCGGTGGCCGGGCCCCGAGGGTCCGGGCCGCGCTGGCCGCGCTGGCCGGTGCCCTGACCGACCGCCCCGGGGTGACCGGGGTCGAACTGGCCGCCGCGGTGCGGGAGCGCTCGGCGCTGCTGCTGGACACCGCCGGAGCGCCGGTGGCGGACAGCTGGCAGGTCGTCAGGATGACGGGCTGCTGAGCGGCTTCGGCCGCCGGCTCGTCGCCCCGCCCGCTTCCCGCGTCCGCTCCCCGCGCCTGTCAGAGCCCCACTCCCCCTACCGACAGGTTCCGTGATGTTATTTCGGCATGCCTACGAGATCGTGCTGGACGATCTCTTCCTGGACCTCAACGGCTTCGTGCCCGGGGTCGACCTGACCCTGAAGATCGAGGGCCTGAATCCGGCCGGGTCGATCAAACTCAAGGCCGCGGTGGGCCTGTTGGACGACGCCGAGGCCCGCGGCGTGCTCCGCGCCGGGGGCCGGGTGATCGAGTCCTCCTCCGGCAACCTCGGGATCGCTCTGGCCTCGGTCTGCGCGGCCCGCGGCTACGCGTTCACCTGCGTGATCGACCCCAACACCTCCGTCCAGTCGATCGGGCTGATGCGGGCCTTCGGCGCCGAGGTCGCGATGGTCGACCGCCGGGACGCCAACGGCGGCTTCCTGCAGTCCCGGATCGACCACATCCAGGAGCGGCTGCGGGAGGACCCGGAGCTGGTCTGGCCGAACCAGTACGCCAACCCGGCCAACCCGGCCGCCCACCGGGAGCGCACCGCCGCCGCCATCGGCAAGCAGTTCCTCGACGTGGACGTGCTGTTCGTCGGCGCCGGCACCACCGGCACCCTGATGGGCTGCGTGGAGTGGTTCCGGGCCAACTCGCCGCTGACCAGGATCATCGCGGTGGACACCGAGGGCTCGGTGACCTTCGGCCACCCGGGCGGCCGCCGCCACATCCCGGGCCTGGGCACCAGCCGCCGCCCGGAGATCCTGCGCCCCGAGGGCGTGGACGAGGTGGTCCTGGTGCCCGAGGCCGAGGCGGTCCGGATGTGCCGCCGCCTGGCCGTCGAGCGCGGGCTCGCGATGGGCGGATCCACCGGCTCGGTGCTGGCCGCGGTGGACCGCAAGCGGCTCGAACTCCCGCCCGGCGCCTCGGTGGTGGCGATCGGCCCGGACCTCGGCGAGCGCTACCTCGGCACCGTGTACGACGACGCCTGGGTGGCCGAGCGATTCGGTGACCTCCTGGAGACCGCCGCCGCGGCGCACCACTGACCCTTCCCGTCCCATCCACTCTTCCCCAGTGCCCAAGTGGCAAGGAGCAGCAGCGTGTTCGAGTTCAGCGTGATCGGCGGCAAGGCCGCCAGGGAGATCATCGGCCGGAGCCGGCCCCGGATCGTCGAGCAGGTCCGGGAGACCTACCTGACCCACGAGGCGGGCGAGTCGGTCAACCCGGACAGCTACTTCCTGCGCTTCCCCGAGAAGCCGGACGCCCGGATCATCGCCCTGCCCGCGTACCTCGGCGGCGGCCAGGACGTGGCCGGCATCAAGTGGATCAGCAGCTTCCCGGCCAACATCGAGCAGGGCGTCCCGCGCGCCTCGGCCGCCCTGCTGCTCAACGACTACGCCACCGGCTACCCGTACGCGGTGCTGGAGGCCTCCCAGATCAGCGCGGCCCGCACCGCCGCCTCGGCGGTGCTGGCGGCCGAGGTGCTGTCCGGCGGCCGCCGGGCGGAGCGGGTGGTCGTGGTCGGCGCGGGCATCATCGCCCGGAACATCCTGGAGTTCTTCCGGTCCCGTGACTGGGAGTTCGGCACCGTCCAGGTGCACGACCAACTGCCGCAGTACGGCGAGGCCCTGGTGGAGTACACGGCGGGTGAGCTGGGCTGGGCGGCGGAGTTCGCCCCCGAGCTGGCGCCGGTGCTCAAGGGGGCCGACCTGGTGGTCTTCGCGACCACGGCGGGCGAGCCGTACGTGACCGCCCCGGACAGCTTCGCCCCCGGCCAGCTGGTGCTGAACATCTCGCTGCGCGACATCGCCCCGGAGCTGATCCTCGGCTCCTACAACGTGCTGGACGACGTCGAGCACTGCATGAAGGCCAACACCTCCCCGCACCTGGCCGAACAGCTGGTCGGGAACCGGGACTTCGTCACCGGGACGCTGGCCCAGGTGATCAACGGGGACGCCGTGGTCGGCGACGACAAGCCGGTGGTCTTCTCGCCCTTCGGCCTCGGGGTGCTGGACCTCGCGGTCGGCAGGTTCGTGCACCAGGAGGCCCAGCGGTCCGGCCAGGCGGTCGAGATCGCCGACTTCTTCGGGGAGACCAAGCGGTGGTGACGACGGACGTGACGGACGCGGCGCACACGACGGCGGAGGCCAGGATCGGCGTCATCGGGCTCGGCTCGCGCGGGCTCGGGGTGCTGGAGCGCATCATCACCCTCGCCTCCCAGGAGAGTTGGGGCCGGCGGCCGGTCCGGGTCGAGCTGGTGGACCCGGTCGGCGACGGCAGCGGGCTGCACGACCCGGAGCAGCCGGACTACCTGCTGCTGAACACCGTCGCCGCACAGGTCTCGCACTTCCCGGAGGAGGCCACCGTCGGCGACGCGGTGGCGGACCGGGGCACCGACCTGTACACCTGGGTCACCGGCCGCAGCCTCCGGCTGGCCGAGGACGGCTTCACCCTCGGCGCCTTCGGCCGACCGGTCGCACCCGACGACTACCTGCCCCGGCGGATCCTCGGCGAGTACCTGGCCTGGTGCCTGCGCCGGACCTTGGCCCGGGCCCCCGAGCACGTCACGGTGGAGCTGCACCGGACCACCGCGATCGCCCTCAACGAGGCCCCGGACGGCGGCCGTTCGATCAGCCTGGAGGACGGCCGCCGGGTCGAGGTGGACCACGTCTTCCTGACCACCGGTCACACCCCGCCCGCCGAGCCGGCCCCCGGCCCGGGCGGCGAGCGGTACCTGCGGGAGATCTACCCGCTGCCCGGCCAACTGGCCAGGATCGAGCCCGGCCAGACGGTCGCGCTCGGCGGCACCGGACTGTCCGCGATGGACGCGCTGGCCGCGCTCACCGTCGGCCGGGGCGGCGAGCACGTGCCCGGCCCCGACGGCCGCCGCTGCTACCTGCCGAGCGGCCGCGAGCCGCGCATCCTGCTCTACTCCCGCACCGGGCTGCCGTTCCGGGCCCGGCCGGAGAACAACCGGCGCGGCGGCTACCAGCCGATCGCCTTCACCCGCCAGGCCGTCGACCGACTGCGCACGGACCGGCCGGAGTTGGACCTGCGCGAGCAGGTCGAACCGCTGATCCTGACCGAGATGCGGATCGCCTTCCACCGCCGCACCGCCGCGCTGGACGGAGGAGAGGAGCTGGAGGCGGTGGTCGAGCGGGCGCTCCGGGAGGCCCACGCGGCCGGCCGGATCGGTGCCGAGCTGGACCGGCTCGACCGTGAGCAGGGCGAGTTCGACCCGGTCGAGCTGGTGCACCCGCCGGTCGGCGGAACCGAGGACCGGGAGGCGTACCAGGCCTGGTACCTGGACCGGATCGCCCAGGACCTGGCGCAGGCCCGGCTGGGCCTGGCCGGCAGCCCGGTGAAGTCCGCCCTGGAGGTGCTCCGAGACCTGCGCGACGTGATCCGCTACGCGGTGGACTTCGGCGGGCTGGAGGAGAAGTCCCACGAGGAGTTCTACGGTTCCTACACCGGGGTGCTCAACCGCAATGTCACCGGGCCCCAACTCGACCGGCACGCCGAGCTGTTGGCACTGGTGGAGGCCGGGATCGTGAAGATCCCGTTCGGCCCGGCGCCGACCGTGGAGTGGGACGGCCTGGGCTGGGTGGTCTCCTCCACCGAACTGGCCACCCCGCACCAGGAGTGGGTCGACTGGCTCTGCCTGGCCACCTCCGGCCAGCCCGACGTGGAGCGCACCGCCAGCCCGCTGCTGCGGCAGCTCCGCGACAGCGGCCGGATCCGGCGGCACCGCCCGTCCGCGCCGAGCAGCCGCGGCGTGGACGTCACCCGGGGCAACCAGCCGATCGGCGCCGACGGCACGGTGGACGAGCGGCTCTGGGTGCTCGGCCCGCTCTGCGAGGGCGCCACCTTCTACAACCACTACGTCCCCTCGCCGGGTGGCCCCAACCGGGCCCTGGCCGACGCCCACCGCTGCGTGGGAGACCTCTTCGACCGCCTCTGACACCGGCTGGCCCGGAAGGGCAGCGCCCAGGGGCGCGAGGAACTGCGCGAGACGGAAGAACGAGACCCGTGTGCCGGGTACGGAGAGCCACTTGCACGTGAGCGTCCGTACCCGGCACACGGGTCGTTGCCTGCCGCAGCGCGCAGTTCCCCGCGCCCCTGGGCACTGCCCTTCCGGGCGGATCCGGCGAAGGTTCAGCGGAGCAGCCGGCGTTCCTTGGCGACGGCGACCGCGCCCGAGCGGGTGTCGACGCCGAGCTTGTCGTAGATCCGCCCCAGGTGGGTCTTCACGGTGGCCTCGCTGATGAACAGCGCGCGGGCGATCTCCCGGTTGCCCAGGCCCTGGGCCAGCTGGGCGAGGATCTCCTGTTCCCGGTCGGTGAGTTGGGGCACCGGCGTGCGCAGCTGGGCCATCACCCGGGAGGCCACCGGGGGCGAGAGGGTGGTGCGCCCCTCGGCGGCGGCGTGGATCGCGGCGAACAGCTCCTCCGGCCGCTCCGCCTTGAGCAGGTAGCCGGTGGCCCCCGCGGCGATCGCCCGGTTGATGTCGGCGTCGGTGTCGTAGGTGGTGAGCACCAGCACGTACGGCGCCCCCGGCCGCCCGGCGATCCGGCTGGTGGCCTCCACCCCGTCGATGCCGTCGCCCAGTTGGAGGTCCATCAGCACCACCTGGGGCCGCAGCTTGGCCGCCAGCGCGATGGCCTCCTCGCCACTGCCGGCCGCACCCACCACCTCGATGTCGGGGGCGCTGCCCAGCAGGGCCAGGAGCCCGGCCCGGACCACCGCGTGGTCGTCGCAGACCAGCAGGCGGACGGGGGTGGTCGCGGTCATGGGTCCTCCGGTCGTCGTCACTGGGCGTCTGCGGGGAGTTCGAGCGGGATGGCCGCCGTGACCACGGTGCCCTCGCCCGGGGCGGACTCGACGGTCAGGGTGCCGCCCAGTTGGCGGACCCGGGCCCGCATCGCGGGCAGGCCGTGCCCCCGGGACGGGTCGGCCTCCGCGCCCGCCGGGATCGGTGGCAGGCCGCGGCCGTCGTCGCCGATGTCGAGGACCACCTGGTCGCCGAGGTAGGAGAGGGTGAGCGCGGCGGTGCGGGCTCCGGAGTGTTCGCGGACGTTGGCCAGCGCGCCCTGGGCGATCCGCAGCAGTGCGCTGCGGACGGCGTCCGGCAGCGGGGCCGGGGTGCCCTCCAGGTGGCAGCGGACCGTCAGACCGCTCTCCGCCGCCTCGCGGTCGGCGAGGGTGCGCAGCGCCTGGTCCAGCCCCACGCCGTCGGCCAGGTCGGCCGGGGTCAGGTCACGGACGAAGCGGCGGGCCTCGGCGAGGCTGCGGGCGGCGATCGACGCGGCGGTGTGCACGTGGGTGCGGGCGGTGGCCGGGTCGGTGTCCCAGACGCGGTCGGCCGCCTGGAGCAGCATCTGCTGGCTGGACAGGCCCTGGGCCAGGGTGTCGTGGATCTCGATGGCCAGCCGCTGACGCTCCGCCAGGACGCCCTCGCGGCGGTTGGTGTCGGCCAGGGCGCGGCGGGTCGAGACCAGGTCGGCGATCAGGGCGCGCTGGCGCTCGGCCTGACGCTCCATCTGGAGGAAGACCACGGTGGCCAGGCCGGCCACGGCGGGCGGGGCGAGCAGGGTCACCGGGTCGATGCCGTCCGCGAGCTGCTGTTCGGCGTACATCACCAGGCCGGTCAGCAGGGCCACCAGGGGGACGGCGGCGGTGGCCGGGAGGGTGCGGAGCGCGGTGTAGATCAGCGGGACGGCGCACCAGGCGAAGCTCGGGGCGAGCAGCACCAGGACGGTCCAGAGGCCGGCCACCAGGGCGAGGCGGGCGATCCGGAGGGCCCGTCCGCGGCGGCGCAGTTCCGGGAGCTGGGCGAGGGCGAGGGCGGCACTGAGGGCGATCACCCAGCCGGCCCGGCCGCTGTCGCCGTGCCGCAGCAGGTAGCGGGTGAGGGAGGCTCCGAGCAGCAGCAGGAACGCGCCGTACATCACGACCGTCAGCCGCAGGCCGCTGCGCTCCGCACCACTCGTCTCGCTCACGGTTCCATCCTGGCCCGGGACGGCACCGAAGGGGGTCAACCGATCGGCTGACATGGGCTCGGGTCGCCTCCGGCGGGCTTGGGAGCGGTGGGGTGGCCCGTGGGGGGTGGTCGTACTGTCGTACCCGTGCGGGGGAATCCGCGCCGGGTGGCCCGCCGGTGGGGTGGGGCCCGGGGAGTGATCACGGAGTTGGGGATGACGGACTTCAGCATCGAGACCGCGCGGCTGCGGCTGCGCCCGTACACGGCCGAGGAGGCCGAGCTGGTGGCCGGGGGCGGCGGACGCTCGCCGGAGTGGAGCGCGGGGTACCCGCGGGAGGACGACCGGGACGTGGCGCGGATGTTCCTGGGGCTGCCGGCGGGCGAGCCGCTGTACGGGCCGCTGCAGATCGTGCTGCTGAGCACCGGTCAGGTGATCGGCGGCATCGGCCTCTTCGGCCCGCCGGACGAGGAGACCGGCACGGTGGCGTTCGGCTACGGCGTCGCCCCCGAGGCGGAGGGGAAGGGCTACACCACCGAGGCCGTCCGCGCCCTGCTCGACCGGGCCTTCGCCGGAGGCCGGGCCCGCCGCGCGGTGGCCGACACCACCCACGACAACCTCGGCTCGCAGCGGGTGCTGGAGAAGGCCGGTCTGCGCCGCACCTCCTCCGACGAGACCCTGCACTACTACGCCCTGGAGTCCTGACCCCCGGAGCACCTCGGGGCGGCCCCGGCGCGCCGGGCCCGCCCCGGCCGCCGGGTCGGTCACGATGACCCCATGCCTCAGATGACCGAGCCCGAGTGGCGCGCGTTCCTCTCGGCCGGGACCAGGACCGGCAAACTCGCCACCGTCCGGGCGGACGGCAGCCCGCACGTGGCGCCGGTCTGGTTCCTGCTGGAGGGCGGGGAGCTGATCCTCAACACCGGGGCGGAGACGGTGAAGGGCCGGAACCTGGCGAGGGACGGCCGGGTGGTGGTGTGCGTGGACGACGACCGGCCGCCGTTCGACTTCGTCACCGTCCGGGGCCGGGCGCAGCTCAGCGAGGACCTCGACGAGGTGCGGTACTGGGCCGGCCGGATCGCCGCCCGCTACATGGGGGAGGAGCGGGCCGAGGAGTACGGGGCGCGCAACGGGGTGCCCGGCGAGCTGCTGGTCCGGATCGCGATCGAGAAGGTGGTCGCGGTGACCCGGGTGGCCGACTGAGCCGCCCGCCGGACCCGCCCGGGCGGTCAGTACGATCGCCGGATGACCGCATCTTCCGCCGAATCCGTCCCCTCGGACCCCGGGCTGACGGACCGTCGCTTCCTCTTCCTGCTCGGCAGCGTCCGGGAGGACGGCAACTCCGAGCAGCTCGCCCGGCTGGCCGCCGAGCACCTCCCGGCCGGCGTCGAGCAGACCTGGCTCCGGCTGGAGTCGCTCCGGCTGGAGCCGTTCGGCGACATCCGGCACACCGGCGACGGCAGCTACCCACCCCTCGCCGGCAACGCCCTGACCCTCTTCGAGGCCACCGCGCGGGCCACCGACCTGGTGATCGTCTCCCCGCTGTACTGGTACACCGTCTCCACCAGCGTCAAGCACTACCTCGACCACTGGTCCGGCTGGTTCCGCGTCCCCGGCTCGGACTTCCGCGCCCGGATGCGGGGCACCACCCTGTGGAGCGTCACCTCGCACTCCGGCGAGCGCTCCGACGTGGACCCGCTGATCGGCACCCTGAAGCTCACCGCCGACTACATGGGCATGCCCTGGGGCGGCGCCCTGCTCGGCAACGGAACCCGCCCGGGTGACGTCCGCAACGACGAGCTGGCCCTGGCCGAGGCGAGGACCTTCTTCGCGGGCGTCTGACGGAGCCTCGGCGGCCTCAGCCCCGCAGTTCGGGGACGAGCTCGCGGGCGTCGTCCGGGGCGCGGTGGCGGGGCCGGCCGAACAGGACCGGGACCAGGGCCAGGCCGAGGACGGCGCCCGCGCCCTGCGCGAGCACGAAGGCCGGCACGGAGGCCGGGGCGATGCCGGTGTAGGTGTCGCTCAGCGAGCGGGCCAGGGTGAGGGCCGGGTTGGCGAAGCTGCCGGAGGAGACGGCCCAGCAGGCGGCACCGATCCAGGCGGCCACCGCGACCGGGGCGTACTGGCCCCGGCCGGTCCGGAGCAGGCCGAAGACCAGCAGCACCAGGCCTCCGGTGGCCACCGCCTCGGCCAGCCAGAGGTGCGGGCCGCCGAGCGGCTGCGAGGAGGCGGCCAGCACGGGCCGCCGGTGCATCAGGTTGGCCAGGGCCGCCCCGGCCACACCGCCGAGCAGCTGGGCGAGGACGTAGCCGCCCAGCTCGGGCAGGGTAAGGCCGGTGCAGCCGCGCCGGTCGGTCCACCAGGCGGCGGCCGAGACCAGCGGGTTGAGGTGGGCGCCGGAGACCGGCCCCAGCAGGGTGATCAGTACGGCCAGGGCCAGCACCGAGGCCAGCACGTTGGCCAGGAACTGCACCCCGCCGTCGGCGCTCAGCGCGGTGGCCCGGATGCCGGAGCCGATCAGCACGGCGGCCAGCACGGCGGTGCCGAAGGCCTCGGCGGCCAACCGCCGGGGGAGCGAGGGGGTGGTCATGCGGCCATGGTCGGGGCACCCCGCTGAGCTGGACAATTGGCCGGTGTGCCCAAGGTCGGCGGCCGTTCGGGCTCCGTGCTCGGAGACTCGTACGGCGCACGCCCGCGCACCGGCTTGACCCTCACGCGACGTGAGGGCGGAGGCTGGGGCCAGTGAAGGAGGAAGGGCCGGATGAGCGGTGAGTACTCGGTGGGACAGGTCGCGGCCGTCGCCAAGGTGACGGTGCGGACCCTGCACCACTACGACGGGATCGGCCTGCTGTCGCCGTCCGGGCGGACCCCGGCCGGCTACCGGCGGTACCGGGACGAGGACCTGGACCGGCTGCAGCAGATCCTGTTCTACCGCGAACTCGGCTTCTCCCTCGAGGAGATCGCGGCCGTCCTGGACGATTCCTCGGCCGGACCGACCGAGCACCTGCGCCGGCAGCACGCGCTGCTGCAGGACCGGATCACCAGGCTCCAGGAGTTGGCCGCGGCGGTCGAACACGCCATGGAGGCGAGCACGATGGGAATTCAGCTGACCCCGGAGGAGAAGTTCGAGGTCTTCGGCCAGGACTACCAGGAGAGTTGGGAGACCGAGGCCGAGCAGCGCTGGGGCGGCACCGACGCCTGGAAGGAGTCCCGGCGCCGGACCGCCCGCTACACCAAGGAGGACTGGGCGAAGCTCCAGCAGGAGCAGGCCGCGCTCAACGAGCGGCTGGCCGCCGCGATGAAGGCGGGGGTGGCCCCGGGCAGCGCGGACGGCACGGCGCTGGCGGAGGAGCACCGCCTGCAGATCACCGGGGCGTTCTACGACTGCGGCCACGAGATGCACCGCTGCCTCGGCGAGATGTACGTCGCGGACCCGCGCTTCACCGCGACGTACGAGAAGGTGGCCCCCGGCCTGGCGCACTGGCTGCGGGACGCGATCGTCGCCAACGCGGATGCCCACCTGGCCGGTTGAGCTCAGGCCACGCCCCGGCCGAAGGCCCGGCGGTAGGCGGTGGGGGAGGTCCGCATGGTGCGGCCGAAGTGGTGCCGGAAGGTCGCGGCGGACTCGAAGCCGACGGCCGCGGCGATCTCCTCCACCGTCCCCTCCGGGGACTCCAGCAGCGACAGGCTGGCGGCGATGCGCTGGGTGATGACCCAGCGCATCGGGCTGGTGCCGTTGCGGGCGGTGAAGTGCCGCAGGTAGGACCGGTCGGACATCCGGGCGGCCCGGGCCAGCCGGGTGATGGTCAGCGGGGTGGCCAGGTGG
This sequence comes from Kitasatospora albolonga, assembly GCF_039535905.1. Taxonomy (GTDB): domain Bacteria; phylum Actinomycetota; class Actinomycetes; order Streptomycetales; family Streptomycetaceae; genus Kitasatospora; species Kitasatospora albolonga. Next base: position 177,804 of record NZ_BAAAYB010000098.1, on the reverse strand, counting down.
TCGAGGGCCCACTGCATGGAGCGGGCGATGCCGTCGTCCTCCTCCTCCACCGGGAGCACGGTGGCCTCGATGAACTGGGCCTGCCCGCCGTCCCGGTGGGGCGGCACGACGAAGCGGCGGGCCACCGTGTTGGCCACCTTGGCGCCGTGGTCGCTGCGCACCAGGTGCAGGCAGAGGTCGATGCCGGCCGCGCTGCCGGCACTGGTCAGCACCGAGCCGTTGTCCACGTAGAGCACGTCGGGGTTGACCTTCACCGCGGGGTGGCGCTGCTGGAGCAGCTCCGCGTACCGCCAGTGGGTGGTGGCCTCCCGGCCGTCCAGCAGTCCGGCGGCCGCCAGTGCGAACGCACCGGAGCAGATCGACACGATCCGGGCCCCGCGCTCGTGCGCGGTGCGCAGCGCGGCCACCAGCCCGGGGGAGACCTCGCCGCTGAACGCGTTGGGCACCCCGACCACCATCACGGTGTCGGCGGCGGCCAGCTCGTCCAGTCCGTGATGGGCCATCAGGGAGAAGCCGCCCACCGCGCCGAGCAGCTGCCCGGGGCGGTCCGCGCAGATCTTCAGCCCGTACCAGGGCGCGGCCAGCAGCCCGGCCAGCTCGGGCCTGGCCAGGCCGAACACCTCGACCACCACGCCGAGTTCGAACGGGGCCATGCCGTCGAAGGCGTACACCGCGATGGTGTGCACCGGCTCGGGGCGGGGGCCGATGCTGACCTGGACGGGGCGGGTGGTGGCGGGGTGGTCGGCCATCGGTGCTCCTGGCGCGGCGGTACGGGGTTGGCGGGATCTTGGCGAGTGTAGTCGTGGGCGCCACTGTCGGGGCGGGGTGTCCGGATCGGAAGATCGTCACGTCGGAAAGAGCGCACAACCGCCCACCAGGAGCCCGCAGATGACCGCTGTCACCACCACCGCGACCTACAACGGTTCGCTCGGTGCCACCGTCTCCCCCGAGCGGGCCTTCGCCTTCCACGCCGAGCGCCTCGGCTGCCAGGCCGACCCGGCCGACGTCTGGTACGCGATGCGGGACGGCCGGCAGGACTTCACGATCGTGGACGTCCGGGCCGAGGGCTCGCACCGCAAGGCCCACCTGCCCGGCGCGATCAGCCTGCCGCTCGCCGAGATCACCGCCGAGCGGGTGGCCGAACTCCCGGCCGGCCTGCTGGTGGTCTACTGCTGGGGCCCCGCCTGCAACGGCTCCACCAAGGGCGCGATGAAGCTGGCGGCGCTCGGCCGCGAGACCAAGGAGATGATCGGCGGCCTGGAGTACTGGGTCCGCGAGGGCTGGCCGACCGAGGGCCGCCGGGCGATCGACCCGGCGAACGCCACCCCGAACGACCTCGGCCTGGTGTGCTGACCTGCGGCGATGTCCCGCGGAAAAAAGTTCTGAGGTCACCTGCAACCCCCCGGGGGGATGCACGTCTATCAGGGTGAGAGCAAGGGGGGGCCGGGAGAACGGCCGAGCCCGGCGGCTCTCGCCAATTGACGGAGCACCACACCGCCCAGGGGGACCTGCACCATGAACGAGCCCGTTTTCGGCCGTTTCGCGAAGAACATCACCGTCTCGCTCGCCGTCCTGGCCCCGCTCGGCCCGGCCGGCTGCTCCACCGCGCAGCCCTCCGCCCCGGCCGGTGTGCCCGCCGCGTTCTGAACCGGGCACAATCGCGCAGGTCAACAGCCGTCCGAACAGACATTTACCGTTGTGCCGCCCGCCGAGCGGGCCGTGCCGCGGGGGGAACGGAAGAGCGAGCATGTCCATAGCGATCGCACCCGCGCGGGGGTTCTCCGGCGCGGGTGTGCTCAAGGGGTTCCGGAAGCTGCTGTTCGGGGCCGAGGCCGCCGAGCCCTACTCCGCCTCGGAGACCAGTACCAACCTCCGGGTCGTCCGGGTCGGCGGCTCCGGAGCGGAGCGCCCGACGCTCACCGAGCTCTACCACGCCCACCGGCTCGGGCTGGTGCGGATGGCCGTCCTGCTGGTGGACCGTCAGGACCTGGCCGAGGACGTGGTGCAGGACGCGTTCACCGCGCTGTACCAGCGCCACGGCGAGGACCTCGACAGCCTGGAGAACGCGCTCGGCTACCTGCGGACCTCCGTGGTGAACGGCGCCCGCTCCGTGCTGCGCCGCCGCAGGACCGCCCGCGACTACGTGCCGCCGCACGAGGCCGACGCCGCCTCGGCCGAGGAGCAGGCCGTCCTCAACGACGAGCACCGCCGGGTGCTGGTGGCCCTGCAGGAACTGACCCCACGTCAGCGCGAGGTGCTGGTGCTGCGGTACTGGTCCGACTTCTCCGAGGCCCAGATCGCCGAGACCCTGGGGCTCTCCCGGGGCGCTGTGAAGTCCACCGCCAGCCGGGCTCTGGATGCCCTCGAGAAGCACCTGGAGAAGGCCCGATGACCGAGAAGCCGAACGATCCCGACCGGCTCGAGTCGCCGACCGAGCAACTGCTGCGGGCCGCCCTGGCCGCCCGCGCCGAGCAGGTGACGGCCCAGAACCTGCGCCCCGCCGCCCCGCCCACCCGACGCACGCGCAAGGTCCGCCCCTTCCACGTGGTCACCACCATCGCCATGTTCGGCCTGGCCGCCGGCCTCGCCATCGGCGTCCTCAGCACCGGCGGCCACCCCGTCGCCCAGGACGTGGCCCCCGCCGTCACCGCCTCCGCGTCCCCCTCCCCGTCCCCGACGCCCACCGCGTCCCCGAGCGCCGAACTCACCCCGAGCGGATCGGCGTCGGCATCGGCGACCGAGACCGAGGAGCCGCCGGCCACGACCACCGTGGAATTCCACAAGGTCAAGGTCGAGGTCCCGGCGGGCTGGACGGTCGACGCCCGCGATCCGACGAGTCTCTGTCTGCGCGTCCCAGGGGCGGCTGTCGCCGCCAAGGGGGAGTGCCTGCCGCAGGGCGTGATGATCACGGCGTACGACAAGGGCGTGGAGCAGCTCTGGCCGAGCGAGGCGGACCTCGACTCCGACTCGGGCTGGTCCCACCAGCCGGCCTGCTACCTGCCCGGGGACCCGGGGTCGACCGGCGTCGGTGACGACTACCGACGGATCGGGCAGCCGCAGCGCTCGCTGGTGACGCTCAACGGGAAGTACGTGAACAAGGTCCGCTGGCAGGTGGCCTGCGATGCCACCAGGCAGTACACCGCCCAGATGTGGGGGTTCCACAAGGAGCAGGTCTTCGTCAACGCCAACGGCCTGCCGGAGAAGTACCAGGCGGACCTGGAGTCGATCATGGCCGGCCTGGACGTGAGCGGGCGGGCGGGGATGCTGAGGCCCGGCAACGGCGCGGACGTGAAGGTCACCTTGGGCCAAGAGGTGGCGAACCCCAAGGACGGTGACAAGCAGGTGGTGACCGTCCCGGTCACCTTCACCAACGTCAGCTCCACCGACTACCCCTCGGTCGAGCCGGTGATGATGGGCACGGACGATCCCGCGTCGCCCGCCTCACTGCTGCCCGGCACCTTGGAGCGCAAGGACGGTGACCGGTGGACGGCGCTGCCGGCGCTGTGGAAGGGCACCGGGATGGACTACGCGGCCACCGGACAGGCCGGGGCGTTCCCGCTGGCGGCGGGCAAGAGCCGCACCGTGACGTACCGCATCAAGGTCAGCAGCAGTTCGGACCGGGCTGGCCTCGCGATGGTCGCGGAGGCCTACCTGCCCACCACGGCAGGGCAGTTCAGGCAGATCGGCGCGACCCACGACTGGGTCATCCTGGTCAGCTCGTGAACCGCCGCGGCGGCCGCACCCCTGCCCGAGGGGTTGCGGCCGCCGCCGTGCGTGACCCTGCGTCAGCCGGTGAGGCGGGCCATCCAGGCCTCGACCTCGTCGGCCTGGCGGGGGAGGCCGGCCGAGAGGTTCTCGTTGCCCTCGGCGGTGACCAGGATGTCGTCCTCGATGCGGACGCCGATGCCGCGGTACTCCTCGGGGACGGTGAGGTCGTCCTGCTGGAAGTAGAGGCCGGGCTCGACGGTCAGGCACATGCCCGGGACGAGGTCGGCGTCGACGTAGTCCTCGCGGCGGGCCTGGGCGCAGTCGTGCACGTCGAGGCCGAGCATGTGGCCGGTGCCGTGCAGGGTCCAGCGGCGCTGCAGGCCCAGCTCCAGGACCTTCTCGACGTCGTACACCGAGGCGTCGATCAGGCCCCACGCCAGCAGCCGCTCGGCCAGCACCCGCTGGGAGGCGTCGTGGAAGTCGCGGAACCGGCCGCCCGGCTTCACCGCGGCGATGCCCGCCTCCTGGGCGTCGTAGACCGCGTCGTAGATCTTCCGCTGGAGCGGGGTGAAGGTGCCGTTGATCGGCAGGGTGCGGGTGACGTCGGCGGTGTAGAGGGTGTGGGTCTCCACGCCGGCGTCCAGCAGCAGCAGCTCGCCCGGGCGGACGTCGCCGTCGTTGCGGACCCAGTGCAGGGTGGTGGCGTGCGGGCCGGCGGCGCAGATGGAGCCGTAGCCGATGTCGTTGCCCTCGACCCGGGCGCGGCGCCAGAAGGTGCCCTCGATCCAGCGCTCGGAGGTGGCGACGGCCTGGCCGAGCTCGCGGACCACGTCGGTGAAGCCGTTGACGGTGGAGTCGCAGGCGGCCCGGAGCTGGGTGATCTCCCACTCGTCCTTGACCAGGCGCAGGCCGCTGAGGAAGGTCTTGAGCTCCTCGTCCTTCTCCTCGTCCAGCACGTCCGCGAGCCCGGCCTCCAGGCCGGCGTCGTACCTGCGGACCAGCCGGGTCGGGGCGGCCGGGGCGGCCTGGAGCTCCTCGACGGCCTTGCGGACGTCGCGGCAGGGCAGGCCGAGCAGCTGCTCGGCCTCGGTCAGGCTGTGGCGCCGGCCGACCCAGAGCTCGCCGTTGCCGTCCAGCCAGAACTCGCCGTTCTCGCGGTTGGACCGCGGCAGCAGGTAGAGGTGGAAGTCGTGGCCGCCGCTCTCGCGGGGCTCGCCGACCAGGATCGCGTCCTCGGTCTGGTCGCCCGTCAGGTGGACGTACTCGCTCGCGGCGCGGAAGGAGTACTCGGTGTCGTTGGCGCGGGTGCGCAGGTTCCCGGCCGGGACCACCAGCCGCTCGCCGGGGTACGCGGCGGAGAGCGCGGCGCGGCGGGCGGCCGCGTACGGCGCCTGGGCCACCGGTTCCAGACCGCGCAGCTCGGTGTCGGCCCAGCCGGACTTCATCGAGGCGGCCAGCTCGTCGGAGACCTCGCCGTACAGGCCGTTCTTGCGGCCCTTGACCGGCTGCTCCTCGGCGTCCTCGCCTGCGGCACCCTCGGGGTTCTCGGCTGCCGCCGGGCTGCGGTCCTCGGTCACTACGTCGCCTCCTTGCGATGTGGTCCCGCCTCGGCGCGTCGGATCGCGACGCACGTGGGCGGCCGTCGGCCCCCATGGTACGGATCGCCACCGAACGGCTGAGCGGGCACCGCCAGCGGGTCCGGACTCCGTCAGCCGCCCGGGGGGAGGAACTCAGTCGAAGCGGGCGGCCAGCAGCACCAGGTCGTCGGTGCCGCCGTCGGCGCCGGCGGCGGCCAGCAGGTGGGCGCAGAGCCGGTCCGGGTCGGCCCGCACCTCCCGGGGGGCGTCGGCGGCGGCCCGGCGCAGCGCGTTCTGCCCGGCGTGCAGGGTGGGGCCGCAGCGGCGGGCCAGGCCCTCGGTGTAGAGCACCAGCACGTCGCCCGGCCCGGCCTCGACCTCGACGCCGGGCGCCTCCCAGCAGCTGAGCATGCCGAGCGGGGCGGAGAGCGAGGTCTCCACGAACTCGGCGCCCTGACGGGTCACCAGCACGGGAGGGCAGTGCCCGGCCCCGGCCAGGGTGATCCGACGCTCCTCGGGCTGCACCCAGGCGTAGAGCGCGGTGGCGGTCCGGGCCGGCTCGGTGGTCTTGAGCAGCAGCTCCAGGTCGCCGAGGACGGAGACCGGGTCCTCGCCCTCCAGCACCGCGTACGCCCGCAGCGCGGCGCGCACCCGGCCCATCGCGGCGGCCGCGCCGGGCGCGGAGCCGGGGCCGGCACCCAGGCCGTCACCGGCCACGCTGCCGACGGTCAGGCCGAAGGTGCCGTCGGGCAGCGGGATGGCGTCGTACCAGTCGCTGCCGGCCGAGCGGTCCAGCGCGGCGGGCAGGCAGCGGGCGGCCATCCGCAGCCCGGCGCCGACGGGCAGGCGGTCCGGCAGCAGGCCGCGGCGCAGCGCCTCGGCCTGCCGCTCGGCCCGCTCCTGGTCGAGCTGGCGGGCCAGCAGCTGGGCGGCGAACTCGCAGTACCGGTGGGCCAGCAGGCGGCGGCCCGGGGCCGGCTCGGCCGGTTCGTCGTAGAACCAGGCGGCCGCGCCCAGCGGGCCGTCCTCGGGGGTGGCCAGCGGGAGGGCGAAGCAGGCGCCCAGACCGAGCTGCCCGGCCACCTCGCGGAACCGGGGACCGGCCGCCGGGTCCTCCGCCAGATCGGTGATCAGCAGCTGACCGGCCCCGTCGGGGTGGCTCAACAGGCCCGCGAACGGCCCGTGTTCGGCGGGGACGGTCTCCAGGGCGCCCAGCTCGGCCCGGTCCAGGCCGAGGCCGACCGGTCGGCCGGCGCCCCGGGCGGTGGTGGTGATCAGACCGCGCCGGGCGCCGAGCAGAGCGGCTCCGGACGCCAGCACGGTGGCCAGCGTGCCGGCCAGGCCGCGGGCCCGGGTGAGCAGCTCGGTGTGCTCCTGGAGCACCGTGAGATCGGACAGCTGTCCGGCCAAACGGTCCTGCAGGTCGGCCGTTCCGCTGGTGGCCAGGAAGCCGAGGTCCGGCAGCACGGCGGTGGTCGCCGCTGCCGGTGGCTTGGCGTCGGTCATGTCCCAACTCCCCACACATTGGTACGTGTCACGCAGGACCCTCAGGACCGCCCAAAAGGATTGCTATGTCACTACTCGGCATCAATCCACCACTTGTACACAGGCCGAAAGGGGCATGTCCAGAATCGGGACAAGGCCGGATGGCTGGTTCTCGCCCGCTCCCGCCCGCCCGTCGACCTGCCCGGACGCCGCGTGCGGCCGGACCGCGTCCGGGCCGGTGGGGCCGACGGTCCGTCAGGTGCCGTCGGCGATCGTAGGGTTCGCCCGCCGACCGGCCGCCCGGGCCGCGCGCCACTCACCCGTACGGTGGAACCGAAGGCTCCCGAGGAGCGTCCGTCCGGTCGTATGCGGGATTCTCGTTCCGGGCCGTCCGGCCCAGGCCCCGCCCCGGCCTGACCCCAGAGCCCCTCTGGCCCAGCGGTCCAGGAAGCGGCCGCGGAAGCGGAAAGGAACGAGCGCCGATGCCATGGTCACGTCCCCGACGGGGCACCGCCGGAGCACCCGGCCCCGCCGCCGGCAGGGTCTGGCTGCGCTGGCCGGGCAGTCGGCGCCGGGTCAGGGCCGCGCTGCGCGGAGCCGCGCTGGAGGCCGCCGGCCGCGGCTGGCCGGTGCTGCCGGGAGCGCACGCGGCGCCGGGCCGGCCCGGCGGCTGCTCCTGTGCGGACCAGGGCTGCCCCACGCCCGGCGCGCATCCGCACGAGCCGCCGCTGGTGGCGGCCACCACCGATGCCCGGATGGTGGGTTGGTGGTGGGAGAGGCGGAGCCCGGACGCCCCGGTGCTGCTGGCGACGGGGCGGACGGTCAGCGCGGTGAGCGTTCCGGCCAGGGCCGGGGCCCGCGCGCTGGCCTGGTTCGACCTGATGGGCCTGCCGGTCGGCCCGGTGCTGGCCGGGCAGGGGCGGTACCTTCTGCTGGTGGCGCCGTACTCGCTGGCCGAGTTGGGCGAGCTGCTGGCCGAACAGCCGTGCGTGCCCGGGGTGATGCGCTACCACGGACCGGACGGGTACCTGGTGCTGCCGCCCTCGCGGGCCGGGTCCGGCTCGGCGCCGGCGCGGTGGGTCCGGCCGCCGGTCGGGGACCGGCCCTGGCTGCCCGAGGTGGGAGGCCTGCTCGGCGCGCTGATCGCGGCGAGTTCGGCTGACGCCGCCTCAACTTCCCTCGGGAAACAGTGAATCCGGCCGCTGGCGACGGGGGATGCACCAGCGACCGGACTGTTTAAATGGTAACAAAGATCCTCGTCCGCGCCAATTTGTCCAAGGACTCTGTCACCTGGGGTTTCTCCGTTCGGGCGGCGAATGTGACCGGAGTCACTCCGCCCGTGCGGATCCTCAGTTGAGGGTCACCTGACGGTTCACCAGATTGGCCCGGGCCTTGCGCTCCTCGACGGTCAGCGGGGCCTCCTCCGCCAGCGCGCCGGCCAGTCGCTCGGCGAACGCGGCGGCGGGCGCCTCGCAGGCGGCGGCGGTCATCGACTGCGGCAGGTCCCAGACCGGGACGGTCAGGCCGTGCGCACGGAACGAGCCGACCAGGCGGGTGTCCTCGCCCAGCGAGGAGTCGCCGGCCGCGTCCAGCCGGGCCAGCGCGTCCAGCAGCTGCTCCTCCGGAACCGTCATGACCCAGCGCAGGTGGTTCTTGTCCGCCGCGGCGCACCAGTACGAGGACGGCACGCTGGAGATCTTCTCGGTCGGGATGGCGGAGGCGTTGGCCCGCTCCAGGGAGGCGGCCACCTCGCCCTCGGCGGCCTCGGCGTCCTCCAGCCAGAACTCGAAGCCGGTGAACACCTCGGGGGTGAACTCGGCCTCCAGGTCCAGCAGTTCCTGCAGTCGGCGCCCGCCGGGCACCGTCCGGCGGGCCGGCACCGGGGTGCCCGGCTCGGTGGCCAGGGCCAGCTCCAGGGCGTCCGCCAGGTCGCGGCTCAGGTCACCGGAGGAGGACTGGGTCTGCAGGCCGAGCAGGATCGAGCCGTCCTGGCGGCGCAGCGCGGGCCAGGCCAGCGGCAGCACGGTGGCCAGGGTGACGGACGGGACCGGGCCGTTGGCGGTGTCGGCCACGCCCTTGGCCAGGGTCAGCGGCACGGTGGCGGCGGGCACCAGCTCGCGCAGCGCGACCCAGTCGGCCTCACCGGGCAGACCCTCGAACGGGCGGTGCACCAGCTCCTGGACGGCGTGCGCGGCCTCCCGGCCGTGGCAGGCCTTGTACCGGCGGCCCGAGCCGCAGGGGCAGTCCTCACGGGCTCCCACCACGGGGATCTCGCCCGAGGTGACGGCGGTGGACGGACGGCGCTGCGGCGACTTCTTGGCGGCCTTCTTGGCCATGGTGCGGCTCCCGGTACGGCGACTGGCTTGCCCCGGAAGCCTACTGAGCTTTCGGCCGCCACCGCGTCCGTGTCGCGCGTCGGGCCCGGACGGGCCGTCAGCCGCGGCACCGGACCGGGCGCCGGACGGGGCGTCAGGCGGTGCGCGCCCCGTGGTCGGGGTGGAGCGGCAGTGCGGCCCAGACCGTCACCCGGCCCGGGGCGTCCCGCACGCCCCACTCGCTGGCCAGCCGTCCGACGATGGCCAGGCCGCGGCCGCCGCGCGCGGTGAGCGAGGGGCGGGCGGGGAGCGGCCGGGTGGCCGCGCCGCCGTCGGTGACCTCCAGGGTGAGCGAGCCGTCCCCGGGGAGCCGCCAACGGACCGTCACCCCTTCGGGTTCGCCGTCCTCGCCGCACCCCGCCCCGACCAGGACCGGGGCCGGGTAGCCGCCCGGCGCGTCGTCCTTGAGGTCGGCCAGCCTGCCCAGCGGGCGGGCGTAGCGGCAGGAGTTGCTGAGCAGTTCGGACAGGATCAGGACAGCGTCGTCGATCACCGTCTCGTCCACCGAGCGGTCACCGAGATCGCTGCGCAACCGGCGTCGTGCCGCTCCGACTCCGGCGGGCCCGTGCGGCACCGCCATGGTCGATGAAGTCGGCACCTCGTGTGCCATCATCAACGCCACCCCCGGACCTCCTTCAGCATTCGCCGAGGGATGGATGCCCCTTGGTAATGCGTCGGAAACGGGCGTTCATCGATCGCGGCACGACATTAACGGCCTTCGTAACTCGCGGTGGGCACATGGTGATTGGCTGCTCACGGAACGTCGTGAAAACGACCGGAATTGGCCACTCCAGGTGTTCTGCGCCGCAGTTCACGCCCGTTCACAACCCTGCGCGGGCGAATACCGGCCGACTTGACGCAACTATCGGCCGAGTTGACTCAGAACCGCTCGCGGCCGGTTGGTGATGATGGCCTCGACGCCCAGTTCCAGGCAGAGCTCGACGTCGGCCGGCTCGTCCACCGTCCACACGTGCACCCGGTGCCCTGCCCGGCGCAGGGCCGGCACCAGCCCGGGGTTGGCCCGCACCAGCTCGATCCCGGGGCCGGCGATCCGGGCCCCGCCGGGCAGCACCCGGGTGCGGCCGATCAGCGGCAGCCGGCGCTCCAGCAGGTAGACGGTCGGCACCGTCGGGGCGGCCCGGCGGACCCGGTGCAGCGAGAGCTCGGAGAAGCTCATGATCCGGACGGCGGACTCCTCCGCGCTGTCCGGCAGCAGGCCGAAGCGGGCCAGTTGGCGGAGCAGCTCGGCCTCGGTCCGCCCGGCGTACCGGGTGGGGTGCTTGGTCTCGATGGCCAGCTCGATCCGGCGGCCGGCGTCCACCGCCAGCTCCAGCAGCCGCTCCAGGGTGAGCACCGGGCTGGGCTCGGGGGCGTCCGGGTGCTTCCAGGAGCCGAAGTCCATCGCCTCCAGCTGAGCCAGCGTCAGGGCGGAGACCGCGCCCCGGCCGTCGGAGGTGCGGTGCACGGTGCGGTCGTGGACGCAGACCAGCTTGCCGTCGGCGGTCAGCCGGACGTCGCACTCCAGGCCGTCCGCGCCCTCCTCGATCGCCAGCCGGTACGCGGCGAGGGTGTGCTCGGCGCGGGCCGCGGAGGAGCCGCGGTGGGCGATCACCTTCACCGCCGCGCGGTCGGGGGTGTTCGTCGAGGTCAAGGCCTGGTCCCGGGTGTCCACGCGGACCACCCTACGAGGCGGCCGGTGGCCGTCGGCCGCCGCCACGGGAAACTCCGGGTGAAGTCCCCGTGGCGGCGGAGCCGCCGCGCTACTTGCGCGGCTGGACGGCCAGGGTGGCCAGACCGGCCACCAGGAAGGCGAACAGCGAGGCCGAGATCCAGGCCTGCGGCGTGAAGCCCACCGAGGACTGCAGGTCCTGCCAGAAGCCCTGCCACCCGTCGATCGCGGTCGGCGCGATGAACTGGTAGGTCGCGAAGCCCAGCGCCCACGGCAGCAGCATCAGCGGCCGGGCCGGCGCGTCCTCGTCCAGGTTCCAGCTGGTACTCGCCCGCTCGCCTCCGGGGCGCTTCGACCCGGTGTCGACAGTCGTCCCTCCCGCGGTCGCTTCGCTCCCTTCCTCGCTCCTCCTTTTCGACACCGGCGCGCCCCTTCGGCTCGGGGCGGTGCGGCCCGTGCCCAGGAAGTAGTCCGCCGCCAGCACCGCGAACATCGGCACGAAGACCGCGCCGATCAGGCCGAGGAAGGCGTAGTAGGAGGCGGTGAACTCCTCGATGTTCAGCGCCAGCACCGTCACCAGGGCGCCGATCCCGCCGGTCAGCAGGCGGCGGTCCACCTTCGGCAGCAGGTTCTGCACCGACATCGCGGTGGAGTAGACGTTGGCGAAGGACTGGTCGGTCTCCCGGATCACCAGCACCAGCAGGAAGGCCCAGCCGGCCGCGACGCCGGTGAAGGAGGAGAAGATCCGGGTCGCGTCGCCGTCCGACTGCAGCAGTGCCACCACGCCGAGCAGGTAGCACCAGACCTGCGCCAGCGAGTAGCCGGAGAAGGTGGCCCAGTAGGCGGAGGAGGCGGTGCGGGCGTGCCGGGTGTAGTCGGCGGCCAGCGGCACGAAGGAGATGGAGACCGCGATGATCGCGTCGGTCGCGGTCAGGAAGCCGGTCCAGTTGCCCGCACCGGGGTTCGGCACGCCCTGGCGGACCAGCTGGACGGTGAAGTACACCATCGCGATGCCCACCGCGATGGTCACGTACTTGCGCAGCACCGCGATCGAGCCCAGCGGCCAGATGGTCAGCGCCGTGGTCAGCACCCCGGCCAGCAGCACGAACAGCCACCGCCAGCCCTGGGTGCCCGTCACCTCCTGGGCGCCCATCGCGATCACCAGCAGCTCGTACACGCCCCAGCCGATGCACTGGGCGATGTTCAGCACCGTCGGCACGTAGGACAGCCTGGTGCCGAACAGACCGCGCAGCAGCGCCATCGCGGGGGCGCCGGTGCGGGCGCCGATCAGCGCGGCGACGCCCAGCATCGAGGTGCCGATCGCGGTGCCGGCCACCGTCGCGGTGATCGCGGCGGCCAGCGAGAGCTCGGCGCCCTTGACGCCGATCACGGTGGCGGCGCTGGTGAAGCCGATCAGGCTGACGCCGAGGTTGGCCCAGAGCGAGAAGAGCGCCCGGAAGTCCAGCGTGCGCGGCGGCGCGGTGTCGAGGACCAGCGGCGCCTCGGCTCTCGCGGAGACGTCTTGGACAGGGGCAGGCGAAGCAGCCGTCATGGCCGAAGCTCCCTACGCCGGCATTACCCGGACAGGTTCGAGCGGTCTGCGCTCCCTCGCCGCACGGCCAGCTGCTGCATGGCGTACGGTCGTTCCGCGCACTCTCAGCCTGGACGGTCCAAGCTCCCGCGTGTCAGTTTGGAGCGCCAGGCTAGCCGCAGGACCGTCGAACACCAAGGCGGGGCCCAAGGCGTGGGATGTCGGGAACGGCTAAGGATTCTCACCAATCCTTCAGAACGCTCCTTACGACAACTGAATCGGACATGCGGAAAACTGTGGCCCAAGGTCCTGTCAGCTATGGAGGTCGTCCGTGAGCACCGAGCACGTGAGTGGGGACTCGCGTCCCGAGGAGGAGCGCACCTCCACGGCCCGGGAGGCGGCTGACACCGCGTCAACCGCCGCCCCCGCCGCGCCCGCCGACACGGTGGCCCTCGGCAAGGTCGCGCCCCCGGCGCCCTCCTACCTGGACGCGCCGCCGCCGGTGCTGCCGCCCGCGCCCGCCGCCCCGCCGGCCCCCGCGCCCGTCGCCCCGCCCGCCGCGCCGCCCGCGCCCGCTGCCGCCGCCCCGTCCTACCTCGACGCGCCGCCGCCGGTGGTCCCGTCCGAGAACCCGTACGCGGTCCCGGCCGCCGCCCCGCTGCCGCCGGTCGCCGACCCGCACGGCCACCCGCACCCGCACCCGCAGCCGCAGGCGCACCCGCACCCCTTCGGCGCGGGCACCCCGCTCGGCGGCTGGGCCGCCCCGCCCGGTGGCGGCGGCCCCGGTCTGCCCGGGTACCCGGAGTTCCCGGGCGCGGCCACCCCGGTGCCCGGCCGCAAGCGCGGCGGTCTGATCGCCCTGGTCGCGGCCGTCGCCCTGCTGGCCGGTCTGGCCGGCGGCGCGATCGGCGTCTCCGTCGCCGACCGGGACGGACGCACCTCGTCCTCCTCCGGCCGGGGCTCCAGCACCACGGTGCAGGCCAGTCAGAACCAGCAGGCGGTCAACCGGGCGCCCGAGTCGGTCGCCGGGATCGCCAACAAGGCGCTGCCGAGCGTCGTCACCATCAAGGCGCAGGGCTCCGGCGAGTCCGGCACCGGCACCGGCTTCGTCTTCGACACCGAGGGCCACATCCTCACCAACAACCACGTGGTGGCCCCGGCCGCCAGCGGCGGCAAGCTGACGGTCCGCTTCTCCGACGGCTCCTCCTACGCCGCCTCGGTGGTCGGCCGGGCCCAGGGCTACGACGTCGCGGTCATCAAGCTCGACAACCCGCCGAAGGACAAGCTCGTCCCGCTGGCCCTCGGCGACTCGGACAAGGTCGCGGTCGGCGACGCCACCATCGCGATCGGCGCCCCGTACGGCCTCGAGGGCACCGTCACCACCGGCATCGTCAGCGCCAAGGACCGCCCGGTCGCCTCCGGCGACGAGACCAGCGCGCAGGCCTCCTACATGAACGCGCTGCAGACCGACGCCTCGATCAACCCGGGCAACTCCGGCGGCCCGCTGCTCGACGCCTCCGGCGCGGTGATCGGCATCAACTCGGCCATCCAGTCGAACAGCAGCGGCTCCGGCCGGGCCGGCTCGATCGGCCTCGGCTTCGCCATCCCGATCAACCAGGCCAAGCGCGTCGCCGGCGACCTGATCGCCAACGGCACCCCCGTCTACGCGATCCTCGGCGTGCTGCGCAACGACGACTACAAGGGCGACGGCGCCCAGATCCAGACCTCCTCCGTCCAGGGCAAGCCCGCCGTCACCCCCGGCGGCCCCGCCGACCAGGCCGGCCTCAAGCCCGGCGACGTCATCACCAAGCTCGGCGGCCACGTCATCGACAGCGGCCCCACCCTGGTCAGCGAGATCTGGACCTACAAGCCCGGCGACAAGGTCGAGGTCGAGTACACCCGCGACGGCAAGACCGCCAAGACCACCGTCACCCTCGGCGAGCGCAAGGGCGACAACTAAAGGGTGTGCACGGATCCCCGTGGGAACCGTTAGGCTGACCTCCGCCTGGAGAGTTGCCCGAGCGGCCTAAGGGACCAGTCTTGAAAACTGTCGTGGCGTGACCCGTCACCGTGGGTTCAAATCCCACACTCTCCGCTGCGGCGAGGCCCCCGACCACCAGGTGGTCGGGGGCCTCGGTCGTTCCCGAGCGGGCGTCAGATCAGCAGGCCGCCGCTGACCTCCAGGCGCTGGCCGGTGGTCCAGCCGGCGGCGGGGGAGGCGAGGAAGGCGACCATCTCGGCGATGTCCTCGGGGGAGCCGATGCGGTCGAGGGCGGAGAGGGCGGCGAGTGAGGCGGCCGCCTCGGGAGTGGTGCGGCGGCGGGCGTTCATGTCGGTGGCGACGTAGCCGGGGGCCACGGTGTTGACGGTGATGTTGCGCGGGCCGAGGTCCTTGGCCAGGGCCAGGGTGAGGGCCTCCAGGGCGCCCTTGGTCATGGCGTAGCCGATCGACTCGGGGAAGGAGACCCGGGTGGCGGCGGAGGAGATGTTGACGATCCGTCCGCCCTCGCGCAGGTCGGGCAGCAGCCGCTGGATCAGCAGCAGCGGTGAGCGGGTGTTGACCAGGTGCAGCCGGTCGTAGTGCTCGGCCGAGAGTTCGGCCAGGTGGCCGCCGCCGGAGAGGGCGGCGTTGTTGACCAGGACGTCCAGGCCGCGGTCGGCGCCGACCGCGGCGAGCGCCTCCCAGAGCCGTGCGCAGAGCAGGTCGGGCCCGTCCAGCTCGGCCAGGTCGGCGCCGGCCGCGACGGCCCGGCCGCCGTCCTTCTCGATCAGCCGCACCGTCTCCTCGGCGGCGGCCTCGTTCACCCCGTAGTGGACCACCACCAGTGCGCCGTCGGCGGCCAGTCTGCGGGCGATGCCCCGGCCGATCCCCCGGCTGGCACCGGTGACCAGTGCGGTCTTGCCCTCCAGCGCTCCCATCGGAGCCCCCTCTCCGGTCGGAAATCCTTCGCGGCGATCCAACCACAGTGCGGTGATGGACATGTGACGGAGTGACAGAAGCGGGATTGTCCGTGTCGGGGTGCGGGCGGAGAGTCGTTCGTACGGTGGGGGAGCGGCTTCGACGGAGAGGCGGGCGGGCGCGATGGGCATCCCTGGAGAGGACACGCCGGCGGTCCGCGGCGGGCACGTGCTGGCGGAGGCGTCCGCAGGTCTGCCGCAGGTGATCCTGATCGCGGACGGCGGTGAGGAGCGGGTGGCGCTGCGGGCCCGGGAGATCCTGGAGGCGGCGGGGGTGGCCACCCGGGTGGTGGCGATGTCCTGTCCGGCGCGCTTCGACCGCCAGCCGCGCGAGTACCGGGAGCGGGTGCTGCCCTGCGGTGCCGGGGTGCGGGTCTCGGTCGGGGCCGGCGCCTCGCTGGGCTGGTACGCGCTGGCCGGCCAGGCCGGTGCGCCGGTGGGCCTGGCGGGCGCGGGCCTGTCGGCGCCGTACCAGACGCTGTACGAGCAGGTGGCCTTCGCCGCCGAGCGGGTGGCCGCGCGGGCCCGGCTGAGGCTGGCCGAGGTGCGCGACCGCGTCGCCTGATCCACCACGACGCGCAGGGCCCCAGGGCGCCGTCCGGCTTCGCCGGGCGGCGCTCCGTCGTTCCCGTCCCCGGTCTGCGATCTGACGCAGTACCGGGCCCGGTGCCTCAGGAAGGGCCGATCTGGCGAAGTGGCCGACGGACCACCGGGAATTCGGGAATTCCGATGCCAGGAATTTCGTCGGCGACCGGTCAATTGCCAAAACAATCCAACCGGACGGTTCCTAGTGACAGGGTTGCGTCCACCTGACGGAGTGTCAAAGTCGCCGTTGACCAGCCAGTTTGCGCTACTCAAACTCAAGTAAAGGTTGCCTTCCGCACTGAATCCACAACATTGTCCGGATATTCGGCAGCCGCGCTTTCCGGGCAAATGGAAAAGAATTCATGACCACGGAGGTTCTGAGTGAGTAGCGACGTCATGGCGGCACAGTCGGCTCCGGCCGGCCCGCCGCTGTCGGAGAGCGAACTCCAGTACTGGAAATCTCTCCCCGCCCAGCAGCAGCCTGCCTGGGAGGACGCCGAGCAGCTGTCCCGGGTGACCGCCGAGCTGTCCGACCGCCCGGGTCTGGTCACCCCGGCGGAGCTCGCCGAGCTCCGCGGCCTGCTGGCCGAGGTGGCCACCGGCCGCCTCCAGGTGGTCCAGTCCGGCGACTGCGCGGAGGACCCGGCGGAGTGCGAGCCGGGCTACGTGACCCGCAAGGTGGGTCTGCTGGACGCGATGGCCGGGGTGGTCTCGATGAACACCCGGCGCCCGGTGCTGCGGATCGGCCGGATGGCCGGTCAGTTCGGCAAGCCGCGCTCCAAGCCGACCGAGACGGTCGCCGGCGTCGAACTCCCGGTCTACCGGGGGAACATGGTGAACAGCCCCGAGCCCGACCCGGAGCTGCGCCGGCCGGACCCGACCCGGCTGCTGGCCGGTTACGACGCCGCCGCGCGGGCCTTCGACGCGCTGCGCGAGCGCGCCGACGCCGGCCTGGCCGCCGCCGGTGCTCCGGTGTGGACCAGCCACGAGGCGCTGCTGCTGGACTACGAGGTGCCGATGCTGCGCCGCACCGACGACGGCCGGCCCTACCTGGCCTCCACCCACCTGCCGTGGATCGGCGACCGGACCCGCCAGCTGGACGGCGCGCACGTGGCGCTGCTGGCCTCGGTGGCCAACCCGGTGGCCTCCAAGGTCGGTCCGAGCATGAGCATCGAGGACCTGCTGACGCTCTGCCGCACGCTCGACCCCCGAGCGCGAGGCGGGCCGGCTGGTGCTGATCGCCCGGATGGGCGCCGACAACGTGGCCGGGAAGCTGCCCGCGATGGCGGCCGCGGTCAAGGCCGAGGGGCACCCGGTGGTCTGGCTGACCGACCCGATGCACGGCAACACGGTCAACGGGCCGGGCGGGCTGAAGACCCGTCTGGTGGAGACCGTGGTCCGCGAGGTGCGCGCCTTCCAGGACGCGCTGCTGAGCGTCGGCGCGGTCCCGGGTGGTCTGCACCTGGAGACCACGCCGGACGACGTGACCGAGTGCGCCCGGGACGAGCGCCAGCTCGACCGGATCGGCGAGAAGTACACCAGCTTCTGCGACCCCCGGCTCAACCCGGAGCAGGCACTTGAAGTCGCGGCTGCCTGGCGGGGCTGACCCGGCCCGGCGCCACCCCTCCTACCGGCCGACAACGGTCGATCCTCCTCGATCTTTGGGGTCGAAATGAGCATTCACGGAATGGAAAACAAGGTCGCGATGGTCACCGGCGCGGCCGGCGGCATCGGTGAGGCGGTCGTCCGAGGGCTGGTCGAGCGAGGTGTGACGGTCGCCCTGGTCGACCGGAACGGCGACCGGCTGGAGGACATCGCCAAGGAGCTGCGGAACGCGGGCGGGCGGGCGGAGGCGTTTCCGGCCGACGTGACCAGCAGCACCGATGTCGAGGAGGTGGTGGACTCGATCGAGCGTCAGCTCGGCGGGATCGACTACCTGGTGAACGGGGCCGGCGTGCTCCGGCTCGGTCCCGCCAAGGAGCTGACCGACCAGGACTGGGCGACCACCTTCGCGGTCAACACCACCGGGGTGTTCTTCATCTCCCGCGCGGTGGTCAACCGGATGGTGGAGCGCGGGCACCGCGGCGCGATCGTCACGGTGGCGTCCAACGCCGCCGGCACCGCGCGGGTGGACATGTCGGCGTACGCGGCCTCCAAGGCGGCGGCCACCATGTTCACCAAGTGCCTGGGTCTGGAGGTCTCCAAGTACGGCATCCGCTGCAACGTGGTGGCGCCCGGCTCGACCGACACCCCCATGCTCACCGCGCTCTGGTCCGACGGTGACGACAGCGCCTCGCGGGCCTCGATCGAGGGCGTGGCCGAGGTCTTCCGGGTGGGCATCCCGCTCGGGCGGATCGCGCAGCCCTCGCACATCGCGGACGCGGTGCTCTTCCTGCTCTCGGACCAGGCCGCGCACATCACCATGCACGACCTCACCGTCGACGGAGGCGCCGCGCTCGGGCACTGACCAGGGCCGGCGCCCCACCGCCGGCCGCCGGGGCTGCGGGTCGTCCCACCGGCCCGCAGCCGCCCCGACGCCGCGTCGGCAACCGTACGGAACAGCAGAGTTGAGAGGACAAGCGTCATGGGGATCCCGACCATCAGCCCGTACCCGATGCCCCAGCAGGGCGACCTGCCGGAGAACACCGTCCAGTGGACCGTGGACCCGGCCCGCGCGGTGCTGCTGATCCACGACATGCAGAAGTACTTCCTCAAGCCCTTCGAGGCTGGCGAGTCCCCGGTCACCCAGCTGGTGGCCAACGCCACCCTGCTCCGGGACCGCGCCGCCGAGCTCGGCATCCCGGTCGCGTACACCGCCCAGCCCGGCGGCATGACGCCCGAACAGCGCGGCCTGCTCAAGGACTTCTGGGGCCCGGGGATGACCATCGACGCCGAGCACAAGCAGGTGGTCGAGCCGATCGCCCCGGCCGAGGGCGACCTGGTGCTGACCAAGTGGCGCTACAGCGCGTTCCACCGCACCCAGCTGCTGGAGTTCCTGCGCGAGCAGGGCCGGGACCAGCTGGTCGTCTGCGGGGTCTACGCCCACATCGGCGTGCTGGCCACCACCCTCGACGCCTACACCCACGACATCCAGCCGTTCCTGGTCGGCGACGCGATCGCCGACTTCACGCTCGACTACCACCGGATGGCGCTCAAGTACGCCGCCGAGCGCTGCGCGATGGCGGTCACCACCAAGGCCGTGCTCGCCGACCTGGACTGAGCGGACGGGGCCGGAACGCGACGGAGCAAGCACCAGAAGCGGCGCCAACGGACAATGGAGGAAAGCAACATGACGGACAGTCAGGCCGGGCAAGAGCTGCTGGAGCGGATCCTCTCCGGGCGGCAGTCCGGCTACGCCCTGCTGTACCGGCCGGAGGCCGGCGGGCCGGGCCGGGTGGACCTGCTCGGCGGAGAGGTGGCCGAGGTCGCCCGGCTGGCCGACATCCCGCTGGCCGAAGGGGAGCCGACCGCCACCGGCCGGGCCGAGCACGAGGTGCTCGCCCTGGTGCCCTACCGCCAGATCGCCGAGCGCGGCTTCGCCGCCGCCGACGACGGGGCGCCGCTGCTGGCGCTCGCCGTGCGGGAGCAGGCCTCGCTGCCGCTCGACCAGGTGATCGCACAACTCCCGGACCAGGCGATCGAGTTGGCGAACGGCGCGTTCGACGTGGACGACCAGGAGTACGCCGGTGTGGTCCGGCAGATCCTGGCCGAGGAGATCGGCAACGGCGAGGGCGCCAACTTCGTGATCCGGCGGGCCTTCGTCGCCGACATCACCGACTACACCCCGGCGGCCGGCCTCACCTTCTTCCGCCGTCTGCTGGAGCGCGAGCGCGGCGCCTACTGGACCTTCGTCATCGACACCGGTGAGCGCACCTTCGTCGGCGCCACCCCCGAGCGGCACATCAGCCTCTCGGGCGGCGTCGCGGTGATGAACCCGATCAGCGGTACCTACCGCTACCCGGCCGGCGGGCCCGAACTCACCGGCGTGCTCTCCTTCCTGGCCGACCCCAAGGAGGCGAACGAGCTCTACATGGTGGTCGACGAAGAGCTCAAGATGATGGCCCGGATCACCGAGTCGGGCGGCCGGGTGACCGGCCCGCACCTGATGGAGATGGCCCGTCTGGCGCACACCGAGTACTTCATCGAGGGCGAGACCTCGCGCGACCCGCGGGAGATCCTGCGCGAGACGCTGTTCGCCCCCACCGTCACCGGCAGCCCGCTGGAGAGCGCGGCCAAGGTGATCAAGCGTTACGAGCCCAAGGGCCGCGGCTACTACAGCGGCCTGGTCGCGCTGATCGGCCGCGACGCGGAGGGCGGTCGCACCCTGGACTCCTCGATCCTGATCCGCACCGCCGAGATATCCGCCGCCGGTCGCCTGAGCATCGGCGTCGGCGCCACCCTGGTCCGCGACTCCCGGCCGGAGTCCGAGGTCGCCGAGACGGCGGCCAAGGCGGCCGGCCTGCTGGCCGCGTTCGCCACCCGCCCGGCGGGCGCCGCCGCCCCGGCCGAGCCGGTGCGCTTCGCGCGGCACCCGGACGTGCTGGCCGCCCTGGCCCAGCGCAACCTCGCGCTGGCGCCGTTCTGGCTGGAGGACACCGCGGAGCGTAAGCGCCCCGTCCCCGGGCTGGCCGGCCGCCGGGTCCTGGTGGTGGACGCCGAGGACACCTTCACCGCCATGTGGGACCACCAACTCCGGTCGCTGGGGCTGGAGGTGACGCTGCGTCGGTTCGACGAGGAGTACTCGCTGGACGAGGACTGGGACTTGGTGCTGCTCGGTCCCGGCCCGGGCGACCCGCAGGAGGTGGACCACCCGAAGATCGCCCACCTGCACGGCGCCACCCGCCGGCTGCTGGCCTCGGGCACGCCCTTCCTCTCGGTCTGCCTGAGCCACCAGGTGCTCTGCGCGGTGCTCGGCCTGGACCTGGTCCGCCGGGACATGCCCAACCAGGGCGTGGCCAAGAAGATCGACCTGTTCGGCCGGACCGAGCTGGTCGGCTTCTACAACACCTTCGCCGGGCACTCCGAGCGGGACCTGCTGCGGCTCCCGCTCGGCGACGGCGGGGCCGAGGCCGAGGTGGAGGTCAGCCGCGACCCGGCCAACGGCCAGGTGCACGCGCTGCGCGGGCCCGGCTTCCGCTCCATGCAGTTCCACCCCGAGTCGGTGCTGAGCCAGGACGGCCTGCACATCATCACCGACACCCTGGTCTCGCTGCTCGCCTCCTGAGCCCGGACCACCCCCGACCCGTGCGGGGCGGCCCCCCTCCCCGGCCGCCCCGCACGAAGGCCTTCCACGAACCGATCCGGCCGAGTTGGAGCAGTCACATGCGCGTTGTCGTGGTCTGGTGGGACCTCGCCGAGTCGAAGGCGGGCATCGAGGAGCTGCGGGCCTTCCTGCGGGACGAGGCGGTCGAGCGCTTCACCGGTCACCCCGGGCTGGTCCACAAGAGCTGGATCTCCGACCTGGAGGCCAACCGCTGGGGCGCGGTCTTCCTCTGGGAGTCCGCCGAGGCGGCGGGGCGTCCGCTCCCGCCCCGGGCCGCCGAACTCATCGGGTACCCGCCCACCCACCGCTGGGCCTTCGACGTCGAGGCCGGCGTGCTGGGGGCCGAGCACCGGCTGGCCGGTCTGGCCGGACTCGGCCTGGCGTTCGGCTGACGGCCGCTCGGTTGCCCGCTCAGGGCCCCGCCCGGGCCCGACCGGCCGGAGAGCGTCGGTCGAAGTGACGTAGAGCGCGGCTGAGTTGACGGTGCTCTGGCAGGAGGCCCCGCCCCGGGTCGTAGACTGGCGGCCGATCCGATCGGGGAGGGGCCGATGGCGGCTGAGCCGCTCCGGCGGCTGCGTGCGGCCGCCGTCAACATCGACGGTGTGATGCTCGACGACACCTTCAGTCCGGTGATCCACCACTTCGTCACCAGCCGGGGCGGCGCGTACACCGCGGAGGTGGAGCGCCGGATCTTCTCGCAGGACCAGCGCAGCGCTGCCGCCGCCGCCGCCGAGGCGGCCGGCCTGGACTGGCCGGTGGAGCGCGTCCTGGAGGTCTACTTCCGGGAGCGCGAGGAGTACCTGGCCCGGCGCCCGCTCCAAGTCCTCGACGGCGCACCCGAGATGGTGGCCCGGCTGCGCGCCCTGGGCCTGCGGACGGTCTGCTACGGCGGCCTGTCGAGGGCCCACTTCGAGCGCGAACTCGGCGAGCACACCGCACTGTTCGACGATCCGGGCTATGTGTGCACCGACGGATTCCGCCCCGGTGTCCGGGAGATCGTCGTGGACGTGCTGGGGCTGCGCCACGACGAGGTGCTCTTCGTCGACGACGTGGCCCGGGTGGCCGAGGTCGCCCGTGGGCTGGGGACGGCGTTCATCGGTCACCCGAGCGGGTTCGAGCACGGCTTCCAACCGCGGCTGATGCGGGAGGCCGGGGTGCGGCACCTGGCGGCGGAACCTGCCGAGGTGGACGAGGCACTGGTGCGCGCGGTGGACGAGGAGGCCGCCACCGGGAGGCTGTGGAGCTGAGGCCGAAGAGGCGGGCGTGACGCGGCGTCAGGCCGGGCTGCACACCCACGGGTGGCTGAGCTCGGCGGTGACCCGGCCGCGGCCGGACGAGGAGACGGCACCGGTGCGGCTGCCGCGGAGCAGACAGGTGGGCACGGTCAGCGTGCTGGCGAAGACCGTCCGGCCCCCCTGCTCGGCGCGGACCGAGACGGTGCGCCGGTTCGGGTGCTCGACGGGCAGCTCGACCGCCTCGACGAAACAGGGCGCGTCGAACTCCACGTAGTGGCTGAACTCCGAGCTGGCCGAGGAGACCAGGGCCGCCTCCGGCACCATGATCCGGGCCGCCTGCCGGGCCGCCTCCAGCATCACCATGCCCGGGACGTGGTCGCCGGGGTGGTCGAAGAGCACCGGGTGCCGGGTGTCCAGCCGCAGCTGCCAACGGTCCCGCTCACCGGTGGCCGAGAGCACCACGTCCGCCGGGGAGAGCCGGCCGACCAGGGCGGGATCCACCGGCGGGGTCGGCTGCACGTGGACGAGCGGTGACACCACCCGGTTCTCCCGGACCCGGCGGTAGACCTCGGGGCTCATGAAGGTGGCGCTCACGTTGGCGACGGCGGCGATCTGACCGTCCCTCAGCAGCGTCATCTGGTACCGCAGACCGGCCACCCGGCGCCCGTGCTGCCTGGTCACCGTCGTGCTGACCAGCACCTCCAGCTCGGCCGGAGTGTCACGGACGGTGAGCTGGTGGAGTACCGCGGTGAACTCCAGGTCGTGCAGCAGAAAACGGCTCGTGAGAGGTACGGCGAACTCAGCGTGGGCGAGTAGAGTACCAACCTGCCGGATGGTTTCTGCTATGAGAGTGGAGTCGTGGTGAAGGCCGTCGGGCGAGCCGAAGAAGCTGTGACCGCGGGGCCACTGGGCCGAGACCGAGAAGAACCGGTCGTCGATCCGGCGCCAGCGGGTCAGCAGGACCTCGGCCACGGCGGCGCGGTGCACCAGCTCCTTGGGCACAGTGGTGGTGAAAGACGCAGGTGGGGCCAGTAGGGAGTGCAAGGAAGTGGTGCTTGTCGGGCGGTGCACCGCCTCGACTCCGAGTGCGGTGGCCGAGAGCAGGTCAGACATGGTCCCCCCCAAAGGATCACTGTCAGCAGACGGGCGACGACGCGCAGCAGGCACTTACAATACAGGGCAGCCGGTTTATTTGTAGACCCTGATACCTCGAACTCCGACAGCAGTCCAATGCCTGTCATGAACGGATCAAAGTAAGACGGGAGAGAGCCAGCCCATGGCACAGCAGGAACGGGCAGTCCAGACCAGGAGGAGCATCCTGCTCGGCGCGGCCCAGGTGTTCGACGAGTACGGATATGACGCCGCCTCGATCAAGGAGATCCTGGTCAGGGCCCAGGTGACGAAGGGCGCCCTCTACTTCCACTTTCCGTCGAAGGAGGAGTTGGCCCGGGGCGTGCTCCAGGAACAGACCGTCTATCTGGACATTCCGGAGAACGTCTCGAAGCTCCAGGAATTGATCGACCTGACGATGGCGGTGGCTCACATGCTTCCCGTCTCGCCGCTGCTGCGGGCCGGCCTGCGGCTGGCCATGGAGCGGGGTTCGGTCGACTTCTCCGACAGCAATCCGCTACTGGCCTGGGCCGGGGTGTGCGGTGGTCTGCTGGAGAAGGCGAAGGGGCTGGGGGAGGTGCTGGCGCAGGTGGACGCCAAGGAGACGGCCGAAATGCTGGTCGCCAGCTTCGCCGGGGTGCAGACCTTCTCCCAGGCGGCCACCAACCTGGCCGACATGGAGGAGCGGGTCTCGGTGCTCTGGCGGCACCTGTTGCCGACCATCGCACTGCCGGCCACCCTGGTGCGGCTCGACGCGGCATCCGGCCGGGGGGCCAGGGTGCTGGCGATGGCCGGCCAGGACTGAGCACGGGGCGGCGTCGGGAAGGCGGAGGGGCAGACACTCCGTCGGAACGGCACGTCAGCGGGCCGAGTGGCCTGCCCGCCCCGCGACGGAGGCCGCGATCGGATCGCCGATCGGATCCCCGGCCGGAACGTCCACGGAGGGACGGGGCGAGGTGCGGATGTCGTCCAGCTGCTCCGCGGGGACCAGCAGCGGGAGCACGGCCTGCCAGAGCCGGGTGATCACCTTGGGCTCCAGCCAGTCCCGGTCGCGCCGGGCGATGATCTCCACCCCCGCGGTGGCGGCGGCGAGCAGCCCGGCCGCCTCCTCGACCCCGGCCTCGGGGTGCATGCGGCCCGCCGAGGCGCTGCGGGAGAGCTGACGGGTGATCAGGCGGATCCAGGCCGGATGGGGGTTCGGTCGCTGCTGCTCGGTCAGTCCGTTGTCGTCGGTGAGCCGCAGGCCGGCCCGGAAGACGATGTCGGTGGCCAGCAGGTGCGCCAGGCCGTGGCTGAGGTCGATCAGGTACTGCAGCGGACAGCCGCCCGCACGCCGGGCCCGGCGGACGACCTCACGGAGTCCGTGCCGCGACTCGGCCATGACCGCCTCGGCGAGCAACTCCTTGGAGCCGAAGTGGAAGTAGAGCGCTCCCTTGGAGATCCCGGTCGGCCGGGTCACGTCGTTCAGGCCGGTCATCGCGAAGCCCACCTGGTCGAACGAGGCGGCTGCTGCCCTGATCAGGACCATGCGGGTGCGTTCGGCGCGTTCCTGACGGGCCATCAAGGCTCCTCCCTGGTGGCGCCGGTGGCCCCGCGCGAAGCCCCGGTTTGCTGAGTGTTCATCTTCCGGAATAGCGTAACAAACCGCTTACCCGGTATTTCTAAGGTCTGTCATGTTTCCTCTGGTGACCTTGCGCTGGCGGTGCGTAAGATGACGGAGTCAGCAAAACCAACCAGTCGGTTCTGTACTGTATCCATCACCAGCATCTGCTGTCTGGCTGCGCGGCGCCGCCCGGCGCCCCACCGGACGGTGACCACGGAGGAGGGGACGGGGGCTGTGGAAGGTGTTAGCGAGAAGAACGTTCCTGAGCACATCTGGGGTGACGTGGCGGACGACTTCGTCACGGAGTTCTCCCGCCGGATGCTGGCTTCGCTGAAGCGTCGCGACCAGCGTGCCCGCGGGGAGTGGTACATCTCGGGCTTACTGTCGGTGCAGGGCCGCAAGTCCATGCGGGCCTTGGCGGCGGTGGCCGGGTACGGAGCCGCAGAGCAGAGCCTGCACCACTTCATCAGCGACTCGTCCTGGCGGTGGGGGCCGGTCCGCCAGGCGCTGGCCAAGCACCTGGACCGGGTGCTGCTGCCGCAGGCCTGGGTGCTCAACTCGATGGCCATCCCCAAGGCCGGCGAGCACTCGGTCGGGGTCGAGGAGTCCTTCCGGACCGAGCTCGGACGGGTCGTCAACAGCCAGCAGGCGTACGGGGTGTGGCTCGCCAGCGAGGACATGAGCGCACCGGTCAACTGGGGCCTGGTACTGCCGGCCGACTGGCTGGCCAACGAGGAGCGGCGCAAGCGCGCCAAGATCCCGGACGAGGTCTCGGCCACCACTCCGGAGCTCTGTGCCGTCAACAGCGTGGTCGAACTGGCCGCTCCCGACTGGGGGTTGCGCCGCCGCCCGGCGGTGCTGGACGCCCGCGAGCTGGACGCCGCCACCCTGGTCGAGGAGTTCTGCCGGCGCGGGGTCCCGTTCGTGATGCGGGTGAGCGGGTCGACCAGGCTGGTCGGCTTCGACGGCAGCCTGCCGGGGCGCGGCGAACGGGTCTTCCAGGCCCAGCAGTTGATCGAGTGGGCGAAGCGCTTCTCCCGGCCGGTGGGCTGGGTGGACCCGGACTACTCGATCACCCGCTCGATCCTGGTCAGCGGGACCAGGGTGACCATGCCGACGGTCCGGCGCCCCGGCATGATGGTGCCGCCGGAGCGCGCGCTGGCCCTGGTCGGCGGCTGGTCGGGCTCCAAGGGCAAGCCCGCCGAGCTCTGGCTCTCCAACCTGGTGGACGTGCCGCCGGTCGCACTGCTGCGGCTGGGCCGGCTCACCCGGCGGGTCGCCAAGGACTTCGCCGAGGTCTCCGGCCGGGTCGGGATGCGGGACTTCGAGGGACGCTCCTACGCCGGCTGGCACCGGCACGCCACCCTGTGCTCGGTGGCCCACGCGATCTCGGTGCTCTCCACCGCGCGGCGCCAGGGCTTCGACAAGTCGCAGGAGCTGTCGGCCTGATGGCGGCCCGGGGGCGGGAGACGGCGACGGGCGGGGTGGCCTGCGCACGGTCGTGCGACGGCCACCCCGCCCGACGGACCGTCCGGGCCTCCCGGGAGCGGGTCGGCCCGGACGGGCGGGGCGGGTCAGTCCGCGCGGCGGAGCAGCTCCTCCTGGGCCGCGCGGCGCAGCGCCGCGATCGGCACGTCGCTCCGGCCGGTGAGCAGCTCCAGCTGACGGGCGGCCTGGTGGACCGCGAAGGAGACGCCGTCCACGACGGTGGAGCCCGCGAAGCCGGCCGCCTTGACCAGCCTGGTCGGCCAGGCCGAGGTGACGACGTCGAAGACGGCGGCCCGGGAGTGCATCACGGCGGCGGCGAAGGTGTCGGCGGCCCCGGCAGGCAGGGTGGAGATCACCAGGCCGGCCCCGGGCAGCAGGGCCTCCAGGCCGCCGAAGGTGTGCACGTCCACGGCGATGCCCAGGCGGCCGGCCGCGGCGGTGGCCTCGGTCGCGCGGCTTCGGTCGCGGACCACCACCGAGGGCTCCAGCACGCCGAGTTCGCGCAGCGCGGCCAGTGCCGAGCAGGCCGTGGCTCCGCCGCCGAGCACCACCGCCGAGCCGGGTGAGGTGACCCCGGCCTCGCGCAGCGCGGTCAGCATGCCGTAGACGTCGGTGGTCTCCCCGTGGCTGCGGCCGCGGCGGAACACCACGGTGTTCACCCCGCCGACGTCCAGCCCGAGGTCGGAGACCTCGTCGATCAGCGGCAGCACCGAGCGCTTGAGCGGCATGCCGAGCGCGAAGCCGGCCCAGCCGCTCTCCAGACCGGCCAGCACGCCGGGGAGTTCGGTCTCGTCGCACTCGATGTTCTGGTACGACCAGTCCAGGCCCATGGCGGTCAGCCCGGCTCGGTGCAGCGCCGCGGTGATCGACTGGCCGACGGGTGAGCCGAGCACCGCGGTGCGTCGGGCGGCCTGGCGGGGCGGCGTGCTGCTCTCCAGCACGGGGGGCTGTTCGATGCGCATCGTCGTGCTCCTTTCGCCAGGGGGAACGGCCTACCGGACGGGCAGGTTCCACTCACTGTCCCGGTTACCGCCCAGCTTAGGTAGCGGTGGACCGGAAGCGGGTGGGCCGCCTGACACAGAGTCACGTTCGGGGACGACCTGACGGCTTTTGACCCCCACTCCGTCACGCATCGTTGATTGTCATGCTCACCATGCCATTTTGCCTGTCAATCAAGCAGCTGACATGGTCTCGAACCTGCGTTTGATAGGTCGTACGGAGAATCCGCACGCTTCCCAGTGGATGATCGAACTGGTCGTCCGAGCCTAGTCGACGCGCCGTCGACGCAACGGGAACGGGGAACCGATGCTGTCACGTAGGAACGCGCTCAAGGCCGGAGCGATCACCACGGGGGTGGTCGGGGCGGCCGGACTGGCCAGCCCGGTGTTCGGCTCGCGGGCCGCCGAGGCCGCCGAGCCGGGGGCGGGCGCGGTGCCCGGTGCGATCGGGGCGCCGGCGGTGATCCCGCAGTTCGCGGTCCCGCTCACGGTGCCGCCGGTGCTCTCGCCGCTGCTCTCCAGCGGCACCACCGACTACTACCTGGTCACCATGAAGAAGGTGCTCAAGGAGGTCGTGCCCGGAAAGCAGACCGAGTTCTACGGCTACAACGGTCTGGTGCCCGGCCCGACCATCAGGGCCAGGCGCGGCACCCGGGTGGTGGTCCGTCAGACCAACCCAGCTGGACGTGCCGGTCTCGGTGCACCTGCACGGCGCCGACGTCCCGATGGACAGCGACGGCTCGCCGATGGACACCATCGCGCCCGGGGCCAGCAAGGTGTACACCTACCCGAACAACCAGCGGGCCACGACGCTCTGGACGCACGACCACGCGCACCACGTCGAGTCGGAGAACGTCTACCGCGGACTCTCCTCGGTCTACGTGATCAACGACGACGCCGAGCAGGCGCTCGGCCTGCCCTCCGGCGCCTACGACGTGCCGCTGGTGATCCGGGACGGCCGCTACGACGAGAA
The DNA here is from genome assembly GCF_039535905.1 of Kitasatospora albolonga. Lineage (GTDB taxonomy): Bacteria > Actinomycetota > Actinomycetes > Streptomycetales > Streptomycetaceae > Kitasatospora > Kitasatospora albolonga. The sequence goes on along the minus strand of NZ_BAAAYB010000098.1, from coordinate 149,246 downwards.
CGGCCAACTCGTCTACGTCATGGACGACTTCATGAACCGCACCACCATCACGGTGAACGGTTCGCCGTGGCCGTACTTCCGGGTGGCGGCCCGCAAGTACCGCTTCCGGATCGTCAACTCGGCCAACGTCCGCTTCCTCCTGCTCAACCTCTCCGACGGCAGCGCCTTCACCCAGATCGGCTCGGACGGCGGCCTGCTGGAGCGGCCGAACGTGACCCCGGTGCTGGCGGTCTCGCCCGGGGAGCGGGCCGACGTCGTGATCGACTTCTCCCGCTACCCGGTCGGTACCCAGCTGGTGCTGCAGAACGCCCTCGGGCCCGGCCCGGCCGACCAGGTCGGGAAGGTCATGCGCTTCGACGTGGTCAGGACCGCCGCCGACGGCTCCACCGTGCCGGACCGGCTGACCACCCTGCCGACCCCGCCGCCCGCCACCGCGAACCGCAGCTTCGAGCTGCGGATGGACGAGGACGGCCGGCCCGACCCGCGGGCCACCATCAACGGGCAGACCTACGACCCGGCCCGGATCGACGTGCGGATCCCCTGGGGCTCGACCGAGGTCTGGACCGTCAGCAACACCAACACCCGTGCCCCGCACAACTTCCACCTGCACCTGGTGCAGTTCCGCGTCCTGGAGCGCAACGGCACGCCGCCGGCCGCGGCCGAGGCCGGGCTCAAGGACACCGTCCAGGTGCTGGCGGGGGAGACGGTCAAGCTGCTGGTCACCTTCAACAGCTACCGCGGCGTCTTCCCCTACCACTGCCACATGTTCGACCACGGAGCGATGGGGATGATGGGGCAGATGGAGATCTACTGACACCTCCGGGAATCCGCCGGAGGACTTCCGCGGAACCGGACGGACTGACGGACCGGGCCGCCGTCAGTGCCAAGTCGCCACAAGGTGATGGAGTGGGCCGCTCACGGTTGCCGGTCGGTGCGCCCGCGCGGGAGAGTCGTGCGCGTCGGGGGAGGCCCCGGCCGCCCCGCAGGACGGACCCACCGGGAATGGAGTAGCGACCGTGACCAACGTCGCCATCATCTACTACTCGTCCACCGGCCACGTCCACAAGCTGGCCGAGGAGGCCGCCTCGGCCGCGGCGAAGGCGGGGGCCGAGGTCCGGCTGCGCAAGGTCGCCGAGCTCGCCCCGGCCGCCGTGGTCGCTGCGAAGCAGGAGTGGGCGGACCACCACGAGGCGACCAAGGACGTGCCCGTGGCCACCCTGGCCGACCTGGAGTGGGCCGACGCGATCCTGTTCGGCACCCCGACCCGCTTCGGCCTGCCGGCCGCCCAGCTCAAGCAGTTCATCGACACCACGGGCGGCCTGTGGTTCCAGGGCAAGCTGGTGAACAAGGTGGTCTCCTCCTTCACCTCCACCTCCACCCTGCACGGCGGCCAGGAGAGCACCCTGCTGGCGCTGAACAACACCTTCTACCACTGGGGCGCCGTCATCGTCCCGCCCGGCTACACCCACGAGGTGCAGTTCGCGCCGACCAACGGCAACCCGTACGGCACCAGCCACGTGTCGAACAACGGGGTGGGCACCCCGAACGACGAGAACCTGGCCGCGATCGGCCACCAGGCCCGTCGCACGGTCCGGATCGCCGCAGCCCTGAAGGTCGGCCTCGCGGCGTCCTGACGGACCGTCACCACCTGGCAGCGCAGCGGATGCGGAATTCCCGTAATCGCTGCGCTGCCCGCTTTTCGGGCAGCTGACGAAGTCAGGGGACCCTCATTGCCGCAGTCCAGAGGGCTGGCCCAGAGTTCTCGAAAGGAGAACGGTTCGAATTACCCGGCGAAGGGGCAGCGGATGTCGACGGTGACGATCTCCTGGACGGTACCGGTCAATTCCGGGACGACGTCCGGGCCAGCACGGATGGACGCGCACGGGCTGTGGAGCCAGTTGATGGCCAAGGCCGAGAATCCCGTCCCCTACGTTCCCGCGATCACCGAGTGCACCGTACTCGACCGCTTTCCCGGCGGATTCCACCGGAGCATCGTCCGGGACGGCCGCACCGTGTTCCAGCGCATCGAGATAGAGCCCGGTGACGAGATCGTCTACCGCCAGCCCGGCGACCCGGAGATACAGGCGATCAGCAACCGGATCGACCGCACCGAGGACGGCTCGCTGGCGCTGACCATCTCGGTGGACCTGGCTCCCGAGGGGGTCGAGCGAGCCGTCCGGGAGAGCAGGTTCCTGGAGGCCGCGGACGCCTACTTCACCGATGCGCTGCGCGCCGCGATCGACGAGATCCGGGCCACCGTCGGGACCGTCGAGCTGATCAACGCCGCCTGAACGACCGGTACTTGCACATCCACAGGAGGAACCTGATGACCGCACGATTCGACGGCAAGGTCGCCCTGGTCACCGGTGGCGGGTCCGGCATCGGCCGTGCCACCGCGCTGGCCTTCGCCCGGGAGGGCGCCACCGTGATGGTGGCCGGCCGCGAGCCGAGCGAGCTGCGGGAGACCGTGGCCCTGATCGAGGAGGCGGGCGGCAAGGCCGACTGCATCCGCGCCGACGTCACGCACGGCATGGACGTCATCAAGCTGGTGCAGTCCACCGTGGATCGGCACGGCGGCCTGCACATCGCCTTCAACAACGCCGGTGTGATGGGCCGTCCGAGCCCGCTCGCCGAGGTCTGCGAGGCGGTCTGGGGCGACATCCTGTCCACCAACCTCACCGGTGCGTGGCTGCTGATGAAGCACGAGATCGCCCACATGCGCGAGCACGGCGGCGGCGTCATCGTGAACACCGCGGCCAACATCGGCATCCACGGCCGGATCCCCGGCTTCGGCGCCTTCGCCGCCTCGAAGGCCGCGCTCTCCACCCTGACCCGGACCGCCGCCCGCGAGTACATCAAGGAGGGCATCCGGATCAACGCGATCAGCCCCGGCACGGTCGACACCGACCAGGGCCGCCGCTACAACGAGACCGAGGAGCAGCGGGACGAGCGGGTCCGCAACGGCGTCCCGATCGGCCGGGTCGCCCGGACCGAGGAGATCGCGGACACCGTGCTCTGGCTCTCCGGCGACGAGTCCAGCTTCGTGGTCGGCCACGACCTGGTGCTCGACGGCGGGGCCACCGCCTGATGACGGGCATCCTGCGGCGGCTCTCCGAGGAGGGCGTCTCGCTCTGGTTGGACGGCCTCGGCCGCGACCGGCTGGCCGACGGGGGCCTGGCCGCCCTGGTCGGCGACCGGTCCGTGGCCGGGGCGCTCGCCGCGCCCGGGACGGGCCCGGCGTACCACCAGCAGCTGGCCGAACTGGCCGCCCGGGGTGCCTCCGCGACCGTCGCGCTGCGCGAACTGACGGTCCGTGACCTGCGGCGGGCCTGTGAACTGCTGGACCCGGTCCACCGGTGCACCGCAGGCCTGGACGGTCTGGTCTCGGCCGCCGTCGACCCGGCCTTCGCCCGCGGCACGCTGGCCGCGCTGGCCGAGGCGCGGACCCTGCACCAGGCGGTGGACCGCCCCAACCTGCTGGTCGAACTGCCGGCCACGACCGAGGCGCTGCCCGCCGTCACCCGCTGCCTGGCCGAGGGGATCGGCGTGCACGTCTCGCTGGTGCTCTCGCCCGAGCGGTACGGCCAGGTGCTGGAGGCCTTCGTGACCGGCCTGGAGCTGGCCGCCGAGCAGGGCCGGGACGTCTCCCGGATCAACTCGGTGGCCGAGGTGCCGGTCGGCCTGCTGGACGCCGTGGTGGACCACGCTCTGGAGGCGGTCGGCACCGAGGAGGCCAAGGCCTTCCGGGGCCAGGCCGGCCCGGCGCTGGCCCGGATCGCCTACCGGCGCTACGAGCGGGAGTTCGGCTCGGAGCGCTGGACGGTGCTGGCCGCGCTCGGCGCCCGGCCGCAGCGCCTGCTCTGGTCCCGCACCGAGGTGCGGGAGCCCTCCGGGCGGCGCGGCACCCGCTACGTGGACGAGCTGGTCGCGCCCAACTCGGTGACCGCGGTCACCGAGGCGACCCTGGCCGAGGTCCGCGACCACGGCCGGCCGGCCCCGGCCCAGCGGTTCGCCGCCGGGTACGCCGACGCCGAGCGGGTGCTGGGCTACCTGGAGTGGTTCGGCCTCGACCTGGCCGGGCTGCTCACCGAACTGGAGCGGGAGGCCCTGGCCGGGCTGCGCCGGACCCGGACCGAACTCCTGGAGTCGGTACTGGCACGGCTCACCGAGGCCAGGGCCGCCCGGGCCGCCGCGGACGGAGCCGCTCCTGCCGGGGCGGCTCCCGGCCCGGCCCCGGACGGCCCGCTGGGCCACGAGCCGGCGAGGGCGCGCCGATGACCCAGACCGCCCCGACCGCCAACGCCTCGGACCACCCGTCCCGCACCGACCGCACCTTCCCCGGATCCCACCGGGAGCTCCACCGGCTGTTCGGTCCCTGAGCGGGATCCGACGGACCGTCAACCCGACCAACCCGAAAGGCAGAACAGCCAGATGGCGAAGATCCTGATAGCCGGCGGTGGCATCGGCGGTCTGGCGACCGCGCTGAGCGTCTCCCGCCAGGGGCACCAGGTGGTGGTGCTGGAGGCCCGTGACACCTTCACCGAGCTCGGCGCCGGCATCCAGCTGGGCCCGAACGCCTTCCACGCCCTGGACGTGCTGGGCGTCGGCGACGAGGTCCGCTCCCGCGCCGTGCACATCGACGAGCTGCGCTTCATGGACGGCACCACCTCCGAGCTGGTGGCCACCATGCCGCTGACCGGCGAGTACCGGGAGCGCTTCGGCAACCCGTACGCGGTGGTGCACCGGATCGACATCTACGCCCCGCTGCTGGACGCGGCCCGCGCCTCGGACGCGATCGAGCTGCGCACCGACTCCCAGCTGCTGAGCTACCGTCAGGACGCCGAGGGCGTCACCGCGGTGCTGGCCTCCGGGGAGGAGGTGCGGGGCGAGGCGCTGATCGGCGCCGACGGCATCAACTCCTTCGTCCGCAAGCAGCTGGTCGGCGACGGCTTCCCGAAGGTCTCCGGGCACACCATCTACCGCTCCGTCATCCCGATGGAGAAGGTGCCCGAGGAGCTGCGCTGGAACACCGTGACCCTCTGGGCCGGCCCCAAGTGGCACTTCGTCCACTACCCGATCGGCGGCGGCAAGTACTTCAACCTGGCCGCCACCCGGGACGACGACGCCCAGGAGGCGGTGATCGGCGCCCCGGCCGAGAAGGACTTCGTGCTGAACGAGTTCCCCGACCTGGGCGAGATCCCGCGCCGGCTGCTGGAGCTCGGCGAGGACTGGAAGGCCTGGGTGCTCTGCGACCGCGACCCGGTCGAGAAGTGGACCGACGGCCGGGTGGTGCTGATCGGCGACGCCGCGCACCCGATGCTCCAGTACGCCGCCCAGGGCGCCTGCCAGGCGGTCGAGGACGCGGTGGTGCTCGGCCAGGTGATCGGCACCGAGGCCTGCGAGTTCCCGCAGCGCTTCGAGAAGTTCAACGGCGAGCGCCGCGAGCGCACCGCCGCCACCCAGCTGGTCGCCCGGGAGATGGGCAAGCAGCTGTACCACCCGATCGGCGAGGCCGCCAAGGCCCGCAACGCGCTGCTCGCCTCGCTCACCCCGGAGCAGCTGCACGACAAGGTGCAGTGGCTGCACGGCACCCGGGTCGGTGACGGCACCGTCATCGAGCCGCCGGTGATCGGCCGCCGGGCCGCCGGCGAAGGCCGGTGACCGTGGGCGGGCTGCGCTGGCTGACCGCGGGCGAGTCGCACGGTCCGGCCCTGCTGGCCACCCTGGAGGGCCTGCCGGCCGGCGTGCCGGTGACCACCTCGGCGGTGGCGGACGAGCTGGCCCGCCGCCGCCTCGGCCACGGCCGGGGCGCCCGGATGGCGTTCGAGCGGGACGAGGTCACCCTGCTCGGCGGCGTCCGGCACGGCGAGTCCATCGGGAGCCCGGTGGCCGTCCTGGTCGGCAACACCGAGTGGCCCAAGTGGGAGCAGGTCATGTCGGCCGACCCGGTCGACCCGGAGGTCCTCGCGGGCCTGGCCCGGAACGAGCCGCTGACCCGGCCCCGGCCGGGCCACGCCGACCTGGCGGGCATGCAGAAGTACGGCTTCGACGAGGCGCGGCCGGTGCTGGAGCGGGCCTCGGCACGGGAGACCGCGGCCCGGGTCGCGCTCGGCGCCGTGGCCAAGTCCTTCCTGCGGGCCGCCGCCGGGATCGAGGTGGTCTCGCACGTGGTCGGTCTCGGCCGGGCGACCGCCCCGTCCTGGCTGTCCCCCAAGCCGGAGGACCAGCCGTACCTGGACGCCGATCCGGTCCGCTGCCTGGACCCGGAGAGCTCGGCCCGGATGGTGGACGAGATCGACCGGGCACACAAGGACGGCGACACCCTGGGCGGCGTGGTCGAGGTGCTGGCGTACGGCCTGCCGGTGGGCCTGGGCTCGCACGTGCACTGGGACCGCCGGCTGGACGCGCGCCTGGCCGCCGCCCTGATGGGCATTCAGGCGATCAAGGGCGTGGAGGTCGGCGACGGCTTCGACCTGGCCCGGCTGCCCGGCTCGCAGGCGCACGACGAGATCGTGCCCACCCCGGCCGGCATCCGCCGGGCCTCGGCCCGGGCGGGCGGGGTGGAGGGCGGCATCTCCACCGGCGAGGCGCTGCGGGTGCGGGCGGCGATGAAGCCGATCGCCACCGTGCCGCACGCGCTGCGCACGGTGGACGTCCGCACCGGCGAGTTCACCCCGGCCCACCACCAGCGCTCGGACGTCTGCGCCGTCCCGGCGGCGGGCATCGTTGCCGAGGCGATGACCGCCCTGGTGCTGGCCGAAGCGGTGCTGGAGAAGTTCGGCGGCGACAGCGTCGCCGAGACGAGCCGCAACGTGCGGGGCTACCTGGACGCGATGGCCATCCGCTGAGCCGCGGGCCCGGCCCGGAGGACGAGCCTCCGGGCCGGGCCCGCGCGGCAGTTGACGAAGTATCGGGCCGGGCTTTCCCGCCCGTTCCCGCGAGCACCCACGATTGTCGGTATGGAGAGAGACATGCAGTTCGGTCTGTTCACCGTCGGCGACCTGACCGCCGATCCGTCCACCGGGCGCCCGCCGACCGAGCAGGAGCGGACCAGGGCGACGGTCGCCATCGCCCGCAAGGTCGAAGAGGTCGGCCTGGACGTCTTCGCCACCGGCGAGCACCACAATCCGCCGTTCGTCACCTCCTCCCCGACCACGCTGCTGGCGTACATCGCCGCGCAGACCGAGCGGATCATCCTCTCCACCTCCACCACGCTGATCACCACCAACGACCCGGTGAAGATCGCCGAGGACTTCGCGGTCCTCCAGCACCTGGCCGAGGGCCGGGTGGACCTGATGATGGGCCGCGGCAACACCGGCCCGGTCTACCCCTGGTTCGGCAAGGACATCCGCCAGGGCATCCCGCTGGCGATCGAGAACTACGCGCTGCTGCACAAGCTCTGGCGCGAGGAGGCGGTGGACTGGAAGGGCCGCTTCCGCACCCCGCTGCAGGGCTTCACCTCGGTGCCCCGGCCGCTGGACGGCGTGCCGCCGTTCGTCTGGCACGGCTCGATCCGCAGCCCCGAGATCGCCGAGCAGGCCGCGTACTACGGCGACGGCTTCTTCGCCAACCACATCTTCTGGCCCACCGACCACTTCCGGAAGCTGATCGAGCTCTACCGGACCAGGTACGCGCACTACGGCCACGGCCGCCCCGAGCAGGCCTACGTCGGCCTCGGCGGGCAGGTCTTCATCGGGAAGAGCTCCCAGGACGCGATCAAGGCGTACCGCCCGTACTTCAACAACAGCGGCGTCTACCGCGGCGGGGTGCTGGAGGACTACCTGGAGGCCACCCCGCTCACCGTGGGCAGCCCGCAGCAGGTGATCGAGAAGACCCTGACCTTCCGCGAGCACTTCGGCGACTACCAGCGCCAGCTGTTCCTGATGGACGGCGGCGGTGCCCCGCTGAAGGTGGTGCTGGAGCAGCTGGACCTGCTCGGCGAGCACGTGCTCCCCGAGCTGCGCAAGGAGTTCGCGGTCGGCCGCCCGGTGGACGTGCCGGCCGGTCCGACCCACGAGGCCCGGGTGGCGGCGGCCGGGCGGGCCGGGCGGTGAAGCGCCTGGTGGTCGTCTCGGCCGGGCTGAGCGAGCCCTCCTCCACCCGGCTGCTGGCCGACCGGCTGGCCGAGGCCACCGCCCGCCTGACGCCCGTCGGGGTGCGGGTGGTGGAGCTGCGCGAGCTGGCCGTGGACGTGGCCAAGAACCTGGTCAGCGGATTCCCGACGCCCGCGCTGCGGGAGGTGCAGGAGGCGGTCGCGGCGGCGGACGCCCTGATCGCCGTCACCCCGGTGTTCACCGCCTCGTACAGCGGCCTGTTCAAGTCCTTCTTCGACGTCCTGGAGAACACCGCGCTGACCGGCAAGCCGGTGCTGCTCGGCGCCACCGGCGGCTCCACCCGGCACTCGCTGGCGCTGGAGCACGCGCTGCGTCCGATGTTCGTCTACCTGCGCGCCGTGGTGCTGCCGACGGCGGTGTACGCCGCCTCCTCGGACTGGGGCGCGGGGGTGGAGAGCGGCACCGAGGAGCTGGCCGGCCGGATCGACCGGGGCGGGGCCGAGCTGGCCGCCGCGCTGGGCGCGCCCACCGCGCCGTCATCGCACGGGTCGTCCTCCGAGGACGAACTCGTGCCGTTCGCAGAGCAGTTGGCCGCACTCGGCCTGGAGTGACAGCGCGGCGACCGCGCACCGACCGCGCACCGACCACGCGGTGACCGCACACCTGGAGGGGACTGGCATGACCACCGAGCAGAGCGAGGCCAAGGAGCACGTCCGGGCTCCGCAGCACTTCACCACCCGGCTCACCGCGGACGGCAGCGGCGACGGCGACGTCAAGGCCGAGGCCGACCGGTACCGGCTGGTGGTCAGCCGGGCCTGCCCGTGGGCCCACCGGGTGGTCATCACCCGGGAGTTGATGGGTCTTCAGGACGTCATCTCGCTGGCCGTCACCGACCCGGTCCAGGAGATGATCGAGGGCGAGTACCACTGGGTCTTCACCGAGGAGAACGGCGACGCCGGCGGCGTCGACGAGGTGCTGGGCATCCACGCGCTGCGGGAGGCCTACCTGGCCGCCGAGCCGGACTACACGGGCGGCGTGAGCGTGCCGGGCCTGGTGGACACCAGGACCGGCTTCCTGGTGAACAACGACTTCGCCAACCTCACCCTCGACCTGGGCACGGAGTGGAAGCAGTGGCAGCGCGAGGGCGCTCCCGACCTCTACCCCGAGCACCTGCGGGCGGAGATCGACGCGATCAACGAGATCGTCTACGAGGAGGTCAACACCCAGGTGTACCGGGCGGGCTTCTCGCCCAACCAGGCCTTCTACGACCAGGCCGTGCGGGTGCTCTTCCGCCGGCTGGACGCGCTGGAGGAGCGGCTGCGCGAGCAGCGCTACCTGGTCGGCGACGCCTTCACCGAGGCGGACATCCGGCTCTGGACCACGCTGGTGCGCTTCGACGCGGTCTACCACGGCCACTTCAAGTGCAACATCCGGAAGTTGAGCGAGTACCCCGCGCTCTGGGCCTACGCCCGGGACCTGTTCCAGACCCCCGGCTTCGGCGAGACGGTGGACTTCGAGCACATCCGCCGGCACTACTACGCGACCCACGACAACATCAACCCGACCCGGGTGGTGGCGGTCGGCCCGGACCCGGAGCTCTGGCTCACCCCGCACGGCCGGGGCTGACGGGCGCGGCGCGCGGCGTGTCGGTGCGCGCCGGGCGGTGGCTCTTCGGAGCCGCCGCCGATCGGGGGAAGCCGCTGGTGAAGGCCGGTGCGCCTGCCCACGAACCGGGCGTCCACGGACTATGCGGCGGGTCGGCGAGATCACGCTAACGGGCGAAAACCCCTCCAGATACTGGCACTTTGTCGATTTGTTAAGGAAACCTGTTCCTCGGCGTCGCAGCCCGCAGGAGCTCGTCTGGCCGCGAACTCCCGCACGCAGTACCCGAAGTGCAGTTATCTGTGCGGTTATCTGGAGGCTTCACCATGGTTCGCTCTCGCACCACCCGACTGGTCGGCCTGCTGGCCGGCGCCCCGCTCGCCGCCGGCCTGCTGCTCGCCTGCGCCGGCACCGCGTCGGCCGACAACGGCGCGCTGGCCGGGCAGGGTTCCAACAGCAGCGTGGTGTCCAACGTCGGCAGCGGGAACATCTTCGGAACCGTGAACGGCAACTACAACTCGACCCAGCAGGTGGCCACCGGCTCCGGCGCGTCGAACCAGAACAACAACCTGCAGGCCAAGGACAACACCGGCTTCATCTTCAGCGACCAGGGCAACCGGGACTTCAACTTCGTCTTCGCGCCGGTCTTCCACTGACCGGTCACCGGGCCGGGGTGAGCTGAGCACCCCGACGCCCGGCCTCCCAGGAGTGGGAAGGGTCACTCGCTCCCGAGAGAACGCACCGTGGGCGGTGCCGCATCGCGCGGCACCGCCCACGGGCGCGTCCGGCGCGCGCCGTTCAGTGACGGCTCGTCAGGGTGGCGCCCAGGCTCGCGGCCACCACGCAGGCGATCCCGGCCAGTTGGACCGCTCCGAGCAGCTGGCCGAGCACCAGCAGGCCCATCAGCGCGCTGACCGCCGGCTCCAGGCTCACCAGCACGCTGAACACCCGCTGCGGCATCCGCCGCAGCGCCGTCATCTCCAGCGCGTACGGGATCACCGGCAGCAGCAGCGCCACCCCCGCCGAGGCGGCCAGCAGCAGCCAGGGCGACTCGGCCGAGGAGAGCCCCGACCAGGCCCCGCCGAGCCCGACCGGGGCCAGCAGCACGGCGCCGACCGCCATCGAGACCGCCAGCCCCTGGAAGCCCTGGAAGGCGGCGCCGACCTTGTCGGTCAGCAGGATGTACCCGGCGTAGCAGGCGGCCGCGCCGAAGGCGCAGAGCAGGCCGACCGGGTCCAGCCCGCCGCCGTGCCCGCCGCCCTCGCCGAGCAGGGTGAGCAGCGCCACTCCGCCGCCGGCCAGCAGGGCCCAGAGCAGGTGCGGCAGCCGCCGGGAGAAGGCCAGTGCCACCGCGAGCGGGCCGAGGAACTCGATGGTGGCCGCGGTGCCCATCGGCAGGCGGTCCACCGCGCCGGCGAAGAGCAGCGTCATCCCGGCCGAGGCCGCGCCCAGCAGGGCGGTGGCCCCCAGGTCGCGGGCGCTGCGGCCGCGCAGCCGGGGGCGGGTCAGCGCGAGCAGCAGCACCGCCGCGAAGGTGATCCGCAGGAAGGTGGCGCCGCCCACGCCGAGCTGGCCGAAGAGCGGCTTGGAGAGCGCGATGCCCAGCTGGACGGTGAACATCGCCACCACGCAGAGCAGGGGCGCGGGAACGCGGGCGGTGCGGCCCCCGTACGGGGGAGCGGTGCTGGTGGCAGGGGTGGTGGCCGCGGGGGCGGCGAGGTCGGCGGTGGACATCCAAGGAGTGTGACGTAAGGACCGCAGCCCGGGCAAACCCATGACAGGCCGGGTGCGAACGGGTGAACTTCGCGGCCGGGCGGCTGTTCCGCCTGACGGTTGGTCAGGTATCCCGGTTGTGATGCGCTACCTGGCCCCGGCCGCCCTCACCGTCTCCTCGCTCGTGCTGCTGGTCGCTGCCGAGGGGATGCCCGCCGCCGCCCCCGTCGCCGAGGCCGTGCCCGTCGCGGCGCCGGCCGCCGTGCCCGTCGCCAGCGTGGTCCCGGCCAAGGCCCCCGCCGCCTCCCCCTCCCGCTCGGCCGCCCCCTCGCCGCGGCCCGTGGTGATCCGCGGCACCCGGCTGACGGAGAGCCGCACCCGGCGCTCCCTCGCCCCGGCGGAGGTCTTCACCGGCGGCGGCTTCGACGCCTGCACCGCGCCCCCGCTGGAGACCATGCGGGCCTGGAAGCGGGACTCCCCGTACGGCGCGGTGGGCATCTACGTCAGCGGGAGCCAGCGCGGCTGCTCCCAGCCCCGGCTCACCGCCGACTGGGTCCGCGAGGTCCGGGCGATGGGCTGGCGGCTGATCCCCACCCACGTCGGCCTGCAGGCCCCCTGCGCCGCCCTCGGCGGCAAGCCCCGCCGGATCGACCCGGCCGCCGCCGTCCGCCAGGGCAAGGAGGAGGCCGCCGAGGCGGCCGCCGCGCTGCGCGCCCTCGGGCTCGGCCCGGGCAGCCCGGTCTACCTGGACATCGAGTCCTACCCGCGCGGCGACCAGCGCTGCGCCCAGGGCGTGGTGGACTTCACCCTCTCCTGGACCAGGGCCCTGCACGCCGCCGGATACCGCTCCGGCTTCTACTCCAGCACCGACTCCGGCATCGCCGACCTGGCGGCCGCCGCGAAGGCCGGGGCCTCCCCGCTGCCGGACGCGGTCTGGTACGCCCGCTGGGACGACAAGGCCGACACCACCTCCACCACCGCCCTGACCTCCGGCCAGTGGTCCCCGCACGCCCGCGTCCACCAGTACCGCGGCAACACCACCGAGACCCACGGCGGCGCCACCCTCTCGATCGACCACAACAGCGTGGACGCCCCGGTCGCGGCCTGACGACCCGTCGGGGCCGGGGCGTGACCTTCGTCGCTGACGGTCCATTCCCTTGACGACGGAATCCGGGACAAGCAGCATCTCACTACCCGCCAGTAGTCACTGGCGCGATTGCTCGTCCCCCCGCCCGGTCAAGGAGGACCCGCGTGTTCAGCACCATGCAGGACGTACCGCTCACCGTCGCCAGGATCCTGACGCACGGATCGACCCTGCACGCCGCCTCCACCGTCTCCACCTGGGACGGCACCGGGCCGGTGGTCCGCACCTTCGGCGAGGTGGGCGCCCGCGCCGGGCAGCTGGCCCACGCGCTGCGGGACGAGCTCGGGGCGGGCGAGGAGTCCGTCATCGCCACCCTGATGTGGAACAACGCCGAGCACCTGGAGGCCTACCTCGCCGTCCCCTCGATGGGCGCGGTGCTGCACACCCTCAACCTCCGGCTGCCCCCGCAGCAGCTGGCGTACATCATCAACCACGCCGCCGACCACGCCATCCTGGTCGACGGCAGCGTGCTGCCGCTGCTGGCCGGCGTGCTGCCGCAGCTCAACCCGACGCTCCGTCACATCGTGGTGAACGGCCCCGGCGACCGCTCGCTGCTGGACGGCTTCGCCGGCCGGGTGCACGACTACGAGGCGCTGATCGCCGACCGCCCGGCCGACTACCCCTGGCTGACCGACATCGACGAGCGCCGGGCCGCCGCGCTCTGCTACACCTCCGGCACCACGGGGGACCCGAAGGGCGTGGCCTACAGCCACCGCTCGGTCTACCTGCACTGCCTCCAGGTGCTCTCCGCCGACAGCTTCGGCATGAGCCAGCGGGACACCGTGCTGCCGGTGGTCCCGATGTTCCACGTGAACGCCTGGGGCAAGCCGTACGCCGCCTTCATGTCCGGCGCCAAGCTGCTGATGCCGGACCGCTTCCTCCAGCCCAAGCCGCTGGCCGAGATGATCGAGCGCTGCCGGCCGACCGTGGCCGCCGCCGTGCCGACCATCTGGAACGGGCTGCTGGACGAGCTGGACGCCGGCTCCTACGACACCTCCAGCCTGGCGATGGTGGTGATCGGCGGCTCGGCCTGCCCGCCCGCGCTGATGCGGGCCTTCCAGGAGCGCCACGGCATCCGGGTGGTGCACGCCTGGGGCATGACCGAGACCTCCCCGCTCGGCTCCTTCGGCCTCCCGCCGGGCGGGCTGACCGAGGAGGAGGAGTGGCCGTACCGCTACACCCAGGGCCGCTTCCCGGCCTCGGTGGAGGCCCGGCTGATCGGCCCGGCCGGCGAGCGGATGCCGCACGACGGCGTCTCCGCCGGCGAGTTGGAGGTGCGCGGCCCGTGGATCGCGGGGGCGTACTTCGGCGGCGCGGGGCAGGAGCCGGAGCGCCCCGAGGACAAGTTCAGCCCGGACGGCTGGCTGCGCACCGGTGACGTCGGCACCATCACCCCGGACGGCTACCTCACCCTGACCGACCGGGCCAAGGACGTGATCAAGTCCGGCGGCGAGTGGATCTCCTCGGTGGAGCTGGAGAACCACCTGATGGCCCACCCGGAGGTGGCCGAGGCCGCCGTGGTGGCGGTGCCGGACGAGAAGTGGGGCGAGCGCCCGCTGGCCACCGTGGTGCTGCGCCCCGGCGCCACCGCCGGCCTGGCCGAGCTGCGCGCCTTCCTGGCCGGGCGGGTGGCGTCCTGGCAGCTGCCCGAGCGCTGGTCGCTGGTCGAGGCGGTGCCGAAGACCTCGGTCGGCAAGTTCGACAAGAAGGTGATCCGCGCCCAGTACGCGGCCGACGAGCTGGACGTCACCACCCTCGGGAAGTGACGCCGGGTCGGCGATGACGGGGCCCGGACCGCGTGCGGCGGTCCGGGCCCCGTCCCGCGTCGGCGTCCGTGCGGGTGCCGGTGCCGGTCAGCGCTCGGCGGCGGCGGGCTCGGCCAGCGAGCCGATCCGGGCCAGCAGGTCGACGATCCGGGCCTGCACCTCGTCGGAGGTGGAGCGCTCGGCCAGGAAGAGCACCGTCTCGCCGGTGCGCAGCCGGGGCAGCGCCGCCGGGTCGAGGTCCACCGAGGTGTAGACGACCAGCGGGGTCCGGTGCAGGCGGTCGTTGGCGCGCAGCCAGTCCAGCAGGCCGAGCCGGCGGCGGCGGATCTGGAGCAGGTCCATCACCACCAGGTTGGGCTGCACGCTGCTGGCCCGGGAGACCGCGTCGTTCTCGTCGGTGGCGTGCTCCACGTGCATGCCGCGCCGCTCCAGACCGCCGATCAGCGCGGCGGCCACGTCCGGGTCGGACTCCACCAGCAGCACCCGGGGGGCGTGGTTCTCGCTGTCCTTGGGGGCCAACGCCCGTAGCAGCACGGCCGGTTCGGCTCCGTACGCGGCGTCCCGGGTGGCCTGGCCGAGCCCGGCGGTGACCAGCACCGGCACCCGGTTGTTGAGCGCGGCGGTGCGCAGCGACTGGAGTGCGGTGCGGGTGATCGGGCCGGTCAGCGGGTCGACGAAGAGCGCGGCGGGGTAGCCGGGGGCCTCGGAGTCGACCTCCTCGCGGGAGCGGACCGTGACGGGCAGGAAGCCCCGGTCCTGGAGCGCCCGCTCGGTGGCCGGCTCGGGCTCCGGCCAGACCAGCAGGCGGCGCGGACCGCCGTCCACGGCGGGCACCACCACGGTCGGGGACTCGTCCGGGACCTGGCCGGACGGGCCCGCCGCCAGCGCGAGTTCGGAGGTCGGCCGGGGCGGGGTGCGGGGCGCGGGGGCGGCCGGCACCAGCGCGCCGTCCTGCCGCACGCCCTCGGACGCACCGGCCTCCGGCCCACCGGCCCCCGGCGCACCGGTGCTCGGCGCACCGGTGCTCGGCGCACCGGTGCTCGGTGCCCCGGTGTTCGGCGTACCGGTGTTCGGTGCGCCGGCGCCGGGCGCGAGCCCGTCCGCCGGGGCACCGCCGGCGGTGAGCGCGGGGAGCGCGGCGCGCTCCGCTCCGCCCGGGCCCGCGGGCTGCTGCGGGAAGGCGTTCGGGAAGGCCCCCGCGAAGCCGCCGCCCATCGGGCGCGGCGGGGCCAGCTCGCCCAGCCCGGTGCCGACCGGCTGGGGCGGCCCGGACTCGCCCGCGGGCACCAGGTGCGCGGTCGGCGGGACCGACGGGGGCTCAGGGAGGGCCGGGGGGAGGGCGGGTGACGAGCCGTTGGGAGCGGCGGGCAGCTCCAGCGCGCCCCGGGCCGCCTCCGGCTCGGAGCCGGACCGGTTCCCCTCGTCCGTCCGCTGCCCCTGGCTCCCCTGGCCGGCCTGGGCGGGCAGGGCGAGCCGGCGGCGGCGCCCGGTCGGCGGGGTGGCGGTGGGTTCGGCGGTGGGCTGGGCCTCCGTCAGGGAGCGTTCCAGACCGGGGTAGACGGGCGTGCCCGGGTCCGGCACGCCCGGCAGTGCGAGCGCCTCCCCGGGGGTGGGGGCGGGGGCACCGCGCCGGCGCCGCCCGACCCGGCCGCCTTCCTCGGCGGGTGCGGCCTCGGGGGCCGACGGCGCGTCGGAGCCGGGGCCCAGCGCGATCGGGGTGCGGGCCTGCGGCTCCCCGTCCTTCGCGGGCTCCTCCCCGTCCGCCTCCGCGCGGTCGGCGGGCCTCCCGGCGGGCTCCCCGCCCCGGGCCTCCTCGGCGGGCGGCACCTCGGGGAGGTCCGGCAGCATCGCCGTGTCGGTCTCCTTGGGGACGCTCGGCCTGGTCCGGTGCAGGGCGGCGGTGGCCGGGTCGAGCGGCAGCTCCACCACGTACGTCGTACCGCCGCGGGCCGGCAGGTCGTGCCGCTGGAGCACCCCGCCGTGCCGCTCGACGGTGCCCCGGGCGATCGGCAGGTGCACGGGGTTGGCCGCCCGGGCCGGGCCGCGCACCTCGATCCGGGCCACCTCGCCGCGCTGGGCGGCGGCCAGCACCACCATCGGGGCCTCGCCGGTGTCGCCGTCCAAGGAGAGCGCCACACCGCTGACGTCCGCCACCAGGTGGGCCAGCGCCCGGGCCAGCCGCTCCCGGTCCGCCACCACCTCGACCGAGGCGGCGTGCACCGAGTACCGCACCCGGCCCGCACCGACCAGCTCGCCGGCCTGCTCGACCGCGCGCTTGACCACCTCGTCCAGCGGCACCGGCTCGCGGTCCAGCTGCTCCCGCCCGGACTCGGCCGCCACCTCGAAGCGCTGGTGGTCCAGCACCCCCTCGATCAGCGTGCCGAAGCGGCGGCACTCGTCGGCCAGCCGCCGCAGGGTCCAGTTGGCCTCGGGCCAGAGCGAGCCGGCCGGGTCCTCGGCCAGCCCGTCGATCCGGCTCCGCAGGTCCTCCAACGCCCCGCCCAGCTCGCTCTCCAGAACGGCCGTCAGGTGCTCGTTGCGGGCGATCAGGGCCAGCTCCCTGGTCCGGTCGGTGAAGGTCATCACCGCGCCGACCAGCTGGTCGCCGTCCCGGACCGGGGCGGTGGTGAGGTCCACCGTCACCGGGGTGCCGTCCTTGCGCCAGAGCACCGCGCCGCGCACCCGGTGCTTGCGGCCGGAGAGCAGGGTGTCCAGCAGCGCCGAGCCCTCGAGCGCCAGCGGAGTGCCGTCGGCCTGCGAGTGCTGGACCAGCGGGTGCAGCTCGCGGCCGCCCAGCTCACTGGCCCGGTAGTCCAGGATGTGCGCGGCGGCCGGGTTGACCAGCACCACCCGGCCGTCCAGGTCCACCCCGAGCACGCCCTCGGCGGCGGCCCGCAGGATCATCTCGGTCTGCTTGTGCTGGCGGCGCAGCTCCGCCTCGACCCCGAGCCGGCCGCTCAGGTCGCGCACCAGCAGGAGCAGCAGCTCCCCGGCCGAGGAACCGCCGTCCGGATAGAAGGTGTAGCCGGAGCCGCCCCGGCCCTCGCCCTCGTCGGTGAAGTCGTTGCCCGAGACCTCGACCGGGAAGGTGGTCCCGTCGGTCCGCCGGGCGGTCATCCGCACCGGGCGGTCCAGGCCCTCCGGCTCGCGCGGGGCCGGGCGCATCGAACCGGGGATCCGGCTCGGGTCGAACTCCGGCAGCAGGTCGAGCACCCCGCGTCCGACCAGGGAGGTGCCGGGGGTCTGCATCGCCTGCACGGCAGCGGCGTTGGCGTCGACCACGGTGCCGTTGCTGTTCACCAGCAGCAGTGCGTCGGGCAGCGCGTCGAGTATCGCGGCGAGGCGAGCAGCGCCTCGGATCGGCCTGCTGCTCATGTCGACAGGTCTCCTCACGGCTTGCGTCACGGCGTGCGACCGGCGGCTCGCGCTCTCTCGGGAGACTGGAGTATCTCATTCTTCTTTGCACCGCGGACGACCCGCCCAGTATCGTTGGCGGCGGTTGGTGTCGGGGCCCCAGGCTGTGGCATCATCACACTCGCACGGAGTGCACCGGCTTCGCCGGTGCGGTCCCTGTGGAGGAGGCTTCGCCTAGTCCGGTCTATGGCGCCGCACTGCTAATGCGGTTTCGGGGTTATTCCTGATCGAGGGTTCAAATCCCTCAGCCTCCGCTCAACCGGGAGCCCCGGCGGTCACTGACCGTCGGGGCTCCTGTGTCGTACCCCCGGGGCAATCGATTTCGCCCCAGGTCGCGGGTCATGTAATGTTGTCCCCGCAACGCCCCGCCAGGGGCAAGCGCTCATAGCTCAACGGATAGAGCACTTGACTACGGATCAAGAGGTTGCAGGTTCGAATCCTGCTGAGCGCACCACGCACCACCGCTTCGCAGCCCGCCAGTTGGGCCGCGCAAGCGCTCATAGCTCAACGGATAGAGCACTTGACTACGGATCAAGAGGTTGCAGGTTCGAATCCTGCTGAGCGCACCAGACGAGAGGGCCCCGGGAGATCCCGGGGCCCTCTCGCCGTTCCCGGCCCACCCTCCTCCGGGGTCCTTCAGGGTCCGAGGAACCACTCGGCCGAGCTGAGGTGCCCGTCGGGCCGGGTGGCCGGTGGGGCCGGATCGTGGCGGATCAGCTCCGGTTCGGCGTGCAGCCCGGTGAGCAGACGGGTGAGTTCGGGGGCCATGGCCGGAGGCCCGCTCAGGTAGACGTCGTGGCCGGACCAGTCGCGGGCCCGGCGTAGCCCGGTGCGCAGCAGTGCGGCCGCCTCCTCGGGGCCGGCCCCCCGCTCGGGTGCCGCCAGGACCACCTCCAGCCAGGCGTGCCGGGTGACCAGCGCGGTGACGCCCGCCAGGTCGTACTGGTCGTCGTCGTCCCGGGCGGCCAGGAAGACGGTGGCCGGGCGGGCCGGGCCCCGGGAGAGCTGCTCCAGCAGCGCTTTGACGGTGGCCCAGCCGGTGCCGCCGGCCACCGCCAGGACCGGCCGGTCCGAGCCGGGGTCGAGAACGGTGGAGCCGAGCGGCGCGCCGAGCAGCAGCCGCTCGCCGGGCAGCACGTCGTTCACCAGCACCGGGCTGAGCGTCCCGCCGGGCACGCGGCGCACGTGCAGCTCCAGGGTGCCGTCCGGGCGCGGGGCGTTGGCGATCGAGTACGGGCGCCACAGCCGCGGCAGCCGGGGCGAACTGAGGGTCAGGTACTGGCCGGCCGCGTACGGGTAGGGCTGGTCGGGGCGGAGGGTGAGCACCACCACGTCGGCGGCGGCCCGCCGACGGTGCGTCACCTCGGCCTCCCACCAGGCGGGTGCTCCGGCGTCGGACTCGGCGGCCTCGATCATCGTCTGCGAGACCACCGTGTACGCCTCGGTCCAGGCCTTCTCCACCTCCTGGGTCCAGGACCGGCCGGAGAAGTGCCGCAGCGCGGCGATCAGGCTGGCCCCGACGGCGGGGTAGTGCTCGGCGGCGGCGCGGTACTTGCGGTGGTCCCGGCCGAGCCCCCGCAGGTACTCGGTGAGCCGGGCGGGCTGGTCGAGGTGGAGCACCACCTGCGCGAGGGCGCGGAAGAGGCGGTCGCGCTGCGCGGTCAGGTCGGCGGGGAAGTGTCCTCGCAGACCGGGGTTGTGTGCGAACAGGTGGACGTAGAAGAACCGGACCAGCTGGTCGGCCCGGCGCTCGACGACGGCGAAGCTGGCGCGCAGCAGCGCGGGGTCGAAGGACACTGCGCTGACTCTACTCAACCGGAGATTTATTCGAACGGAAATCGGTGACGAATGGTCAGGCAGGGCTCCCTGACGTCCGGTTGGCGGACAACTCCGACGGCTGGAACCGGTGCGCGTGGGGTAAGTCGGAGACTGCCGGACGAGTGACCGCCAATCGGGTTGCAGTGGGACGTTCCCCGCAGTGTCACGGTATGACGGACTCCATGTCGTGATTCCGTTTTGTCGGAACTTATGCCCGCCGTGCCCGTTCGCGGCCGACACCGAAGGAGAGCCGGATGAGCCGACAGTTCCGTTCTGCCGACATGCCGTCAGCCGCCCGCTCGGGCCGGTGCGCCGCACCTGCGGCGGAGGTCGCCTCCGGGAGGGCAGGTGGGAGCGCCGGCCGGAGGTCGGGAATCGGGCGGAGAATGGCGGCGGTGCTGGCCACCGGGCTGCTGCTCGGCTGGAATTCACCGCTGCTGGCCCCGGCCGCGGTCGCGCAGCAGACCCCGGACTCCTGGTCGGCCGAACGCCGCGCCGCGCTGCCCTCCGGACTCCGGGTCCAGCTGGATTTCTCCCCCCTCCCCGGAATCACCGCCAAAGGCGGTGCCGGAAAGCTCGCCACCGGTGGCGGCGGATACTCCGACGGGCTGCGCGGCGGAGATCCGGCCACCGCGTTCGAACTCGGCGCGGAACGGCCCACCACGGACGGTTCCTGGCGCACCCTCGGCACCCTCCAGCTCTCCTTCTCCGGCCCGGTCCGCAATCCCCGGCTGCACCTCAGCGGCCTCTCCGCGCTGGCCGGCGGAAGGAACGGGTCGACCTCCACGGTGAGCCGGCTGACCGTCACCGGCGGCAGCCCGAGCGCCCCCAGCCTGGTCGCCCGCACCGACTGGCCCGGCTGGACCGTCACCGACAACGCCCTCACCCCCGCGGGCTCCGGGGAGACCGGCCCCGAGGCCGGGCCCGGGCAGGGCAGCCTCGAACTCTCCGGCACCGTCTCCACCGTGACCTTCCGTCTGGAGCAGCGCAGCACGGCGTCCGGCTCCGCCCCCGCCCCGGCGGCGCTCCGGCAGGCGTACACGGTGACCCTGGACGAGGGCGTGGGCAGCGCGCCCCAGGGCTACACCAACGCCTCGCACCTGGTCTCCGACCTCTTCCTCGGACGCACCGCCACCGGCGCGGCCCGCCCCGGCACCGCCACCGTGGCCCGGCCGCTGGTGCCGGAGGGCCCGGCCGGCCCGCAGGAGCCCGAGGCCCTGCTCGAACGCTCGCAGCCGATGGTCGAGTTGGACGGCGGCGAGTCCCGCCGCAGCGCCTTCGAGCGGCCCACCGCGCCCGGCACCCCCCAGCCCGGCCGGGGCGACTACCAGGGCCCCGACCCGACCGTGGTCTTCCCCGCCGAGGCCGCGATCGGGCGCTACTACGAGGCCACCGTCCCGGTCGCCGCCGCCTCCGGGCCGGCCACCCTGGCCGGCTGGATCGACTTCGACCACAACGGGAAGTTCGACGCCCCCGAGCGGGTGCAGGCCGAGGTGGTCCCCGGCGCGAAGAGCGCCCGGCTGGAGTGGATCGTGCCCGGCAACGCGGCCGCGGGGGAGGCGTGGGCCCGGCTCCGGCTGGCCCACGCCGCCGCCCAGGTGGTCAACCCGGGCGGCTTCGCCGACTCCGGCGAGGTGCTCGACCAGAAGGTCCGGCTCACCGTCGGTGCCGCCCGCCCCGAGCTCACCAGCCCGGTCAGCGGCAGCGTGCTGGCCGAGGCCCGCCCGGAGATCCGCGGCGAGGCGGGCGTCGCCGGCGCCACCGTCGCGGTGCTGGAGGGCGAGCGCGAGCTCTGCCGCGCGGCCGTCGGACGGGACGGCGGCTGGGTCTGCCGCCCGGACCAGCCGCTCCCCGCCGGGGAGCACGTCCTGGTCCCGGTGGAGACCACCCGGGGCGGGCTGGTGCTGCGCGGCGAGGAGATCCGACTCACCGTCAAGACCGATCCGCCCTCGGCCCCGCAGTTGACCCTCCCCGAGTACACCAACGACCCCGGTCTGCTGCTCACCGGCACCGCCGACCCCGGCACCACCGTCTCCGTGGTCGACTCCCCGGCCGCGCCCGGCGCCGGGCGGATCGCCGGCGAGCTGTGCAGCACCGCCGTGGCCGCCGACGGCACCTGGTCCTGCCTCCCGGTGGAGAACCTCGCCGACGGCCGTCACCAGCTCACCCCCTCCGCCTCCGACGCCGCCGGCAACCGCACGGCCGGCAAGCCCGCCGCCCTGGTGGTCGACACCGTCGCCCCGCCCCGGCCCTCCCTCGGCTCCCCGGCGGCGGGTGCGGTCCTCGACACCACCCGACCCCGCCTCACCGGCCGCGCCGAGCCCGGCTCCACCGTGACCGTCACCGCCCGGCCGCGGGCGGCGGGGGAGCGGTTCGTGCTCTGCACCGCCGTCACCGGGGCGGACGGGGCCTGGAGCTGCACCGCCGCACGTGACCTGGCGGCGGGCGACTACGCGGTGGTGGTCACGGCCACGGACCGGGCGGGGAACACGGCTTCGGCCAACGCGGCCGACCTGACGGTCCGTCCGCCGGCGGAGCCGTCGCCGTCCCCTTCGCCGTCTCCTTCGCCTTCGCCCTCCGCTTCGCCTTCGGTTGTGCCCACGCCCACGCCCACGCCCACGCCGTCGCCGTCGGTCTCGGTGGTGCCGTCGCCGTCCGCCTCCGCCTCGGCCTCTCCCTCGGTGGCCGCCCTTCCGTCGGTCCCGTCCTCGGCTTCTCCCTCCCGGCCCGCCGTGGGGCCGTCGGCGTCGGGTCCGGCCGACACGCCGTCGCCGTCCGTCCCGGCCAGCGCCCTTCCGCTGCCGTCCGGTTCGCCGTCGCTGCTGCCGACCGTGCCGGCCTCCGTACGGCCCACGCCGTCCGGTGAGCCGTCCGAACCGCCGTACACCGGACCGGTGTTGACGCCGGACGAGCTGGCCGCGATCGTCCCGATCGTGGTGCCCGGCGGCGGTACGGACCCGGCCGTACCCGAGCCGTCCCCGTCGGCCTCGGCGTCCCCTTCGGCCTCGCCGTCGTCCTCCGCCCCCGCCCCCGCATCCGCGTCGGCCTCGCCGTCCGCAGCGCCTTCCTCGCCTGCATCCGCAGCTGCTTCGGGTTCGCCGTCGTCGGCTCCGGCGTCCGCAGCCGTGTCGGCCCCGCCTTCGGGGTCCGTGCCGTCCGCCTCGCCCGCGCCGTCGGCCCCCGCTTCGCCGTCGGCGTCGCAGTCCGGGTCGGCGACTGTGGCTGCGTCACCTTCGGTGTCCGCCGCGGCCGTTCCCTCGGTCTCGGCCTCGCCGTCCACCCAAACGGAACAGGGCAGCCCGGTCTCCCCGCCGCCGTCGGGTCCGGCCGCCGCACCCGCGGTGGAATCAGCCCCCCCGGTCGTGTCGGCTTCGCCAACGGCCGCCACAACCTCTCCGTCGTCGTCGGCCTCGCCTTCGGGCGCCCCCTCGGGTACGCCGTCGCCGTCCCCCTCCACGGCGGGGCGACCCGCCGTCACCTCCGCGGCGGGGCAGCCGGGGGCCGCCGATGCTCCGGCGCCTCCGCCGAGCCCCGAGCCCTCGACGTCCGAGACGGGCCCGGAGGAGCGGAACCTCGCCGCACCGCCGGTCGGGGCCCAGAGCGAGGCCGAGAGTTGGCGGAACGGTGCGTTCGGGCTGCTGCTCATGCTGACGGCGCTCGGTCTGCTGGCCCGGCGGGTGCTCAGCCGGGGCAGTGGCGGCCGACGACGCCGCTGAGCTGCGGAATCTGACGGCGCGTCGCCCGACGCGCCGTCAGATATGCTCGACACGCCGCGCCGCAAATGTCGCATTTGATGACTTATCAACCTAGCCTGAACCTGGCCCCGCCCGTCAGTTCCGGGCCGCCCGTTGCGCGACACACCGACCACCAAGGAACCCGTGCATGGACGTCACCCGCGAACCCTCCCCCCGTCCCGAGACCTGGCCCCCGGTCCTGCCGGAACGGCCGGAGCTGCCCGGTGGTGGCGGCGCCACGCCGCTCAGCCTGGCCGTGGCCGGTGCGGTCGCCCGTCCGCTGATCAAGGTGCACCCGCTGCCCGTCGAGGGCGAGCCCGCCGTCGTGCCGGACGCCGTCACGCCGGGCCACGCCACGCCCGACACGCCGGACACGCCGACCGCGTCCGAGGCGCCGAGGGTCGCCGCCCACGATCGGCCGGCCGCGTCGCCCGCCGACGCGCCGACCCTCGAAGGCCCGGCCGTCACCGAGGTTCGGGCCGGCCGTCGCCCGCCCCGGACCGACCCCAACCTCCGTGAGCGCCAGGCCCGTTCGCTGCCCGGTTGGCTGGCCCTGCTGGTGCTGCTGGCCGGGATCGCCGGGGTGCTGCTGGTGCTGGCCCGGGCCGGGGTGCTGCCGCACCCGGACGTGCTGCCCGACCTCCGTGGCGAGGCTGCGAGGGCGAGCGGCGGTTCCGAGGTGACGCTCCGTTCGGCAGCGGCCGTCGCGGCCGCCGGGCTGGCGGTGCTGGTCGCGCTGTCGGGACTGTTGGTCAACGCGGGCGGCGAGACCCGGGTGCTCACCCGTTGGGGCCGGTACCGGGGCACGGTGCGCCGCACCGGTCTGCTCTGGGTCAACCCGCTGCTGCGCCGCCGCCGGGTGGACGTCCGGCTCCGGCACTGGCGCAGCGAGCCGGTGCACGTCACCGACCGCACCGGCACCCCGATCGTGGTCCGGCTGCTGATCGTCTGGCGGGTGCGGGACACCGCGCGGGCCGCCCTGGCCATCGCCGAGCACGAGGCCTACCTGCGCGAGCAGGTGCACGCGGTGCTGACCCGGATCGCCAGCGCCCTGCCCTGTGACTCCAACTCCGCGCCGGGGCCTGCCCTGCGGGACGGTCAGTGGTTCGCCGACGAGCTGACCCGGGCGCTGGCCGCCGAGGTCGCCCCGGCCGGGATCGAGGCCTACTCGGTGCAGCCGCTCTCCCTGGACTACGCGCCGGAGGTCGCCGAGTCGATGCGCCGCCGTCGGCTGGCCGATCTGGACGCGGGCCTGCGCACCGTCCTGGTGGACGACGCGGTGGAGGCCGCCGCGCTGGCCGTCCGCCGCCTTGAGCGGGCCACCGCGCACCAGTTGGACGAGGCCGCCCGCAGCGCGCTGATGGAGCAGCTGCTGGTCGCCTTCGTGGCCCCCGCCGGGGTGGCCGCCGCCGTGCCGTCCCCGGCCGCCAGGGCCGGGCGCAAGGAAGGAAAGCCCGCGTGAGGATAGCCACCGACCCCGCCCTGATCGACTTCTCGGAGACCTCCCCGGGGGAGGGGCCGTGCGCCTGCCCGCCGTGCCGCGAGGAGGAGCGGAGCAGGTCCGCCGCCGCCCGCGAGGACGCCGAGCCCGGGCGAATACACCGGGCGGTGCGCGCCACCTGCGTGGCCACCACGGTGCTCGCCGGAGCCGGTACGGTCGGCCTCGGTCTCGGTGCGGCGAACGCCAACGCCGCCGCCGGGACCCAGGGTTGGGACGGTTCGAAGTACTGGTTCAAGAACGCCTCGGGCGAGTGGCGCTGGACCAGCCACCTCTCGGTCTACCAGGCCCGCACCGGGAGCTCCGTCGGCCGGCCCACCGACTCCGGTGGGATCAGGCAGGGTTGGGACGGTTCGAAGTACTGGTTCAAGAACGCCTCGGGTGAGTGGCGCTGGACCAGCCACCTCTCGGTCTACAACGCCCGCACCGGCGCGGGCGCCGGACAGCCGCAGCCCCCGGCGCCGCAGCTCTCGCAGCCGGGCTCCTCCTCGGTCGAGGCCGCGATCGCCTACGCCACCGCCCAGTTGGGAAAGCCCTACGTCTGGGGAGGCAACGGCCCCTCCGGGTACGACTGTTCGGGCCTGGTGCAGCAGGCCTACCGCCGGGCGGGCATCTCGCTGCCCCGGGTGGCCGACGACCAGTACGCCGCCACCACGCCGATCGATGCGGGCCAACTCCGGCGCGGGGACCTGCTGTTCTGGTCCAACAGCAGCCGGGCCTCCGGGATCCACCACGTCGCCGTCTACCTCGGCGACAACAAGTACCTCGAGGCTGCCCGCCCCGGCACCCGGATCCGGATCTCGACCCTCAGCCAGGGCTACTTCCCGACCCACATCGGCCGCCCGTAGCGGAGAGCCCGCGCGGGCCCGGGGCACCAGCCGCCCCGGGCCCGCGCGGACGGTCCGTCAGTCCGCCCGTCCGTCAGACCGCCCGCCCGTCCGTCCGGCAGCCCGTCCGTCCGGCAGCCCGACGGCCCGGGTCACCCCGCCGAGGCGGCGTCCAGCAGCTCCAGCTCCTCCGGCGTCAGCTCCAGCCGCACGCCCTCCAGCAGCGCCGGCAACTGCTCCACCGTCCGCGCGGAGGCGATCGGTGCCGCGACGGTCGGCTGCGCCGCCACCCAGGCCAGCGCCACACTGGCCAGCGCCGCCCCGCGTCCCCCTGCGATCCGGTCCAGCGCCTCCAGCACGGCCAGGCCCCGCCCCTCGGTCAGGTGGCGCGAGGCGCCGACCGCCCGGGCGCTGTCCACCTCCGGGCCGCCCGGCCGGTACTTGCCCGTCAGGAAGCCCGAGGCCAGCGCGTAGTACGGCACGGCGGACAGCCCGTACTCGGCCACCACCTCCGCCAGCCCGCCCTCGTAGGTGCCGCGGGAGACCAGGCTGTAGTTCGGCTGCACCGCGACGTACGCCGCCAGGCCCTCGGCGGCGGAGTGCGCCAGCGACTCGGCCAGCCGGTCCGCGCCGATGTTGGAGGCGGCCACCGCCCGGACCTTGCCCTCCCGGACCAGCTCGTCCAGCACGCCGACGATCTCGGCCACCGGCGTCCCGAGGTCGTCCCGGTGGGTGTACAGCAGGTCGACGTGGTCCAGGCCCAGGCGCCGCAGCGAGGCCTCGGTGGCCGAGCGCACGGTGGCCGCCGAGAGGCCCTCCGCCTCGGGGTGCGCGCCGACCTTGGTGGCGACCACCACCGCGTCCCGGTTCCCCCGGCTGCGCAGCCACTCGCCGATGATCGCCTCGGACTCGCCGCCGGTGTTCCCCGGCACCCAGGCCGAGTAGACGTCGGCGGTGTCCACGAAGTTGCCGCCGGCCGCGGCGTAGGCGTCCAGCACGGCGAAGGAGGCGTCGCGGTCGGCGGTCCAGCCGAAGACGTTGCCGCCGAGGGCCAGCCGGGAGACGGAGAGGTCCGAGGCGCCGAGGGTCACCCGGTGCCGGGAGTCGCTGAGGATGTCGGTCATGGGGGCGATCCAACCGCACCGTTCACCGGCCCGCGCGGGTTCTCCACGGGCCTTCACAGGACCGTCGTACGCCCGTAGCAGTGCTGCCATCGGGCACCACTAACGAGGGGGTCCGGGGTGTTCCTCGACCTGCGGGGTTGGCTAGAGTCCGTGGCATGGCTGACAACGACTACGACCCCGCCGGCAGCACCCAGATGTTCCGGGCCTTCGTCGACGAGGCCCCGGCCCCGCAGGCGCCCGGCTCGGTGACGACCTACGGCAGCACCGGCGGCAACAGCCGCACCGGCCTGATCGTCGGTCTCGCCGTGCTCGGCCTGGCGGTCCTGGGTGCCGTCATCTGGCTGGCCGTCAAGTGACCCCCGCGTAGCGGCACGCCGTGCGGTGCGCCGCACCGCGTGCCGCCACGCACCCCGTCACCTGCCGGGACGCCCTCCGGGGTGCGGATCCGACCCGCCTAGACTGGCGCGGAAGATCCGCACTCCCGTTCCAGCGTGCCCCGGAGGCCCCCGTGACCCAGTCCGTCGAGCAAGCCCGCAGCCTCGGACTGGCCGGTGCCTCCAACGCCCGTGACCTGGGCGGGTACCGCACCGCGGACGGCTCGGTGGTGCGCCACGGCGTGGCACTGCGGGCCGACGCGCTGCACCGGCTGACCGAGGAGGACGGCGCGGCGCTGCTCGCCGCCGGGGTGCGCCGGGTGGTCGACCTGCGCAGCTTCGGCGAGGTCCGGGAGGCCGGGGCCGACCGGATGGCCGGGCTGCCGGTGGCCGGTCTGGCCGAGCTGGAGCAGGCCGAGGCCACCTCCGCCGCCCTCACCCTGGAGGGCGGGCTGACGCTCCACCACCTGCCGGTCTTCGCCGCCGACTTCGACGTCTACGTGGCCCTGCGCGACGCCCTCGCCGACCGCGATCCGGCCCGCCAGCGCGAGCTGCTCGGCGACGGCCGGGCGGCCGGCATCATGACCGGCCTCTACCGCTGGTTCGTCACCGCCCCCGAGGCCCGCGAGCGCTTCGCCGAGGTGCTGCGGCTGCTGGCCGCGCCGGACGGCCCGCCGGTGCTCTTCCACTGCTCGGCCGGCAAGGACCGGACCGGCTGGGTGGCCGCCCTGGCCCTCACCGCGCTCGGCGTGGACCGCGGGACCGTCTACCAGGACTACCTGCTCACCAACGAGCGCTCGGCCCGCGTGGTCGACCACCTGATGGAGAGCTTCGGCACCTCCGGCCTGATGGAGGACCCCTCGCTGCTGCTCCCGGTCCTCCGCGCCGAGCGCGAGTTCCTGGACGCCGCCTTCGCCGAGGTGGAGGCGGGCTGGGACTCCTTCGACCACTTCTGGCGCGACGGCCTCGGCCTGGACGACGCCGTCCTGGCCGGCCTGCGCGCCAACCTGCTGGAGCCGTAGGCGCTACTCGCCGGTCAGCCCGTTCCGCAGCTGGCTCAGGGTCTTGGTGAGCAGTCGCGAGACGTGCATCTGCGAGATGCCGATCTCCTCGCCGATCTGGGACTGCGTCAGCCCGCCGAAGAACCGGAGCATGATGATCCGGCGCTCGCGCGGCGGCAGCTTGGCCAGCAGCGGCTTGAGCGACTCGCGGTACTCGACGCCCTCCAGCGCCAGGTCCTCGTAGCCGAGCCGGTCGGCCAGCGGCCCGTCGCCGTCCTCCTCGCCGGGAGTGGAGTCCAGCGAGGAGGCGGTGTACGCGTTCCCCACCGCGAGGCCCTCGACCACGTCCTCCTCGGTGACGCCGAGGAAGACCGCGAGCTCGGCCACGGTGGGGGAGCGGTCCAGCTTCTGGGAGAGCTCGTCGCCGGCCTTGGTGAGGGCCAGCCGCAGCTCCTGGAGCCGCCGCGGCACCCGGACCGACCAGCTGGTGTCCCGGAAGAAGCGCTTGATCTCGCCGACCACGGTGGGCATCGCGAAGGTGGGGAACTCCACCCCGCGCTCCGGGTCGAAGCGGTCGATCGCCTTGATCAGGCCGATGGTGCCGACCTGGACGATGTCCTCCATCGGCTCGTTCCGGCTGCGGAAGCGGGCGGAGGCGTACCGGACCAGCGGCAGGTTGAGCTCGATCAGGGTGTCGCGGACGTAGGTGTGCTCCTCGCTGCCCGGCTCCAGCCCGGCCAGCCGGGCGAACAGCGAGCGCGAGAGCGTCCGGGTGTCCAGACCCTTCTCGAGGACGGGACGCCCGTCCGCGGCGCCCTCGGGCCCCGCCGGCTCCCCGGCCGCGGGCCGCTCCGCCGTCGCCTGGGAGGGGATCTCCACCACGACCACCACCGGCTCGGGCACCGGCCCCGGCGCCGTCACGGACGCGAGCGTGGCGGCCGTACCGTGGCCCTCCGCGCTGCCCAGCTCTGCGGACATGCTCCACCCCCTCGTGACCGACTGTACAACGGGCACTACCCAGCGACAGTTCCCGGCTTCGGACTACCCCTCCAGCTCCATACCGGCCCAGGCGCCCCGGCAAACCCGAACGTCGCAAGATGTCACGCCGCAGTGACGCACGGCTACCCGTCGCGGCGTCACTCCTCCCAGGAGTTCCCGGTCCGCAGACGGGTCAGGATTCTGGACAGTAGTCGGGACACGTGCATCTGCGACATACCGAGCTCGGTGCTGATCTGGGACTGCGTCAGGTTCGCGAAGAACCGGAGCATGATGATCCGCCGCTCCCGCTCGGGCAGTTGCACCAGCAGGTGGCGCACCATGTCCCGGTGCTCCACGTCGGCCAGCGCCGAGTCCTCGTAGCCCAGCCGGTCCAGCAGGGCCAGCCCGCCCTCGTGCTCCTGCGCGGCCTCCAGCGAGGCCGCGTTGTACGCCCGCCCGGCCGCCAGGCAGGCCCGGACGTCCTCCTCCGGGATCCGCAGGTTGGCGGCGATCTCCGGCACCTTGGGCGAGCGCCCGTGAGTGACCGTCAACTCCTCCATGGCGCCGCTGACCTGGACCCACAGCTCCTGCAGCCGGCGCGGCACGTGCATGGTGCGGACGTTGTCCCGGAAGTACCGCTTGATCTCGCCCAGGATGGTCGGCAGCGCGTACGTCGGGAACTGCACGCCCCGGGTCGGGTCGAAGCGGTCGATCGCGTTGATCAGGCCGATGGTGCCGACCTGGACGATGTCCTCCATCGGCTCGTTCCGGCTGCGGAAGCGGGTCGCCGCGTAGCGCACCAGCGGGATGTTCGCCTCGATCAGCGCCGCCCGCACCCGCTCCCGCTCCGGGGCGCCCGGCGGCAGTTCCGCCAACCGCTCGAACAGCACCCTGGTCAGCGTCCGCACGTCCACCTGGCCCCGGGCGGGGCCGCGCACCTCCGCCGCCGGCCCGGCCTCGCCCCGGTCCTCGGCGACCCGCTCCTCGCTGACCCGAGCCTCGGCGATCCGCTCCTCGCTGATCCGCTCCTCGCCGGCCTCCGGCGCACTGCTGTCCTGACTGTCCCGCGTCCGCACGGCCACGCCACCCCTCCCACGCCCTGTGCCAGGGACCACCGGTCGTGGTCCGCTGCCCGTCGCTCACCAGGTCCGGCAAAAACGGTCATAGCATCACAAGTCGTGCACATCGGGAGCAAGCACCCGTAGTAGGCGTGTTGGCGGATAGTCGGGAGAGCTGTCGGGGTGTGGAACGGCCCCCCGGCGCACTGGGCGCCAGGGGGCCGAAGGGTCCTTGGGGTACGACCTGTCCGAACGGCCTACTCAGACCTCGATGTCCGCGATCACCCAGGTGGCGAACTCGCGCCACTGCCCGGCGGCCGCCTGATGGGCCGGGTGGCCCAGGTAGGCGGCCAGCGCGTCGCGGTCCTCCACCAGGCTGTTGATCGCGAAGTCGTAGGCGATGTCCCGCTCCGTGGTGTTCCAGCCGCACTCCCACTCGCGCAGCTCGGTGATCAGCCCGCCGAGCTCCTCGAACGCCTTCGCGCCGGCCACCGCGCGCTCGTCGTCCTTGGTGACGCCGTCGTTGAGCCTGAACAGGACCAGATGCCGAATCACGATGCCGCTCCCAGCGGGTCGAGGGTGTGTGCTGTCCCGCCCACCGTAGCCTCCGCCCCCGCGGCCCCGTCCTCGCCGTCCGCTAGCTGACCAGCCCCGTCATGAACGTCCCGACCGCCTTGGCCGCGTCCGAGATCCCCACGAACCCCGACTGCACCAGCTCGGCCGCCCGGGTCGGAGAGGTGATCACCGTGTAGATCACGAAGATCAGCAGCAGCCACATCCCGATCTTCTTCGCCTGTGCCACCCTGCTCGCCGCCTCCCGCTAGCCCACCTGGCCCACCACCCCGAGCAGCTTATCGACCGGACGGCCCATCAGGTCAGCACCCCGTTCACCCCCCAGGACGAAGGTCCCCCCAAGACGGGCCCTTCTCCGCTCGCCCGCCCCCACCCCGTCCAGCAGGATGGAACACGTACCGAGGGATCTGGCAGGAATCCCCAGGTACGAGGACCGGAGCTCCCCGCTGTGGGACCGGGCGTCGTGGCTTCCCCCCGACACGACCCCGGTTGTGGGACCTCCGCCCGGGGCAGCCGTCCGTCCCCCCGGGACGGCTGCCCCCTCAACAGGCCTCGCACTCACCCCGGGCCACGGTGGTCAAAGCCCCGAGTGCGGGGCCTTTGCCGTGCCCGGACGACGGGTCGTCAGGTGTGCGGGTACCGCAGTCCGGCGGAGCCGTCCGCGATGTACAGGAACGAGCCGTCCCATGCCGTCAGCTCCCGTTCCCGGAAGCCGAACGGCACCAGCCGGAGGCCGACGGCCCGGATCGCGAGGCCCGCGGCGACCCACCTCCTCCCGTCGTCGTTCGGGACGGAGACGGAGGTCGCCAGTTCCTCGAACCGTGTATGCACGTCCTCCCGGCCCTCGGCCGGCGCGCACCGGTACAGGAGCCACGGCATGTCACACCGCGTAGCGTGCAGCTCGCCCACCAGGACCTCGCCCCGCACCGGTCGCCGGCCGGTCGCCGTGCCGACCTCCTCCCGCAACGCCGAAGGGCCCCGATCCGGTGGATCGGGGCCCTTCGGGCTGATGGCGGTAGCGGTGGGATTCGAACCCACGGTGAAGTTGCCCCCACACACGCTTTCGAGGCGTGCTCCTTTGGCCGCTCGGACACGCTACCGAGACGAGACTCTACCGGATGGGGTGGGTGGGGACGAAATCCGTTCAGCGGTGGGTGTCGAACCAGGTGCGGAGCTGGTCGGCGCAGGCGGTGGCGAGGACGCCGGGGATGACCTCGGGGCGGTGGTTGAGGCGGCGGTCGCGGATGACGTCGAAGAGGGAGCCGGCGGCGCCGGCCTTGTCGTCGAGGGCTCCGTAGACGACGCGGTCGAGGCGGGAGAGGACGATGGCGCCGGCGCACATGGTGCAGGGTTCGAGGGTGACGACGAGGGTGCAGCCGCTGAGGCGCCACTCGCCGAGGGCGGCGGCGGCCTGCCGGATGGCGACGACCTCGGCGTGGGCGGTGGGGTCGCCGACGGCTTCGCGTTCGTTGTGGCCGCGGCCGAGGAGGGTGCCGTCGGGGCCGAGCACGAGTGCCCCGACCGGTACGTCGCCGGTGGCGGTGGCGAGTGCGGCCTCGTCGATGGCGAGGCGCATCGCGTCCGTCCAGCGGTCGCGCACCGGGTCGGGGCGTACGGGGGCCGGGAGCGGGGCGATCTGCATGGGACCAGTGTCGGGCATGGTGCCCTCAGGCCCTCAGCGGACCGCCTCCAGGACCTCGCCGCAGCCGATCGCCTCGGCGATCTCGCCGAGCGCGTCGCCGGGCAGGGCGCCCTCGCCGCTGAGCTCGCGCAGGCCGTCGGCGGCCAGGCCGAACTCGGCGAGGAGTTCGGCGTCGCCGAGCGGGCCGATCGGGATGCCGTCGTGGCCGGTGGCGGTGTCCTCGTCCTCGTCCCCGTCGGAGGTGTCGGAGTCGGAGTCCTCGGAGTCCTCGTCGAGGTCGACCAGCCGGTCGAGCTCGTCGAAGTCGTCGGGGCCGCGGTCGAGGAGTTCGTCGGTGAGGATCGAACCGTAGGAGCTGCGGGCGGCGGCGGCCCCGTCCGAGACGAAGATCCGCGGATCCTCCTCGCCGTCCACCCGGAGGACGGCGAACCAGGCGTCCTCCTGCTCGATGAAGATCAGGACGCTGTCGTCGTCCTGGGCCGCCTCCCTGGCCAGGTCGGCCAGGTCGGTCAGGGTCTCGACGTCGTCCAGTTCTGTCTCGCTCACGTCCCACCCGCCGGAGGTGCGAGCAAGCACTGCAGCGAAGTACGCCACCAGGGACTCTCCCAAGATTGGTCTCGGCTGTCGGCGATCTCGGACGGGCGCGGCCTGGCCGCCCCCGCGCCGGGTGCGGCCCGCTGTTCGGACCGTCCCTCCGGCATCGTGACAGAAAGCCCGGCGCTGCGGGGAGTGTTCGGCAGCGCGTCTTCGCAGGTCGTGTCGGAATGACCGACGTACCGTCAGATTCGGAAGGTTCGCATCCGGAGGGCTTCGCGCATCCTGCGCTCCTTGGTGCGCCGTGGCTGCACCCTGGCGCGGAGCTCGCGGGCCTCGGCCAGCTCGCGCAGGAAGACTGCGCGCCGGCGGCGGCGTTCGGCTTCGGTCTCGTGCGGGACCTCGGGCTCCTCTGTCGAGCGAGGCCCGGGTGCCGGGGTGCTGCTCTTCATAAGGTCCGACTTTCCCAGATGTGTCCGGTAAATACCACAGCTGGTGCGCGGCTCCGGCGACCCGGTGCGGTGGGTCGCCGGGCGGGCCGGGTGAAGCCCGCAGGTGGGGAGGGGTGCGGCCCGGCTGGTCGTACGGGTGTGCCGATGCCCGTTATGGTCGGAACATGCGTCTCCATGTCGTCGACCACCCCTTGGTGGCCCACAAGCTCTCCACCCTGCGTGACGAGCGCACCGACTCGCCGACCTTCCGTCGGCTCACCGACGAGCTGGTCACCCTGCTCGCCTACGAGGCCACCCGGGACGTCCGGACCGACGAGGTGGAGATCACCACCCCGGTCGCCGTCACCACCGGGACCAGGCTCAGCTACCCGCGCCCGCTGGTGGTGCCGATCCTGCGGGCCGGCCTCGGCATGCTGGACGGGATGACCCGGCTGCTGCCGACCGCCGAGGTCGGCTTCCTCGGCATGGTGCGGAACGAGGAGACCCTGGAGGCCTCCACCTACGCCACCCGGATGCCGGACGACCTCTCGGGCCGTCAGGTGTACGTGCTGGACCCGATGCTGGCCACCGGCGGCACGCTGGTCGCGGCGATCCGGATGCTGATCGAGCGGGGCGCCACCGACGTCACCGCCGTGGTGCTGCTGGCGGCGCCGGAGGGCGTCGAGGTGATGGAGCGCGAGCTGGCCGGCCTGCCGGTCACCGTGGTGACCGCCGCCGTGGACGAGCGCCTGAACGAGAACGGCTACATCGTGCCGGGCCTGGGCGACGCGGGCGACCGCCTGTACGGCACCGCCGGCTGAGGCACGGAGCACGCGAGGAGGGCCCCACCCCCGCACGGGGGTGGGGCCCTCCTGACGTTCGGTCAGTGGTGCCGCACGGCGGCCGTCGGCGCCCGGCGGCGGGGCCGGTCAGCAGCTGCCGGGCACCGGGCTGGGGGTGGGCGATGGCTTGGTGGCCTCGGCCAGTGCGGCGGCGGCCTGGTTCGGTTCGAGCAGTGCGGTGAAGGCGTCGCCGACCACCACGTCCACGGAGCCGTCCACCCGGGTGTCGGCCGACTTGGTGGCGCCGCCGACCTGGGAGGCGAGCAGGGTGGCGCCGCCGAGGCCGCCGGGGCCGCTGATCACCTGGACGGTGGTGGTGGGCAGCTTCTCCACGTTGGCGGGCGCGTTGCCGACCTTGCCGATGGTGAAGCCGCGCTTCTTGAACTCCTCGGCGGTCCGCGCGGCCAGGCCCGACTTGGCGGTGGCGTTGTAGACGTTCACCGTCACGGCGTTCGGCTGCGGGACGGCCGTCGAGGTGGCGCCGGCGGTGGGGGAGGCGGCCGGTTCGGGGGCGGCCAGCGGCTTCCCGGAGGGGGAGGCGCAGGCCTGCGCGGTGCCGCCCTTCTTGCCGGAGAAGATGTCCACCAGCTGCACGCCGCCGAGGGCGATCAGCGAGAGGGCCAGCAGGGCGCCGATCGCGGCAAGGATCTTGCGGCTCTTCTTCGGCGGGCGTCCAAGGCGGGGGTAGGAGTTACCGGTGATCCGGTACTGCTTCCCCTTCAGTCCCTGGGGAGTCAACATGCTCACGGGTCGGTCTCCCCCTCGTGCCAGGGCAAGGGTCGGGCGGATGCGGCCGACGGGGCGGAGTGCCGGAGTCTGCGGCCGTAATCAGCAGATTAGTGCCACACCCGGCCCGGAGGTACTAAATGATCATCATCTGGAGTACGCGGGCACTCGAAAGGATGTACCGGCGTCCGAACGGACGACGGCAGCGGTCCCGCGAAGGAGTGACGGAGGGTCAGTCCATCTCGAGGACGCGGGCGTGCAGGACCTGGCGCTGCTGGAGCGCGGCCCGGACCGCGCGGTGCAGGCCGTCCTCCAGGTAGAGGTCGCCGCGCCACTTCACCACGTGGGCGAAGAGGTCCCCGTAGAAGGTGGAGTCCTCGGCCAGGAGGGTCTCGAGGTCCAGCTGGCCCTTGGTGGTGACCAGTTGGTCCAGCCGCACCGGGCGCGGCGCGACGTCCGCCCACTGGCGGGTGCTGGTCCGGCCGTGATCCGGGTACGGCCGTGCGTTGCCGATGCGCTTGAAGATCACACGGAAAGCCTACCGTCACGCCGCCCCGGGGCACAGCAAGCGTGACCCGGCCTGCGTTCGGTGATTCGTAGGGATTACATAGGAAACATCCCCTTTTCGGGGTGGTTGTTCTGACGATCCGTTCGCGAGGACCGGGAGCCTGCCGAGATGACCACCGACCAGAAGCCCATCGACGAGCTGCCGGCCGAGGTGCGGGAGATCGCGGCCGGATACGCCTTCACCGGCCCCGCGCTCGACCTCGGCGCCGTGTTGCTGGACGGCACCGCCTTCCCCGGGGCGCCGGTCCGCATCCCGCTCGGAGCGCTCAACCGGCACGGTCTGGTGGCCGGGGCGACCGGCACCGGCAAGACCAAGACCCTCCAGCTGATCGCCGAACAGCTCTCGGCCCAGGGCGTCCCGGTGTTCCTGGCCGACGTGAAGGGCGACGTCTCCGGCATCTCCGCGCCCGGGCAGGCCAACGAGAAGGTGGCCGGCCGGGCCGCCGAGGTCGGGCAGGTCTGGTCGGCGCAGGGCTGCCCGGCCGAGTTCTACGCCCTCGGCGGGCTCGGCGACGGCATCCCGCTGCGGGCCACCGTGACCAGCTTCGGGCCGCTCCTGATGTCCAAGGTGCTGGAGCTGAACGAGACCCAGGAGGCCTCGCTCTCGCTGATCTTCCACTTCGCCGACCGCAACGGCCTGGAGCTCTACGACCTCAAGGACCTCTCGGCGGTGATCTCCTTCCTCACCTCCCCCGAGGGCAAGGAGCAGCTCAAGGGCATCGGCGGGCTGTCCGCCGCCACGGCGGGGGTGATCCTGCGGTCGGTGACGGTGCTGGAGAACGAGGGGGCCGGGTCCTTCTTCGGCGAGCCGGAGTTCGACACCTCCGAGCTGCTGCGGTGCGCACAGGACGGGCGCGGGGTGGTCTCGGTGCTGGAGCTGCCGGCGGTGCAGGACCGGCCGCGGCTGTTCTCCACCTTCCTGATGTGGCTGCTGGCCGAGCTCTACCAGGAGCTGCCGGAGGTGGGGGACCCGGAGAAGCCCAAGCTGGTGTTCTTCTTCGACGAGGCGCACCTGCTGTTCAAGGGGGCCTCGAAGGCCTTCCTGGAGGCGATCACCCAGACGGTGCGGCTGATCCGCAGCAAGGGGGTCGGGGTCTTCTTCGTGACCCAGACGCCCAAGGACGTGCCGGGGGACGTGCTGGCGCAGCTGGGCAACCGGGTGCAGCACGCGCTGCGGGCCTTCACACCGGACGACGCCAAGGCGCTGAAGGCGACCGTCTCCACCTTCCCGAAGTCGGCCGCCTACGACCTCGGGGAGGTGCTGACCGGGCTCGGGACGGGGGAGGCGGTGGTGACGGTGCTCTCCGAGAAGGGCGCGCCGACGCCGGTCGCGGCCACCCGGCTGCGGGCGCCGCAGTCGTTGATGGGGCCGGTGCCGGCGGAGGCGCTGCGGGCGGCGGTGGACGGGTCGGCGCTGATCGGGCGCTACCGGGACGCGGTCGACCGCGAGTCGGCGTACGAGAAGCTGACGGCCCGTCCGGAGCCGGAGCCGGAGGCGCCGCCGCAGCCCGAGGCACTGCCCGAGCCCGCTCCTGCTCCCGCGCCGCCCGCGGCGAAGCCCGAGCCGGGGCTGATGGACGCGCTGCTGAACAACCCGATGCTGAAGTCGTTCGCGCGCTCGGCGGGGACGCAGCTCGGGAGGGAGATCTCGCGGAGCATCTTCGGGACCTCGCGCCGCAAGCGGTAGGGCCGCCTGCGGCGGGCGGGGAGGGGAGGGAGAGGTCGGCCGGGGCGCAGGTCGGGAGGGAGGTCTTGCGGAGCGTCTTCGGGACGTCGCGCCGCAAGCGGTAGCGGCGCCTGCGGCGGGTGGGGCGGGAGGTCTCGCGGAGTGGGGGCGGGACCTCCCGGCCGGGGTGGTGACGGGGGGTCAGCCGCGGAGGGCCTGGCCGATGCGGTCCATGGAGGAGAGCCGCATCAGGCCGTAGTTGTAGAACTCGACCTCCGGGACGCCGAGCTCGCGCAGGACGGCGATCTTGGCGGCGAGGTTGGCGGGG
This sequence comes from Kitasatospora albolonga, assembly GCF_039535905.1. Taxonomy (GTDB): domain Bacteria; phylum Actinomycetota; class Actinomycetes; order Streptomycetales; family Streptomycetaceae; genus Kitasatospora; species Kitasatospora albolonga. The sequence goes on along the minus strand of NZ_BAAAYB010000098.1, from coordinate 111,832 downwards.
CCGTCGCAGTCCTCGGTCATCGGGCGGAGGATGACGGCCATCTCCTCGGGGCGCACGCCGTGCACCGCGAAGGCGGCGACCTTGTCGCGGACCGCCTCGGGGGTGCGGGCGTAGCCGAGGGTCTCGATCTGGTGGACGCCCTTGGTCAGGGCGGGCAGGTCGATGCCGGAGAGCCAGCCGGTGCCGGGGCCGCCGCCGTCCATGAAGCTGAGCCGCATGCCGTCGGCGGCGGCCGCCTCGGCGACCTCGGTGGCCAGCGAGGTGACGGTGCGGGCGGAGGCGTCCACGTACGCGGCCACCGCGCCGTCCGCGAGGCCGTCGAGCGGGGCGGGCTCGGCGGCCCGGGCCTCGTCGGCCAGGCGGGCCCGGACCTCGGCGCGGACGGCGGTGCGGACGGCCTCCGCGTCCGGGCCGAAGGCGGCCCGGCAGTGCTCGCAGAAGCAGAGGCCGAGCAGGGCCTCGGTGACCGGTCCGAGCTGCTCGAAGTAGCGCTCGTGGTGGTAGCCGTGGCGCAGGCCGTGGAAGTGCAGCGACTCGGCGCGGATCGCGTCGACGCCGTAGCGGGCGAACTCGCCGACCAGGGTGATGGCGTACTCGCGGACCTCGGGGTTGGCCGGGCAGAGCTCGGTGAGGTGGCGGTCGCCGAAGGCGTTCTCGGGGGAGACCTCGGGGTGGCGGAAGCCGAGCCGGTCGTTGTGGCAGAAGACCGTCCAGGCGTGCAGCTTGAGGCCGCGCCGCCGGGCCTCCTCGGCCGCCTCGGCGAACGGGTCGCGGTCGCCGATCGCGGTGGAGGGCAGCGGGGTGAGCCGGCGCCCGGCCCAGCGGGCCGGGTCGGGGCGGAAGTAGGCGGCGCCCGGCTCCAGGTAGCGGACCACCCGGTGCGGGTTGTGCGGGAAGACGTCGCGGGCCTCGTGGTAGACCGAGGCGAGGGTGACGCCGCCGACCCCGGCGCGGTCGGTGAGGTTGCCGAAGAAGGTCTCGGGGCCCTCGTCGAGCAGGTCGGTGGCGAAGGCGAGGACGGACGAGTCCACGGGGCGGCTCCGGACGGGTGGTGCGGGCGGGTGCGACCACGCTAACCGGGGGGCCCTCGAATGGTCTATACCTCCAAGGGGGGCGCGTCGGGTCTAGAGCCCCAGGTCGTCCAGCTCCTTGAGCAGCTTCTGGCGCTCCGTCAGCGCGGCTCCACCCTCCGTGGGGGCGGACTGGGCGGGGAGGACGGCCGAGGAGGGGGCGGCCGCGGCGGCGGTCGAGGCCTTCGGACGGCGCTCGCGGAAGAGCCACGCGCCTGCCAGGCCGCCGAGCAGCCCGCCCAGGTGGCCCTGCCAGCTGACGCCGGGGGTGCCGGGCACCGCGGTGGTGAGGATGTAGGCGAAGGAGGCGCCCATCACCACGCCGACCAGACTGTCGATCAGGTTCCGGTCGATCAGGCCGCGCAGCACCACGTAGCCGAAGTAGCCGAAGACCAGTCCGCTGGCCCCGATGGTGAGCGAGCGCTCCGGGGAGAACAGCCAGATCGCCGTCCCGCTGGTCAGGGCGACCAGCGCGGTGAGCCCGAGGAAGCGCTTGACGCCCCGGTAGGCGGCGAGGAAGCCGAAGATGAAGAGCGGGCCGGAGTTGCCCTCCAGGTGCGCCCAGTTGACGTGCAGGAAGGGCGCGGAGACCAGGTCCGGCAGGGAGTCGGGCTCACGGGCCCGGATGCCGCCGTCGACGCTCAGCTGGTAGTCCGTCAGCCAGTTGACGAGGTGCAGCGCCCAGACCAGGCAGAGCACCCCGAACATCACGTAGAAGGCCCGCCGGGCCTCGGCGACCATTCGGCCGTAGTCGGGAGCGGGAGTCTGTTCGGCTGCCATGCCCCGCACTCTAGAGGTCATAGGCTGCACGGTGACCCCCGCCACCGAAGTCGAGGAAGGTCCCGCGATGAGCCGGCGCCCGCCGCTGCCGTACGAATTCCTGCCCCCGGTCCCGTCGTTCGAGCTGACCAGCGAGGACCTCACCGAGGGCGGCACCATGCCGGACGCCCAGGTGCACGCGGCCGGGAACACCTCGCCGCAGCTGGCCTGGTCCGGCGCCCCGGAGGGGACGCTGAGCTACGCGGTCACCTGCTACGACCCGGACGCGCCGACCGCCAGCGGGTGGTGGCACTGGCTGGCCGTCAACCTCCCGGCCGGCACCACCGGGCTCCCGGCCGGGGCCGGTGCCTCGGACGGGACCCTGCCGGGCGGGGCGTTCCACGTCCGCAACGACTTCCCCGGCCACCGCTACGACGGGGCCGCCCCGCCGCCCGGCCCGGCCCACCGGTACGTCTTCGCGGTGCACGCGCTGGACGTGGCGGAGCTCGACCTCACCCCGGACACCCCGGCCGCGGTGGTGGGCTTCCACCTCACCCACCACGCGCTCGGCCGGGCGCTGCTCACCGTCGAGTACGCACGGCCGTGACCTGCGGCGGCCGTCGTCCGGGCCCGCGGAGGGCCCGGGCGGCGGCCGGTGCCCGGCCAGTAAACTGACGGCGTCCAGCGCGTCGCCCGAGGGAGAACCCAGCCGCCATGTCACTGACCGGGAAGCACATCCTCTCCAGCGACCAGTTCGAGCGGCAGGACCTGGAGCAGCTGTTCCGGCTGGCCGACCTGCTGGTGCCGGTGGCCCGGGGCGAGCAGACCACCCGGGTGCTCGAGGGCGCCGTGATGGCCAGCCTGTTCTTCGAGGCCTCCACCCGTACCCGGCTCAGCTGCGAGACCGCGTTCCTGCGCCTGGGCGGCGGGGTCACCTCCACCACCGGCACCGAGGTCACCTCGATCGCCAAGGGCGAGTCGCTGGCCGACACCAGCCGCGTGGTGACCGGCTACGTCGACCTGGTGGTGATGCGTCACCCCGAGGTCAGCTCGATCCACGAGTTCGCCGCCGCGACCAACGTCCCGGTGGTCAACGCCGGCAACGGGGCGGGCGAGCACCCGACCCAGGCGCTGCTGGACATGTTCGCCCTGCACCGCGAGTTCGACCGGCTCGGCAAGTCCATGGACGGCCGCCGGATCGCCCTGGTCGGTGACCTCAAGCACGGCCGCACCGTGCACTCGCTGGTCAAGCTGCTCTCCCGCTACCAGGACATGACCATCGTCTGCGTGGCCCCGGAGGAGCTGGGCATGCCCGCCCACCTGCTGGAGCTGGCCGCCGAGCGCGGCCACCGGGTCGAGGTGACCGACCAGCCGACCCTGGGCCTCAAGGACGCCGACCTCGTCTACACCACCCGTCTGCAGACCGAGCGCTTCAAGGACCGGCCGCTGCCCTACAGCGACGACTTCCGGATCGACAGCGCCCTGGTGAACCGGGTCTGCCGGGAGGACGCGGTGATCATGCACCCGCTCCCGCGGGACTCCCGCCCCGGCTCCAACGACCTCAGCGCCGACCTCAACCGCGACCCGCGGCTGGCGGTCTTCCGGCAGACCGACGCCGGCATCCCGACCCGGATGGCACTCTTCGCCTCGGTGCTCGGCGTCGCCGAGGAGATCCCCGGCTCGCTCCGCCCGGCCCGCTGGTACCGGCCGGAGTACGTCGGGCCGGACGACGCGCCGTTCTACAAGTGACGGCGGTTCAGGACTCCCCGTCGGGGTCCTCGTCGTCCTCCTCCGCGAGCGGTGCCTGACGTTCCATCAGGCGCTCCGTGAGGTCGTCCAGCCAGCCCTGCGCCCAGTCGCGCAGGGCGGCGGACTCCCCGGCGTCGAGCCCCAGCCGGGCCAGGTCGCGCTCCTCGCGCCACCCCGCCTCGGCCAGCCGGGCCTGCAGCTCGGCCGGGTCCAGCCCCGGTTCGCCGGTGTGCCGGCGGCCCAGGGTCTCCAGCTCCGGGTACGACCACCGGTCCGCCAGGGCGAACAGGTCCGCGAGGTCCCGGGGCAGCCCCCGGTCGACCAGGGCGCGGACCTTCGTCCCGGCCAGGTCCGCCAGGGCCAGCACCGGCCCGTCCGGGCCCTGGTGCGGGGGCTGCCAGAAGTTCTCCTTCCGCAGCTCCACCCCGTACTCCTCGCCCGTTCCCGGAGCGGCCGCCGTCAGGGCGGAGGCCAGCGGATCGTCCACCAGCACCCGGACGGTCCAGCCGCGGGCCAGCAGTTCGGCGGCCGTCCGCGCGGTCAGCTCCTCCAGCGGCACCGGGCTCGCGGTCGCCAGCTCCACCGTGCGCACCGGCCGGTCCGGCAGGCCGTGCGCGAGGGCGGCGCAGTCGCCGCCGAGCACCAGCGGGAAGCGGGTGCCGAGCGCCAGCAGATCGGCCAGCAGCCGCCGTCCGGTGTCCGTCATGGGTGACATGCCGTCAGTATCGCCGGGCCTGCGGCTCCCCGCTCATACTGGAGGGCGGAGCACCCAGTGGAACGCCTACCCGTCGAATCCAGCTGCCTCTCCTCCGTCGGTCACCGGGGCACGACGCTGGAGCTGGAGTTCCACGGCGGCTCGGTCTACGCGTACGCGGACGTGCCCGAGGCGGAGTACCGCGCACTGCTCGCCGCGCCCAGCCTCGGCCGGTACTTCCACGCACACATCCGGGACCGGTACCCCTACCGCCGCCTCAGCTGACCCGGCCCGTCCTGGCGGCCTTCTCCGCCTTGGCCGCCGCCTTCATCTCCTGCTTGTGCGCCCGCACCTGGGAGAGGGACTCCGGCCCGGTGATGTCCGCCACCGAGCGGAAGCTCCCCTCCTCCCCGTACGCGCCGGCCGCCTGCCGCCAGCCCTCCGGCCGCACGCCGTACTGCTTGCCCAGCAGCGCCAGGAAGATCTGCGCCTTCTGCCGCCCGTACCCCGGCAGCGCCTCCAGCCGCTTGAGCAGCTCGGCCCCGGTCGAGGCCCCCCGCCAGACGGCCTCCGCGTCGCCGTCGTACTCCGCCACCAGGTACTGGCAGAGCTGCTGCATCCGCTTGGCCATCGACCCCGGGTACCGGTGCACGGCCGGGGTCCGCGCGCAGAGCGCCACGAACCCCTCGGGGTCGTAGGTGGCGATGGCGTGCGCGTCCAGGTCCTCCCCGCCCATCCGGTCCAGCACCACCCGGGGCCCGCTGAACGCCTTCTCCATCGGCACCTGCTGGTCCAGCAGCATGCCGATCAACGCCGCCAACGGGCTGCGCCCGAGCAGTTCGTCGGCCTCCGCCTGCTGCGCCAGGTGCACCTCGGTCGCCATCGCCGTCTCCTCGTCGTCGCTGCGGCCCAGCGTAGGTGTGCCCGCCCGCCCCGGCGGGGTGCCGCTCCGAGGGCTTCACCTGGGGCTCCGACGGGGGTTCAATACCGGACATGAGGGAGAACGCGCCCTGGGCGCGCAACTCGTACCTGGCCCGGCTGGAGCCGGTCCAGGCAGAGCGTCTGCTGGGTCTGGCCCGTCAGGTCCGGTACGCGCCGGGCGAAGTGATCGTGCGTCAGGGGGACGACGGCACCCACGTCTGCCTGCTCCAACCGGTGGACAGCTCGGCGCTGGCCTGCGCCAAGGTGACCGCGACCCTGGAGAACGGGGCGGAGGGGCTGCTCGGCATCAGGGTCGGGGGAGACCTGGTGGGGGAGCAGGCCGTGATCACCGACGGGACGCGCTCGGCCACCGTGACGGCCTGCAGCCCGGTGCTGGTCGGCCACGTCACGCGGGAGCGGTTCATGGGCTTCCTGGCCGAACACCCCTCGGCGGGGCTGGCGTTGACGGTGATGATGGCGGACCGGCTGAACTCGGCCAACCGGCGCCGGCTCGACTTCGCGGCCTTCGACGTGGCGCAGCGGCTCTCCCGGATCCTGGTCGAGCTGGTCGAGCAGTACGGGCACCGGGTCGGCGGCGGTCACAGCATCGGGGTCGAGCTCTCCCAGCCCGAGCTCGGCCGGCTGATCGGGGCGGGCACCGACGCCGTCGGCCGGGCGATGCACCGCCTGAAGGCGGCCGGGCTGGTCCGCTCGCAGTACCGCAGCGTCGTGGTGCTCGACCTGGAGGGGCTGCGGCACTTCGCCGACGAGTGAGCCGCCCCGCTCCGGCCCCTCCGCGGTACCTCGCCGACGCGTGAGCTCCCCCGCCCCGCTCCCGGCGGTCACCAGGAGCGGAGCAGGGCCGCCACCACCCCGAGCAGCAGCATCACGGCCGTCCAGGGCGTCGCCCTGGCCAGGTGCCGGTTCTTCAGCAGGGCGATCTGGCCCAGCAGTTGGGCCATCGCCCAGGCCTCCACCCGCTGGGCGTCCGGATCGGCCCCGGCGACGTGGCCGAGGCCGAGGTGGCCGACGCCCGTCATGGCGAACCGGCTGGGCGGCACCGGCGGGCTCAGCCGGGGGCGGAGCGCCTGGACCAGATGGAGTCCGGAGATCAGGAAGGCCGCCACGAAGCCCGCCATCACCAGCAGCGTGGGCACCGGGAAGCGGGCCGGGGTGTCCCGCCCGGCCAGGGCGCTCACCACCGCGACCACTCCGCCGGTGTGCACCACCAGGAGGGTGTTGACCTTGCTGTCGGCCTGCTGCACGTAGCCCTGGAAGGCGGTCAGCGCGCTGAGTGCGACGCTCAGCGCGGACGGCTCCGGCTGAGCCGCCATGTCGATTTGATGATTCGTCAAAGCCCCCCCTTGGTACGGGTGTTCGCACATTGATGGAAGCTCGGTAACGAATCGGAGATGCCGGAGGAATCCGGGTTCCGCTGTGTGAGCATGGTCACCCGCGAGGGGTGCGATCGACCGGGGGGAATCCGTATCGATCCGGTATTCCTGCTGCCCCGGCGCACCACACTGCTGCCCATGAGGCGCATCACCGCAAGGAAGGCTGGGCGGAGTTGAGCAGGTTTCAGGGCGGGCCGCGACGGCTGCTGCTCTCCACCGATGTCGAGGGGTACGGGAAGGGTGACGACCGGACCCAGTTCGACACGCAGCGCGGGCTGGTGCAGGTGCTCGGCGACGCCGCCGACGCGGTCGGCCTCGCACGGTCGGACTGGATCCGACAGGGCGCCGGGGACGGGGAGTTGGCGATCCTGCCGGCTGACGTCCCGGAGGCGAAGGTGGTCGACGACTACGTGGCCGAGCTGCGCGCCGCGCTGGCGTACCACAACGAGCCCAGGCGCCCGGAGCACCGGCTCCGGCTGCGGCTCGCGGTGCACTTCGGGCCGGTCTCGGACGCCGACAACGGCTTCGCCAGTCAGGGCGTGGTCCTGGTCAGCCGGCTGATCGACGGTGCGCCGGTCAAGCGGGCGCTGGCCGTGGCCAGGGCGGCCGACCTGGTGGTGGTCGTCTCGGACCGGGTCTACACCGACACCGTGCTCCAGCGGCACACCCGGCTGGCCCCGGGGGAGTTCCGGCGGGTGACGGTGGAGACCAAGGAGCGTCCGGTGGCGGCCTGGCTCCGGGTGCCGGGGGAGGACGTCCACGGGCTGGACCTCGACGGCGGCGCGGGCCCGGGTGCGGGGTCGGGATCTGACCCCGGGCCGGAGCGCGGAAGCGCGGATCCGGCTCCGGCCGCGTCGGCGCCCGGCCTCCAGCAGGTCTTCCACCACGTCACCGCCCCCGGTTCGGTGTTCGGCTTCGGGACGGTCCACAACCAGCACGGGAACGACCGGTGAGCGAGGAGGAGAGGGCCGATCCGGCCGACGGCCCGGGCGGGGCGGCGGCCGAGCCCGAGGGGGGCGCGGGCAGTGAGGACGAGGGGCTGCCGGCCGAGGAGCTGGTGGCCGACCAACTCGCCAGTGCCGTCCAGGTGTTCCAGCTGTTCGCCGGTCCGGTGGACGCCCGCAACAGCGTCTTCGGCCAAGGCGGCGGAACCGGGCGGGAGCCGGGGCGCCCGGCGCGCCGCGCCACCGACACCGGGCGGCTCACCGAGGACGACCTGGCCGACGCCACCACCGGGTACATCAGGCCGGCGCCGTACGACGGAGCGCTCGCCCTGCTGATGAAGCACCGGGTGGTGGAGCTCTGGGGCGAGGCCGGCACCGGCAAGCGGGCCGGGGCGGTCGTGCTGCTCGACGAGCTGCTCGACGGGCCGGTCTTCCTGCTCCGTCCCACGCTCTCGCTGCGGCAGCTGGCCGAGCGCGACTACCGCTCCGGCTGCGGCTACGTCCTGCCGGGCCGGCTCGGCGAGGGGGACCGGGCCGAGGACACCGACCTGCTCTGGCGCCGGGTGCGGACGACGGTCCGGGAGGCCGGGGCCCACCTGGTGGTGACCGCCTCGGTGGCCTCGCCGCCCTCGCCCTGGCGGGTGGAGTGGCGCCGGCCGGACGCCCGGGCGCTGCTGCTGGCCGGGCTCGGGCCGGCCGAGCTCCCGCCCGGCACGGTGGACGAGGTGCTCGCCTCGGTGCCCGCCGACTTCCGCCCGCAGGACCTGCGGACGGTCGCCCGGAGGCTGGCCGCCGGGGAGGGGACGGCGGCCGCCCTCGAGCAGTTCTCGCTGGCGGCCTCGGCGGCGGTGGCCGACTGGTTCCGCGCCGGGCCCGAGCCGGTCGAGGTGCTGGAGGTGACGGCGCTGGCCTTCAGCGAGCACACCAGCATCCAGGAGTACGAGCACGGCCTGGCCGAACTGGTGGAGCGGATGGCGGTGGCGGTGCCCTCGCTGGTGCCCTCCGCCGAGGACGGGCCGGACGCCACGGCGGTGCCGGTGCTCCCGGCCAGCCGGGCCGCCCGGATCAGGCCCGACGGCCTGATCCGGCGGGAGCGGCTGGCCGAGGGCGTCCGGACCAGGGCGGTGATGGTCTTCCGCGAGCCGGTCTACCGGCGGCGGGTGCTGGCCGAGCTCAACGACCACTACGACGTGGCGTTCTGGCGGGGCGTCAGCAGCTGGCTGGCGGGCCGGGTCCGCGGCCGCCCGGACGCCGACCCCGAGCTGCGCACCGCGGTCGCCTCCGGGCTGGCCGAGCTGGCCAGGCTGGAGGTGTACGAGGTGGAGAACTCCTGTCTCCACCCGTGGGCCGCCGGACAGCTGGGGTGGGCCGGGCAGCAGACCGCCGTCCACACCCTGTGGATGATGTGCCGGCTGGACGAGGGGCTCGCCCCCGTCGCGCTGAGCATCGCCGAGGGCTGGGTCACCGGCCCGAACAAGGCGCGGCGGTGGGCCGGTTCGGTGGCCTTCACCGGCGAGCTCGGCCTGCGCTACCCGCACGAGGCGGCCGCCCGGCTCTGCGGCCTGGTGCGGCAGGACGAGCGGCTGCGGGGGATGGCCCAGCAGGCGCTGGGCGTGCTGTTCGCGATGCTCACCGCGGAGGGCCGGGCCGCGACCGTGGTGCTGAAGAACCTGGAGCGGATGGACGCCGCCGAGCGCCGGCGCGATCCCGGGGCCGTGTTCTCCACCGTGCTCGCGGTGCTCTCCGCCCCCGCCGAGCGGGCCGGGGGCCTGGCCGTGATGCACCACCTGGCGGCCCGGCCGGACCACGCCGCCCGGCTGGGCCGGCTCTGGGCCGACCTGCTCCGCTACCGACCGCTGCGACGGGGGGCGTTGACGGCGCTGGTGCGGGCCGTGGAGGGCCTGGACCGGTCCGGCGGCCCGGCACGGGCGAGGGCGCGGGCGGAGGTCGCGCGGCTCGGAGCGGCGCTCGGCCCCGCCCTGCCGCACCGCGAACTGGTGCCGCTGCGGCGAGAACTGACCAACCTGGTGGCCGGAACGCGGCAGCGGCCGGCCCCCGACGAACTGATCGAAGTCCTGCTCGCGGCGGTGGAGGAGAGCCACGGCCGCCCGGCCTGGGAAGAGGAAGCACGATGAGCAAGCCCTACCCGGTGGTCCACCAGCAGCCGCTGGCCGAACCACCCAAGCGCGGTCCGTTCGGCCTGGCGAGCCGGCGGCGGACCTCCGACGAACTGCCCTCGGTGGCCGCCCACGAGGTGCTGGTCTTCCGGGTCGACGGACGGTACGTCCTGGACACCGGCCGGCGGCGGCTGGACGACCCGCAGCTGGTGAACGCCAACCACGTCTCCGTGGTCGACCTGCGCCGGAACGTGCTGGTGACGGTCCGGATGTCGATCCCCTCGGCCGAGGCGGCCGAGTTCAAGGTGGACGTCACCTTCAGCTGCACGGTCACCGACGCCGCCGTGGTGGTGCAGGAGGGGCAGGACGACGCCGAGCGCGTCCTGCTGGCCTACCTGCGGCGGCACAAGCGGTTCTTCGAACTCGGCCTGGACCACCGCCTCGCCGACATCACCCGGCTCCGACGGGACGTCAACGCCCAGGTGATGGCGTACACCGCGGTCTCCCCGCCCCGGATCTCGGGCATGGCCGTCGCCTACGCCAGCATCGAGATGCCGGACCCGGACGAGCTGGTCGGCTTCCAGCGGCAGCGCCGGGACCAGGACCGCAGCAACGTGCTGGCCAGCGAGAAGCTGACCCAGAACCACCGGCTGGACTTCGCCCGGCAGCAGCAGGACCAGCTGATGCTGAACCACCGCCGCGACTTCGAGCGCGGCAACGAGGTGGTCGACCAGGACCACGAGCAGATGCTCGCCCGGGAGCGGCGGGAGTTCGAACGCCGGGAGGCGGAGCTGGCCGCCCGGACCTTCGGCGACGATCCGGACGCGGCCGTCTACTGGGGCCAGGCCACCGGCGAGCTCACGGTGACCGACGTGCGCGACCAGCTGCTGGCCAGGGAGGAGCGGCGGCAGGAGGCGGAGCGGGAGCGCCGGGCCATCGAGCGCGCGGACCGGTTGCAGCGGCAGGACCGCCACTGGGAGCTCCAGCGGGAACGGATCGAGGTGAAGCGGCAGCGCCAGGCGGAGCTGCAGGACCGCAGCCGGGCCGACCGGAAGGAGCAGGCGGCGCTGGAGCGCGCCCTGGCGGCCGAGCAGCAGGCCAACGAGCGGGCCGACCGGGCCTGGGAGCGCAACGCCACGCTGGAGGTGGTGCGGGACCTGATCAAGCGGGGCCACGGCGACCAGACCTTCGTCGACTTCGAGCGGATGCTCACCAAGCTCGGGGCCGGCACCCCGGCGCTGGACGGGCCCGAGGCGGCCGAGCTGGAGACGGGCGGCCGCGGCCGCGGCACCAAGTACGACGCGGTGGGCGAGGACGACGATGACGACTGACCGGACCGTGCCCGGGGACGGGCCGGAGCAGGTGCCGGGGGACGTCCCGGAGGAGCCGCTCGCGCAGGGGACGCCTGCGGAGGGGACGTCTGCGGGGGAGGTGTCCGAGGAGGTGCCCGCGGAAGGGGCGCCCGTGCAGGGGGTGCCCGGAGAAGGGGTGCCCGCTGCGGAGCCCTTCGAGCCGGTGCCCGTCGCGGGGCCGGTGCTGGTGGTCCGGCCGGCCGGGCCGAGCGGTGCCGTCGGCCGCCGGATCCGCAAGGTCGCGGGGGTGGACGAGGACGTCCTCGACTGGGTGCCGGAGGAGCGCCGGAAGTACACCTGGATGGGTCTGGTCATCCTCAACACCGGTCTGTTCGCCGGGCTTTCGCTGCTGAGTGCGATGAACCGGTTCCTCGGAGCCCCCTGGTGGGTGCTGCTGCCCCCGGCGCTGCTCTGGGCCTGGGTGATCGTCTGCCTGGACGGCATGATGATCGCCGGCTCGCACGGGAAGACCGGCGTCGGCCGCTGGCGGGCGCTGCTGCCCCGGCTGGCGCTCTCGGTGCTGCTCGGACTCTTCATCGCCGAGCCGCTGATCCTGCGGGTCTTCGAGCCGGCCATCCACCAGGAGGTGAAGGAGTACCGGATCTCCACCGTCGGCGGCTACGAGGAGCTGCTCCACCGCTGCAACCCGGTGGACCGCGAGCGCTCCACCTCCGGGGACTGCCGGGACAACCCGGTCTCGGTGCCGGACACCCGGGTCGCCGCGAAGCAGCGGCAGGCCGACGCCCAGGAGGCCCGCAACCGCCTGGCCACCGAGGTGGACCGGCTGAAGCAGCTGATGCAGACCCAGCAGAACCTGGCCCACGACGAGTGCACCGGCACCTCCCGGCAGGGCACCACCGGCCGGGCCGGGATCGGCCTCAACTGCCTCCAGGACCGCAAGGAGTTGGAGGAGACCACCGCGCTGCACGCCCGGCAGCAGGGGCTGCTCGACCAGGCGGAGCAGGAGCTGACGGGCCACTCCGGTGAGACGGGTGCCGCCGTCCGGACGTACACCGAGGCGCTGAACCGGGAGATCACCAAGGCGGTCGAGGAGAAGAAGGCCACCCAGGGCCGGATCGACCTGCTGGACGAGGTGGCCGCGCTGGACCGGCTGGGCGAGCGCAACTGGGTGGTGCGGATGACCGAGTGGCTGGCCCGGCTGGTGCTGATCGTGCTCGACTGCCTGCCGGTCCTGGTGAAGCTGATGAGCGGCACCACCGCCTACGACCGGCGGCTGGAGCGGCAGTTGGCGGCCGACGAGGTGCTGCACGACGCGCGCAAGGACCTGGAGGAGCAGCTCGGCATGTCCGACGCCAGGATCCGGCTCTCCCAGCTGCGCTACCACGAGCGGCAGCGGATGGCCGCGCTGGACCAGGCCGACATGGACAAGCAGGCCATGGAGGAGGCCGAAGTGGACGCCGCGATCGAGGAGTTGGCCGCCAAGTTCCGCCGCCAGGCCAGGGTGACCGAGGACACGGACGACCTCCGGTGGGAGGCGGCCCGGTACTGACCGCCCCGGGTCAGGGGACCAGGGTGGAGTGGGGGAGGAGGGTGCCCTCGGTGTGGTGGGCGGTGAATGCCGCCGCGCCGAGGGCGGCCCGGGCCAGGGCGCCGATGCGGTCGACGTCGGTGCGTTCGGCCGAAGGGAGCGGGGCGCCCACGGCGGCGCGGGTGGCGGCGGCGCAGCCGAGCAGGCGGGCGGCGGCGGGGTGGTCGCCGGTGGCCGCGGCGGTGCCGGCCAGACCTTCGAGGGCCAGGGCGACGGCCCGGGGGTCGCCGAGGGCACGGGCGATCGCGAGGCCGTCGAGGTGGTGGCGCCGGGCGGTGGCCTGGTCGCCCGACTGCTCGGCGGCGAAGCCGAGTTCGGCGAGCAGCAGGGTGGTGACGGGGCCGTAGCCGGCCCGGCCGCCGTAGGCGTCGAGGAGCCGGTGCAGGCGGCTGGTGGCGGCCTGCGGGTCGCCGGCGCGGCGCTCGCCGAGGGCCAGGCCGAGCTCGGCGTTCAACGCGCCGGAGCGGTGGCCCTGTTCGACCGCGAGGAGGCGGGCCCGCTCGTGCAGCGCACGGGCCTCGTCGAGGTCGCCGGCGAGCAGGGCGGTCCGGCCGAGGCTGGAGAGCCGCTTGGCCTGTTCGGTGCGCAGGCCGAGCCGTTCGGCGGTGGCCAGGCCGGTGCGGTGCAGGTGGGTGGCGGTGCGGTAGTCGCCGGCGATCTCGGCCAGTGCGGCGAGCGGGAAGACGTTCTGCAACTCGCCCCAGCCGTCGCCGAGTTCGCCGAAGATCCGGGAGCTCCGCTCGCCGTCGGAGCGGGCCGCCGGCAGCTCGCCGCGGCCGAGGGCGTGCCGGGCCCGGACGCTGAGGGCGGCCGCGGTGGTCCAGCGGTCTGCCCCGGTGGAGGCGAGGGCGGCCGCGACGAGGTGCTCGCTCTCGGCGGCGTCGCCGCTGCCGAGCTGGGCCCAGCCGAGGAGCCAGGTGAGGAAAGGGAGTTCGGGCGTGTCCGGGTGGCGGGCGAGCAGTTCGCGCAGGTGCGGGCCGTCCGCCTCGGCGCCGCCCTCCAGCAGGGCGATCCCGGCCAGCCAGACGGCGGTGGTCGGGTGGTCGCCGAGGGCGAGGGCGGCGGTGAGGGCCCGGCGGGCCTCGGCGTAGCGGCAGCGGAGCACCCAGTACCAGGCGAGGGCGCCGACCAGGGTGTGGGCGGCCGCCGCGGACCGGCCCGTGGTGGCGTGCTCGACCGCGCGGCGGAGCTCGGGCGACTCGGCGTCGAGCGAGGCCAGGGCCCGCGCCTGGGTGCGGCCCTTCAACAACGGTCCGGTGGTCAGGGCGAGTTCGGTGAAGTACTGGAGGTGGCGGTCGCGGGTGGCGGCGAGCTCGCCGTGCTCGGTCAGCTGTTCCAGGGCGTAGGCGCGGACGGATTCGAGCAACCCGTACCGGGGGCCGTCGGCCCGGTCGGCGAGGGTGAGCAGCGAACGGTCCACCAGCCGGGCCAGCAGGCCGGGGACGTCCCCGGCCGGTACGTCGGGGCCGGCGCACAGGGCGGCGGCGGTCCGCGGGGTGCAGCTCTCGGCGGTCACCGCGAGGCGGCGCAGCACGGACTGCTCGGGTGGGGTGAGCAGGCTCCAGCTCCAGTCGATCACCGCCCGGAGGGTCTGCTGCCGGGCCGGAGCGCCGCGGTGGCCGCCGGTGAGGAGCTCCAGGCGCTGGTCGAGACGGCGGTCCAGCCGGGCCAGCAGGCCGTGCACCCCGAGGGTACGGGCCCGGGCGGCGGCCAGTTCGAGGGCCAGCGGGTTGCCGTCCAGGCGGCGGCAGAGCTGGGCGACGGCCGGGGCGTTCTCCTCGTCGAGGGCGGCGCCGGAGCGCCGGAGGAAGAGCCGGGCGGCGGCCGCACCGCCGACCTGGGCCAGGCCGTCATCGACCGGGAGGGGCAGCGGCGGTACGTGGTACGGGAGTTCGCCCTCCAGGTCGAGGAGCTCCTGACTGGTGAGGAGCGCGCTCAGGCCGGGGGTGGCGGCCAGCAGGGGGCCGAGCAGCTCGGCCACGGCCCGGGTCAGGTGTTCGCAGTTGTCGAGCAGGAGCAGCAGGTCGCGTCCGCGCAGGGCGTCGTGCAGGTGGGTGGTGGGGGAGGGGGTGGGGCGGCCGCGGTCGGTCCGTTCGGCCTCGGCCCCGACGGCGGCGAGGACGGCCTCGGCGACCGTCGCGCTGTCGCTGCCGGGGGCGAGGGCGGCGAGCTCGACCAGCCGGGCGCCGTCCCGGTGGCTCCGGGCGGCCTCCCGGGCGGCGGCCAGCGCCAGCCGGGTCTTGCCGATGCCGCCGGGCCGGTCAGGGTGACCAGGCGGCCGGCCGCCAGCAGCTCCCGTACCTGTGCCAACGGTCCGTCCCGGCCCACGAGTTCGGAGACCGGCGCGGGGAGGTTGCCGGTGTCCGCGGGTGGGAGCAGCGTGGGGTCGCGGCGGAGGATCTGCCGGTGGAGCGCGGCCAGGGACGGTTCCGGGTCCAGGCCGAACTGGTCGGCGAGGGCGCGGCGCAGTTCGGCGTAGGCCTCCAGGGCCTCGTCCTGGCGGCCGGAGCGGTACAGGGCGCGGAGCCGGACGGCGCACAGGCGCTGGCGCAGCGGATGGCGGGTGGTCAGATCGGCCAGCCGGGGCAGGAGTTCGCGGTGCTGCCCGAGGTCGATCCGCGCCTCGGCCAACTCCTCCTCGGCGGTGAGGCGGGCCTCGTCCAGCCCCGCGGCCGCCGCGAGGGCGAAGGGCCGGTCGGCGAAGTCGGCGAAGGCCGGGCCGCGCCAGAGCTCCAGGGCCTCGGTCAGCAGTCGTGCCCGCTCGGCGGGGCGGTCGGTGGCCCGGGCCTCGGCGGTGAGGGCGGTGAAGCGGGCCGCGTCGAGGGCCTTGCCCTCGACGTCGATCCGGTAGCCGGCGGGGCCGGAGTGCACCAGGGCACGGGCTCCGGGCTCGGTGGCGTCGAGGACGCGGCGGAGGTGGGAGAGCTTGCCCTGGAGGGCGTTGAGCGGGTGGGCGGGGAGGCGATCGGGCCAGAGGTGGTCGACCAGGCGGTGCGGGCGGCACCGGGCGGCCGGGCTCGGTGAGCAGCACGGCCAGCAGGGCACGGACCTTGGCCTCGGGCACCCGTACCGGCGCGCCGTCGTCGGCCCACGCGGCGACCGGTCCGAGCACCCCGAATCTCATGATCGTCAGCCTAACCGTGCGGCGCGCGGGGGAACGGCCGGACGTGCAACTGGCTTGCCTGCCCCGATCTCACGGTGGGCCGCCTTCCGGACTCGCGCGGTTCCTCGCGCCCCCGGCGGCGCTGCCGCTCGGACCGACAGTGGACCGGCAGTGCGGGCGGCGACGGTGGGGGCAGCGAACGGAACGGCCGCTCGCCCGTACCGGAGGAACTCCCATGACCAACGTCACCGTGCTCGGCCTCGGCAACCTCGGCCAGGCCCTGGCCGCCACCCTGCTGACGGCGGGTCACTCCGTCACCGTCTGGAACCGTTCGCCGGAGAAGGCGGCGAAGCTCGTCGAGCAGGGCGCCGTCCGGGCCGGGTCCGCCGCGGAGGCGGTCGCCGCCGCCGAGCTGGTGGTGGTCGCGCTGCTGGACTACCCGACGGTGCACGGCGTGCTCGAACCGCTGGCCGAGGAGCTCGCCGGGCGGACCGTGGCCAACCTGACCAGCGGCACCCCCGAGCAGGCCCGTGCCTTCGCGGCCTGGGCCGAGCGGAGCGGGGTCCGCTACCTGGACGGTGCGGTGATGGCGGTGCCGCAGACGGTCGGCACCCCCGGGGCCTTCCTGTTCTACAGCGGCTCCCCGGAGGCGTACCGGGAGCACCACGAGCTGCTGGCCCTGCTCGGCGAGCCGAGGCACCTGGGCGAGGACCCGGGGCTGGCGCTGCTCCAGGACGTCGCCCTGCTCAGCGGGATGTACGGGATGTTCGCCGGGCACTTCCAGGCGGTGGCGCTGGGCTGGTCGGCGGGCCTGTCGGCGGTCGAGGTGACCGCGCAGCTGGTGCGCTGGCTGACGGCGCTGCTGCCGGCCCTGCCGCACTTCGCGGCCGAGATGGACTCCCGGGACTACACCACCGAGACCTCCAACATCGCGATCAACGCCACCGGCCTCGGCAACATCCTCCGCGCCACCGAGCGGCAGGGCGTGCCGGCCGGCCTGCTCGCCCCGCTGCAGGAGCTGTTCCTCCGTCAGCTGGACGCCGGCCACGCCGCGGCCAGCCTCTCCCGGGCGGTGGAGGAGCTGCGGGTGGGGGAGTGAGCGGCACGCCGCAGGCCCGGACCGCGGGGGCGGTCCGGGCCTGCGGCGGCTGCGGGTCGGTCACTCGACGACGAGCTCGACCGGGATGTTGCCGCGGGTGGCCTTGGAGTAGGGGCAGACCTCGTGGGCCTGCTTGACCAGCAGATGGCCGGTCTCGTTGTCGAGGGCCTCGGGCAGCTCGACGCGCAGGACGACGGAGAGGCCGAAGCCGGAGTCGTCCTTGCCGATGCCGACCTCGGCGGTCACCGAGACGTCGCCGGTGTCGACCTTGGCCTGGCGGCCGACCAGGCCGAGGGCGCTGGCGAAGCAGGCGGCGTAACCGGCGGCGAACAGCTGCTCGGGGTTGGTGCCCTCACCGGAGCCGCCGAGGGCCGGCGGCATGGCCAGGGCGAGGTCCAGCTGACCGTCGGAGCTGACGGCCCGGCCCTCCCGGCCGTTCGCGGTGGCCACGGCGGTGTAGAGCGCGCTCATGTCGACGTTCCCTTCGGTCTGTGCCGCCGGTGGGGTCCGGCGGTCCTCCTGACGGGCTCAAGTAGAGCACGCAATTAAATTGTGCGCAACTGAATAGCGCGGGGTGGCGCTACCCTGGACCCATGACCACGCCGCCCACCGAGCTGCCGGACGAGGACTTCCTCCGGCTCGACAGCCAGATCTGCTTCTCGCTGCACGCCGCCTCGCGCGCCTTCAACGGCGTCTACCGGGTGATCCTCAAGGACCTCGGGATCACCTACCCCCAGTACCTGGTGATGCTGGTGCTCTGGGAGCAGGGCGCGCTGCCGGTCAAGCGGATCGGCGAGCACCTGCGCCTCGACTCGGGCACCCTCTCCCCCCTGCTCAAGCGCCTGGAGGCGGCCGGCCTGATCCGTCGCGAGCGCAGCCCGGAGGACGAGCGCTCGGTCGTCGTCAGCCTCACCGAGGCCGGTGCGGAGCTGCGCGCCGAGGCCGCCGGGGTGCCGCGCCGGATCCTGGCCGCCACCGGCCTCCCGGTCTCCGAACTCGCGACCCTGCACGCCCAGTTGGCCAGGGTCACGGCGGCCCTGGACGCGGCCGGCGCCGAGGCCTGAGCCCGGCGGCGACCGCCGGTCGTACGCTCCTCGCAAAATCTGATGATCTCTCAGATCGTCGGTGGGGCCGACGCACGGTCACCGACCTGCTCCACCAGGTCCTGCTCACCGTGCTCGCCGCCACCTCGGGGGTGATGGCCGCCCTGCTGGTCGGCGTCGAGGGCGGGCCCACCCTGGACGGCCGGATCACCGTCCACCAGTTCCTCGGCTACTGCCTGCTGGTGGTCGCCTCGGCGCTCGCCCTCCGGGTGCTGGTCACCGTCTTCCGTCCGCACCGGGACCAGGGTCTACGGTGACGGCATGACGGAGACGGCGTTCCTGGCGGAGCGGCTGCGGCAGCACGACCTGGTGCGGGTCCGGG
The DNA here is from genome assembly GCF_039535905.1 of Kitasatospora albolonga. Taxonomy (GTDB): domain Bacteria; phylum Actinomycetota; class Actinomycetes; order Streptomycetales; family Streptomycetaceae; genus Kitasatospora; species Kitasatospora albolonga. The sequence goes on along the minus strand of NZ_BAAAYB010000098.1, from coordinate 93,656 downwards.
TGGTCGGGCGGACGGGGCCGCAGCGGGTCCGGGCGGTGGTCCAGGAGGCGTACTCCACGCGGGAGTTCGGGCTGCGCCCGGGGGAGTCCTTCGAGTTCGTCGGACGTTCGGCCAGTTGGGCGCAGCACGCGCCGGAGCCCGGTGACCACGTGCTGCTCTTCCTCGCCCGGCTCGGCGGCCGCTGGTACCAGGACCCGGTCGGCAGCGACCTGACGGTGGTGGGGGCGGCGGGTGACCGGCTCCGCTACCGGGCAGGCCACGCCGCCGTCACCGGGTCGCGGCTGGTCCCGCGCGCGCTGCGGGAGAGCTGCCGGCCGGACCCGGCACCGGGCGGGTACGTCTCCTTCGACCGGGCCCTGACGGAGGCCCACCTGCGCTCCCTGGTCACCGCCGCGGGCCTCCCGACCGCCCCCTGGGGGAGGCGGCGGCGGTTCGCCGAGGCGGTCGGGTGCCGCTGGCCGGCGCTGCGGAGCTGACCGCGCCCGTCCGTCGGCGTGCGTTCACCGGTGGCCGTGCGTCGCCGGCCGTTCGTCGATGACCGTTCGTCGGCGGCCGTTCGCGCTCGGCCGTGCGGCGGTGTCAGTGGCGGAAGCCACTGCGGTCGGTCTCGGCCGGGGCGCCCTTGGTGAGCCGGGCCACGGCGGCACGGATGTCCCGGGCGAGCAGTTCGATCTCGTCCCGTCCGATGCCGTGGCGGACCAGCACCCGCTGGATCACCGTCTCCTGACGGTCCGCCGGCAGCGGATAGGAGGGCACCTGCCAGCCGCGCATCCGCAGTTGGTCGGAGAGGTCGTAGAGGGTGAAGCCGGCGCCCTCGGGGTCGGTGAGCGTGTACGAGACGGCCGGCAGCGCGCCGGTGCCGTCGTACAGCAGGGTGAACGGGCCCATGGCGGTGATCTCCCCGGCCAGGTGGCGGGCGGTCTCGGCGCAGGCCCGCTGGACCCGGCGGTAGCCGCCCCGGCCCAGCCGCAGGAAGGTGTAGTACTGCGCGACCACCCCGCCGCCCGGGCGGGAGAAGTTGAGCGCGAAGGTCGGCATGTCGCCGCCCAGGTAGGAGACCCGGAAGACCAGCTCCTCCGGAAGGAGGTCGGCGGTCCGCCAGACGGCCCAGCCGACGCCGAGCGGGGCCAGGCCGTACTTGTGCCCCGAGGCGTTGATCGAGGCGACCCGGGGCAGCCGGAAGTCCCAGACCAGGTCCGGGTGGAGGAACGGCGCGACGAAGCCACCGCTCGCCGCGTCCACGTGGACCGGCACGTCGAGGCCGGTCTCGGCCTGGATCCGGTCCAGCTCGGCGGCGATCTCGGCCACCGGCTCGTAGTCGCAGGTGTACGTGACGCCCATGATCGCCACCACGCCGATGGTGTTCTCGTCGACGTACTCGCGCAGCTGGTGCGGCCGCAGACCGGTGGCCCCGGGCTCCAGCGGCACCTGGCGCAGCTCCACGTCGAAGTACCGGGCGAACTTCTCCCAGCAGACCTGCACCGGTCCGGCCACCAGGTTCGGCCGGTCGGCGGGTTTGCCCTCCCGGCGGCGGCGCTCCCGCCAGCGCCACTTCAGCGCCAGCCCGCCCAGCATGGCGGCCTCGCTGGAACCGGTGGTGGAGCAGCCGACGGCGGTGCCGTCGGCGCCGGCCGGGGCGTGCCAGAGATCGCCCAGGATGTTGACGCAGCGCGACTCGATCTCGGCGGTCTGCGGGTACTCGTCCTTGTCGATCATGTTCTTGTCGAGGCACTCGGCCATCAGCCGCCGCACCTCGTCGTCGGTCCAGGTGGTGCAGAAGGTGGCCAGGTTCTGCGCGGCGTTGCCGTCCAGCAGCAGCTCGTTGTGGAGCAGGGCGTAGACCACCTCGGGCCGGGAGTGCTCGGCGGGCATGTGGTGCTTGGGCAGCACGTGCTCGCTCAGTGTCGAGGCGAACACGTCCGTGGCCCCGTCGTACGCCCCGTGCTCCCGCACCTCGTGCAGCGCCATTGCTCTCCCTTTCGGTCACGGTCCACCAGAAACCGACCATAACGGGACATATGACGGAGCGAAATCGCACGACGCCGTCGATGATCTCCGCTAGCCTGCCGCTCGCCGTTCGTATGCGGGGGCACACCGGTGCACCGCCGGGCGGCACCGAACGATGGGGGAACAGATGCGATCCACTCCGGGCCCGCGGGTCCGCTCCACGCTCGCCGCGCTGGGCGCGCTCGTCCTCGGGCTGACCACCGCCGGTCCGGCCGGAGCGGCCACCGGTGCGCCCGCCGTGCCCACCGACCTGTACTCCGGCAACCGGGCCTGCGCCGCCGACCCGGCCGCGGCCACCTGGCTCAACGCCAGGAGCGGGGTCTCCCTGATGGGCATACCGAGCCATCCCGACACGGCCGAGCTGCGGTACCTCGGCGAGGAGTTCGAGTACTGGCCGGTCGCCGACCCGGCCCGGACCACCACCCTGGTCAGCGGTACGGTGCCGAACGGCCGCGAGGGCTCCGTCGTGGTGCAGCCCGAGGCACTGACGGAGGGTCGGACCTACGCCTGGCGGTCGCGCACGGTGGCGGGCGGGGAGTCCTCCGCCTGGACGGCGCCCTGCCACTTCGTGGTGGACAACACCCGGCCGGCCGCGCCGCCGGTGATCAGCTCCTCGAACTACCCGGCGGACACCTGGTCCCGGGGCGGCCTCCCGGTCGAGATCACGCTCGACCCCGCCGGGGTGGACGACGTGGCCGGGTACCAGTTCAGCTGGGTCGGGTCGCTGCCCGTCGTGGGGGGCTTCCTGGTCGGCGAGCGCGGGATCCCGACCCCGATCGACTCCTACGAGACCTCCACGAGCTACCTGGTCCGCGCGGCCGGGCCCGGCCGGCCGACCACGGTGCGGCTGCTCCCGCCGCACGGCTCGGGGCCGATGCGCCTCACGGTGGCCAGCCTCGACCGCACCTGGACCCGTTCGGCCGCCACCTCCGAGTACAGCTTCTACGTCAACTCGACCGCGCCGCAGATCCGGCAGCTGGTGGCCGATCCGCAGTGGGGCGAGACGGTGCCGTTCAAGATCACGGCCAACCCCGACCTGCCGCCGGAGGCGCGGGTGACGGAGTACTCGGTGGAGATCTACGACGGCCGCGGCACCCGCAAGCAGACCGTCAAGCCCTCCGCCACCGGCAACGCGATCGTGCACCTCCCGCTGAACGGGCAGCTCATCACCCGCCTCTCGGTCTCCAGCACCAGCGCCAACGGCTGGGTGAGCAACCAGAACCAGTGGACCAGCCCGGTCACGGACACCACCCCCACGGTGACCTCGCAGGTCTACCCCGAGAACGACTTCGGCGGTGGCGTGGGTGTGACCGGCACCTTCTTCCTCGCCCCGAAGGTGCCGGGCGTGACGAGCTACCTGTGCACCTTCGACGGCCGCCCGCCGGTGACCGTCCCGGCCGCCGCGGACGGCACCGCCCGGCTGGACTGGGCGCCGGAGTACAGCGACCTGCAGGGGCTGAACGTCACCCCCGTGCTGGCGGACGGCCTGCAACTCGACTCGTACTACTACTCGTTCTGGGTCGCCTGACCCGCTCCGGGCCGGAGGGCCGACGGTCGGTCGGTCCTCCGGCGCGGTCAGCCCTCCGGGGTGAGGTAGTGGCGGCCCGGTATCTGTTCGAAGATCAGGTTGGTGCGGGTCTGGGCCACCGCGGGGTGGGTGGTGAGGTGGTCGACCACGAAGTCGCGCAGGCCCTCGGGGCCCGCGACGCCGACGTGGAGCAGGTAGTCGTCGGAGCCGGCCATGTGGAAGACGGCCAGCACGCCGGGGAGTTCGGGGGCGGTGGTGCGGAAGCTCTCGTTCTGCTCGCGGGTGTGCGCCCGTAGGCGGACGGAGATCATCGCCTGCAGCGGCAGGCCGATCGCGGCCGGGTCGACCTCGGTCCGGAACCCCTTGATGATGCCGCGCTCGCGGAGCGAGCGGACCCGGGCCAGGCAGGTCGAGGGGGCGATCCCGACGGCCTCGGCGAGGGCGTTGTTGGGGGTGCGGGCGTTCTCCACCAGGACCCGCAGGATCGCCTGGTCGAGCTCGTCCACGGGGCCCCGGGCGGGCTGACGATAATTCGGCACGCCCCCCAGGCTCCCGGCCCGGACGGTCGATCCGCAAGCTCCCACGGCCGGATTCCGAATATTGTTCGGATCGCTTTCGTTGGATCATCGGAAAACTCATCCTGGCTCCATGAGCAGCCCCGCCGTCACCCGGCACCCCTCGACCGGTCCCGACCCCGAGCCGGAGCTCCGCGACTTCGAGATCCCGGCCGCCGGGCTGCCCGACGCGGAGCGCCTGCGGGCGCTCGACGCGATGGACGACTACCTGACCCGCAAGCGGCAGCACCTGGTGGGCTACCAGGCGACGCAGTCGATGGCGGGCAGCGCGCTCGACCTGGCCCGGTTCATGCTGAGCAACATCAACAACCTCGGCGACCCGTTCCAGAGCGGCGGCTACAAGCCCAACACCAAGGTGGTCGAGCGCGCGGTGCTCGACTACTACGCCAAGCTCTGGCGCGCGGGCCGCCCGTACGACCGGGAGGACCCGGACTCGTACTGGGGCTACATGCTCTCGATGGGCTCCACCGAGGGGAACATGTACGCCCTGTGGAACGCCCGGGACTACCTCACCGTCCCCGGTACGCCGCAGCCCGTCGCGTTCTACTCCGAGGACACCCACTACTCCTTCGCCAAGGCCGTCCGGGTGCTCGGCGTCGCCACCTTCGCCGCCGTCGGTGCCGAGCTCTACCCGGACGAGTGCCCGCTCGGCGGCGCCTGGCCCGCCGAGGTGCCCTCGCTGGCCGGCCCCTCCGGCCACTCCTGGGACGGGCCCGGCGCGATGGACCCGCGGGCGCTCGCCGTGCTGGTCGAGTTCTTCGCCGCCAAGGGGCACCCGGTCTTCGTCAACTTCAACCTGGGCAGCACCTTCAAGGGCGCGCACGACGACGTCCGCGCCGCCGGTGAGCTCCTGCTGCCGGTGTTCGAGCGGCACGGCCTGATGGAGCGTCACCTGCCGGACGGCTCCGTCCGCCGGGGCTTCTGGATCCACGTGGACGGCGCGCTCGGCGGCGGGTACGCCCCCTTCCTGCGGATGGCGGCGGCCGACCCGGAGACGTACGGCTGGCGGCCCGAGCAGGACCTGCCGGAGTTCGACTTCGGGCTGCGGCTGCCCACCGCTGGCCACGGCGAGCTGGACTTCGTCTCCTCGATCGCGATGAGCGGCCACAAGTGGGCCGGGGTGCCGTGGCCCTGCGGGGTCTTCATGACCCGGACCAAGTACCAGCTGGAGCCGCCCACCCGGCCCGAGTACATCGGCGCGCCCGACTCCACCTTCGCCGGCTCGCGCAACGGCTTCTCCCCACTGGTGCTCTGGGACCACCTCTCCCGGCACTCCCACCAGGACCAGGTGGACCGGATCCGCCGGTCCCAGGAGCTGGCGGGCTACCTGGAGGGCCGGCTCGGCGAGCTGGAGCGGGAGCTGGGCGCCGAGCTGTGGACGGCCCGCACGCCCGGCGCGGTGACGGTGCGGTTCCGCCGGCCCGGGCCGGAGGCGGTGGCCAAGTGGTCGCTCTCCTGCGAGAGCCTGCTCACCGCCCCCGGCGATCCGTCCTCCCGGCGGGACTACGTGCACGTCTTCCTGATGCCCTCGGTGGACCGGGCCAAGCTGGACGCCCTGCTGGCCGATCTGGCCGAGGACCCGGTCTACCGCGCGGCTGCCACGGCCGCACGGTAGACCGGCACGCCGCCTCAGGCGGGGAGCGCGTCGACGGTCGGGACCACGGTGCCGAACAGGTCGGCGACGGTCGTCAGGGCGGCGGTGTGCAGCACGGCGGCCGGGACCACCCGGCCGTCCGGGCCCGGCAGCGCCCGGGTCGCACTGGCCTCGGCGACCACGGTGGGGCGGTAGCCGAGGTTGAAGGCGCCCTGGGCGGTGAAGCTGACGCACATGTGGGTCATGAACCCGGCCAGCACCAGGTCCCTGCCGTCCTCCGGGGCGACCCCGAGCCCGCGCAGCACCTGCTCCAGCCCGGTGCCGTGGAAGGCGTTCGGCACCTGCTTGACCACCACCGCCTCGCCCGCCACCGGGGCGAGCTCCGGGCTGATCGCGCCGATCTCGGCGCGGATGTCGTACGGGGTGCCCTCGCCGCCGTCGTTCACGACGTGGACCACGGGCGTGCCCAGCTCCCGGGCCCGGGCCAGCAGGCGGGCGCCGGCCGCGACGGCCTCCTCGGCGCCGTCGAGCGCCATCACGCCGGTGCGGTAGGTGTTCTGGTAGTCGATCAGGACCAGGACGGACTCGCTCAGGCGGGGCGGGGTGCTGTCCAGGCCGCTGACGTCGCGGAGGGTGGCGGAAGCGGTGGTGGTCATGGTTGATTCCTGACTTTCCGTGAGAAAAAGGGCATTCCGGGGACGCAGCTGTCCCGCTGCGTCGGTGGGTCGGTGGGTCGGTCTAGTCGGTGCGGAAGCGGCGGCGGTAGGCGGCCGGGGTGGTGGCCAGCTGGCGGCGGAACGCCCGGTGCAGGCTCTCGGCCGAACCGAAGCCGGCAGCCGAGGAGACCCGTTCCAGCGGTTCGTCGGTGCCCTCCAGCAGCCGGCGGGCGGCCTCCACCCGGGCGGCCTGCACGTAGTCGGCCGGGCTGGTGCCGGTCTGCTGCCGGAAGACCCGGGCGAAGTGACGCTCGCTCAGGCACATCCGTCCCGCCAGCGCGGCGGCGGACAGATCCCCGTCCAGGTGGTCGGCGATCCACAGGCGCAGCTCGTCGATGTCCCGGCGGGCCGAGGCCGGCCGGGAGAGCGGCACCGAGAACTGGCTCTGGCCGCCCTGCCGCTTCAGGTACATCACCAGCTGCCGGGCCACCGCGAGCGCGACCTCCTCGCCCTGGTCCTCGGCCACCAGGGCCAGCGTGAGGTCCAGGCAGGCGCTGATCCCGGCGCCGGTCCAGATCCTCCCCCGGTCGGTCCGGACGAAGATCGGGTCCGGATCGACCGTCACCTCCGGGTGGTCGGCGGCCAGCTGGGCGGCGGTGGACCAGTGCGTGGTCGCCGTCAGCCCGTCCAGCAGCCCGGCCTCGGCCAGCACGTGCGCGCCGACGCAGACCGAGGCCACCCGTCCGGCCCGCGGCGCGGTCTCCCGCACCCAGGCCACCACCCGGGGATCGTTCAGCGCCACCGGCCCGTCGGCGGTCATCTCGACCGCCCCCGGCACCAGCAGCGTGTCCACCCGGCCCCCGACCTCGGCGAACGCCAGGTCGGTGGCCAGCCTCACCCCCGCGGAGGTCCGCACCTCGCCCGGCTCGGGCCCGGCCAGCTCGACCCGGTACCCGGCCCGCCCGGCGGTCTCCCGGTTCGCCAGCGCGAACACCTCGGCCGGGCCGGTCACGTCGAGCAGGTCGACGTCCGGGAAGACCGCGATGACGACGCGGTGCGGCGGCCGGGGAGCGTGCGGAGTGGACATGCCTCCATCCTGGGGCGGGCCGCCGATGGCGGCAATGACGATTCCCCGTCAGATCCGGACATCACGTCCGGGGTAAATCGGTGGCGACGCGGAGGCGGCGGTTGTTAGCGTGACCGCTCCGTCAGGGACGTCCAGTGGCCACGGTGGCCGGAAGGCAGGGAAGTGTATGACCCGGACCGCGCCGAGTGCGCCTCGCGGTAACGCGTAACTCCCGTTCTCCGTCGTCCTCCTGAAGGGCGGCGATCGCCGGACGGGGTTCCCCTGTCGAGGCCGCTCGGCCTGCTCTTGCTGTCAGTGAAGCCTTCTCAGCAAGGAGCACCCCGGGTGTCCAGCCACACCGTCTCCACCACCATGAAGACCGCCACCTTCGACTGCGCCTGGTGCGGTCTCACCGTCACCACCTTCGCGCCCGACGGCGCGCGGCGGAACCACTGCCCGTCCTGCCTGCAGTCCCGGCACGTCCTCGACCAGGTCGAGGGCGGCCCGAGCGAGTGCCACGGCCGGATGACGCCGATCGCCATCGCCGTCCTGCGGACCGGCGACTGGATGGTCGTCCACCGCTGCGTGCGCTGCGACGAGCTGACGTCCAATCCGGTCCGTCCGGACGACAACCAGCTGATCCTGATGCGGACGGCGGTCCGGCCGTTGGCCCAACCCCCGTTCCCGCTCGAAGCGTTCGGCGCGCTCTGAGGAGGGGACGGTTATGCCACGACGCAGCAACGCCGACCGCCGGCAGCAGCACCGCCCGCAGCGCCACAAGGACGTCCTGCACGGCCTCGGCAGCGGGCACCGGGCGCACGACTTCCGGTGCGTCTCCTGCCGCCTGGACGTCTCCCTGGACGCCCCCGGCACCGCCCACCGCAACCACTGCCCCAACTGCCTCGCCAGTCTCCACGTCGACCGCCGGATCCCCGGCGACCGCGCCTCGGACTGCCGGGGCCGGATGGAGCCCCTCGGCCTCTCCGTCCGCCCGGACGGGGAGTGGCTGATCATCCACCAGTGCCTCTCCTGCGGCGAGTTGAGCGCCAACCGGACGGCGGGCGACGACAACCCGCTGCCCCTGCTCCGCCTCGCCGTCCGCCCCCTGCGCGAGCAGCGGACGGCCGGCCTGGCACCGCTCGACCTCTGAACCGTCGCGAGGCCCGCACCGCACCGCGGCTGCGGTGCGGGCCTCTCCTCCCTCGGCGTCGGCCGACGAGTGGGTCAACGGCCGGTCACCGGGCGGTTCGTGGGCGCGCGGAGCGCCTTCGGCACGGTCGGGCGCCGCAGATGAACTACGGCCTGCCGGAAGCGTCCTGATGCCTGGTCAGGCTCGGTGAAGGTCCCGTCCCCCGGTGGTGCGGACCCCGCTGGCGGGCCGGTTCAGAGCCAGCCCTTCTGGCCGGCCTTGATGCCGGCCTCGAAGCGGCTGCTGGCGTTGAGGCGCTCCATGATCGAGGCCATGTGGCGGCGGACGGTGCGGACGGAGATGCCGAGGCGGGTGCCGGCGGCCTCGTCGGTCAGGCCGCCGCCGAGCAGGCGGAGCAGTTCGCGCTCGATGGTGGTCAGGCCGGTGGCCGGGTCCTGGGTGAGGGTGGCGCCGAGCGGGACGGCGGTGGACCAGGCCTGTTCGAAGAGGTCGACCAGGGCGGTGACGATGCCGGGCTCGGTGACGTGCAGGGCGCCGACCCGGCTGTCGGCCGGGTCGATCGGGACGATGGCCGCGGCCCGGTCGAAGATCACCAGACGGTGCGGGAGCACCGGGGCGGTCCTCACCTCGCTGCCCCGGCTGAGCAGCCAGTGCGCGTGCGCGGTGGTGTGCGGGTCGTTCCGGGTGGTGTCCTGGTAGAGCGTCCGCATGCTGACGCCGCGGGACAGCGGCTCGGTGTCGGCCACCCGGGCGGCGGCGAGGTCCTCGGGGCGGTGGCTGGCTCCGGGGTGGACGCCCAGGCACTCGAAGGTCATCCGGCGGGCGAGCAGCTCGATGCGGTGCTGGATGGCGTCCATGCCCCAGAGCCGCTCGCCCATGGCGGGCCGGGAGCCCGCGCGCTCGGCGACCATCTGGGTGAGCGCGGCCCGGGAGGCGGCGAGCTGGGCCTGACGGGCCGCCAGCTCGGCCTCCTGGCGGGCGAGCACGTCGGCCAGGCCGATCTCGGGGATGACCGCGCAGAGGGTGCCCGGCCGTTCGTTGGAGGCCCGGACCAGCATCAGGCCGGCCAGTTCGTCCAGGCAGTCGTGCACCTGGCCCGGGCTCAGCGAGCAGTCGGCGGCCAGTTCCTCGACCCCGTGGTCCGGCCGGTCGAGCATGGCTTGGTAGACGGCGACCGCGGTCGCGGTCAGGCCGAGCGCTTCGAGCATGGTTCCCCCGTACGTGGTGCGGCCCCCCGCAGCACCTGATCCGGCCACATCGTTACATCTCCTCGGCGCTGCCTCAAGGTCTGACGGGTGTGGCCTCCGCCGCAGGTGGGAGGCGGTGGGATCGGAATTGGTTCGTATGAAGTGCATTGCCACCGGGGTGAGTGTACGGGTGGGGGGAATGGCCGAAGGTGTTTGATGTGAGCATGACTACATGGCAGCAAGTTGCGCGGCCGCTTCGTGCCGCCGAAAGCGGTTCCGGTGGCCGTGCTCCCCGGGTGAAGCTGAGGGCCTGCCGACCGGGGGACAGCCCGGGCGGCCCCGCCGGAAGGACCGTGACACCGGAGACCGCGAGGTCGAGGACCACGCGGTCGAGATCACAGGACCAGGAAGACACCGACCCATGAACCGCATCCGCCTCGCCCGTGCCGCCGCCGCCCTCGTCGCCGCCTCCGCCCTCGCGCTCTCCGTCGGCGTCGTGGGTGCCGAAGCGGCCGCCCCCGCGCCGACGGCCGCGTCGGCGCAGCTCGCCGCCGAGGCGTCCGCGCCGCAGACGGTCGTCCTGTCCCTCGACAACGCCCAGTGGGGCTAGGACCCGGGTGGACATCGTCTACGCCAGCCTGGTGCGCCAGGAGTCCGGGGAGCCGACCTCCGTCGGTGAGGCCTCGGAGCTCGTCGGGGCGCTCTGGGCCCATGCCCTCCCCGAGGACGGCATCGAGCACGCGAGCGTCCGCGTGCTGCTGGAACGGGTGGTCATCCTGTTCTTCCTGCGGCGGGCCGACCGGTTCGGCGGCAGCCCCGAGGGGCGGGTCGGCCGGCTGCTCCAGCGCTGCCACCGCGCCTCGCCGCTGATCCGCAGCCGCTACCTGCCGCCCGCCTAGCGTCGCGTGGCGCCGCGTGGCGCCGCGTGACGCCGCGCCGTGCCTCGCCTCGCGGAGGCGCCGCGCCCTGCCTCGCCGGAGGCCTTCCCGCACCACCGGACCCGCCGCCGTGCTCCCGACCGGAGCCGCCGGGCCCTGAAGCACGCTCAGAAAGGTCGTTGCACGTGACCCGGCAACCGCTTTCTCCACGGACCTCGCCCCGCCCCTCGTCCCGTCGCCGCGCGACCGCCGCTCAGCCGCGCGTCCGGGACCACGGGCGGTGCGACGGCCGGGCCGGCCTGTCGGAGGGGACAGGCCGGCCCGGCAGCCGGTTCGAGGGGTGGGCGGCGTGATCGACGTACTCGTGGTGGACGACGACCCCTGCGCGGCGCGGATCAACGCCCGTCACGTGGCGCAGGTGCCGGGATTCCGGGTCGCGGCCGTCGCGCACAGCGCGGCGGGGGCGCTGGCCGCGGTGGAGCGCGGCGGGATCGACCTGGTCCTGCTGGACCAGCACCTGCCCGACGGGAGCGGCTGCGCGCTGACCCGGCGGCTGCGGGAGCAGGGGCGGGACCTGGACCTGATCGTGCTGTCGGCGGACCGGAGGCCGGCCTCGGTGCGGGAGGCGCTGCGGGCCGGGGTGCTGCACTACCTGCTGAAGCCGCTCGAACTGCCGGAGCTGGCAGAGAAGTTGGCGGCGTACGCCCGGCTGCGGCAGCTGCTGGCCGGTTCGCTGCTGGACCAGGCCGGGCTGGACCGCGCGCTCGGCGCGCTCCGTGCTCCGGCGGCGGCCGCGCCGTCCGCGCCGTCCGTGCTGCCCAAGGGCGTCACCGAGCGCACCGTCGAGCTGATCCGACGGATCGTCACCCAGACGGACCGGCCGGTCTCCGCCCAGGAGGTGTCGGAGCGGGCGGGGATCAGCCGGTCCACGGCGCAGCGGTACCTCAAGTTCCTGGAGCACACCCGCACGGTGAGCCTGACGCTGCGGTACGGCAGCAGCGGCCGCCCCGAGCACCTGTACTCCGGTGTCTGAGGCGGGCCGGGCGGCGCTGGCCGCGTTCGTGGCGGGGCTGTCCGTCGGGTTTGCCGGGATCCGGGTGAGTGCCCGGCTGATCCGGGCCGGGGTGCGCTGGTGGCCGGGCAACGTCCGCCTCGGCGGGCTGCACGTGCACCACGTGGTGTTCGGCGTGGTGCTGATGGCGGCTGCCGGAGTCGCTGGCCTGGTCGTGCCGGACGGTGCCGGGCGGGTGGCCCTCGCGGCGGCGTTCGGGGCCGGCACCGGGCTGGTGCTGGACGAGTTCGCGCTCATCCTGCACCTGGAGGACGTGTACTGGACCGCGCGCGGGCGGGTCTCGCTGGACGCGGTCTGCGTGGCACTGGCGCTGGCCGCCCGGCCGCTGCTCGGGCCGGGCCTGGTTGGTGGTCAACTCCCTTACGTGCTCGGCTGGTTGCCGCTCGCCGTGGTCACCGTGCTCAAGGGCAAGTACTGGACCGGCCTGGCCGGCGTGTTCTGCCCGCCGCTGCTGCTCCTCGGGGCGGCCCGGCTGAGCCGGCCGGGCGCGCCCTGGGCCCGCCGGTGCTACCGGGCCCGGCCGGACAAGCGGATCCGGGCCGAGCGGCGCGAACGCACCCTGCGGGCCCCGGCGATGGCCGCCAAGGTCCGGGCCCAGGAGTGGCTGGCGGGGCGGCACGACCTGCCCGACCTGACCCCGGCGCCGGCGGCCGCCCCGGCCCACGCCCCTGCTCACGCCCGGGCCGCCGCCCACGTGACGACACCCCCCGCAGTACCCCGCCCCCGTGCCGCTGAGGTGCGCGGGCCCTGGCGGGGCGGCTTGACCCGACAGGAGACCTACCCGTGTTGACCCGAATCCTCCCGCCGGCCGGCCCCGCCCGGCTGCTCGCCTACGTCACCATGGTGATGAGCCTGGGACAGGGGCTGTGGATGGCGATCAGTGCCATCTACGCCGTGACCCAGGTGCACCTGACGCCCGCTCAGCTCGGCGTCAGCGTCGGGGCCTCGGCCGCCGTCGTGCTGCTGCTCAGCATCCCGCTGGGTGCGATGGCCGACCGGATCGGGCCGCGCACCGTGCAGCTCTGGTCCTTCCTGGCGCTGGCCCCGCTGACCGCCGCGCTGCTCCTGGTGGACGGCTTCTGGGCGTACCTGGCGGTCTCCGTGGTGCAGGCGATCGCCTACCGCTCGGGCAACAACGCCCGGAAGGCGATGATCGCGGCGGTGGTGCCGAAGGGCGAACGGGTCATGGTGATGGCCGCCATCCGGGCCGGGCTCAACGTCAGCATCTCGATCGGCGCCTGCCTCTCCGGCCTGGTGATCGCCTGGGGTTCCCCGACGGGCTACCACGCCGCCGTGCTGTTCACCGCGGTCTGCTTCCTGGCCACCGGTCTGCTCACCCTGCGGGAGGCGCCGGTGCCGCCGGTGCCCGCCTCGGCCGGCTCGGCCTTCGCGGTGCTGCGCGACGTCCCGTTCCTCGCCTTCACGGTGCTGGACGGACTGCTCACCATGCACACCCTGCTGCTCGAAGTGGTGCTCCCGCTCTGGGTGTTGAAGCACACCGGCGCGCCCGGCTGGATGAGCGCGGTGATCCTGCTGACCAACACCTGCTTCGTGGTGGCCTTCCAGACCAAGGTGGCCCGGGGCACCGACGACCTGCGCTCGGCGGCCCGGGCCAGCCGGCAGGGCGCCCTCTCGGTGGCGGCCGCCTGTGTGCTGTTCGCGCTGAGCGGCGGAAGCGGCTGGCCGCTCGCGGTGACGCTGCTGCTGGCCGGTGCGCTGCTGCACGCCTGGGGCGAGATCCGGCAGGCCGCGGGCAGTTGGACCATCGCCTTCGACCTCGCGCCCGACCACGCCCAGGGGCAGTACCAGGGCACCTACAAGATGGGCGCCGACATCGGCAAGACCTTCGCCCCGGCGGTGTTCGCCTGGCTGGTGCTGGAGCACGGCGCGGACGGGTGGCTCGTGCTGGGCGCCGCGTTCGCCGTGCTCGGGGCCGCCATGCCGCTGGTCGTCGCGGTCGGGGCCCGGCGTCGGCCCGCCGCCGAGCCGGCGTCCGAGCCGATTGCCGCCGGCTGACCGCCCTCCCCCACGATTCCCGTTCGACAAGGTGAAGATGATGATCTGCAACATCGCTCCGCGGAGCGTGAACCTCCAGGGCGTCTGCCGGGTGGACGACGCGCACGCCTGGGCCGCCGGGGACGGCGGCATGATCCTGGCGACCGCCGACGGCGGCCGCAGCTGGCACGCCCAGGGGGAGACGGACAAGGACCTGCGGGCGGTCTGCTTCGCGGACACCCGGACCGGGTGGATCGCGGGGCGCGACGGCACCCTGCTGCACACCGTCGACGGCGGTGCGCACTGGGAGCGGCGGGAGACCGGCACCGACCGCAACCTCTACGGCGTCTCCTTCGCCCCCTCCGGCCGGGTCGGCTGGGCCGTCGGCGACAGCGGCGTCATCCTGGTCTCCGTCGACGGCGGCCGGACCTGGCGTCCGCAGTCCTTCGAGGAGACCCACTACACCCGGTGCTTCGCCCTGGACGAGCGGACCGCCTGGGTGATCGGCAAGCACGGCAGCATCCGCGCCACCACCGACGGCGGCGCCACCTGGGAGGCCCGGCCGAGCACCACCACGGTCGACCTGCGCGGCATCCACGCCGTCCCCGGCGGGGCGGTCTGGGCGGCGGGGCGGGGCGGCACCGTGCTGCGCTCCACCGACGGCGGAGCGAGCTGGGCCGCGGCCGAGACCGGGACCCACCTCGACCTGTACGGCCTGTGGGCCGCCCCGGACGGCCGCCGGGTCTACACCTCGGGCGACGACGGCGTCCTGCTGGCCTCCGAGGACGGCGGGCTGAGCTGGGCGGTGCTGCCGACCGGCACGGCCAAGGACCTCGTCGCGCTGGCCTTCGCCCCCGAGGGCGACCGGGGCTGGGCCGTCGGCGACAGCGGCACGATCCTCAACACCCGTGACTCCGGCACCGGTTGGACCCCGCAGCTGAGCGGCATCCACAAGGACCTGGTCGGCGTGCACGGCACCGGCACCTCCGCCTGGGCGGTGGGGCAGGACGGTCTGCTCGCCGTCACCGCCGACGGCGGCGCCACCTGGCAGGCCCCGGCCACCGGGACGGACGAACTGCTGTGGGGCGCACACGTCCTGACGGACCGGCGGCACGGCTGGGTGGTCGGTGCGGCCGGGACGGTGCTGGCCACCGAGGACGGCGGCGCGAGCTGGCGGCGCCAGGACTCCGGCACCGACCGGACGCTGTACGCGGTGCACTTCACCGACCGGGAGCGGGGCCGGGCCGTCGGTGCGGCCGGGACGGTGCTGGCCACCGAGGACGGTGGCGCGAGCTGGCAGCACCGGCAGGTGCCGGGGGACGAGTCGCTGTACGCGGTGGACTTCGCGGACGAGAAGCGCGGCTGGGTGGTCGGTGCGGCCGGGACGGTGCTGGCCACCGAGGACGGCGGCGCGAGCTGGCGGCGCCAGAGCACCCCGGTGGCGGGCAGCCTGACGGACCTTCACGTCCTGGGCGGCGACACGGTGTGGGCGGTCGGCCGCGACGGCGCTCTGCTGCGCACCGTCGACGGCGGCGCGCACTGGGAGCGGCGCGAGAGCGGTACCGGACTCGCCCTGTGGGGCGTCTCGTTCACCGCCTCCGGCGAGCACGGCTGGGCGGTCGGCGCCGGCGGCACCGTGCTGGCCACGGCGGACGGCGGTGCCACCTGGGCCCGGCAGGAGAGCGGGGTGGCCGGCAACCTCAAGGCCGTCCGGGCCGCGCCCGACGGCTCGTGGGTCCACGTGGTGGGTGACGGCTCGTCCGTGCTCACCAGCGAGGACCTGGGCGCCGGTTGGCGCAGCGGCGTCGCCTCCACCGGCCGCAACCTCTACGGCCTGCACGTCTTCGCCGAGGGCGGCCGGGGCACCGGCGGCTGGGTGGCCGGGGACGGCGGCACCCTGCTCGGCTCGCGCGGCGGCGACCGGTGGGCGCCCCGGCCGAGCGGCACCCCCGCCAACCTGTACTCCGTCTCGCCCGCCGGCCGGGACGCCGCCTGGGCGGTGGGCCGGGCCGGCACCGTCCTGGTCACCCGGGACGGCGGTGCGAGCTGGCAGCGGCAGCCCAGCGGCAGCCTCAAGGACCTGCTGGAGGTGCACGTGCGCCCGGACGGCCGCACCGGCTGGGCGGTCGGCGACGGCCCCACCGTGCTCGCCACCACCGACGGCGGTGCCACCTGGGCCCACCAGACCCTCCCCGAGCCCGACGGCGCCCTGTGGGCGGTCGACTTCGCCGACGACCGGACCGGCTGGGCCGTGGGCACCGGTGGAAAGGTCTTCGGCACCCGGGACGGCGGCGCGAGCTGGGAGCTCCAGCCCGGTGGCGTCGAGGACGACCTGATCGACGTGCACGCCGTCGACCCGCTGACCTGCTGGGCGGTGGGCCACCGCGGCACCGTGCTGCACACCCGGGACGGCGGCCGCAGCTGGCAGCGCCGGGACGCGGGCACCCGGCAGAACTTCACCGCCGTGCACTTCTCGCCCGACGGCAGGACCGGCCGCGCCGTCGGCCGCAGCGACACCGTCGCGACCACGCTCGACGGCGGCGCCAGCTGGCAGGCCGGCACCACCGGTTCGGGCGTGTCGCTCTGGAACGTCCGCGTGGTCTCCGCGCGGGAGTCGTGGATCGTCGGCGACGAGGGCACCGTCCTGTCGACCGCCGACGGTGGCACCACCTGGGACCAACACCTCTACAGCCCGGAAAAGGATGCAATCTGATGGTTCAGCACAATGAATTCCAGGACATTCCGACGACCACGCTGGCCGATGTCCTCGGCCGCGCCCAGGTCATGGACATCGGCGTCCGCCCGCTCTGGTCCGGAATGGAGCGGACGGCCGGTCCGGCATTCACCGTGAAGTGCCCGCCCGGCGACAACCTGATGCTGCACGCCGCCATTTACCGGGCCGAGCCCGGCGCGGTGATCGTGGCAGAGTCCGGCGATCTGGACTACGCGCTGGCCGGGGGCAACGTCTGCGCCGTCGCGCAGCGCCGGGGCGTGGCCGGCTTCGTCCTGGACGGGCTGATCCGCGACGTGGCCGAGGCGCGCGAGGCGGGCTTCCCGGTGTACGCCCGGGGCGTCATCCCGATCCCCGGGACCAAGGAGGGACTGGGCGAGCACGGCACCGAGGTGCGCTGCGGCGGCGTCCTGGTCGGCCCCGGGGACATCGTGGTGGCCGACGAGGAGGGTGTCGTCGTGGTGCCCGCCGCCCGCCGTGAGGAGGTGCTGGCCGCAGCCCTGGCCAAGCTCGCGAAGGAGGCCGCCGAGACCCTGGACGACTGGGAGGCGGCGCACCGCGCGAAGATCGAGAAGGCCCTGAAGGACACAGGATTCGAGGGCTGACGGATGTTTTTCCGGACACCCCGGGGAGATTTTCTCCCCGGGGTGTCCGGTGTTTTCCGGGGCGCCGTGAATTGTTGTGGGATAAATGGGCGCAACCGTGCCCGGGGGCTTTGGCGCGACTAATGTCGTACCCGTCCAGTTGCCGATGTTCGGACGTTCGGATCGAGATGACCACTGCACTGAAAGCACCTCTGGGCGCAGGCCTGCTTGAGCACGCGCGCATCCGCCCCGACCACGTCGCCCTGACCGTCGGGCGCCGGGACCACACGTACCGGGAGGCGGCCGAGACCGCCCGCCGCTGGGCCGCGCTGCTGGTCGAGACGGCCGGTGGCCGTCCGGGCCGGGTCGGGGTGTTCGCCCACCGCAGCGAGGCCTCCTACCTGGGGGTGGCCGCCGCCCTGTGCGCCGGGGCCGCCTTCGTGCCGCTGAACCGGCGGTTCCCGCTGGAGCGCACCCGCGCCATGCTGGAGCGCGCCCGGGTGGACGCGCTGATCGTGGACGCCGGCTCGCTGCCGATGCTCGGCGAGCTGCTGCGCGGCCTGCCGTACCGGCCGGTCGTGCTGCTGCCCGACGTGCTGCGCGGCGCCGCCGGCGACCTGGGCGGCGCCCGGGTGCTCGACGCGGCGGACCTCGCGGCGGCCGCGCCGCTGGAGGACCTGCCGGAGGTCGGCCCGGAGGACGTCGCCTACCTGCTCTTCACCTCGGGCAGCACCGGCACCCCCAAGGGCGTGCCGGTCACCCACGGGAACGTACGGGCCTTCCTCGACGCCAACCAGGCCCGCTACCGCCTCACCCCCGCGGACCGGCTGACCCAGACCTTCGACCAGACCTTCGACCTCTCGGTCTTCGACCTGTTCATGGCCTGGGAGCACGGCGCCCGGCTCTGCGGGATGGACCCGATCGAGCTGCTGGCCCCGTACAAGTACCTGGAGCGCAACGAGATCTCGGTCTGGTTCTCGGTGCCCTCGGTGGGGGCGATGCTGCGCAAGCGCGGCTCGCTCAGGCCGGGCTCCATGCCGACGCTGCGCTGGAGCCTGTTCTGCGGCGAGGCGCTGCCGCGCGCGACGGCCGAGGCCTGGCAGGCCGCCGCTCCGCACTCGGTGGTGGAGAACCTCTACGGCCCGACCGAGCTCACCATCGCCTGCACCGCCTACCGCTGGGACCCGGAGCGCAGCCCGGCCGAGTGCGTGCACGAGAACGTGCCGATCGGCCGCCCGTACCCCGGCCTGCACGCGCTGGTGGTGGACGAGGCGCTGGCCCCGGTGCCCGAGGGCGAGGCCGGCGAGCTGTGCGTGGCGGGCCCGCAGACCACGCCGGGCTACTGGCAGGCTCCGGACCTGACCGCCGAGCGCTGGTTCGAGCGGGCGGGGCGGACCTACTACCGCACCGGTGACCTGGTCCGGCTCCAGGGCGAGGACTACGTCTGCCTGGGACGCAACGACCAGCAGGTCAAGGTCGGCGGCTACCGGATCGAGCTCGGCGAGATCGAGGCCGTGCTGCGCCGGGCGGGCGCCGTCGAGGCGGTGGCCCTGCTCTGGCCGGACGAGGAGACCATCACCGCCGTCGTCTCCGGCGCCGGAGACAGCGGCGCCGGGGACACCGACGCGCTGGCCGCGGAGTGCGCGGACCGGCTGCCCGGGTACATGGTGCCGCGCTCGGTGCGGGCCATCGAGCAGATGCCGGTGAACGGCAACGGCAAGGTCGACCGGGCGGCGCTGCGCCACTGGCTCGACGAGCGGCAGGACGCCGTCGGCCGGGCCCGGGTCTGACCCCGGCCGCGACGGGCCACAACGAGCACATCCAGGAGGGGAATTCATGAGCAGCGTCGAGCACTTCGTCGCGCGCACCCTCGGCATCGCCGAGGAGCTCGTCACCGACGAGCTGGAGTACCAGTCGATCCGGGAGTGGGACTCCCTGGGCCACGTCACGCTGATGGTGGCGCTGGAGCAGGAGTACGGCGTCACGGTGGACGACGACTGGACGCTGGCCCTGCGCAGCGTCGGCTCGATCCGCGCCTTCGTGGCCGGCGGCGAGCCGGAGCCGGCTGCCGAGGACGCCGCGACGGAAGAGCGGCACACCGTGCACCGCGGCCTGGAGGGCGTGAGCTTCGACCGGACCGCCGTCACCCGCATCGACGGCGCGGCCGGGGTGCTCGAGTACCGCGGCTACGGCATCCACGACCTGGCCGAGCGCGCCTCGTACGAGGAGGTGGCCTACCTGCTGGTGCACGGCGAGCTGCCCGAGGCCGCCGAACTGGAGCTGTTCGCCAAGGAGTTGGCGGCCGCCCGGCAGCTGCCCGGGCCGGTGCTGGAGCTGGCCCGCACGCTGGCCCACGCGCACCCGATGGAGGCGCTGCGGACCTGCGTCTCGGCGCTCGGCGCCTTCGGCCCGCGGCGGCCGGCCGGCACGGACGAGAGCCTGGCGGAGGCCCGCGCGGCCGGGATCGAGCTGATCGCTCGCATCCCGATGATCGTCGCGGCCCACCACGCCTACCGCTCGGGCCGCGAACCCCTGCTGCCGGACGGGGAGTTGTCGTACCCGGAGGCCTTCCTGACCGCGCTGCTCGGCGAGCGGCCGAGCCCGGCCGCCGTCCGCTTCGTCAACAAGGGCTTCATCGTCCACGCCGACCACAGCTCCAACGCCTCGGCGTTCACCGCCCGGGTCGCGATCGGCAGCCGCTCCGGCATGACGGCCGCGCTCACCGCCGCCGTCGCGGTCTTCGCGGGCTCGGTGCACGGCGGCGCGGCCGAGCGGGTGGTCGGCCTGATCGACCGGGTCGGCAGCCCGGAGAACGCCGAGGCGTACGTGGCCGACCTGCACGACCGGGGCGAGCCGGTGATGGGCTTCGGCCACCGGGTGTACCGCACCGAGGACCCGAGGGTGCGTCATCTGCGCTCCACCGTGGTCGAGTTGAGCGAGGAGCGCGGCGACAGCCGGGGTCTGGAGATCCTGGACGCGGTGGCCGCCGCGATGGGCCCGCGCGGCCGCCACGGCGTGGCCGCCAACGTCGACCTGTACGCCGGGCTCGCCTACCGCCTGATGGGCCTGCCGGACGACCTGGCCGTGCCGCTCTTCGTGGTCGGCCGCACCGCCGGCTGGGTGGCCCAGGCGCTGGAGCAGCAGGCCAACAACGTGCTGATCCGCCCGCTGCTCGACTACGTCGGCCCGCAGGGCCGGGCGTATCCGGGGGCGGCCCGATGACCGTCGACCTTCCGGACTTCGCGCGGCGTGCCGGGTTCGAGCTCGGCGCCGTGCCCTACACCGGCCGGGTGCTGCTCGAACAGCTGCTCAGGGCAGGGGAGTCGGAGCGGGCCGCGCTGCTCGGCGAGCGGCTCGCCCGGGGCGAGGAGCCCGGCCTGGAGCTGCCCTTCCGACCGGCCCGGATCCTGGTGCAGGACTACACCGGCATCCCGCTGCTCACCGACCTGGCCGCGCTGCGCAGCCGGGTCGACCGGCCCGGCCGGGTCAATCCCGCGCTGCCGGTCGACGTGGTGGTGGACCACTCGGTGCAGGCCGACCGGGCGGGCGGCCCGGACGCGCTGGCCCGCAACGAGGCGCTGGAACTGAGCCGCAATCAGGAGCGCTTCGCCTTCCTCAAGTGGGCCGAGCAGGCCTTCGACGGGCTCCGGGTGACCGAGCCCGGCCGGGGCATCGTGCACCAGGTCAACCTGGAGCGGCTGGCCACCGTGGTCGCCGAGGGCCCGGACGGGCAGCTGTACCCCGACACCGTGATCGGCACCGACAGCCACACCACCATGGTGAACGGCCTCGGGGTGCTCGGCTGGGGCGTCGGCGGCCTGGAGGCCGAGGCGCTGATGCTGGGCCTGGCCCAGCCGATCCGGATCCCCGCCGTGGTCGGCGTACGGCTCACCGGGCAGGTGCGGCCGGGGACTTCGGCCACCGACGTGGTGCTGGCGCTGACCGAGCGGCTGCGCCGCGAGGGCGTGACCGGCCTGATGCTGGAGTTCACCGGCCCGTCGGTGGCCGCGCTGAGCGCCCCCGACCGCTGCACCATCGCCAACATGGCGCCCGAGTACGGCGCGATGACCGCGTACTTCCCGGTCGACCGGGAGACGCTGGACTACCTGCGGCGCACCGGCCGCGGCGCGGAGCACGTCGAGCGGGTGGAGCGGTACTGCCGCGCACAGCGGCTGTTCCGCGAGGAGGCCGAGCCGCGGTTCGGCCGGGTGGTCGAGTTCGACCTCGGCGAGGTCGGTCCCGCGCTGGCCGGGCCGAGCCGCCCGGACCAGCGGATCTCGCTGGGCGGTCTGCCCGGTTCGTTCGCGGCCCTGCACCAGGGGCCGTACCGGACCTCGGGCGAGGTCACCGACGGGGACGTGGTGATCGCCGCGATCACCTCCTGCACCTCGACCTCCAACCCGCGGGCGATGCTGGCCGCCGGGCTGCTGGCCCGCCGCGCCGTGGAGCGCGGCCTGACCGTGCCCGGGCGCGTCAAGACCAGCCTCTCGCCCGGCTCCCGGGCCGTCACCCGCTACCTGCGCGCCAGCGGCCTGCTGGCCGATCTGGAGCGCCTGGGCTTCCACGTCGCCGGCTACGGCTGCATGACCTGCAACGGCGGCAGCGGCCCGCTCAACGAGGGCGTGGGCACGGCGGTCGACGAGGCGGCCCTGACCGTGGCCGCCGTGCTGAGCGGCAACCGCAACTTCGAGGGCCGGGTGCACGGGCAGGTGCGCGCGGGCTACCTGGCCTCCCCGGCCCTGGTGGTCGCGCTGGCCCTGGCCGGGAGCGTACGGGTGGACCTGGAGTCCGAGCCGCTGGGCACCGACCGCGAGGGCGCCCCGGTGCACCTGCGGGACCTCTGGCCCGATGACGAGGAACTGCGTTCCCTGGAGGAGGAGTTCGCCACCGTCGAGGTGTTCACCGAGCCGGAGCCGGCCGGTGCCGCCTGGCAGGCGATCGCCGCCCCGGAGGGCGAGGTCTTCGCCTGGGACGAGCGCTCCGGCTACCTGCGGCTGCCCGCCTACGTCGACCCGGCGGCCCCGCTCGGAACGCTGCGCGGCGCCCGCGCGCTGCTGGCGCTCGGCGACGACGTCTCGACCGACCACATCTCGCCGGTCGGCGCGATCGCGCCCGACTCCCCGGCCGGCCGCTACCTGAGCGGCCTGGGCGAGCGGGAGTTCAACTCCTTCGGCGCGCGGCGCGGCAACCACGAGGTGATGGCCCGGGGCGCGTTCGGCAACCCCAGGCTGCGCAACCACCTGGTCGGCGAGGGCGACAGCGGCGGCACCACGCTGCACCTGCCCGGCGGCGAGCGGCTGCCGGTCTACGAGGCGGCCGAGCGCTACCGGGCCGAGGGCACCCCGCTGATCGTGCTCGCCGGGCGCAACTACGGCATGGGCTCCTCCCGCGACTGGGCGGCCAAGGGCCCCTGGATGCTGGGCGTGCGGGCCGTGCTGGCCGAGGGCTTCGAGCGGATCCACCGCGCCAACCTGTGCGCGATGGGCATCCTGCCGCTGCTGCTGCCCGAGGGCTGGGCCGCACTCGGCCTGACCGGACGGGAGGAGTACGAGCTGGAGCTGGACGGGGTGCGGGAGAGCGGCGAGGCGCGGCTGACCGCCGCCGGACGGAGCGTCACCCTGCGGGCCGACGTGCGTTCGGCCGGGGAGTGGGAGGTGCTGCTCGCGGGCGGCACCCTGCCCCACCTGCTGGAGCGGCTGCGGGCGGAGGAGGCCCGGTGAACGCGCACGTGCTCGACCGGCTCGGCCTGCGGGCGGCGGCTGCCGCCGACGCGCTCGCGGCCGGGGCCAAGACCTTCCAGCCGGTGCACGTCGGCACCCACGACGTGCCGATCGGCACCGTGCTGGCCGCCCTGCGGGAGGATCCGTCCCTGCTGCCTCCGCGCACCGGCCACCTGGGCAACTGGGCCGACATCGCGGCCGGCCGCTCCGGCCCGATGGACTTCAACACCGCGATCTGCGGCGCCGGTTACGGCTATCCGCTGATCTACGGCTTCACCCGTACCGAGGCCGAGACCGAGGGCGGCGACGAGGCCTACCAGCCCGGCTCGGTGATCGAGCGGGGCGAGCGGGAGACCCTCGCCCTGTACACCTGGGACGGCACCGGCTTCGCCCGGCGCGACCGCTCCCGCCCGCTGTTCTGCCCGCTGGTGCAGGCCGAGGTGGACGGTGAGCTGGTGCCGCTGGTCGAGGTGCACTGGCGGCGGATGCTGGAACTGCCCGGCTACCGCTTCAAGCAGTGGGCCGCCGCCCTGGTGGAGAACGCGCCGCTGGTGGTCGACATGCTCACCCTGCTCCTGGAGCAGGCGGCGGCCCAGGGCCGGAACCAGGCCTTCGCCGAGCTGATCAGCCAGGCCGTCCGGCTGGACGGCGAGGTGGCCCGCTGCGACCTGGTCCCCGACGGCACCGGCTACCTGCTCGACGGCCACCGCTTCCCCTCCGCCCGTGCGCTGGCCGAGGCGGTGCTGCTGACCGTCCGCGCGCTGGTCGAGCCGCGGGAGTTCTTCGCGCGGATCGGCGAACTGCCGCCGGTCCTCCCGGTGATGTCGCTCCAACTGACCAACGTGCTGTTCGGGATGCTGGACATGCACCACCCGGACGCACCGGCCGGAGCGCCGGAGCGCCCGTTCATCACCCACCTGCACTGGGGGGCCCGGGCGATGGCCGGCTGCCCGCCGCGCCGCGGCGGCTACTTCTCGCGCCGCTCCACCGTGCGCTCGCTGCGGGCCATCACCGACCCGCTGGTGCGCCACTTCGAGCAGGCCTCCCCGCTGGCCTTCGTCCTGCTGCCCGCCCAGGCGTTCATGCTCTGCCCGCCCAGCACCTCGCCGGGCGACGCCGAGCTGCTGGCCGGCCTGTTCCACCGGGTGCGGGCGGCCGGACCGGACGACGCGTACGGGACGACGCTGGGCTGGCTGGACGGGCACGGCGAGCGGCTGTCGGACTACCTGCGCGGCCGCTTCCGCGGCGGCAGCGGGGTGCCGGCCGACGGCGCGCACCGCGAGCCCGCCGTACCGGTCGAGCCGGAGGGCTTCCACGAGCTGACGTTCCGCCAGGCCTGCGGCGCCGTCGCCGCGTTCGAGGAGGTGTGGGGGTGAGGTTCCGTCAGTACGAGATCGTCGTCCCGCTCAAGGAGGCCTTCGCCAGCAACACCGGTGTCATCACCGAGGTCCGCCAGAGCGTGGTCGAGCTGAGCTGGCAGGGGCTGACCGGGTACGGCACCGCGCGCGGGGCGGACCCGGACGAACTGGCGGCCTGCGCGCCGCTGCTCGAGGACGCCTCGCCGTACGGACTGCGGCAGCTGCTCGGGCGGCTCGCCTCGGCGGGCATCGGCCCGGCGGCGGCCTCCGCCGTCGACCTGGCCCTGCACGACCTGCTCGGCAAGGCCTGCGGCCAGCCGCTGCACCGGATCCTCGGGCTCGACGGGCTGCCCGTGCCGCCCACCGCGCTCTCCATCGGGGCCTGCCCGGACGAGGAACTGATCGCCAAGGGAAGGGAGTTGGCCGACTGGCCGGTCCTCAAGCTGAAGTTCACCCCGGAGGACGACGGCAGCCGGGCCGGGCTGCTGCGATCGGTCTACGCCGGGCGCATCCGGGTGGACGGCAACGGCTCCTGGGAGCCCGACCAGGCCCTGCGGGTCGCCCGCGAGCTGCACCGGCACGGCGTCGAGCTGCTCGAACAGCCGGTCGCACCCGGCCGGTTGGACGATCTGGGGTGGGTGCACGAGCGCTCGCCGGTGCCGGTCTTCGCCGACGAGGACTGCACCGGGCCCGAGTCCGTGCCGGCGCTGCGCGGCCGGGTGCGCGGGGTCAACCTCAAGCTGGTCAAGTGCGGCGGTCTGGAGCGCGCCCGCGAGGCGATCGTCCTGGCCCGGGCCTGCGGTCTCCAGGTGATGCTCGGCTGCAAGGTCGAGAGCAGCCTCGGTGTCACCGCGATGGCCCAGCTGGCACCGCTGGCCGACCACCTGGACCTCGACGGACCGGTCGGCCTGGCGGCCGACCCGTTCGACGGCCTCGGCATCGACCGCGGCACGCTCACCATTCCCGGGGCGCCCGGCCTCGGCGTCGCCCCCGACCCGATGTTCCACCGAGAAGACGGAGAAGACCGACATGGCTGACACCACGCTGCGCTGCGCCGTACTGGACGACTTCCAGGCGGTCGCCACCACCGTCGCCGACTGGAGCCCGCTGGCCGGGCGGGTGGAGGTCACCAGCTTCACCGAGCACTTCGGCAGTGAGGACGAACTCGCCGACGCGCTGGCCGACTTCGACATCGTCGTGACCCTGCGCGAGCGGGTTCCGTTCCCCGCCCCGCTGCTCGACCGGCTGCCGCGGCTGCGGCTGCTGATCGCCTCCGGGATGCGCAACTCGGTGATCGACTACGCCGCGGCCGAGCGCAACGGCGTCACGGTCTGCGGCACGGCCAGCTCCTCGACCCCGCCGGTCGAGCTGACCTGGGCGCTGCTGCTCGGCCTGGCCCGGGGCATCGTGACGGAGGCGACCGGGCTGCGCGAGGGCGGGCCCTGGCAGCGGACCGTCGGGGCCGACCTGCACGGCAAGCGCCTCGGGCTGCTGGGCCTCGGCAAGATCGGCTCCAAGGTCGCGCAGGTGGCACTGGCCTTCGGCATGGAGGTGGTCGCCTGGAGCCAGAACCTGACGGCCGAGCGGGCCGCCGAGGTCGGCGTCCAGCTGGCCTCCTCCAAGGAGGAGCTGCTGGCCACCAGCGACTTCGTCTCGCTCCACCTGGTGCTCGGCGAGCGCACCCGCGGCCTGCTCGGCGCCGCCGAGCTGGCCCTGCTCAAGCCGACCGCGTACCTGGTGAACACCTCGCGCGCCGGTCTGATCGACCAGGACGCCCTGCTCGCCGCCCTGCACGCGGGCGGCATCGCGGGCGCGGGCGTGGACGTGTACGACGTCGAGCCGCTGCCGGCCGGCCACCCGCTGCGCACCGCGCCGCGCCTGCTGGCCACCCCGCACCTCGGCTACGTCTCCGAGCTCAACTACCGCACCTACTACGGCGAGGCCGTCGCGGACATCGAGGCCTGGCTGGACGGTGCCCCCGTCCGCCTCCTCGGCTGAACCACCCCCGCCGAACCACCTGCGCCGTCCCGCTCGGCGCCACCCTCCCAGACTTCCGCATTGGAGTACCCACCGGTGAGCCAGAACCGCCGCATGATGAAGCTCGGCGCCTTCCTCCCCGCCCCCGGCCACCACGTCGCCGCCTGGCGCCACCCGAACGCCCGGCCGGACGGCGGCCTGGACTTCGACTACTACTGCTCGCTGGCCAAGGCGGCCGAGCGCGGCAAGTTCGACATGATCTTCCTCTCCGACGGCGCGGGCGTGCGCACCAAGTACAAGGACGCCGACGAGCTCAGCCGCCAGGGCCGGATGGTCCACTTCGAGCCGCTCACCCTGCTCTCCGCGCTGGCCGTGCACACCGAGCACATCGGACTCACCGCCACCGCCTCCACCACGTACAACGCGCCGTTCACGGTGGCCCGTCAGTTCGCCTCGCTGGACCACCTGAGCGCCGGCCGCTCCGGCTGGAACGTCGTCACCTCCGCCACCGACGCCGAGGCGCGCAACTTCAACCTGGACCGGCAGCCCGAGCACGCCGCCCGCTACCACCGCGCCCGGGAGTTCATGGAGGTGGTCACCGGCCTCTGGGACAGCTGGGAGGACGACGCCTTCCTCTACGACAAGGAGTCCGGCCGCTTCTTCGACCCGGAGAAGCTGCACATCCTCGGCCACCGGGGCGAGCACTTCTCCGTGCGCGGCCCGCTCAACGTGGCCCGGCCGCCGCAGGGCCACCCGGTGATCGTCCAGGCCGGATCCTCCGCCGACGGCCAGGACTTCGCCGCCCGGTGGGCCGAGGTGGTCTTCACCGTGCAGCAGACCCTGGAGCAGGCCCAGACCCACTACCGCGGCCTCAAGGCGAAGGTCGCCGCGCACGGCCGCGACCCCGAGCACGTGAAGATCATGCCCGGTGCCTTCATCGTGGTCGGCCGCACCCAGGCCGAGGCCGAGGACAAGTACGCCACCCTCCAGGCCCTGGTCGACCCGGTGGTGGGCCTCGGGATGCTCTCGTACCAGCTCGGCATGGTCGACCTCTCCGGCTACCCGCTGGACGGTCCGCTGCCCGAACTGCCCGCGGTGGAGGGGAGCGCGGGCAAGCAGGCGGTGCTCTACGAGCAGGCCCGCCGACAGGGCCTGACGATCCGTGAGCTCTACCTGTCCGTCGCCGCCGGGCGCGGCCACCGCTTCCTGCTCGGGACCCCGGAGGTGATCGCCGACCAGCTGGAGGAGTGGTTCCTGAACGAGGCCGCCGACGGCTTCAACATCATGCCGGACTACCTGCCGGACGGCCTGGACGCGATCGTCGACCTGCTCGTCCCCGAGCTCCAGCGGCGCGGCCTGGTCCGCCGCGAGTACGAGGGCCGCACCCTGCGCGACCACCTCGGCCTGCCCCGGCCCGACTTCTCCTCCTCGGTGGTGACGGCGTGACCGGCGTCGACTCCACCGCCCTGCGCTCGGTGCTGCGTTCGCACGCGGCCGGTGTCGCGGTGCTCACCGCCGCCGGGCCGGACGGCCGCCCGGCCGGGGTCACGGTGACCTCGTTCAGCTCGCTCAGCGCCAGCCCGGCACTGGTGTCCGTCTCGCTCGCCGAGACCTCCGGCACCTGGCAGCTGATCAAGGACTGCGACTGGTTCGGCATCCAGCTGCTCGGTGCCCACCAGGCCGAGCTGGCGATGCGCTTCGCCACCCCCGGGGCCGACCGGTTCGCCGCGCCCACCGCCTGGCGGCGCGGCCCGCACGGGGTGCCGCTGCTCGACGACTGCCTCGCCTGGCTGGTCTGCTCCCCGTACCACCAGGTCAAGTTGGGCGACCACCACCTGCTCGCGGGCGCCGTCGAGCAGGTCGAGCACGGCCTCCCGGGCGAGAGCCTGGTGCACGTGCACGGCGCCCTGCGTCCCGTCCTGACCGCCACCCCTTCGAGGATCTGACCCATGCCCAGGACCCTGGTCCTCTCCCGCCAGCCGCTCGCCTCCCGCCCGCTCCAGGACTGGCTGGACGACACCGCCGAAGGCGTCGTGCTGGTCACCACCGCCAAGGCGGTCGCCGGTACCGAGGCCGGGCTCGCCGAGCACTTCCCGCTGCACCGCCTGGTGCCCGACTACCACGGCTGGTCCACCGAGCAGTACGCCGAGGAGGCCGCCCGCGCCTTCGGGGCCGAGCTGATCGCCAGCACCAGCGAGAGCGACGTGCTGCGGGCCGCCCGGCTGCGCGAGCGGCTCGGGCTGCCCGGCCAGGGCGTGGCCTCCGCCACGGCCTACCGGGACAAGCTGGTGATGAAGCGGCTGGCCGCCGGGGCCGGGATCGCCGTTCCCGCCCACGCCCCCGTCGACAGCCCGCAGGACCTCTGGGCCTTCGTCGAGCACCACGGCCTGCCGGCCGTGGTCAAGCCGCGCCTGGGCGCCGGCGCCGAGGGCGTCGCCATCCTGCGCGAGGCGGCGGACGTGACCGCCTTCCTCGCCCGCGAGCGCGAGTCCGAGGTGCCGTACCTGCCCGGGCAGTGGATGGCGGAGTCCTTCGTGGCCGGCGAGTTCTTCCACGTGGACGGCATCATGCGGGACGGCCGCGTGGTGCACGCCTGGCCCGGCCAGTACAGCGGCGGCCTGGCCGAGCGCATCCGCGACCAACTGCACGTCGGCAGCGTGCTGTTGGGGCCCGAGGACGAGCGCACGGCGGTGCTGCTCGCGGCGGCCGACGCGGTGGTCGCGGCCCTGCCCGCCGCACCGCTGCCGCTCGCCTTCCACCTGGAGCTCTGGATCGACGCGAGCGGCACCCCCGTGCTGTGCGAGATCGCCAGCCGGGCGGGCGGCGCACTGATCGCCGAGGCGTACGAGACGGCCTTCGGCGTGCAGCTGGCCCGGGAGGGACTACGGGCCCAGTGCGGCGCCGCACTCGTGCTGGACGAGCAGCCCGCGCGGCCGGCGGTCGCCGTCGGCTGGGTCCTGCTCCCGCCGGGGCACGGCAGCTTCGTGCCGCCCGCCGGGCCGTGCCCGGTGCCCGGGGCCGAGCTGACCCTGCTGATCGAACCCGGCGCCGAACGGCGCGGCGTGGAGCACGTCTCCGACGCCGCCGCCCAGCTCTTCGTCCGTGCCGGGACCGCCGACCTGGTCCGCGAGCGGCTCGCCGCGGCCATCGAGTGGTGGCACGAGCACGCCGCCTGGCACTGACCTCCCTCCTGCCCTTCCCTTCCAGCTGCTGAGGAGCACCTGATGTCCGAGCACGTCCTGATCGTCGGCCCCGGCCGTGACTTCCCGGCCCGCCTGCGCGCGGCCGGGCCCGGCACCGAGACCACCGTCATCTGCCAGGTCGAGTACCTCGCCAAGGTCCGCGAGCCCGGCGCCAACGCCCGGGTGCTCGGCGCCCGCGGCGACGACCCCGCGGAGTGGGTGGCCCTGGCCGCCGCCGCGCACGCGCGGCACCCCTTCACCCGGATCGCCACCTTCGGCGAGCGCGACCAGGACCACTACGCCGCCATCGGCCAGGCCCTGGGCCTGGCCGCGCACACCCCCGAGACCGTCGAGCTGGTGCACGACAAGGGCCGGATGCGCGAGCGGCTGCGCGCGGCCGGGATCGACTCCACCGCCAGCGCCCGGGCCACCGACGTCGACGGCCTGCTCGCCTTCGTCCGCGAGCACGGCCTGCCCTGCGTGGTGAAGCCGGTCGCCAGCTCCGGCAGCGCCGGCGTCACCAAGGTCACGACGGAGGACGGGCTCGCCGGGGCCTTCGAGCGGGCCGACGGCAGCTACCTCGGGCTCGGCCACAGCGGCGTGCTGGTCGAGGAGTACCTGGAGGGCACCCAGTACAGCGTCGAGGCCTTCTCCGAGGACGGCGAGCACCAGGTGGTCGGGATCACCCTCAAGTACTCCGACCCGGTGGGCTTCGTCGAGCTCGGGCACGTCTCGCCCGCCCCGCTGACGGACGGTCAGGCCGAGGAGGTCCACGCCTACGTCGGCCGGGTGCTCGACGCCCTCGGCATCGCCGCCGGCCCCACCCACAGCGAGGTCGTGCTGACCGCGAAGGGCCCGCGGCTGATCGAGACCCACGTGCGGATGGGCGGCGACCAGATCCCGCTGATCACCCTGGAGGCGACCGGCGTCGACATCGACGACTGCGCCGTGCGCCAGACCCTCGGCGAGCCGGTCCTGCCGGCCATCCGCGCCGCCCTCGCCTCCGCCGCCGGGCGGCCCAGCTCGGCCATCTGGTTCGGCGCGCTCGACACCACCGGCGTCCTGGAGACCGTGTCCGGCCTGGACGAGGCCCGCGCCCTCCCCGGCGTGACCGAGGCCGCCGCGCTGGCCAAGCCGGGCGCGACCGTCGGCGGCCTCCAGCACTCCGAATCCCGCGTCGCCTACGCCCGCGCCCTCGCCCCCACCCCCGACGAGGCCGTCGCCGCCGCCCGCGCGGCCGTCGCCCGCCTGGAGTTCACCGTCCGCGCCCGCTGCACGGCCGCCACCACGGTCTGACCGGGGCAGCCCGTGCTGACGGTCCGGCAGCCGGCTCAGGTGCCAGGGAGGATGCGGCGCGTCTCGTAGGCCCACATCGCGATCTCGACCCGATTGCGGGCGCCGAGCTTGGCCATCAGGCTGGCCAGGTGCGTCTTCACCGTGCTGAGGCTGATGTGCAGGGCATCGGCGATCTCGGTGTTGGTCAGGCCGCGGGCGACGGCGAGGAGGACCTGTTCCTCGCGGGCGGTGACGGGGGAGACCGGCTGGGCCGCGGGCCGGCCGGCGGGCAGGTCCGCGAAGGCCCGGAGCAGACGGATGGTGACGCTGGGCGCGATCAGCGCCTCACCGCCGGACGCCGACCGTACGGCCTGGGCCAGCAGGTCCGGCCCGGTGTCCTTGAGGAGGAACCCGCGGGCGCCGGCCCGCAGCGCGCCGTAGACGTACTCGTCGAGGTCGAAGGTGGTGATGACGACCACGGCCAGCGGGTCGGCGACGCCCGGGCCGGCCACCAGCCGGGTCGCCTCCAGCCCGTCGACCACGGGCATGCGGATGTCGAACAGGCAGACGTCGGGGCGCAGTTCGCGGGCCAGGCGGACCGCTTCCCGTCCGTCGGCGGCCTCGCCGACCACCTCGATGCCGGGCTGAGCGTTCAGCAGGATCCGCAGCCCGGTGCGGATGATGGTCTGGTCGTCAGCGACGAGGACGCGGATGGACACCGCCGTCGGTCCTCCCTCTCGGCAGCTCGGCTTCGACCTGCCAGCCCCGGTCGGCGCCGGGGCCGGCTCGTAGTGTGCCACCGAGCAGGGCGGCGCGCTCGCGCAGCCCTGTGAGTCCGTACCCGTCGCGGCCCCGGCCGGTGCGCCGGCCGTCGTCGCGCACGCTCACCCGTACCGCGTGCCGTTCCGCGACGACCCGGACGACCACCTCGGTCGCGTCGGCCGCGTGGCGCAGCGCGTTGGTCACCGACTCCTGCACGATCCGGTAGACGGCGGCGTCCACGGCCGGGGGCAGCGTGCCCAGTTCGCCGTCGAGCCCCAGGTCGACCCTCAGGCGGCCGCCCGGGGTGCGCACCAGGCGCTCCAGGTCCGCGACCCCGGCGGGCGGCGTGAGTTCGGCTCCGGCCCCGCGGTCGCGCAGCGCGGCGACCATGGCCCGCATCTCCTCCAGCGTGCGCGCCCCTTCCTCCTCGACCCCCTCCAGCGCCTGGACGGCGGCGGACGGGTCGGTGCCGGCGAGCACCCGGCCCGCCTGGGCGAGGATCACCATGGCCGAGACGTGGTGGGCCACCGTGTCGTGCAGTTCCCGGGCGAGCTGCTCGCGCTCGCGGGACCGCAGCTGCTCCAACTGCCGCGCACGAGCGGTCACTTGGAAGCGCACCGCAGCCCCGAGCAGACCGGGCAGCCACAGGAAGACGAAGCCCCCGACCTGCTCGGCGGCCGGGGTCCCGTCCACGGAGGCCGCCAGCGCGAAGGCCGTGAGGATCACCGTGCCGCCCAGCACGATCTCCCGTCCCGACCCCCACCGGAGCAGCGCGTACACCAGCACCAGCACGACCACGCTGCTGTCCAGGCCGACCGGCTCGCGCGGTGCGGCGATCAGCGAGACCAGCTGGAGCACGATCACCGAGCCGAACGCCAGCAGGACGGTCGCCAGCGGGTGGGTCCGGCGCCACAGGGCCAGCAGGCACAGCCCCGCGGCGGACACCACCGCCACCGGCCGCCACACGAGGTCCTCGCGCAGGGCGCCCTCCAGCGCCACGGCAGCCAGGCCCGCGGCGAGCAGCGCCCAGTCCCGCCGCACCCGGGCGGGCGGGTCGGGCGGCCTGGGCTCGGTCCACAGGGTTCGGAGCTCGTCTCGCAGCACGGTCCTCAGCCTCGGGGACCGCGCGGCTCCGCGCATCGGCCGAAAGGACGGGTCCGCACCCGGCCCCGGGGCCGACTCATCCGCAGCCCGTGGGTCGATGCCGCCGCGCCCCGTGACGACGAACCTCGGCATCGGGCGGCCGCGCAAGGACGGCCGACGCGGTGGTTGGAGGACCTGATGCTCTCAAGAGCCCTGCTGCGCCTGGGCGCAGGCGCAGCCCGCCGTCCCTGGCGGGTGATCGCGGCCTGGCTGGCGGCCGCCACGCTCGCCGTCCTCGCGGCCGTCGCCTTCGGCGGGCGGAACGCGGACACGATGACCGCTCCGGGCCTGGACTCCCAGCGGGCCGCGCAACTGATCGAGCGGGCCGGCACCGGCCAGGAGGGGATGACCGCCCAAGTGGTCGTCACCCCCCTCGACGGCACCGCGACCTTCTTCGACCACGACGGTGCGCGCACCGCCCTCACGCGGCTGCGGACCGAGGTGCAGCGCCTGCCGCACGTGCTCGGCACGGGCGACCCGGTGGGGGCGCTCGACGCGGGCGGGGACACCGCCGTGCGCGGCGGCCTCGTCTCGGCCGACGGGCGGATCGCGGTCGTCCGGGTGCAGTACCCCGACCAGAGCCGGCTGTCGTCCGAGGACCTCGACGCCCTGGTCGGCCTCGGCGACCGGCTGCGCGCCGAACTGCCGCTGCGCATCGAGATGGGCGGGAGCCTCTTCTACGCCTTCTCCGAACCCGACGGCGGCGCCAGCGAGTTGATCGGCCTCCTCGCCGCGGCCGCGATCCTCTTCCTGGCCTTCGGGTCGCTCGTCGCCGCCGCGCTGCCGATCGGCATGGCGGTCTTCGGACTGACCGTCGGGGTCGCCACGATGACGGTGCTGGCGGGGGTGACGGACGTCCCGACCTTCGCCCCGGTCCTGGGCAGCATGGTCGGGCTCAGCGTGGGCATCGACTACGCGCTCTTCGTGCTCGCCAGGCACCGGGAGCACCTCGCGGGCGGGCTCGACCCCCGCGAGGCGGCGGGGCTGGCGGTGGCCACGGCGGGGAGGCCCGTGGTCTTCGCGGGCGGCACCGTGGTCGTGTCGATCCTCGGCCTGGCGGTCGCGGACGTCCCGTTCATGACGGTCGGCGGGCTGGCCGTCTCGATCGTCGTCCTGATCATGGTGGCCGCGTCGGTGACGCTGCTGCCGGCCTTCCTCGGCGCGGCCGCCCCGCGCCTGGCCGGGGCGGGCCGGATCGGCCGGGCCCTGCGGAGGCGGCCGGTCCCGGCGGCGGGAGCCGACCGTGCCGCCGGGTGGCGCCGCTGGATCGGGCACGTCAACCGGCACCCGGTGCCGTACGCGGTCGGCGCGGCCGGGCTGCTGCTGACCGCCGCGCTCCCCGTGCTCGGCCTGCGCGTCGGTCTGCCCGACGACGGCTCGATGCCGGTCGGCCGTACCGAGCGCCGGGCCTACGACCTCGTCGCCGAGGGGTTCGGCCCGGGCACCAACGGACCGCTCGTCATCGCCGCGGACACCGCCGGCGACCCGGGAGCGCTGGACCGGCTCGTCGCGGCGGTCGCGGCGGACCGGGGCATCGCGTCCGTCGCACCGACGCACGTCGACCGGGCCGGAGGCATCGCGACCCTCCTGGTGTTCCCGACCACCGGCCCCCAGGACGAGGTCACCGCCGACACCATCGCCCGGCTGCGCACCGACGTGCTGCCCGCGGCGACCGGCCCCGGCCCGGCCCGGGCCCACGTCGGCGGCGCCGCCGCGAGCCTCTCCGACGTGGGCCGGCGCACCAGCGAACGCCTGCCGCTGCTCGTCGCCACCGTGCTGGCGACGTCCTTCCTGCTGCTGATGCTGGTCTTCCGTTCGGTCCTGGTCCCGCTCAAGGCCGTCCTGCTGAACCTGCTGAGCATCGGCGCGGCCTACGGCGTCCTGGTCGCGGTCTTCCAGTGGGGCTGGGGAGGCGCACTCATCGGGCTGGAGGCGACGGTCCCGATCGTGTCGTTCATCCCGATGTTCCTGTTCGCCATCCTGTTCGGCCTGTCGATGGACTACGAGGTGTTCCTCCTCTCCCGCGTGCGGGAGGAGTACCTGCGCACCGGCGACAACGGCACGGCGATCGTGGAGGGCGTCTCGGGCACCGCCCGGATCATCACCTCGGCGGCCCTCATCATGGTGGCGGTCTTCGTGTCCTTCGCCGTCGCCGAGGACCCCTCCACCAAGATGTTCGGACTCGGCCTGGCCACCGCGATCCTCATCGACGCCACGGTCGTGCGCATGGTGCTGGTACCGGCGACCATGACGCTCCTCGGCCGGGCCAACTGGTGGCTGCCGGGGTGGCTGGACCGTCTGCTCCCCGGCGGTCCGGGGCCTTCGTGAGGACGGGACCGCCGCCCGGGTGCGCGGACGTCGGCGGGCGCGGCGGTCCGGTACTGCCCCCGGGCGAGGGGGCCGTGCGGGAACGATCTTCGACCCACCCCCGGTCGTCGTCGCCGCGCCCCCGGGGTGTAGGAAGATCCCCGACCGCACCACACAAGGGGGACCCACGCATGACGCGTCGTCACATCCGCAGATCCGCCGTCTCGCTGCTGGCCGCAGCCGCCCTGGCGGGCATCGTCCCGGCGCCGCAGGCCAGCGCCGAGAGCACGCCGATCTGCCGTCAGGACCCGATGTACACCGACGACATCAGGGTCGCGCTGGACTCGGGCGCGCGGCTGACGGCCGGCCAGACCCGCGCGGACCACACCGGCTCGACCGCGCTGCGGATGCAGCCGGACGGCAACCTGGTGCTGTCGCTGGTGAACTCGGCCGGAGGGCCCGACCACGCGATGTGGTCGAGCGGGACGTGGGGCAACCCCGGCGCCTACGCGGAGATGCAGGCCGACGGGAACCTGGTGGTCTACCGCCAGGACGGCACCGCGCTGTGGTCCACCCGGACCTGGGACTCCCCGGGGGCCAAGGCCTACTTCAACCAGTCCGGCAACCTGTACGTGCTCGTCGCCAACAGCAGCTCGAAGGCCCTGTGGGAGAGCCACACCACCCGGCGGGCGGCCTCTTTCTGCGACGCGGACGCGAGCCGGCCGGACCACCAGGGCGAGCTGTACGCCGGTAGCTGGGCCCAGTCCGCCAGCGTCTGGCTGATCATGCAGCCGGACGGCAACCTGGTCATCTACCGCAAGCGGGACGACGCTCCGATCTGGTCCAGCGGCACCTGGCACATGTACCCCTGGGTGCTCAACATGCAGGCCGACGGCAACCTGGTGATGCGCTACCAGATCGACGCCCCGGTCTGGTCCACCGGCACCTGGGGCAATCCGGGGGCCCGCGCCGTGCTCCAGGACGACGGCAACTTCGTCGTCTACCGCCAGGACGGCCGGCCGCTCTGGTCCACCGGCACCTGGGGAGCCGCGGGCTAGGAACTCTGGCCGCCGCGCTCCGCCCCTGCCCGGCCGACGGCCGGGCAGGGGCGGAGCGCGGCGAGGTCGGTGCGGGGACGGCCAGGCAACGACGAAGGCCCGGACCGCTGAGCGGTCCGGGCCTTCGAGAAGGCGGAGGATACGAGATTCGAACTCGTGAGGGTTTTATCCCAACACGCTTTCCAATTCTCCCGAACACCGTCCGCCAGCGTTCACACCCGTCCTGACCTGCGCCGGAGCGAGCCGCTGAGCAGGCGCTGAACCCGGCTGGACCGGGGCGAATGAGACCAGAACTGAGACCAGGACCGGAGGTGCTCCTCGGCGCAGCGGCCGAGCCCCGGCCTGCAGGGCCGACCTCTCGGCAGGGCGACCGATGGGACGGCGCGTGGCCGGGGGCGTATCGCGCCGCCGTCGGGCGTAATGGAAGGACCAGTCCGGCGGACCCACCGGAGTGTCGGGATGGATCGCGTCCGTGCCGATCGCACGGGACAGGGAGGTCGCGGTGGTGAGCAGTGATGGCGAGCGGCGGCCGGCCCGGGCGGAGGGCTTCGGCGAACACCTGCTGGGCTTGCTGCTCCAGGCCCACGAGCTTCCACCCGCACTGCTCGCCCCGCTGGTCGCCGATGCGGTGACCGTGGTGGGCGGCCGTGACCCGGAGCTCCTGCTCCAGGACTACGGTCAGTCGGTGCTTGCGCCGCTGCCCGGCCGGGGGCTGGCCGTCGGGGAGCCGGTGCCGATCGACGGGTCCCCGGCGGGCGCGGCCTTTCTGCGCGGTGTTCCCGTCGAGGTGCCGCAGGTGGACGGGGTGCGGGTGTACCTGCCGTTGCTGGACGGCGGCGACGAGGTGGGGGTGCTGGCCCTCACGCTGGACACCGTCGATGAGGACGATCGGAGGCTCCTTGGCCGGTTCGCCGGCCTGGTGGCTGATCTGCTGGTCACCAAGAGCGGCTACACCGACCGGATCTTCCAGGCGAGGCGCCTGGAGCCGATGAGCGTGGCGGCGGAGATCCAGTGGTCGCTGCTGCCACCGCTGTCGATGACCGTTCCCCGGGTCGCGGTGGCGGGCATTCTCGAACCCGCGTACCAGGTGGCCGGGGACAGCTTCGACTACGCGCTCAACGACGACGTCCTGCACGTGACCACGATCGACGCCATGGGCCACGGGCTGGACGCCGCCACCATGGCGACGGTCGCCATAGGTGCGTACCGGCACGCGCGGCGCGCCGACGTCGGACTGGCGGAGATCTACGCCTTCATGGACCGGGCCGTCGCCGAGCAGTTCGGGCCCGACCACTTCGTCACGGCACAGATGATGCGGCTGGACACCGTGAGCGGCCTCCTGCAGTGGGTCAACGCCGGTCATCCGCAGCCGCTGCTGATCCGCGGGCACAGGGTGGTCGAGCGACTGGAGAGCGCCACCACCCTGCCGGTCGGGTTCGGCGGCGAGGTGCCGGTGATCAGCGAGCGGGTGCTGCGGCACGGGGACCGGGTCCTGTGCTTCACCGACGGACTGGTCGAGGAACGCGAGGCCGGCGGGGAGCAGTTCGGGGAGGAACAGCTCATCGACTGGGTCGACCGCGTCGAGCGCTCCCAGGACGGTGTGCGGGCCGTGGTGCGCGCGCTCTCGCACGTCCTGAAGGAGAAGCGGGGAGGGCGTACGAGCGACGACGCCACGCTGTTCCTGATCGAGTGGCGCTGAGCTTCCTCCATCCCGCCACGGGCCGGTCGACGAACGCTCACGCGCCCGGCTCCGGTGGATCACCGCGCGGGGGCCTCGCCCGCTCCGGGAGGGACGGCCGGAGGGGGCTGCGCGGGGCGCCGAAGGCTCAGCACGACCGAAGCCGTCAGGACCACGACGATGACGGCCAGGCTCACCGGTGACGAGATCTCAGGGATGTCGCTGCTGATGGTCTTGTGGGAGGCCTGGAGGACGAGCTTCACGCCGATGAAGGCGAGGATGACGGCCAGGCCCTTGCTCAGGTAGGAGAAGCGGTCGAGCAGGCCCGCCAGCAGGAAGTAGAGCGCACGCAGCCCGAGGATGGCGAAGGCGTTGCTGGTGTAGACGATGAAGGCGTCATCGCTGACCGCGAGTACCGCCGGCACGCTGTCGACGGCGAAGACCAGGTCGGCCGCCTCGATCGCGGCGACGACCGCGAGCAGTGGGGTGGCGACGCGTCGGCCGCCCTCCTCGACGAAGAACTTCATCCCGGCGTACTCGTCCTGGACGGGGACGAGCTTGCGCAGCAGCCGCACGGCGAGGCTCCTGGACGGGTCGAAGCTGTCGTCCTCCTCCTTGAGGATCTTGTAGGTGCTGTAGAACAGCACCGCGGCGAAGACGAACAGCACCGCGGTGAAGCGGCTGACCACAGCCACCCCGAGGGACAGGAAGACCCCACGGAACACCAGGGCGCCCATGACGCCGAAGAACAGCACCCGGTGCTGGTACGCGCGGGGCACCTTGAAGTACCCGAAGATCAGCGCGAAGACGAACAGGTTGTCGACCGACAGGCTCTTCTCCAGCAGCCACGCGGTGACGTACTCCGTTCCCGGCGTCACGCCGAGGACGAGGAAGACCACCGCGGCGAACGCGAGCGCGAGGCCGATCCACACGCCGCTCCACGCGGCGGCTTCCCGGAAGCCGATGACGTGCGCGCTGCGGTGGGCCAGCAGGTCCACCGCCAGCGCCACCACCACGGTGGCGACGAACGCCACCCACAACCAGGCCGGGACGTCGAGCATGCCGGAAGTCCTCACAGTGATCCGCGGTCAAGACCGGCCCCCCGGGGAGAGTCTGCACCCGCGCGCCGTTCTTCTCGCCCCGACGCCGCCGACACGGCGCGGAGTACCGTGGAACGACGGGACGGTCCCAGCCGCCGCGGCGAGTACCGTCCCCGCTCCGGTGTCCTGAACTGCGCCTTCGGAAGGGCGGCGGACCATGTCGGACGAGACCAGAGCCTCCCGCCACGGGCTCCTGCCCGACCGGTTCGAACAGGCTGTGCGGCCGGGGACGGTCCTGTTGCGCCTGGAGACCACGCAGTCGCGCGAGGGTGCACTGGACGGCGCCTGGTGGCCGCGTTCCCGGGACGTCGCCGCCGAGCTGCCCGGTCTGGTCAGGGCCCTGACCGAACACCTCGGCCCGGTCGCGAGCGTCGGTCTGGACGCCGACGCCTGGGACGACATCCCGTCCAGGCTGGTCATCGACGGCCGGCCGGTGCACATCGACACGTACCCGGTCGGCGACGACACCGTGATCATCACCCGAGGCGACCGCGATCACTTCAGCCTGCTCGTCGTCCCCGCGCGGGCGAGCCAGGGGGCGGCCCTGGCGGCGATGGCCCGCGCGGCCAGGGCCGGCGGAACGGACACCGCGCGGCAGATCCTCCTCACCACAGGAATCGGCCCCGAGCCACCGGCCGAGGAGTGAGGCGAAGGCACACGGTGCGGCTTCCCGGGCGGAACAGAGAGAGGAAGGGCGGGACGAGGAAATGTCCGTCTACGTGAAACTCCCAGCCGAGGCCCGGGCACCGGCAGAGCCGTCGAAGGGGCCGTTGGACCTGCAGTACGAGGACGGTGCGGACGACCGCGTCACCTTCGAGTACGACCTCCACCCGAGCGGCGCACTGCGCGTCCTGCGGGTCTTCGAAGACACGCCGCACCGGATCGAGACGTGCTTCGGCTGCGGGGCGTGGCTCCAGGTCACCGGGACCTACCTGCGAAGCGGCTCCGAGTACTGACGGCGGTCCGCTCCGGGCGGACGATCGGGAGGACCGTCATCGCCGCTCGGCCGGGTGCGTGCCGGCGTGCCCGGGCAAGGACGACGGACCGCCCCAGCGGGCGGAGTCCCAGGCCGAGACCGAGGGGTCACGCACCGGCCAGGCGATCCCTCGCCCGTCGGGCACCCCGATGCTCGGCTCCGCAGCGAGCAGCTCGCTCGCGGACCTGGTGTTCGCGGGATCGGCGGCCTCGGCCATCAGTCTGGCGGCCTCGACGGCCTCCGTCCGCGGCGGGACGACCAGCAGGTTCAGCCCACGGGGAAGGTGCGAGCGGACCGAGACCGTGTGCTGGTCCGGCATGGTGGTGAACCAGCGCCCGTGGACGGTGTGGCTCGCGTGGACGGTGTGACCCGTGATCGG
Source organism: Kitasatospora albolonga (assembly GCF_039535905.1). Classification (GTDB taxonomy): domain Bacteria; phylum Actinomycetota; class Actinomycetes; order Streptomycetales; family Streptomycetaceae; genus Kitasatospora; species Kitasatospora albolonga. The sequence continues at coordinate 53,718 of NZ_BAAAYB010000098.1, read as the reverse complement.
TATCCGTCGGGGGACGGTCACCCACTGGGCGGGGTTCACGGTGATCCGGGTGACCCGGCCCCACCGCTCGCCGAGTTCGGCGGCCAGGGACGGGAGTTCGAGGGCAAGGTCGTGCGATCGGGGCCACCAGGCTCCGTCCAGTCGGCCGGCCCGCGCGCCGTCGGGCGTCAGCGAGAGCCGCACGCGGGACTGTGGGGTGGCCGGCGTCGTCGCGCGATCGGTCACAGTCATGATCGAGGACCTGTCTTCGAACCCGACTCGAGGCCGGGTCCGGGATAGCCGTTCGCCGGAGACGACGCCAGTGTCCGGTGCCGGCATGCGAAGTGCCTTCGGTGATACCCAGGCTACTCCCAGCCCAGTCCCGCACTGCCCGGCCCGGGCTCCGCCTGGGTTCAGCGGTTTACGGATCGGCCCCCGCGCCGGAACCGGACCGCGGAGAGTGCCAGCGCGACGATCAGTACGGCGATACCGATGAACAGCAGGTACGTAAGGCCCTCGGCGACGGCACCGACCAGTCCGAGCACGATCGCCACGATGACGAGGAACAGCACCAGTGCCATGGTCGGCCTCCTTGCTCGGCCCGGAGGACTGCTAGCGGCGGGCCAGGCGGCGTTCCCCGCCCGTGCCCGGCTCGTAGTCGAGCTCGTAGTGGGCGAAGACGGCCTGCTCGTCCTCGGCGGGGAGTTCTCCGTCGGTGTCGATGGCCGGGGCGTGTTTCACCTGGCTCCTGGGACGGGTGACCTTCAGGTAGCCGGGACCGACCGTCGCGCCGGACAGAGGGACGAACACCAGGCGGCGGCGGGTGGGCAGGCCGACGGTGACCGTGGCGAAGGACGGCTGATCGGTCGCGGTGTCCACGTAGACGGACTCCAACGTGCCGATCTTGTGGCCGTCGACGTCGACGACGTCGTGGCCGCGCCACTCCCGGATGTCACCTGCCTCGAACATCGACAGCCTCCTCTGCACCCTTGGTTCCATCGTGGCACCGGAGCCGTCACCCGACCTCCCCGGTAGCTGTCCGCCCGCCCGCCTCGTACGGTCGTGGTCGGGGCAGGAGCGCTGTCACAGGAGGCCACGATGCGGTGCTACCGGTGGATTCTGGAGACCCAGGACGACTACGGCCACTGGTCCCGGCAGGACGACACGACGATGCCGAATCCGCTGGACTACGACGGGTCGCCCCAGCGGGCGGCCAACCACTTGCGGGACGTGTTCGTCCGAACTCTCTCCCGACCTGCGCCGGGCCCCCGGGCGGTCAGGGTCCGGCTCTGGGAAGGGACCGGTGCCGACGGCGAGCCCCAGGCCGAGACCGAGTGGTCACGCGAGTGACGCAGGCTCGGCCGCGGGCCCGGGCGGCTGCCGTCCGCCGCCTACGCGGGTGTCGGCCAAGAGGCGGCCCTGCTCAGGGCGAGATCGGCTCGCCGGTTGGCCTCGCCGAGGCCATCGGGGGGTGCGACGGCCGACGGCAGGAAGTCGGAACGGGTGTCCGACTCGGCTGCAGTGGTGCCCGCCTCCGCGCCGAGCAGCTCGCTCGCGGTCCTGGTGTTGGCGGGGTCGGCGGCCCCGGCCATGAGCCGGGCGGCGTCGGCGGCATCCGTCTGCGGCGGGACGACCAGGAGGTTCAGCCGACGGGGGGCGTACGAGCAGACCATGATCATGTGCTCGTCCTGCTCGGTGGTGAACCACCCCGCGTGGACGGTGTGACCCGCGACCGGAATCCGCCGCGGGATGAGCGGCCACTGGGCGGGGTTCACGGTGATCCGGGTGACCCGGCCCCACCGCTTGTCGAGCTCGGCGGCCAAGGCGGGGAGTTCGAGAAGAAGGTCACGAGACTGGGGCCACCAAGCCCCGTCCAGCCGGCCGGCCCGCACGCCGTCAGGCGCCATGGACAGTCGCAGAGCAGGTTGGGGGGTAGGCGTCGTCGCACGATCGAGGATCGCGGTCATGATCAAGAACCTGTCTCCGAGCCCGGCTCGAGGTCGGGTCCGGGATAGCTGTTCGCCGGAGACGACGCCAGTGTCCGGTGCCAGCATGCGAAGTGCCTTCGGTAATGCCCAGGCTACTCTCGGTCCGTCCTGGATCTGGCACGGTTGCGATGACTGGTTCGATCATCAGCAGGCGGAGGGTCCCGGTCGGGCTGCTTCATCGCTGCGCACCAGACCGAGCGGGCGCCGGTGGACACGGTCACGGAGACCATCGCAACGACGAGGGCCCCGACCGCTGTGCGGTCGGGGCCCTCGTTTGCCCTGGCGGGCGAGGCGGAGGATACGAGATTCGAACTCGTGAGGGTTTTATCCCAACACGCTTTCCAAGCGTGCGCCCTAGGCCTCTAGGCGAATCCTCCGTGGGAGAGCTTAGTACATGTTCGGGGGTGCTCGCGACCAACCATCTGCAGGTGGTCGGGGGGTGGGTGCCTGGGGATGGGTGGGCGGGTGGGGTGGTGCGGCTTGGGTCCGGGATCCGCTACTGTGGGGACCAGCCCCTCGTGTGGCGTCATCTCTCTGAACCCCCCCAGGGCCGGAAGGCAGCAAGGGTAGGAGGGCTCTGGCGGGTGCACGAGGGGTCCTTGCGTTCCCGGGAGCGGCCCGGCTGTCCGTCTGGCCCGATATCGTCGGGGTGTGTCCCTAGCCCTGTACCGCCGCTACCGCCCCGAGACTTTCGCCGAGGTCATCGGGCAGGAGCACGTGACCGCTCCGCTCCAGCAGGCCCTGCGCAACAACCGGGTCAACCACGCGTACCTGTTCAGCGGGCCGCGCGGCTGTGGCAAGACGACGAGCGCCCGCATCCTGGCCCGCTGCCTCAACTGCGAGCAGGGCCCGACCCCGACGCCCTGCGGCGAGTGCCAGTCCTGCCGGGACCTGGCGACCGGCGGGCCGGGCTCGATCGACGTGATCGAGATCGACGCCGCCTCGCACGGTGGTGTGGACGACGCGCGCGAGCTGCGCGAGCGGGCGTTCTTCGCGCCGGTGCACAGCCGGTACAAGATCTTCATCCTGGACGAGGCGCACATGGTGACCTCGGCCGGGTTCAACGCGCTGCTCAAGGTGGTGGAGGAGCCGCCGGAGCACCTCAAGTTCATCTTCGCCACCACCGAGCCGGAGAAGGTGATCGGGACGATCCGGTCCCGGACGCACCACTACCCGTTCCGCCTGGTGCCGCCCGGCACGCTGCGGGACTACCTGGCGGAGGTCTGCGGCCGGGAGGGCATCCAGGTCGAGGACCCGGTGTTCCCGCTGGTGGTGCGGGCGGGCGCGGGTTCGGTCCGTGACTCGATGTCGGTGATGGACCAGCTGCTGGCGGGCGCGGCCGAGGGCGGCGTGACGTACCAGATGGCCACCGCGCTGCTCGGGTACACCGACTCGGCGCTGCTGGACGAGGTGGTGGACGCCTTCGCCGCGCACGACGGGGCGACGGTGTTCCAGGTGATCGACCGCGTGGTCGAGGGCGGGAACGACCCGCGCCGCTTCGTCACCGACCTGCTGGAGCGGCTGCGCGACCTGGTCATCCTGGGGACCGTGCCGGACGCCGGGGAGAAGGGCCTGATCGACGCGCCGGCCGATCGGATCGCGATCATGCAGGCCCAGGCGGACCGCTTCGGCCCGTCCGACCTCAGCCGGGCGGCGGACATCGTCAACACCGGCCTGACGGAGATGCGCGGGAACTCGGCGCCCCGGCTGCAACTGGAGCTGATCTGCGCCCGGGTGATGCTGCCCGGCGCGTACGGGGACGAGCTGTCGCTCCAGGCCCGGCTGGACAAGCTCGAGCGGCGGGCGACGGCGGGCGGCTTCGCCGCTCCGGTGCAGGCCGCCCAGGCGATGCCGCAGATGCCCCAGCTGCAGCAGGTGCCCCAGGCACAGCAGGTGCCGCAGGTGCAGGCGGCTCCGGTGGAGATGCCGCCGGCGCCGGCCGCCCCCGTGCAGGAGCAGTCGACGGCGCCTCAGCAGCCCGCCCCGCAGGGCGGGGTGACGCCGGCTCAGCCCGCGCCCGGCGCCTGGCCGATCCCGCGCAGCTTCCCGGCCGGTGGCGGTGCGGCGGCCCCCGCGCCCGCGCCCGTCCCGCAGGCCGCCCAGCCCGCGGCCCCGCAGCCCGTGCAGCCGCCGGCCCCGCCCGTGGTGCAGCAGCCGCCCGCGGCCGGCCAGCCGTCGGCGGCCGCGCAGCAGGGGGCGGGCCAGGTGCGGCAGCTCTGGCCGCAGATCCTGGAGGCGGTGAAGAACCGCCGCCGGTTCACCTGGATCCTGCTCAGCCAGAACGGGCAGGTGGCCGGGTTCGACGGCAGCACGCTCCAGGTCTCGTTCATCAACGCGGGCGCCCGCGACAGCTTCGTCAGCAGCAACAGCGACGACGTGCTGAAGCAGGCGCTGGCCGACGCGCTCGGCGTCGACTGGCGGGTGGAGTGCATCGTCGACCCGTCGGGCGGGGCGGGTGCCGCGCAGCAGGCTCCGGCCGCTCCGGCGGCGCCGGCCGGCGGTGGTTGGGGGGCGCCGCAGCAGCAGCCGCAGGCGTTCCAGCAGCAGGCCCGCCCGCCGCAGTCCTTCCAGCCGGCCCCGCAGGCCCAGCCGGCTCCGCAGCCGCAGGCCCAGCAGGCCCCGCCGCAGACGGCCCCGCCCGTCCAGCAGCAGCCCCCGGCGCCCGCAGCCGTGCAGGCGCCCCCCGTGCACTCCGCGCCCCAGCCGACTCAGGCACCTCCGGCGCCCCAGGCGGCCGCCCCGGCGCCCGCGCCGGTGCCCGAGCCCCCGCTGGAGGAGTACCCGCCGGACGACTACGACATCGAGGGCGACGCGGTCTACACGGGCCCGCCCACGCATGCGCAGCAGCCGGGCGTGGACCCGACGGAGCTGATCGTCCGTGAGCTCGGGGCGACGGTGCTGGAGGAGATCCGGCACAACCGCTGAGGACGCCCGGCGGCGGCACCCGGGCACGTAGGCTCGGCCCGAAGCGTTGGACCGAGCAAGAACGACCCGAGATCTCACAGGAGTGACCCGTGTTCCCTGGTGGTGGCCAGCCCAACATGCAGCAGCTGCTCAAGCAGGCGCAGAAGATGCAGGAGGAGCTGGGCAAGGCGCAGCGCGAGCTGGCCGAGACGCACGTCTCGGGTTCGGCGGGCGGCGGTCTGGTCGAGGCGACGGTGACGGGTGCCGGTGAGCTGGTGGCGCTGACCATCGCCCCGGCCGCGGTGGACCCGGACGACACAGAGACGCTGGCCGACCTGGTGCTGGCCGCCGTCCGGGACGCCAACGCGACCGCGCAGAAGATGCAGGCCGAGCGGATGGGCCCGCTGGCCCAGGGTCTCGGCGGCGGTCTGCCCGGCCTCGGTTTCTGAGCTCCCGCGGCAGCGGGGCGGGCCGGCGCGCCGGTTCGAACGCACTGCGGGGATTTATCGTGAGTCGGGCGTCGGACGGTGTGTCCGGCGCCCGATTCGTTGGATGATGGCACCGGAGCCGGCGGCGTGACCACCGGCCCGGGCCGAAGAGAGGCGCGACGTTGTACGAGGGCGTTGTTCAGGACCTGATCGACGAACTGGGCAGGCTGCCCGGCGTCGGGCCCAAGAGCGCGCAGCGGATCGCCTTCCACGTGCTCCAGGCCGACCCGGTGGACGTCCGGCGGCTGGCGCACGCGCTGCTGGAGGTCAAGGAGCGGGTCCGGTTCTGCGTGACCTGCGGGAACGTCGCCGAGGCCGAGCAGTGCCGGGTCTGCCTGGACCCGCGGCGCGACCTCGCGGTGATCTGCGTGGTGGAGGAGCCCAAGGACGTGGTGGCGATCGAGCGCACCCGCGAGTTCCGGGGCCGGTACCACGTGCTGGGCGGGGCGATCAGCCCGATCGAGGGGGTCGGCCCGGAGGACCTGCGGATCCGGGAGCTGATGACCCGGCTCGCGGACGGCACCGTCACCGAGCTGATCCTGGCCACCGACCCCAACCTGGAGGGGGAGGCGACCGCCACCTACCTGGCCCGGCTCTGCAAGCCGATGGGCCTGAAGGTGACCCGGCTGGCCAGCGGCCTGCCGGTCGGTGGGGACTTGGAGTACGCCGACGAGGTCACCCTCGGACGGGCCTTCGAAGGGAGACGACTTCTCGATGTCTGACCAGACCAGCGGCACCCAGATCAGCCACGGCGCGGACGAGCCGGACGACTTCGCGGTGCAGATCGCGGACTCGGTCGAGAGCTTCGTGCTGGCCGTGACCGAGGTCGCCCGCGGCGACGAACCGGGCAGCGCGGTCTCGCTGCTCCTGCTGGAGGTCTCGCAGCTGCTGCTGGCCGGCGGGCGCCTCGGCGCGATCGAGGACGTGCTGCCGGAGGACCGGTTCGAGCCGGACGCCGGGCCGGAGCCGGACGGCATCGAGCTGCGGGAGAAGCTGGCCGAGCTGCTGGCCCCGATCGACGTCTACCACGAGGTCTTCGACCCGTACGGGCCGCCGGAGAAGCCGAACGCGTTCCGGATCTCGGACGACCTGGCGGGCGTGGTCAGCGAGCTGCGGCACGGGCTGACGCACTACCAGGAGGGCCGGATCAGCGAGGCGCTCTGGTGGTGGCAGTTCTCCTACCTGTCGAGCTGGGGCTCGACCTGCAGCGCGGTGCTGCGGGCGCTCCAGTCGCTGATCGCGCACGTCCGGCTGGACAGCCCGATCGGCGCGGTGCCGGACGGTGCGGACACCGACGACGACGGCCTGACGGACGAGCAGTTGGAGCAGCAGGCGGGCGACCTGATGGCCGCCGAGCTCGGTCTGTAGACGATCGGTGACCCGCCCGGGCGGCGAGTGTGACGCACCAGTCATCCGCGCCGTCCGGGCGGGAAAACCGGGGCCGCGCGGGCCCCGTCCCGGCAATTCTCCGGGGCGGACCGGCCGCGCCCGCAGACTCGCCGGTGCGCTCTGACCGGGGAACGAGATCACCGTCTCATCATATGGAAACCGCAGGTGGGGGGCGCCTCGCTCGCTAGACTGGCGCCCGACCGCAGAACCCCCGCTCACCGGGGGTGCGGGGGCCACCACCCCCCGAAAACGACACTAGTCGAGGAGCGCACGTGGGCCTTGTCGTGCAGAAGTACGGCGGCTCATCCGTTGCGGATGCCGAGGGCATCAAGCGCGTCGCCCGCCGGATCGTAGACGCCAAGAAGGCCGGCCATGAGGTCGTCGTCGTGGTGTCCGCCATGGGTGACACGACGGACGAGCTCATCGAACTCGCGGAGCAGGTCTCCCCGATCCCCTCCGGGCGCGAGTTCGACATGCTGCTGACCGCCGGCGAGCGGATCTCGATGGCCCTGCTGGCCATGGCGATCCGGTCCCTGGGCCACGAGGCCCAGTCCTTCACGGGCAGTCAGGCCGGCATCATCACGGACTCCGTGCACAACAAGGCGCGCATCATCGACGTGACGCCGGGCCGGATCCGCAGCGCGCTGGACGAGGGCAACATCGTCATCGTCGCCGGCTTCCAGGGCGTCTCCCAGGCCAGCAAGGACATCACCACCCTCGGCCGCGGCGGCTCGGACACCACCGCGGTGGCGCTGGCCGCCGCGCTGAGCGCCGAGGTCTGCGAGATCTACACCGACGTGGACGGCGTCTTCACCGCCGACCCGCGCGTGGTGAAGAAGGCCCGCAAGATCGACTGGATCGGTTTCGAGGACATGCTGGAGCTGGCCTCGTCCGGCTCCAAGGTGCTCCTTGACCGCTGTGTGGAGTACGCGCGGCGCTACAACATCCCGATTCACGTACGCTCGTCCTTCTCCGGCCTGCCGGGGACCATTGTCAGCAGCACCAACCCGACCAAGCCCGAAGGGGGCGAGATGGAGCAGGCGATCATCTCCGGAGTCGCCCACGACACGTCCGAGGCCAAGGTCACGGTCGTCGGCGTGCCCGACAAGCCGGGCGAGGCCGCCCGGATCTTCCGCGCCATCGCGGATGCCGAGGTCAACATCGACATGGTGGTGCAGAACGTCTCCGCCGCGTCCACCGGCCTCACCGACATCTCCTTCACCTGCCCGAAGACCGAGGGCCAGAAGGCCATCGACGCGCTGGGCCGGGTCAAGGAGGGCATCGGCTTCGAGTCGCTCCGCTACGACGACGCGATCGGCAAGATCTCGCTGGTCGGCGCGGGCATGCGCTCCAACCCCGGCGTCACCGCGACCTTCTTCGAGGCGCTCTCCGAGGCCGGCGTGAACATCGAGCTGATCTCCACCTCGGAGATCCGCATCTCGGTGGTCACCCGTGCCGACGACGTCAACGAGGCCGTCCGCGCCGTGCACAGCGCCTTCGGCCTGGACAGCGACACCGACGAGGCGGTCGTCTACGGCGGCACCGGCCGATGACCTCCGCGGGGAGGAGGCCGAACCTCGCGGTGATCGGCGCCACCGGCGTCGTCGGCGGGGTGCTGCTCGGCCTCCTCTCCGTCCGTCAGGACGTCTGGGGCGAGGTCAGGCTGCTGGCCTCCTCCCGCTCCGCGGGCCGGAAACTGACGGTCCGTGGGGTGGAGACCGAGGTGGGCGAGCTCACCGAGGAGTCCCTGGCCGGCGTCGACGTGGCGGTGTTCGCCGCGCCGGACGCGGTGGCCGCCCGCTGGGCCCCGATCGCCGCCGCCAAGGGCGTCGTGGTGGTCGACGGCTCGCCCGTCTTCCGGCAGGACCCGGACGTCCCGCTGGTGGTTCCCGAGGTGAACGCCCCGTCCGCGCTGATCCGTCCGCGCGGCATCCTGGCCACCCCCGGCTGCGCCACCCTCACCATGATCGGCGCGCTGGCCGCGCTGCACTCCGAGTACGCGCTGCGCGAGCTGGTGGTGGCCTCGTACCAGGCCGCCTCCGACGCCGGCCGGGCCGGGATGGCCACCCTGCGCGGGCAGTTGGGCGAGATCGCCGGCACCGGTGTGGGCGAGCTGACCGGCGACCTGCGGGCCGTGGTCAGCGACCACGGTCCGTTCCCCGCCCCGCTGGCGATGAACGCGGTGCCCTGGGTCGGCGTGCCGACCGAGGACGGCTGGTCCTCCGAGGAGGTCCGGCTGCGGGACGAGCCCCGCAAGGTGCTCGGCCTGCCCGGCCTCAAGGTCTCCGCCACCTGCGTGCGGATCCCGGTGCTCACCACCCACTCGCTGGCCGTGCACGCGGTCTTCGAACGCGAGGTCACCCGCGAGGCGGCGCAGGAGATCCTGCAGGGGGCGCCCGGCGTGGTGCTCTACGACGATCCGGCGGCGGGTGAGTTCCCCACCCCGAACGACGCGGTCGGCACCGATCCGGTCTGGGCGGGGCGCGTCCGGCGGGCCCTGGACGACCCCAACGCGCTCGACCTCTTCCTCTGCGGCGACAACCTGCGCAAGGGCGCGGCGCTCAACCTGGCGCAGACCGCCGAACTGGTCGCCGCGGAGTTCGCCGCCCTGGGCTGAACCGACCCCGGCCGGGGCGGGCCCGGCCCCGTGGCCCCGCGGGCGTCCGGAGTTGGGCCGCTCGATCCCGGACGTTCCGTCAGATTCCCTCCCCGGAGCACTGGAGGGCCTCGGTCCGGTACGCGAGAATGGCCCGCAGTCCGGGGCAACCATGGCAGGGGGTCGAGTGTCCAACAGGCGTGGCGAACGTGGTGGGGGCAGTACGCGTGGGCACAGCGCACATCGGGTCGGTGCACGTGGGTCCCGTGCGCCTGGGTACGGTGCGCGTGGCGGCGCGTCCCGTCGATAACCCGGTGGGCACCGCCCCGGAGGCGCTGGGGGCCAGCGTCGACCACCTGACCGAGACCTACCGGGCGCACTACCGCTCCCTGCTCCGGCTGGCCGCCCTGCTGCTGGACGACATCTCCTCCTGCGAGGACGTGGTGCAGGAGGCCTTCATCCGGGTGCACGCCGCCCGCCGCCGGGTCCGCGAGCCAGAGAAGACACTGGCGTACCTACGCCAGACCGTGGTGAACCTCTCCCGTTCCACCCTGCGCCGCAGGATCATGGGTCTGCGCCTGCTGCCCAAGCCGATGCCTGACATGGCCAGTGCAGAAGAAGGCGCCTACGATGCGCTGGAGCGCGACGAGTTGAAGGCCGCGCTCCGGGGGTTGCAACGCCGTCAGCGGGAGGTGCTGGTGCTGCGCTACTACGCGGACCTGACGGAGGCCCAGGTCGCCGACCTGCTGGGGATCTCGATCGGTTCGGTCAAGGCGTACGGCTCGCGCGGGCTGGCCACGCTCCGGGTACGGATGGACCAGGGCGCGGGGACGGACGATGACTGACCACCAACTGCCTTCGGGGGAGGACCAGTTGGAGAACGAACTGCGGAGCCGCCTGCATCAGGCGGTGTCCCGGCTCGAACCCGATGCGGCGGCCCTGCCGCGGCTGCGGCAGGAAGTCCCCAGGCGCCGGGCCCGGCACCGCACGCTCTGGACCACGGCCGCCGCGGCGGTGCTGCTCAGCGCCGCGGCCTGGCCCACCATTCAGGGCGTCCAGGGCCTCGACCTCTCCGGCGGCCCGGTGGAGAGCCCGACCGTCGGCGCCGCGCCCAAGGCGACGGGCGTCCTGCGGCCCAGCCCCAGCGGCACCACCCGCCCGGTGCCGCAGGCGCCGGCGGGCTCCGGCACCCCGAGCGCGGCCACCGGATCGCCGTCCGCCACCACCCCACCGCTGCCGCAGGCCACCGCCGGCGGGCCGGTGGCCGGGATGCCCGGCGGCTCGCCGACACCCACGGCCACCGCCCCGGCCTGCACCGCGGCCGACCTCGGGCGGGCCTCCGTCTCGGTCGGGCGGCCCGACGCGGCCGGGAACGTGTACGGGTGGTTCCGGGTCCAGAACGTCTCCGCGCGGACCTGCCAGCTGGCCGGCGGCGGGGCGGTCACCTCCGACCAGGCCCGGATCCGGGTGGCCCTCCACACCGCCGGGGGCCCGGCCACCGCCCTGCCCGCACCCACCGCGAACGGGCCGCTGCTGCTCGCGCCCGCCGCGGCCTACCTGGTCCGCTTCGGCTGGGTCCCGGAGACCGCGTGCCCCGCACCGACCCCGGCACCGGGGCCGACCTCGGCCGGCGTCCCCGAGAAGGGCGAGGCCGCCCAGGCCCGGGCCGCCGTCCCCGCCCCCTCCGGCTCCGGCGCCCCCTCCGAGGCGCCCGGTCCCGAAACCTCGCCCACCCCGACCCCGACCGCCTCGCCCACCCCCGGTCCGGAGACCGCCCTGCTGCTCACCCACGTCCCCGACCCGGGCGGCCAGCCCGTCCAGGCCACCGTCCCGAACGCCTGCACCGGCACGGTCTACCGCACCGCCCCCGAACCCGACCCCCAGCCGACCGCCTCGCCGGCTCCGTGAGCCGGGGGGGCGCGAGGCCCCGGGGCAAGCCCGAGCGGACCTGGTGCCGGGGGCCGGTGTAGGGCCGGTTACCGTGGTGCGTGTGTACCGGTTCCTCCTGACTTCGCGCTGGCTCGGCGGCACCGTGGTCGCCCTCCTCGCGATCGTGGTCTGCGTCCTCATGGGCAGTTGGCAGCTCAGCCGCTTCGAGGACCAGGTCGACCGGCACCAGGACGCCGAACGCACCGCCACCGCCGGCTCGACCGGCCCGGCCGTGCCGCTCGCCGAGCTGCTGACCGGCCCGGGCGCGAAGGTGACCACGGACACCGTCGGCCGCTCCGTGACCGTCTCCGGCCGGTACGACCGGGAGCACCAACTGCTGGTCCCCAACCGGACGGTGGACGGCCGCCAGGGCCACTACGTGCTCACCCCGCTCTGTCCGGAGACCGGCGCCGCCCCCTGCGTCCCGGTGGTCCGCGGCTGGGCCCCCGGCAGCCCCTCGGCGGACGCCCCGGCCGTACCCGCCGTGCCGGACGGCACGGTGACGGTGGCCGGCCGCCTCCAGGCGCCGGAGAACAGCGGCAGCGACGGCGCCGTGACAGGCGGTCTGCCCGCCGGCCAGCTGGGCACCATCAGCCCGGCCGCGCTGGTCAACGTGCTGCCGTACCCGACCACCGACGGCTGGCTGGCCGCCGACGCCGTGCCGGACGGCTTCACCGCCGTGCCGACGGTGCAGCCGCAGGGCGGCAACGGCCTGAGCCTGCGCGCCTTCCAGAACCTGGGCTACACCCTGGAGTGGTTCGTCTTCGGCGGCTTCGTGGTCTTCATGTGGTTCCGGCTGGCCCGCCGCGAGGCGGAGCGGGCCAGGGACCGGGCCCTCGGGCTGGACCCGGTCCTGGACTGACCCCCCGTCAGTCGCGCCCCGTCAGCTCCGGGCGGTGCGCCCGTCCCGCGGGGTCACCGTGCCGCCCGGGAGGTCACTGCGCCCGCCCCAGGTGCCGCAGTGCGAAGCCGATCTCCAGCCGCAGCTGCTTGATCCGCTCCTCGACCACCAGCGACCCGTGCCCGGCGTCGTAGCGGTAGACCTCGTGCTCCTTGCCGAGCTCCTCCAGCCGGGCCACGTAGTTGTCGATCTGCCGGATCGGGCAGCGCGGGTCGTTCAACCCGGCGCTGATGTAGACCGGGGCCTTCAGCCGCTCGACGTAGGTGATCGGCGAGGAGGCCCGGTACCGCTCGGGCACCTCCTCCGGCGAGCCGCCGAAGAGCGTGCGGTCCAGCGACTTGAGCGCCTCCATCTCGTCCTCGTAGGAGGCGAGGTAGTCGGCCACCGGTACGGCGGCCAGGCCGAGCGACCAGCTCTCCGGCTGGGTGCCGAGGCCGAGCAGGGTGAGGTAGCCGCCCCAGGAGCCGCCGGAGAGCACCAGCTGCGCCGGGTCGGCCAGGCCGGAGGAGACCGCCCAGTCGCGGACGGCGCCGATGTCCTCCAGCTCGATCAGGCCGATCCGCTCCTGGAGGGCGTCGGTCCAGGCCTGCCCGTAGCCGGTCGAGCCGCGGTAGTTGACCCGGACGACGGCGAAGCCGTGGTCCAGCCAGGCGGCCGGGCCGGCCGCGAAGGAGTCGCTGTCGTGGTGGGTCGGGCCGCCGTGCACCTCGAAGACGGTGGGGAACGGCCCCGCCCCGTCCGGCCGCTGGACCAGCGCGTGCACCCGGCCGCCGGGGCCCTCGACCCAGACGTCCTCCACCGCCACCGAGCCCGGCGGCACCGGGCCGGGCGCCCGCAGCACCACGTGCCCGGCGGTGGAGCGGACCGCGGCCGGCTCGGCGGCGGAGGACCAGAGGAACTCCACCGTGCCGTCCGGACGGGCGGTCGCGCCCGAGACGGTGCCGCGTGGGGTGGTCAGCCTGGTCAGCTCACCGCTCGTCAGCTCGTAGGAGAAGAGCTCGCTGCGGGCCTCGTACTCGTGCTCCACCAGCAGGGCGGCGGCCCCGGGGCGCCACTGCGCGGAGAGGTCGCCGGGGAACTCCCGGCCCTGCTCGTCGCGGAGCACCAGCTCGGTCTCGGCGCCGGTCGCCACGTCCCAGATCATCGGTTCCCAGCGGCCCCGGCGCTGGTGCGCGACCAGCAGCCGGGTGTCGCCCTCGGCCGGGGCGAAGCCCAGGCAGGCCAGCCCGCGCGGGTCCTGACGGCCGGTCACCTCGTCCAGCTCGGCCACCGCGGCGCCGTCGGAGAGGCGGAGCACCCGGATCGCGGAGTGCATCGCGTCGCCGTGCTCGGTGTGGTCGACGGCGAGCAGGGAGGAGTCGTGGCTCAGGTCGCCGATCCCGCCGTACTCCTGGTGGTGGTAGACCGTCTCGAGGTCGGCCGAACCCGGGCGGCGCAGGTGGATGGTGGTGCCCTCGTCGTCCTCCGAGGTGCCGACCAGCACGGTGCCGTCCCGGCCCAGCGCCAGGCCCGCGCCGTACGCGGCCTCGATGCCGGGGACGGCGAGCTCGTCCGGGCCGCCCGCGAAGGGTTGGCGCCGCCAGACGCCCAGTTCGTCGCCGTCGGTGTCGTCGAACCACCAGATCCACTCGCCGTCCGGGCTGAGCTCGGCGTCGGTGGTGCCGTTGGGGCGGTCGGTCACCCGGCGGTGGGTGTCGGCGGTGCGGTCCCAGGCGTAGACCTCGTAGGTGCCGGTGGAGTTCGACACGTACAGCGCCCGGTCGGGTGCCTCCTCGGCCCAGTCCGGCAGGGAGACCCGCGCTGCTCGGAACCGCTGCTCCCACGCCGGTACGGCACTCGTCTCGTCAGTCATCTTCCCAGGGTGTCACGCCCGGGGGGTGCTCCAGCAGGGGTTGGCCGACCTGACCGGCCGTCAGCGGCGCCGGTCCCGTTCCGGCCGTGGCTCCGTTCCGGGCTCCGGCCCGGGGCGGTTCCCGCTCCGTTCGGGGGCTCAGTCCAGGGTGGTCTCCACGACGCGGATGCGGTCGCGCCAGACGGTGACGTCGGTGGCGCCCCGGCCGCCGCCGAAGGACTCGGCCAGGGCGCGGTCGAAGGCGCCGGACTCCAGGGCGTCGGCCAGCCGTTTGGCGCGGCCGAACCGCTCCTCGTCCGGCCCCTGGTACGGCAGCCGGCGCCACCGCAGCGAGGTGGCGCCGGGCCCGTAGCGGTGGCCGCCGAGGCTGGGGTGGGGGAGGTCGAGGGAGAGCGCGTAGAGGTCCTGTTCGGCGTGGTCGGTGGTGGTGCGGAACCACGGCGGCCCGATCCGCAGCCCGGCGGTCCGCCCGTGCTCGTCCGGCACCGGACCGGACTGCGACCAGCCGAACGCCGCGATCACCGGGTCCCGCTGCACCGCTTCGAACAGCGGCCGCAGCGCCGAGAGCGGCCGTTGGGGCACCCGGGTGGCGACGGGGCGGCGGCTGCGGTGGATCGGGACTCCGAAGAACTGGGTCGGCGTGGACACGGTGCCTCCTGCTGCTGCTCTGTGCTGCTGGGCTCTCTGCCGCTGGGCTCGCTGTACTGAGGGGGTCGCGGTACCGCTGGGCTGCGGACAGGACCTTACCTAGATGCGTTCGCGAACGCGAACACGTATTCGAATTATTTCGAACGGTGCCGCTCGGAGCGAAACGGGCTGGTGGGAGGGGTGGGGGAAGTGGCAGCATCGGCCGGTTGGCGCTGTTAGCCTCGGTCGCGAACGCGGCTGTTCGCGCGCCGACCGACCGGGGGCGACGGTCCGGGTCGATGTCCGCGCCCCAGAGCGGGGCCGGTGGCCGCGAGGGAGAGAGCACGAGATGCCTGGGACGACGGCCGGCGGCGCCGACGATGCGCTCTCGGTGCTGGTCCGCGAGGCGCTCGACCGCCCGGGGATGACCTTCCGCCGGCTCACCGAGGCCACCGTCGATCCGGCCACCGGCTACCGCCCCGGCACCACCTGGCTGCACAAGCTGGTGCGCAACGAGGTGGTCCGCGCCCCCGAGCCCCAGGTCCTGCGCGCCCTCGCCACCGGCCTCGGCCTGCCGCTGGCCCGGGTCCAGCGCGCCGCCGCCGCCCAGTACCTCGACTACGTCACCACCGAGCTCACCGGCCTGCCGGCCGACGCCCGCGCCATCGTGGCCCACCTCGTCGAGCTCGACCCCGCCGACCTGCCCAAGGTCCGCGCGGTGGTGGAGGACTTCGTGGCCCGCCGTTCGAACCCGGAAGGCCCCGCCGGAGGCTGATCCGGGCGGCTCTCCGGCGCTGTCCCCGCCCTCGCCACGGCCCGTCTGTCAGACCCGTGCGGTATTGCGGTTCCGCGCGCTTCTCGCCAGCCCCCATAATCGGGTGTACGTTCGATTCCGCCTCGGTCGAACGCGTCCACCGCCACCGGGAAGGGGGGCAGATGAACAGGGTCAGCTGGTACCACGCCGAGCTCGACGACGGCGCTCCCCTCGTCCTGCTCACCTTCCCCGACGAGTCCGTCCTCATCGGCGATCCGCGCACCCTGCCCCCCAACCTCCTCCCCGCCCTCGCCGCCACCCTCGCCACCGGCCCCCTCGTCCCGGCCCGCCTGCACGCCCTGCTGGCCGACGCGCTCCGGGGCGAGGGTCCCGCGGCCGAGGGGTCGATGTCCCTCCCCGCGGGCGAGCTCCGCTGAGCGGCCGGCTCCGCTGGCCGATCTCGCTGGTCGGCTCCGCCGGTCGGCCGGGTCGGGTGACGTCGGGTCAGTTCCCGGGGATCTCCGCATGGGCGCGGGCGAGCAGCAGGTAGCCCTCGCCGTTGGCCTTGATGCCGGCCTTCTCCTCCTCCGTCAGCGCGCGCTTCACCTTGGCGGGCACCCCGGCCACCAGCGAGCCGGGCGGCACCTGCATGCCCTGCGGCACCACGGCCCCGGCGGCGATCAGCGAACCGGTGCCGATGCGGGCCCCGTTGAGGACGGTGGAGTTCATCCCGACCAGGACGTCGTCCTCCACCACGCAGCCGTGCAGCACCGCGTTGTGGCCGACCGAGATCCGCGCCCCGAGCACCGCCGGGAAGCCCGGATCGGCGTGCACGGTGCAGTTGTCCTGGATGTTGGTGTCGGGGCCGACGGTGATGGTCTCCGCGTCCCCGCGCAGCACCGCCCCGTACCAGACGCTCGCCCCGGCCCCCACCGTCACGGCGCCCACCACCACCGCGTTCGGCGCCACGTACGCCCCCGGGTCCACCTGCGGTTCGAGCCCGCCGACCCCGGTGATCAGTGCCTCCGCCATGCCCGTACCCCTCTTCCTCTTCTTCTCGCGCTCGTCCTTGCTCCGCCGCGGCCCGCCCAGCCCCGGCCCTGAGTCCGGCGCCTCGGCGGGTGCCGGCGCCTCGGCGGGTGCCGGCGCCAGCCTAGGCCCGCCGCCTAACTCCCGGCCCGGTAGGCCCGGAGGAAGGCGGCGACACCGCCGGTGACCAGGCGGTCGATCCGCTCGGGCGGCAGGGGCAGGACGCCGTAGTGGGAGAGGTGGACGATCGGCTGCGAGCCGAGCGCCATGAAGTGGGTGGCGGCCAACTCCGGGTCGCCGTGCAGGTCGAGCAGGCCCGCCGAGGCCAGCCCGCCGAGGGCCTCGGCCAGTGCGCGGGCGACCGGCGCCGGTCCGGCCTCCTGCCAGGTGGCCAGCACCTCCGCCGGCACGTGGCCGGCCTCGGCGTGGATGTGCCGCACCAGGGCGAAGTGGTCCGGGTAGGCGGCCATCAGCTCGACGAAGGCCCGGGCCACGGCCGTCAGGTCGCGCTCCAGGTCCTCGGGGTGGGGCGGCCTCGCAGGGTCCAACATCGCTGCCAGGAGCCCCAGTTGGGCGTCCTTGACCTGGCCTGCGGTCCACCGGATGACGGCCTCGAAGAGCTGGGCCTTGCCGCCGGGGAAGTGGTTGTAGAGCGTCCGGGTGGAGACCGCTGCGGCAGCCGCGAGCGTGTCCACCGAGGCCCGCGCGTAGCCCTCGCGGCCGAACACGCCGCAGGCCGCGCTCGCCATCGCCATCTGCTTCTCCAGCCGGCGTGGCGGCACCGTCTCCCGCGCCTGCGCCACCCAGGCGTCGTTGCTGCTGCCCGTCATGCCCGTCCCTCCCCCTGCCTCTCCTACCGCCGACCTAGGTACAACGACCGTTGTCGTTGTGACAGCGCTCGTTGTACTTTACTCGACGTCGGGCCGCACCGGGCGGTCCGTCAGGGAGGGGAACACCCATGTCCGTCAACGCCGTTCACCCGTCGGCCGCCGTCACTTCCCCCGCGGAGCTGCCGCTGCGCGTCGCCGTGATCGTGGCCAGCGTCCGCGAGGGCCGCCACGGGCCCGCCGTCGCCGACTGGTTCCTGGGCGTGGCCGCGCGTCAGGGCGGCGCGGTGTACGACGTGATCGACCTCGCCGAGGTCAACCTCCCCCTGGCGATGCCGAAGTGGGGGAGCGAGCCGTCCCCCGAGGTCGCCGCCGCGCTGGCCGACGTCACGCCCCGCCTGACCGCCGCCGACGCCTTCGTGATCGTCACGCCCGAGTACAACCACAGCTTCCCGGCCGCCCTGAAGAACCTGCTCGACTGGCACATGAGCCCCTGGCACGCCAAGCCGGTCGGCTTCGTCTCCTACGGCGGCCTCGGCGGCGGACTGCGCGCCGTCGAACAACTCCGGCTGGTCTTCGCCGAGTTGCACGCCACCACGGTCCGCGACACGGTCAGCCTGCACGGCCCCTGGTCCGGCCTCGGCCCCGACGGCGCCCCGCGCGACCCTGCCGTCGCCGAGGGAGCGGCCAAGGGCATGCTCGGCCAACTGGCCTGGTGGGGGCGCGCCTTGCGGGCCGCCCGGGCCGCCCACCCCTACCAGGGCTGAGGCGCCGCCGTGTCCACCGCACGCACCACCCCCGCCTCTCCTCCCGCCGCTCCCGCCTCCTCCCCTCCCTTCTCCCCTCCCTCCTCCTCGGTGCTCAACCGCACGCTCCTGGTGGTCATCACCGGCTCGGTCATGTCGGTGCTCGACATCACCATCGTCAACGTCGCCCTGCGCAGCCTCACCACCGCACTCGCCGCCCCGCTGGAGACCGTCCAGTGGACCGCCACCGCCTACACCCTGGCGCTCGCCGCCGTCGTCCCCACCGCCGCCTGGGCGATGGGCCGGATCGGCGCCAAGCGCAGCTACCTGACCGCCCTCGCCCTCTTCACCCTCGGCTCGCTGCTCGCCGCCTGCGCCTGGAGCGCGGGCAGCCTGATCGCTTTCCGTGCCGTCCAGGGCCTCGGCGGAGGTCTGCTGATGCCGGTCGGCATGACGATGGTGATGCGGGCCGCCGACCGCAACCGGCTCGGCCGCGCCATGGCCCTCTCCGGGCTGCCCGTCCTGATCGGCCCGGTGCTCGGCCCCGTCCTCGGCGGCTGGCTGCTGGACGTCGCGGACTGGCGCTGGATCTTCCTGGTCAACCTGCCGGTCGGCGCCCTGGCCCTGACCCTCGCCGCCCTCCTCCTCCGCCCCGACGCACCCGCCTCCGCCGCTTCCTCGGAGGTCGCGCCCCGCCTCGACCTCCCGGGCCTGCTCACCCTCCCGCCCGGCCTGGCCCTCCTCCTCTACGGCCTCACCCTCGGCGGCGAACGCGGCGACCTCACCACCCCCGGCGCCGCCCTCCCGGCCCTCGCCGGAGCCGTCCTGATCGCCGCCTTCGTCCGCCACGCCCTGACCACCCGTCAGCCCCTCCTCGACCTCCGGCTGCTCCGCGACCGCACCTTCACGGTGTCCGTCATCACCCTGGCCCTCTTCGTCAGCGGCTACTTCGGCTCGATGCTGCTCGGCCCGGTCTACTGGCAGCAGGTCCGCGGCCTCTCCACCACCACCGCAGGCCTGCTCGGCGCCCCCGTCGGCCTCACCGTCGGCCTCGCCATGCAGCTCGCCGCCCGCCGGATCGACCGCACCCCGCCCCGCCGCCTGATCCCGGCCGGCGTCGCCATCGGCGCCCTCGGCATGGCCCTGACCGCCGTCCAGATCGCCGACCCCACCGTCCCCGCCTGGCGGCTGGTCGCCTCCGCCATGCTCATGGGCGCCGGAGCCGGCACCGTCCTGATGCCCACCATGACCACCGCCACCAGGGCCCTCCCCACGGACCGCCTCGCCGCCGCCGGCACCGCCCTCAGCATCAACTCCCAACTCTGGGCCGCCTCCGGCACCGCCCTGATCTCCACCCTCCTCACCACCACCGGCTTCCCCACCGCCTACACCGCCGCCGCCCTCCTCCTCACCCTCGCCCTCGTCCCCGCCCTCCTCCTCCCGGCCCACCGCCCGCCGGAGGGCTGACAGGTCTTCGCACCGCCACCAAAACCCCGTATGTCACACCCGTCCCACACGATTAAAGTGACCATCGACGAGATTCGTCCGTATCCCGACGGCCGCCGTGCCGGCGGGATACGCGCGTGCTCAGGGGGCGTCACACCGACGCCCCGGACAGATCGACCACGGGGGAAAGCACCCATGCGCCACCGCCTGCTCCGCAGCGCGTTCATATCCCTGCTCGCCGCCTCCGCCCTGGCCGGCACGGCACCGATCGCGGCGCACGCCGCCCCGGGCACGCCGGGTGCTCCGGGCACTCCCGGCGCTCCGGCCGCTGCGGGCAAGTCCGGCCCCGCCGACGCGCGGGCCGCCGCAGCCTCCGGCGCGGCAGCCGCCGCGGCAGCTGCGGCGAAGGCCTCCGGCGCGCCCGCCGCCAGGTCGTTCGCCGCCGCCCCGGCCGCAGTCGACCCGGCAGCCTGTGACCTTGCCTACTCCGACCGGCAGACCGTCATCAACATCGGCGAGAAGCTCACCTCGGGCCAGAAGATCACCAGCCCCAGCGGCTCCACCGAGCTGGTCATGCAGCCCGACGGCAACCTGGTGACCTACGCCCTCGGCAACCCCGGCGGCCCGCGCCTCCCGCTCTGGAGCACCGGCACCTACAACAACCCCGGCGCCTACGTCACCATGCAGCAGGACGGCAACTTCGTCGTCTACCGCGCGGGCGGCGGCCCCGAGTCCGGCGGCGCCCTCTGGAGCTCCAACTCCTACGGCACCAAGACCGACCGCACGCCCAAGGCCTACCTGCGCTGGGACGGCGCCCTCATGGTCCTGGGGCGCAAGAACTACAACTGGCAGACCGACTTCTGGAACGGCACCCGCGAGCGCGGCACGCGCCTGTGCGCGGTCCAGGGCGACAACTCCTACAACTACTGGTTCGACGGTGACTGGGCCCAGACCGCCACGGTCTGGATGATCGTGCAGGCCGACCACAACGTCGTCATCTACCGCAAGAGCGACGGCAAGGCCATCTGGTCCAGCGGCACGTACAACGTCCCGTACCCGATCATCGAGCTGGTGATGCAGGCCGACGGCAACCTCCTGCTGCGCGACTGGATGCACCCCGCACAGGTCACCTGGGCGGCCGGCACCTACAACAACCCCGGCGCCTACGCCCTCCTCCAGGACGACGGCAACTTCGTCATCTACAAGTCCGACGGCGGCCCCGGCAAGGGCGGCGCGCTCTGGTCCACCGACACCTGGAACAAGGTCTGACCCCGTGACCCGCTCCTGACGAACGGTCACCCAACAGAAGGGGCCCTGCCGGACACCCCCGGCAGGGCCCCTTCCGCACACCCACCCGCCACGACCCGCCCGCCCCACCGCCACCTGACCAACCGTCACACGGCCACGCTCCCAGGCCAGCCGCGTACGCCCCCGCCGGACCTAGTCCGAGGCCCGGTCACCAAAAACGACAGAGGCCCTGCCGGATTTCTCCGGCAGGGCCTCTGCACTGGGTCGGGGTGGCGGGATTTGAACCCACGGCCTCTTCGTCCCGAACGAAGCGCGCTACCAAGCTGCGCCACACCCCGGTCCTGCTTCGTTGCTCTCCGTCTCCGGTGCAACGAGTAGAACTCTATCGGACGGGCGCCGAGATGCGAAATCCGGTTTCTCGGGGCTGTGAGCTGGGGTGTCAGCGGCGGGTGGTGAGGGTGAGGAGGGTGGCTTCCGGGGGGCAGGCGAAGCGGACGGGGGTGTAGCGGTTGGTGCCGCAGCCGGCAGAGACGTGGAGGTAGGACTGGTGGCCGCCGGCGCGGTGGGCGGAGAGGCCCTTGACGCGGCGGGCGTCGATGTCGCAGTTGGTGACGAGGGCGCCGTAGAAGGGGACGCAGAGCTGGCCGCCGTGGGTGTGGCCCGCGAGGATCAGGGGGTAGCGGTCGGCGGTGAAGGCGTCGAGGACGCGGAGGTAGGGGGCGTGGACGACGGCGAGGGAGAGGTCGGCGTCGGGGGAGGGGCCGCCGGCCACGGCGTTGTAGCGGTCGCGGCGGATGTGGGGGTCGTCGAGGCCGGTGAACTCGACGTCGAGGCCGGCCAGCTTGAGGCGGCCGCGGGTGTTGGTGAGGTCGAGCCAGCCGGCGGCGTCGAAGCCGTCGCGGAGGTCGGTCCACGGGTTGTGGACGGCGCCGGTGATGCCGCGGCGGCCGGTGCCGTCGGGGTTGTTGAGGCCGTGGACGCCGGTGCGGAGGGCCTTGAGGTAGCGGGTGGGGCTCTTCCGGGCGGGGCCGTAGTAGTCGTTGGAGCCGAAGACGTAGACGCCGGGGAAGTCGAGCAGGGGGCCGAGGGCGTCGAGGGTGGCGGGGACGCCGAGCGGGTCGGAGAGGTTGTCGCCGGTGTTGACCACCAGGTCGGGGCGCAGGCCGGCGAGGCTCTGGAGCCAGCGCTGCTTCTTCCGCTGACCGTCGACCATGTGGATGTCGGACACCTGGAGCACCCGGATCGGCCGGGCCCCTGCGGGCAGGACCGGCACCTCGACCCGGCGGAGCCGGAAGGAGCGGACCTCGTAGCCGGCGGAGTAGGCGAGGCAGGCGGCGCCGGTGGCGGCGATTCCGAGCGGGACGGAGTACAGCGGTCGCATCGGTCCATGCTCTCAGACTGCTGATCGCACCGAGAACGTCCCCGGGCTGATCGTCCGTCAGGAGGGCGGACCGGGGACGTCGTGGGGGCAGGGGGAGGAGCTGAGGCGACGGAGGGTCAGGAGCAGCCCGCCGCCGGGTGCGGGCAGGGCGGTTTCGGCGAGGTGGTCGGCGGCCACGGTGGTGCTGGACGGGGTGGGGAACGGGCCGGTGGCGGGGGCGGCGGGGGTGGCGGAGAGGGCCGGGGCGGACGGCCGGGTGGGAAGAATGGGTTTGCCCGGTGGCGGGCGGCGGCGTAGGAATGCTGCATGACTACGCTCAAGCAGCAGCTGCAGGAGGACCTCACGGCTGCGATCAAGGCCCGGGACGAGCTCCGCACGTCCACCATCCGGCTCACCCTCTCCGCCGTCACGGCCGAGGAGAAGGCGGGCAAGACCGAGCGCGAGCTCGACGACGCCGAGGTGCTGAAGGTGATCGCCCGCGAGGCGAAGAAGCGCCGGGAGGCGGCCGAGGCCTTCGACCAGGCCGGCCGTGTGGAGTCGGCCGTGCAGGAGCGGGCCGAGGGTGAGGTGCTGGCGCAGTACCTGCCGAAGCAGCTGAGCGACGAGGAGCTGACCGCGATCGTCGCGGAGGCGGTGGCCGCCAGCGGGGCGACCGGGCCGCAGGGCATGGGCGCGGTGATGAAGCTGGTGAAGCCGAAGGTGGACGGTCTGGCGGAGGGTGGCCGGGTGGCCGCCGCGGTGAAGGCCGCGCTGCAGTAGCAGGGAGCAGGAGTCGGCACGTCGGTCGGCACGTCGGTCGGCACGTCAGCCGTGACGGAGCCCCGACGGCCCGTGCGGAAGCCGGAGAACGCGAGAGAGGGCCACCCCCGATACGGGGGTGGCCCTCTGACGTGGGGTCAGGCGGGGCGGGTCAGCGGTGGCCGCCGTTGCCCCAGCCGCTGCCGTTCCCGTTGCCGCCGTTCCCACCGTTGCCGCCGCCGATGATGCCGGGCGGGAGGGTGAAGTTGCCGCCGATCAGGCCGCCGGCGGCCTGGCTGCCGTCGTTGGACGGCGGGGTGGCGCCGGGGGAGGCGTTCGGGTCGGTCTTGGGCTGCGGGTCGGGGATGTTCACGGTCTGGAAGGAGCCGCGCGGGGTGCCCATCAGCACCTCGTTCATGGCCATCTGCCAGATCGGGCCGGGGCCGGTGGCGCCGTAGACCGAGTCGAAGCGCTTGCCACCGATCTTGATGTTCTTCATCGAGACGTAGGTGGTCGGGCCGCCGAGCCAGACCGCGGTGGCCAGTTCGGGGGTGTAGCCGTTGAACCAGGCCGCGTACCGGTTGTCGGTGGTACCGGTCTTGCCGGCGATCTGGCGGCCGTCGTCGAGGCCGAGGGAGGAGCCGGTGCCCTTCTCGGTCACGCCGAGCAGCAGGGTGTTGATGGCGTCGGCGGTGGTCTCGCTCATCGCCTGGGTGCAGTTCGGCTGCGGGACCGGGAGCTGGGTGCCGGCGTTGTTGACCACCGACTTGACGGCGATCGGGGTGCAGTACTTGCCGCGGGCGGCGAAGGCGGCGTAGACGCCGGCCATCGAGAGCGGGCTGACCTCACGGGCACCGAGCACCATGGCGGGCACCTCGGGGAAGGCCTCGCCGCTGGCCAGCGCCTTGATGCCGAGCTTGTTGGCCATCTGCTTGAAGGCGCACAGCCCGGTCTCCTGGGCCATCTGGATGAAGTAGGTGTTGACCGACTTCGCCATGGCCTCCTTCAGCTGGTACGGGCCGATCTCGCTCTTGCTCTCGTTCTCGATGGTGGAGGGCTTGGTCTTGGAGTTGACCCAGGTGCCGTTGCAGGTGCTCATCGTCGGGTACGGGATCTTGTACTCCGACGGGTACTGCTGGGTCACCGGGGTGCCGTTCTCGATGGCCGCGGCGGCCATGATCGGCTTGAAGGTCGAGCCGGGGGAGAAGCCGTTGCCGCCGCCCATCGCCGCGTCGACGTTGAGGTTGAGCACGGTCTGCTTCTGGTTGCCGTCGAGGCCGTACGGGCGGGTCTGGGCCATCGCCAGGATCTCGCCGGTGCCGGGCTTGACCATGGTCATCGCGGCCGAGACGTCGTCGGTCGGGTAGACCTTGGTGGTCACCGCCTTGTGGGCGGCGGCCTGCTTCTGCGGGTCGATGGTGGTGTAGATCTTCAGGCCGCCCTGGGACCAGAGCTTCTGACGGTCCGTCGCGGTCTTGCCGAAGGCCGGGTCCTGCTTCACCACGTGGCGGACGTAGTCGCAGAAGAAGCCCATGCCGTTCTGCGCGGTGATGCAGCCGTTCAACGGCTCCTTGTACTTGAGGCCCAGTGGGGCGGCGGTGGCCGCCTTGGCCTCCTCGGCGGTGATGTGCTTGTTCTCCAGCAGCTTGCTGATCACCGTGTCGCGGCGGATCTGGGCCGCCTTCGGGTGCAGCACCGGGTCGTACGCCGAGGGGTTCTGCACCAGGCCGGCCAGCATCGCGGCCTCGGGGACGGTGAGGTCCTTGGCGCTCTTGGAGAAGTAGCGCTGGGCCGCCGACTCGATCCCGTAGGCCTGGTGGCCGTAGAAGGTGATGTTCAGGTAGTTGGTGAGGATCTGCTCCTTGCTCAGCTCCTCCTCCAGCTTGACCGCGATCTTCAGTTCCTTGATCTTGCGGCCGAGGCTCTTCTGGGTGGCGAGGAGGAAGGCCTCCTTGTCGTCGCCGGCCTGCTCGACGAAGACGTTCTTCACGTACTGCTGGGTCAGCGTGGACGCGCCCTGGGTCGCCTCGCCGGACTCCGCGTTCTTGCCGATCGCGCGGGCCACGCCCTTGAGGTCGACGGCGCCGTGCTCGTAGAAGCGGGCGTCCTCGATGTCGACCTGGGCCTGCCGCATGATCGGGGCCATCTGCTCCTTGGTGAGGATGGTCCGGTCGCGGTCGAAGACCTTGGCGATCAGGCCGCCGCCGGCGTCGTAGATGTACGAGGCCTGGGAGAGGGTCGGCGTCTTGAAGTCCGTGGGGACGTTGTCGAAGCTCTCGGCGGTGTCCTTCGCGGTCAGGCCGAGCGCGCCGATCGCGGGCAGCGCCATCCCGGCGACCAGCACTCCGGCCAGCACGCTGATGCCCAGGAACTTGAGTCCGAGCCCGGCCTTGTCAAGCGGGGAACCCGCGGGTCGCTGAGGTGCCATGGGGAGAACACTACGTCGCTGATTCCCGTACAAGGGGGCAGGTGTTCGCCTACGCTTGTCACAACACTGCGACAGCTTCGCTCTGTTCATGCTCATCACTCTTGTGAGTGATGAGCTTTGCCCGAATTGACCCGCTTTCAGGTGGTCTACTGGCGGGTCCGCCGGTGACGGTGTGGCAGAGGGTGACGAGAGTGGTCGGACGGGTTCTGACAAGGCCTCCGACCTGCGATCACTCCAACGGGTGAGTGGATGGATACCCATAGTCCGATCGGGTCATTTGAGATTGGGCCCGAAGGGGCTGTTGCGTCCTGGCGTTCTTCCGTAACGTCCTCAACTGGCAGCGGTGAATATGCCGTTGCCGCCGTGGGGGAGCCCCGATTCGGGAGAGGACGGCGCCGGGATGGGCTGGGTGGACGACTGGAGTGCGCAGGCTTCCTGCCGCACGAGTGATCCGGACGAGTTGTTCGTACAGGGGGCGGCGCAGAACCGCGCGAAGGCGGTCTGCAGTGGCTGCCCGGTCAGGACGGAGTGCCTGGCCGACGCCCTGGACAACCGGGTGGAATTCGGTGTCTGGGGAGGTATGACCGAGCGGGAGCGGCGGGCGCTGCTCCGCCGTCGGCCGACGGTGATGTCCTGGCGCAGGCTGTTGGAGACGGCCAGGACGGAGTACGAGGAGTCGCTCGCCACGGGCGTCATCCTCACCGACTACGCCCAGGCGGGCTAGTCGCGGTTCAGGACGATCCGTCGGGCGGATCGGTGTCCGGGTGGGGGAGCCCGGGCGGTGATCGGCCCGTACGGCTGTGTGGGGGTACGCCCGCTGAGTGCCGCGGTGCCGCCGTTCGGCGGCGTGGGTGCTCAACGGGCGTGTCGCACGTGCGGCGCCCAACGGGCGTGTCGCAGGGGCGGGCTGACGGTCAGTCGGTCGCGGTCAGTCGGTCGGCTCGCCGCCCAGTCGCGCGCCGATGGCCCGGAGGCCGTCGAGGTCGTGCACGTCACCGGGCAGGGCCGGTACCTCGACGATCGGCACGTCCGGGTAGACCGAGACGAAGCGGTCCCGGGTGAGCCGCTCGCGGTCCATCACCTGCATCCGCTCGGCGTGCAGCCGGAGCAGTCCGGCGGCCAGCGTCTCGGCCGCCACGTCGTGCTCCGTGCGCGCCTCGCCGGAGCCGTTCTCCTCGAGCGTCTCGGCGGCGGCCAGGGCCCGTTCGGCGGTGAGCTGCGGCGCGCCGGTGCCGTGCACCCGGTTGAGCACCAGTCCGGCCAGCGGCATCTCGTCGGCGGCCAGCCGGTCCACGAAGTACGCGGCCTCGCGCAGGGCGTCCCGCTCGGGGGCGGCGACCACCAGGAAGGCCGTGCCGGGCGCCTTGAGCAGCTGGTAGGTGCGGTCGGCCCGCTCGCGGAAGCCGCCGAACATCGAGTCCATCGCCGAGACGAAGGTCTGCACGTCCGTCAGCAGCTGGGCGCCGAAGACCTTCCCGAGGGTGCTGGTGACCAGGCCCATCCCGACGTTCAGGAACTTCATCGCGCTCCGGCCGCCGACCTTGGCGGGGGCGGTCAGTATCCGGATCAGCTTGCCGTCCAGGAACGAGCCCAGCCGGTTCGGCGCGTCCAGGAAGTCCAGCGCGGAGCGGGACGGCGGGGTGTCCACCACGATCAGGTCCCACTCCTCGGCCGCCCGCAGCTGGCCGAGCTTCTCCATCGCCATGTACTCCTGGGTCCCGGCGAAGCCGGCCGAGAGCGACTGGTAGAAGGGGTTCTCCAGGATGGTCCGGGCCCGCTCCGGGTCGGCGTGGGCGATCACGACCTCGTCGAAGGTCCGCTTCATGTCCAGCATCATGGCCTGGAGTTCGCCGTCCCCCTTGGCGCCCTTGACCACCCGCGGGGTGTTGTCCAGCTCGGTCAGGCCCATCGACTGGGCCAGCCGCCGGGCCGGGTCGATGGTCAGCACCACGACCTTGCGGCCCTGCTCCGCCGCGCGCAGGCCGATCGCCGCGGCGGTGGTGGTCTTGCCGACCCCGCCGGAGCCGCAGCAGACCACGATCCGGGTCGCCCGGTCGCCGATCAGCGCGTCGATGTCCAGCCCGGTCATGCCGCCGTCCCCTTCGCCGTCACCCGTCGTCCGTCCCGTCCGTCCTGTCCGTCCCGTCCGGTCGGCCCGGTCATGCCGCCCCCTGCCGCTTGAGCTCGCCGGCCAGGCGGTACAACCCGCCCAGGTCCACCCCGCCGCCGAGCAGCGGGAGTTCGTAGGTGGGCAGCTTCAACTGCTGCACCGCGGTCCGCTGTTCGCGCTCCAGCTCGACCCGCTCGGCGTGCTCCCGGGCCTGGTCCAGCAGCGGGTCGATCAGCGGCTCCACCGCGGCCCGCACGGTGGCGGCCGACTTGGAGCGGCCGCCCAGCCCGGCCTCGCCGAGGGCCGTCGCGACCTCCTCGCGGTGGTCGCCGTCCACCGCGGCCACCGCCGCCGCGTCCAGCACCGGCGGGCGCACCATGTTCACCAGCACCCCGCCGACCGGCAGCTTGGCCTCGCGCAGTTCGCCGATGCCGTCCACCGTCTCCTGCACCGGCATCTCCTCCAGCAGGGTCACCAGGTGCACGGCCGTCTCGGGCGAGCGCAGCACCCGCATCACCGCCTGGGCCTGCCCGTGGATCGGCCCGAACCTGGCCAGCCCGGCCACCTCGGAGTTGACGTTGAGGAACCTGGTGACCCGTCCGGTCGGCGGCGCGTCCATCACGATCGCGTCGTAGGCCCGCCGGCCGTCCGGCCCCTTCCGGCGGGCGGCCTCGCAGGCCTTGCCGGTGAGCAGCACGTCCCTGACCCCGGGTGCGATGGTGGTGGCGAAGTCGACGAAGCCGACCTTCTGCAGCGCCTTCCCGGCCCGGCCCAGCTTGTAGAACATGTCGAGGTACTCGAGCAGCGCCAGCTCGGTGTCGATCGCCAGCGCGTACAGCTCACCGGCCGGCCCGCGGCCCGGCAGCCCGAGCTTGGCGGGGGAGACGGTGGCCACCTTCCGCTCCTCGTACGGCAGAGCGGCTATCCCGAACAGCTCGGCGATGCCCTGCCGGCCCTCCACCTCGATCAGCAGCGTCCGGCCCCCCTCGGCGGCCAGCGCCAGCGCGAGCGCGGCGGCGACGGTGGTCTTGCCGGTGCCGCCCTTGCCGCTCACCACGTGGAGTCGGACCCCCTCCCAGTCCGGGCCGTGCCGGTCCTGCTGCTCCACGCTCCGCCTCCGTGCCTCTCGGGTGCCGGCGTCAGCCGACGTCAGGAGCTGCCGTTGCCGACGGGCCGCCGAAGACGTGCCGCCGAAGGTGCTCTCCCGCGAGGGTAACCAGCCGCCGCCGCGGATGCCGGGATTCCCGGAGGGGCGACGGAGGTACGGCCGACGTCCGGCGGACCTCCGGTGGACCTCTGGCGGACGCGCGACGGACGGGTGACCCCTGACGGAGAACCGACGGCGGGCGACGGTCCGTGGGTGAAATGGCACTAGAGTCGGGGCCATGACCAAGTGGGAATACGTCACCGTGCCGCTGCTCGTCCACGCCACCAAGCAGATCCTGGACACCTGGGGCCAGGACGGCTGGGAGCTCGTCCAGGTCGTTCCGGGCCCGAACCCGGAGCAGCTGGTGGCCTACCTGAAGCGGGAGAAGATCTGATGGGCAAGGTCGAGGAGAAGCTGGCCGAGCTCGGCCTGACCCTCCCCGAGGTGGTGCCGCCGGTCGCCGCGTACGTCCCGGCGATCCGCTCCGGCGAGTACGTGCTGACGGCCGGTCAGCTGCCGATGGTGGCGGGCAAGCTGCCCAGCACCGGCAAGGTCGGCGCCGAGGTCACCGCCGAGGAGGCCAAGGAGCTGGCGCAGGTCTGCGCGCTCAACGGCCTGGCGGCGATCAAGTCCGTGATCGGTGACCTGGACAAGCTGGAGCAGGTCGTCAAGGTGGTCGGCTTCGTCGCCTCCGCCCCCGACTTCACCGGCCAGCCGGGTGTGATCAACGGCGCCAGCGAGTTCCTCGGCGAGGTGCTCGGCGCGGCGGGCGTGCACGCCCGGTCGGCCGTGGGCGTCGCGGTGCTGCCGCTGGACGCGCCGGTCGAGATCGAGTTCCAGGTCCGGGTCCGGGACTGACGTACCGGTAGTCGTCCTCGAACGGACGGCAGGGCAGCGGCCTCAGGGGCGCGAGGAACTGCGCGGGTCGGAAGGCGGCTCATCTGCAACTGAGGGCACGTCAGCCAGTTGCACGTGCTGCCGTTCCCCTGCGCGCAGTTCCTCGCGCCCCTGGGCCGCTGCCTTCCGGAGCCGCTCCGGACAAGTGACAGGCCCTGCCGGAGGCGCTGCGACGGCCGGTAGCATCCGGCCATGATGTCGATGCCGCCGTCGTGGCCAGCACGGATCCGGGCCCTCGCCGCGGGTGAACTCACCCCGCCGGTCCCCAAGCCCTCCGCCACCGTGGTCCTGCTGCGGGACGGTGAGGACGGCCCGGAGGCCTACCTGCTGCGCCGCCGGACCTCGATGGCCTTCGCCGCCGGGCAGTACGCCTACCCGGGCGGTGGGGTGGACCCGCGCGACGCCGAGGGCGGCTACGGCTGGGCCGGCCCGTCCCCCGCCGAGTGGGCGGAGCGGCTCGGCACGGACGAGCCGACCGCCCGGGCCGTGGTCTGCGCGGCGGTGCGGGAGACCTTCGAGGAGGCCGGGGTGCTGCTCGCCGGTCCGGACGCGGAACGGACCGCCGATCCGCGCGACTGGTCGGAGGAGCGCGCCGCGATCGAGCGGCACGAACTGGCCTTCGCCGACTTCCTCTCCGCCAACGGCCTGGTGCTCCGCTCGGACCTGCTGGCGCCCTGGGCCCGCTGGGTGACGCCGGAGTTCGAGGAGCGCCGCTTCGACACCTGGTTCTTCGTGGCCGCGATGCCGCCCGGGCAGCTGGCGGCCGAGACGGTCGGCGAGGCCGACCGGGTCGCCTGGCTCTCCCCGGCCGAGGTGGTCGAGGGCTACGGCGAGGGCCGCTACCGGATGATGCCGCCCACCGTGACCGTCCAGCGCGAGCTGCTGACGGTCCGTTCGGCGGCCGGGGCGGTGGCCGCCGGGGCCGACCGGAAGGTGGTACCCGTGCTGGGACGCGCGGAGACTTCGGGGGATCGGCTGACAGTTCGCTGGCCGGGGTATGAAGAGCTGACCATCGAAGGTATTTTTCCTCCCGAGTAGCCGTCACGATCTCCCGAAGGGACCGTGGGAGGCCGGACGCCGCTCGCCCGAAATCCCGAGAAGCACCAGCTCACACCCAGGAAGGACGATCCGATGACCCACAACGACGTGGCTCGCCGGTCGGCGCTCACCGACAACACCCTCACCGCGCGTCCGCTGACGCTCCGTTCGCTGGCCGGCCGGGCGGCCGACCGCGTGCCGGAGGAGCCGACCCTGCGGCGCCTGGAGCGGCAGCTGCCCCTGCGCAGCCTGTACCGGGTCAGCGAGGGCGGCCGGTGACCGGTCTCCTCCCGGGTGACCCCGCCGACGGGATCGGCGGCGGGGCCACCCCCCGGGCGTTCTGCGTGCTCGCGCCGAACCCCTCCCCGATGACCCTGGACGGCACCAACACCTGGCTGCTCTCCGAGCCCGGCTCCGACCTCGCGGTCGTGGTGGACCCGGGCCCGCTGGACGAGGGCCACCTGCGCCGGGTCGTCGACACCGCCGAGCAGCAGGGCAAGCGGATCGCGCTGACCCTGCTCACCCACGGGCACCACGACCACGCCGAGGGCGCCGCCCGCTTCGCCGAGCTGACCGGCACCGACGTCCGCGCGCTCGACCCGGCCCACCGGCTGGGCTCCGAGGGGCTGCGCGGCGGCCAGGTGATCGAGGTCGGCGGCCTGGAGGTCCGGGTGGTCGGCACCCCCGGGCACACCGCGGACTCCCTCACCTTCCACCTCCCCGCCGACGGCGCGATCCTGACCGGCGACACCGTGCTGGGCCGGGGCACCACGATGGTCGCCCACCCGGACGGCCGGCTCGGCGACTACCTGGACTCGCTGCGCCGCCTGCACACCATGGCCGCCGAGCGCGGCGTGCGCACCGTGCTGCCGGGCCACGGGCCGGTGCTGGCGGACGCGCTCGGCGCCGTCGACTACTACCTGGCCCACCGGGCCGCCCGGCTGGCCCAGGTGGAGACCGCCGTGGAGGCGGGGTACCGGACGGCCGAGCAGGTGGTGGCCAAGGTGTACGCGGACGTGGACCGCGCGCTCTGGCCGGCCGCCGAACTCTCGGTGCGCGCCCAGCTCGCCTACCTGGAGGACCACGGCCTGATCTGACGGGCCGCCGGACAGCGGAAAGGCCCCCGCGGACCGAAGAGGTCCCGGGGGCCTTCCTGATGTCGCGTCAGCGCGAGCGGCGGGAGAGGCGCTCGACGTCCAGCAGCACCACCGCGCGGGCCTCCAGCTTCAGCCAGCCGCGGCCGGCGAAGTCGGCCAGCGCCTTGTTGACCGTCTCGCGGGAGGCGCCGACCAGCTGGGCCAGCTCCTCCTGGGTGAGGTCGTGGGCGACGTGGATGCCCTCCTCGGACTGCACGCCGAAGCGGCGCGACAGGTCCAGCAGCGCCTTGGCCACCCGGCCGGGCACGTCGGAGAAGACCAGGTCGGACATCACGTCGTTGGTCCGGCGCAGGCGGCGGGCGATGGCCCGCAGCAGCGCGATGGAGACCTCGGGACGGGCGTGCAGCCAGGGCTGGAGGTCGCCGTGGCCGAGGCCGAGCAGCTTCACCTCGGTCAGCGCGCTGGCGGTGGCGGTGCGCGGGCCCGGGTCGAAGAGCGACAGCTCGCCGATCATCTCGCTGGGGCCGAGCACGGCCAGCATGTTCTCCCGGCCGTCCGGCGAGGCGCGGTGCAGCTTCACCTTGCCCTCGGCGACGACGTAGAGGCGGTCGCCCGGGTCGCCCTCGTGGAAGAGCGACTCGCCGCGGGCCAGCGTCACCTCGGTCATGGAGGCACGCAGCTCGCTGGCCTGCTCGTCATCGAGAGCCGCGAACAGCGCGGCACGCCGCAGAACGTCGTCCACGTGCTTCCTCCTGCTGGTGGTGGATGGTGCATCCGGTCATGACTTGCATCACCAAGGATGACGCATGTCGCTCCGATCATATGAGGAGGGGTGCTGGCCGGGGGTACGGTACGGGGCCATTTGTACTCATCACGGCCGGTCGGCTACCGCCGTGAGGGTTCGTTCACCCGTACGCCGCAGCGGTGGCGCCGGACCCTTCACCCCGCCAGGTGGGCGGCCAGGCGGTCGAGCGAGGAGTTCAGGCCGGCCTCGGCCTGCGGGCCGAGGTACTGCGGCGGCACCTCGGTCTGGTGCAGCCGGACGGCCGTGCGGCCGTCGCCCAGGTCGGTGAGGTGGATCGCGCTGCGCATCGTGGTCCCCCGGACCCGGAAGACCAGCAGCTCCGGCTCGGTGACGGTCTCGAAGACGGCGTCGAGCGGGAAGCTCCGGTCCGTCCCGTCGACCACCATGGTGCTCTCGAACCGCCCGCCCGCGAACGGCTCGATGGTGACGCTCTCCAACGGGACGTGGGTGCCCTCCGGGCCCCAGAAGTCCACGAAGCGCTCCGGGGTGACGTAGGCGTGGAAGACGTCCGCGCGGTCGGCCCGGAGGACGCGGTCGATGGTGAGCTCGCCGAGGTCGGTCATGTCGTACTCCCTGTGTCGCGGGGCTCCGGACGAGCCCCTCGCAGGGGTGGACCGCCGACCCCGGCCGGACTCATCGGTCCCGGCGGAGGTTCTTCGGCGGGTTCACTCCCACTGGCGCTGGGCGAGCGAGGTGACGGGCATCGGCTTGCCGATGACGGCCAGCGCGACGAAGAAGTTGATCTGGCCGATCGCGATGGTCAGGGTGGCCATCGCCTTCTCGTCGTGGTGCGCGGCCACCTCGGCGTACAGCTCGTCGGTGACCCGCTCGCGTCCGGGCGGGGCGGGCTGCAGGGTCGCCTCCACCAGGGCCAGCGCGGCGCGCTCGGCCGGGGTGAAGCAGAGCGCGTCCTGCCAGGAGGAGACGGCGGTGATGCGCTCCTCGGTCTCGCCGGCCTTGCGGAGGAAGCCGGTGTTGAGGGTGGTCAGGTAGGTGTTGTGGACGATCTGACCGGCCCTCAGGTGCACCAGGTTGATCGTGGTCCGGGGCACCGAGCGGTTGCCCGTGGCCTTGAAGAGGGCGGTGCTGACCTCGGCCAGCTCGGGGACGAACCGGCCGGGGTCGGGCATCCGGGAGATCGACTGCGCGGTCATGACGGGGTTCCTCGTCTCTGTCGGGGCCTTCACCACACCGACGGACGGGAGCGCGGAAGTGTGACGGCCGGTCAGTCGTCCAGGCGGGGCGGCAGGCCGAAGAGCGGGAACAGCGCGTCGGTGTTCAGGAAGTTGTTCAGCCCGGTGATCCGGCCGTCCCGGACGTCCAGCACCTGGAGCGCCCAGGGCAGGAAGCCGCCGGCCGGGTCGGGGCGGTACTGGGCGAAGGCCGGGGCGCCGTTGGCGGAGACCGGGAGCAGGCGGGAGCCGCGGCAGCCGCCGCCCGGGCCGTGCAGCCAGAGCAGGTACTGGTCCAGGCCGCGGAGCCACATCTCGAACGGCGGCATGGAGAGGACCACGTCCTCGTGCAGCAGGGCGGCCAGCCGGTCCAGGTCGAAGCTCTCGAAGGCGGAGACGAACTTCTCCAGCAGCTCGCGCTGGCCGGGGTCGAGCGGCGCGGCCGGCTCGGTGTCCGTCCCCGGCTGCGCGGCCAGGGCCGAACGGGCGCGCTGCATCGCGCTGTTGACCGAGGCCACGGTGGTCTCCAGCAGCTCCGCCACCTCGGCCGCCGACCAGCCCACCACCTCGCGCAGGATCAGCACCGCACGCTGCCGGGGGGCCAGCCGCTGGAGCGCCGCGACGAAGGCCAGCCGGACCGACTCGCGCTGCGCGGCCAGTTCGGCCGGGTCCCCGGCCAGCACCCAGGCGTCCGGCACCGGGCCGATCCAGGTGACCTCGGGCAGCTGGGTCCCGTACGCCTCGGCGACCGGCACCGGGCCGGTGAGGTCCATCGGCCGGGCCCGCTTCTGACGGCCCTTCAGGGCGTCCAGGCAGACGTTGGTGGCGATCCGGTACAGCCAGGTGCGCAGTGCGGCCCGGCCCTCGAAGCCCCGGTGGCCGCGCCAGGCGCGGATCATCGTCTCCTGCACGGCGTCCTCGGCCTCGAAGGCCGACCCCAGCATCCGGTAGCAGTAGCCCGTGAGCTCCCGCCGGTACCCTTCGAGCTCCTGCTCGACCTCCGCCGTGACCGCCATCCGGTCCCCCCGTCGCCGCTGTCGACCTGCTGATCGGTCGACCGCCGACGCTACCCCAGCGCTCCGACGGGGCGCGGCCCCGGTCAGCGGGCGAGGTCAGCGGTCCGGGTCAGCGGGCGAGGTCAGCGGGCCGGGTCCGACAGTGCGGCGTGTGCCCGGTCGGCCAGGCCGTCGGCCCCGCAGCGCCGGGCCAGTGCCAGCCCCTCCTCGAAGCGGGGCCGGGCCTCGGCCGGGCGGCCGGCCCGGGCCAGCGCCGTGCCGAGGTCGACCAGGGCGAGGGCGTGCTCGTAGCGGGCGGGGGAGTGCTCCAGCCGCCGGACCGCCTCCTCCAGGAGGGGCAGCGCGCGCGGCCCGTCGTGCACCGCGGCGGCCAGCCGCAGGGCGCTGCCCACCGCCGCGCCGGGGCCGAACTCCTCGGCGCGGCGCACCGACTCTGCGGCCAACTCCCTTGCCCGGTCCGGGTCCTGGGGCAGCAGGGCGAGGGCCAGGTGGCCGGTCCAGGGAGCCCAGACCGGATTGCGCCAGCCACGGGCGTCCAGGGCCGCTCCGGCCCGGGTCAGCGCTTCGACGGCCGCGGCGGCGTCGCCCCGGGCGAGCAGCAGCCGGCCGTACAGGGTCGGGGCGTCGGGCAGCACCATCACCGTGGGGAACGGCGGCTCGAAGGCGTACCGCCGCGCGAGGTTCCAGGCCTCCTCGGGCCGGCCACGGGCGAGCAGCGTGTCGGCCAGCACCCCGACGGCGAACCACTGCAGCGGGATGCCCGGCGCGATCCGCTCGGCGATCCGCAGCGAGCGCCGCAGCAGCTGCTCGGCCTCGGCGAGGTCGCCGCAGCGGAAGTGGAGCAGGCCGGTCAGGAACAGCGCGAACCCCAGGTGCCCACCGCTCCAGCCGGCCACCTGGTAGGCCAGCACCGCCTCGTCGAACAGGGCCCGGGCCCGGTCCGCCCGGTCCGCGTAGAGGTAGGCGATGCCGAGCACACCGGGGAGTTCGAAGCCCCAGGTGGTGTTGGTCCAGCCGAGCTCGGAGGGGAGCCGGCCGTCCTCCAGGACCCACTCCGCCAGCGCGACCGCCCGGGTGGCGTCGCCGCCCCGGAGGACCAGCTCCCAGCAGCGCAGCACCGAGACGGCCGGGTCCGTCCCGTCGGCCCGGGCGTGGCTCCGGGCGTACTCCTCCAAGCGCCGGAAGCGGTCGGGCCCGTCCACCTCCTCGGCCTGGAACGCCGCGAACATCAGCGCCGCCACCTCCAGCCGCCCGCGCCCCGGTCCGGGGGCGGTCCGGGCGGCCTCCTCGGCGCAGGCCGCGGCGGCCTCGCGCAGCCGGTTGCTGTGGGCCAGTGCCTGGGCCAGCCGGAAGGTGGCGTCCACCCGGAGCGCGGCGGTGAGCCCCGGCTCCTCGTCCAGGGCCAGCCGGAGCTGGTTCACGGTGGTGGCCGGGTCGGTCAGCAGCGCCGAACAGCCGAGCTCGTACAGCACCGCGGCGCGCTCCGTCCCGTCCGGCGGCTCGCTCATCGCCCGTCGGAGGCAGCGCTGCGCCGCCTCGGGGGCGCCGGTGGCCAGGTGTTCGGCGGCGGCCCGGCGCAGGCGGTGCACCGTCTCCGGGTCGCCGTCGGGCAGCGTCTCCAGCAGGTGACGGGAGGCGGCGAGCAGGCCCAGGCCCGCGTTCTCGATCGCAGTGGCGGCGACGCCGTGCATGCCGGTGCGGACGGCGGGCGGAATGGACCGGTAGACCGAGGTGGCGATCAGCGGGTGGACGAACTCCAGCCGCCCGTCGGCCGTGCTGGTCAGCACGCGCTGCCGACGCAGCTCGCGGACCGAGTCGGCGGCGGTGTCCGGCCCCTGGGCGGAGATGGCCGCCGCGAGGTCCGGGCGGATCCCGGTGCCGAGCAGCGCGGCCGCCCAGGCGAACCGGAGGGTGCTCGGCCCGAGCCTGGACAGCCAGTGGTCCAGCGTCAGGCCCAGGGTGTCCGAGGCGAGTTCGCGCAGCTGCCCGGCGTTGCCGGCGACCGGGGCCAGCCCCTGCTCGTGCACCTCGCGCAGCAGCGCCCCGGTCGCGAACGGGTTGCCGCCGGTGACCGCCCAGACCTGACGGCAGAAGGCCTCGTCCGCCTGCTCCCCGAGCGAGTCGCGGACCAGGCCGGCCACCGAGTCCGGCCGCAACGGGCGCAGTTCGTGCAGCCGGTCGGCGCTCTCCCGGATGCCCCGCAGCAGGTCCGGGGTCCGGTCGGGCAACTCGTCGGACCGGTCGCGGCAGGCGGCCACCAGCAGCACCGGGAGCTCCCGGGCCCGCCCCGCGAAGGCGGCCAGCCAGCCGAGCGACTCCGGATCGGCCCAGTGCAGGTCGTCCACGACCACCACCAACGGCTCCAGCAGCCGGGCGAGTTGGACCAGGACGAAGTCCAGGCCGTCGCGGACGCCCTGCGGGTCGGGCGCCCCGACGGGCGGCAGCAGGCCGACGGCGGGGCCGACCACCTCGTGCCAGTGGCCGGTGACCTGCCGCTGCCCGTCCTCGCCCAGCCCGGCCAGCGCCGGCTGCAGCAACTGCCGCACCACGTGGAAGGGTTCGTTGCGACGGCGCTCGCCGCCCCGGGCGAACAGCACCGTGCAGCCCGCCCGCTTCGCCAGCCGGCGGACCTCGGTGACCAGCGCCGTCTTGCCGACCCCGGCCGGCCCGCCGTAGAGCAGCAGCCCGCCGATCCCGGCCGCCCCGGTGGGGTCGCAGAGCGCCCGGACCGCCTCCTCCGCGGCCCTGGTCTCCGCCTCGCGCTCGTACAGCGCGGCCCGTTCCTGAGCTGCCCCCACGGTGTCCCCCTCGGCGCCGGACTCTCCCCCCGGCCGAGGCTAGCGCCGCGCCGGTGCCGATGGGACGTACTTGCCGTTGCGGGCCCGGCACTCCTCCGCGGGCTGCCGTCAGCACGGGTGCCACCACGGGGATGCCGCCGCGCTCGTCACGGAAGGGGGTGTCCACCACGTCCGGGGCGACGAGGGTGACGCCGACGCCGACGCCGACGCCGATGCCGTCCCCGGCCACCAGGAGCCGGACGTTCTCGGCCAGGGCGTGCGCGGCCCACGTGGTGACGGAGTACATGGTGCCGGGCAGGCTGACCCTCGGCGCCGTGCTCGTGGGTGGTTGCCGGCCCCGTAGGGGTCGGTCGAGCCCGAGCCGGCCCCCGAGGCGTCCCGCCCGGCGTAGCCTGCGGAGCATGACTGAGAGCAAGGCCGGGAAGACGGCGGAGCCGAAGCCGGCCGTGAAGCGGGCGGCCGCGAAGCCGGGGAAGCCGGAGACGCACCTGGGGATGGTGCGGCGGGCGCGGAGGATCAACCGGGCGTTGGCGGAGGTGTACCCGTACGCGCACCCGGAGCTGGACTTCGAGAGCCCCTTCGAGCTGTTGGTGGCGACGGTGCTGTCGGCGCAGACCACCGACCTGAGGGTGAATCAGACCACTCCGGCGCTGTTCGCGAAGTACCCGACGCCGGAGGACATGGCGGCGGCGGTGCCGGAGGAGCTGGAGGAGGTCATCCGGCCGACGGGCTTCTTCCGGTCCAAGGCCAAGTCGCTGATCGGGCTGTCGATCGCGCTGCGGGACGACTTCGGCGGCGAGGTGCCGGGCCGGCTGGAGGACCTGGTGACGCTGCCGGGCGTCGGCCGCAAGACCGCCAACGTGGTGCTGGGCAACGTCTTCGGCGTCCCCGGCATCACCGTGGACACCCACTTCGGGCGGCTGGCCCGGCGGTTCGGCTGGACCGAGGACGAGGACCCGGTGAAGGTCGAGGCCACCGTGGCGGAGATCTTCCCGAAGTCGGAGTGGACGATGCTCTCGCACCGGGTGGTCTTCCACGGCCGCCGGATCTGCCACGCCCGCCGCCCGGCCTGCGGGGCCTGCCCGATCACCGCGCTCTGCCCCTCGTACGGGGTCGGCGAGATCGATCCGGAGAAGGCCGCGAAGTTGCTGAAGTACGAGAAGGGCGGCCAGCCGGGACAGCGGCTGAGGCCCCCGGCCGACTACCCTGGCGAACCCGCCCGTCCGGCGGGGTGGGTGTCCGTGGGGGAGGCTGAGGCGGAGTGACCGGTCGTCAGATGGTGCGGGTGGAGCGGGACGGGCTGCCGGAGTGGCTGGTGCCCGTGCGCGAGGCGGCGGAGACCGTCCGGCCGGAGCAGCTGAGCCGCTTCCTGCCGCCGGCCGAGGGCGGTCGCGCGTCGGCGGTGCTGGTGCTGTTCGGTGACGGTCCGTCCGGTCCCGACCTGCTGCTGATCGAGCGGGCCCGGGCACTGCGCTCGCACGCCGGCCAGCCCTCCTTCCCCGGCGGCGCGCTGGATCCGGAGGACGGCGATCCGCAGGGCGACGGCCCGGTGGCGGCCGCGCTGCGCGAGGCGGAGGAGGAGACCGGGCTTGACCCGAGCGGGGTGCAGGTCTTCGCCACCCTGCCCGCGCTCTACATCCCGGTGAGCGGCTTCGTGGTGACGCCGGTGCTGGGGTGGTGGCGGCGCGAGACGCCGGTCGCCCCGGTGGACCTGGCCGAGACCGGTGCGGTGTTCCGGGTGCCGATCACCGAACTGACCGACCCGGCCAACCGGGCCAGGCTGCGGCACCCCTCCGGGCACGTCGGCCCGGCCTTCGAGGTGGCGGGGCGGCTGGTCTGGGGGTTCACGGCCGGGGTGATCGACCGGGTGCTGCACTACAGCGGTCTGGAGCGGGAGTGGGACGCCTCCCGCACGCTGAGCCTCTGACGCCGGGTCACGGCCGGCCGGGGCCGTGTCCGGGGGTTCGGCCGGCGGCTCGGCCAGCGGCTCGGCCGGCGGCCCGGCCGGGGGCCCAGCCTGGGGCTCGGCCGGGGGCCCGATCGGGATCCGCGGCGGGACCGGCGGTTCTGCGGCGTCGGGATCCGGCTTTGTCCGGGCCTTCGGCCATTCGGGCGGCGACCCGTGGGAGGGTAGCCGGGTGAACGTCCTGGATCTTCTGCTGATCGTCGCCGCGCTGGGTTTCGCCGTCACCGGCTACCGGCAGGGCTTCGTGGTCGGCGTGCTGTCGGTGCTCGGTTTCCTGGGCGGCGGTCTGATCGCCGTCCAGTTGCTGCCGCTGCTGCTGCGCCACCTGGACCCCGGCACGGTGGCCTCGGTGGTGGCGGTGCTGGTGGTGATCGTCTTCGCGGCGGTCGGCCAGGCGGTCACCACGCACTTCGGGTGGAAGCTGCGCGGGCACATCGGCCGCCGCCCGGCCCGCACCCTGGACGCGATCGGCGGCTCCGTGGTCAACGTGATCTCGATGCTGCTGGTGGCCTGGCTGATCGGATCGGCCCTGGCGGGCACCTCGATGCCGACGGTCTCCAAGCAGGTCCGCAGTTCGCAGGTGCTCGGCGGGGTGCAGGCGACGCTGCCCGCCTCCGCGCCGAACTGGTTCCGCGACTTCACCCACGCACTGGCCAGGAACGGCTTCCCCCAGGTCTTCAACCCCTTCGAGCGGGAGCAGATCACCGAGGTCAGCCCGCCCGATCCGGCGCTCGCGGCCAGCCCGGTGGTGACCCGGGCCCGGCAGAGCCTGGTGAAGGTGGTCGGCACCGCCACCGCCTGCGGCAAGACCCTGGAGGGCACCGGTTTCGTCTTCGCCCCGCACCGGGTGATGACCAACGCCCACGTGGTCGGCGGCGTCGACGAGCCGACCGTGCAGGTCGGCGGCACCGGCAAGCTCTACGACGCCACCGTGGTCCGCTACGACTGGCAGCGCGACATCGCGGTGCTGGACGTCCCCAAGCTGGACGCACCGGCGCTGGAGTTCGCCGACGAGGCGAAGAGCAACGACAGCGCGATCGTGGCCGGCTTCCCGGAGAACGGTGCCTTCAACGTCCAGCCCGCCCGCATCCGCGGCCGGATCAAGGCCACCGGCTCGGACATCTACCACCGGGGTCAGGTGGTCCGGGACATCTACTCGATCCGCTCGCTGGTCCGTCAGGGCAACAGCGGTGGACCGCTGTTGAGCCCGGAGGGCAAGGTCTTCGGCGTGGTGTTCGCCAAGTCGCTGGACAGTTCGGACACCGGGTACGTGCTCACCGCCGCCGAGGTGCAGGGCGAGGCGGTGGCGGGCGCCTCCGCGACCGGGCGGGTGGACACCGAGGGCTGCGCGCTCTGACGGCCCCTCCGTCCGCCTCCGGCCCGGGGGCGGACGGGGCGCGTCCGATCGCGTTCCCGACCTCCGCCGTTCTGCGGGCCGTGGCTGGTAGCGTCGCCCCGAGCTCACCCGTTCGGCTCAACTGCCGTGCGGGGCGGACGAGCCGACGACGGGTCAGCGAGCTGGGACGACGGAGGACGACCGGCCATGATGGGTCACTCGCACGCGGTCAGCGGGGCGATGCTGTACGCGGGCACCGCACCGTTCCTGGCGCCGGTGCTGTTCGGCGTCCACCTGGCGCCCGCCGACGTCCTGATGGGCACCGTCCTGGCAGCCGGCGCGGCGCTGCTGCCGGACCTCGACCACCACGACGGCACCATCGCCAACTTCCTCGGCCCGGTCTCCCGGCTGCTCTGCCGCTTCGTGGCCTGGGCCTCCGGCGGACACCGGCACGCCACCCACTCGCTGCTCTTCGTCGCCCTGATGGGCGGGGGCACCTGGGCGGGCATCACCTACCTGGGCCGCAACTTCACCCTGGGCACGACGTTCTTCCTGCTCGCCCTGGCCATCCGGGCCCTGCGGCTGCACCCGCCCGGCGACGGTCCGACGATGTGGATCACCATCGTCGGCCTCTCCGTGCTCGGCACCGCCGGCATGGACACCTGGCTGCCCAGCGCCCCCGGCTGGCTCCCGTACGCGGTGGCCCTCGGCACGCTGGCCCACCTGCTGGGCGACTGCCTCACCAAGAAGGGCGCGCCGCTGCTCTGGCCGCACAAGGAGCGCTACGAGACGGTGCTGATCAAGCGCAGCGGCAACGCCGTGGAGACCAAGGTGCTGGTGCCGATCATGTCGGTGGCCACCTTCGTGCTGCTCTGGTTCACCGCCGTCTCGCCGACGGTCCTCAGCTAGCGCCTGCTCCGAACTAGCCCTCGCGGCGCAGGCGCGCCCCGACCCAGCGGGCGCGCCGCCCGAGGATGCGCGGGATTCCCAACGGGTGCTCGTCGCCGGCCTGGCGCTGGCGGCCGATCCGGCTGTGGCCGTCGTACTCGCGCGGCCAGTCGACGGCTTGGGTCTCGGGGTAGGGGTACTGCGGGCTGTCGGCACGGCGGCGTCGGCGCGTGACAGCTTCGCGATCGGGCATCCAGGTCATACCGGATGGATGCCCGCGCTCCGGGCGGGCTAATCGCTACCGGATGGTCGCCTGGCCTATGCGATTGTCATATGAGTCTGCCGATATGAGACTCCGTCAGGACGGTCTGCGGGCTCCGTCGACCTCCGGACGGAGGCCCGCTGCTCCGTCAGGACCGTTGTCAGGTCGGGGCGTCGGGGGTGGATCTCGAGGCTGGACCTTGGGGCCGTCAGGGCCGGAGGGCAGGGCCCGTCAGGGCTGGTGCTCGCGCACCCAGGAGACCAGCTCCGCCGAGAACTGCTCCGGCACCTCCTCGTGCGGGTAGTGCCCGACCCCGGGCAGCAGCCGCCACCGGTACGGCGCCTCGACGTACTCCCCGGCGCCCAGCGCGGTGTGGGAGAGCAGCACCGGGTCGGCCGCGCCCTGGACGTGCAGGGTCGGCGCGGTGATCGGACGCTTCATCCGGCGGGCGAACTGGATGCCGTCCGGGCGGGCCATCGAGCGCAGCAGCCAGCGGTACGGCTCGATCGAGCAGTGCGCAGTGCTGGGGATCTGGATGGCCTGCCGGTAGGCGTGCAGGGCGTCGGGGCCCAGCTGGTTGGGGCCGGTCCAGGCGTTCAGGTACTCGCCCACCAGGGCGCCGTCGTCCGCCACCAGCTTGCGCTCGGGCACCCAGGGGCGCTGGAAGCTCAGGACGTGGTCGAAGGCGGCCATCTGCCGACGGTCCGTCAGCAGCGCACGGCGCAGGTGGCGCGGGTGCGCGGCGGAGACCACGGTCAGGCTGCGGATCACCGAGGGCCGCATCACGGCCGCCACCCAGGCCAGCGAACCGCCCATCGCGTGGCCGACCAGGTGGGCCTGGCGCTCGCCCAGGGAGCGGATCACGCCGGTGATGTCGAGCGCCAGGTTGCCGGGGTCGTAGCCGCGCGGGGTGCGGTCGCTGCCGCCGACCCCGCGCAGGTCCAGCGCCACCGCCCGGAACCCGGCCTCGGCCAGCGCGGTCAACTGGTGCCGCCAGGCCCACCAGTACTCGGGCCAGCCGTGCACCAGCAGCACCAGTGGGCCCTCGCCGACCTCGGCGATGTGGAACCGGGCGCCGTTCGCCGCCAGGTCGCGGTGGGACCACGGCCCGGCCGAACGCAGCTCCCAGGGGGTCTCGGCGATCTCGACGGCTCTCGTTCCGGGGGTCGGCCTGTTGGCGGTCAGCGACATACCGAGAGCCTGTCACACCCGACGGCGGATCGGCCGCCCGGCACTCGGTCCGGCCGGCTTCCGGGTGGCGGACGGCGGATGGTGGACGGCGGGTGGCGGACGGCGGGTGGCTGGCGGGTGCCCCTGCTCGCGGTCGTCAGTTCGCGGCCTCGGCTCGGGCCCGTGCTCGGCCCCGTGCTCGGGCCGTCCGCTCGCCGCTCGGGCCCTCTGACGGGGGCTCAGCGGATGCGGCCGAGGCCCCGGTCGATCTCCTCCTGGGTGGCCGGGCGCGGCCGGGCGTTCTTCAGCACGTCGGCGGTCTTCTGCGCGCCCTCGATGGTGCGGCGCGGCTTCTCGATCCGCTTGAACGAGCGCAGCGCCAGCAGGCCGAGCAGCACGGCCAGCAGCAGGTAGGCGCCGGCCACGATCAGGAAGGACCAGCCGAGCGAGAGCCCCAGCGCGTGCAGGCCGTACGCGGCGGCGGCGCTCAGCATCGGCACGGCGGCCAGCGCCACCACGCCCGCGACGATCAGCGAGACGCCGCCGGAGACACCGCGCTTCACGTCCTGGCGGATCTCGGCCTTGGCGAGCGCGATCTCGTCGTGCACCAGGGCGGAGAGGTCGGCGGTGGCCGCGGCGAAGAGCTGGCCCACCGAACGCTCGCCCTCGTAGGGCGCCCGTCCGTCGCCGATGGGGTCTGCGGTTCCTGCGGGCATCAGCGGGTCTCCTTCGGCTTGGGCT
The DNA here is from genome assembly GCF_039535905.1 of Kitasatospora albolonga. Taxonomy (GTDB): domain Bacteria; phylum Actinomycetota; class Actinomycetes; order Streptomycetales; family Streptomycetaceae; genus Kitasatospora; species Kitasatospora albolonga. Next base: position 10,025 of record NZ_BAAAYB010000098.1, on the reverse strand, counting down.
GCGGTCCTCGGCGTTCGGTACCGACAGCTCTGAATCATGCCTCTACCGGCCAGTCCGGCACCACTCCGGGGCACCCCGGGGGCGACGGCGTGTCACTCGTGAGGGTTCGACGGGTCGTCAGGTGGCTCGGCGTCAGGTCGCCTGCTGCTGGTAGACGTCCGGGATGCCGTCGCCGTCGGAGTCCCGGTCCTCCTCCTCGCAGAGCGCGCGGTAGTGCCGGTTGCGGAGCTTCAGCAGCACGGTGGCGATCAGCGCGCAGAGCAGCGAACCCACCAGCACGGCAGCCTTGGCCCGGTCGGCCAGCTCCGGGTCGCCGGGGAAGGCCAGCTCGCTGATCAGCAGCGAGACGGTGAAGCCGATCCCGGCCAGCACCGAGACCGCGAACAGGTCGGCCCACTTGAGTTGCGGGTTCAGTTCGGCCCGGGTGAAGCGGGCGGCCAGCCAGGTGCCGCCGAAGATGCCGACGGTCTTGCCGATCAGCAGCCCGAGCACGATCCCGAGCGGCGTCGCCTGGGTGAACACTTCCTCGAGTGCACTGCCGGACACCGTCACACCGGCGGCGAAGAGGGCGAACACCGGCACCGCGAAGCCGGCCGACAGCGGCCGCACCAGGTGCTCGATGTGCTCGCCGGGGGAGACCTTCTCGCCCTCCTCCCGGTGGCAGCGCAGGATCAGGCCCATCGCCACGCCGGCCACCGTGGCGTGCACCCCGCTCTCGTGCATCAGTGCCCAGATCGCCACGCCCAGCGGCACGAACAGGTACCAGCCGTGGACTCCACGGCGGTGCAGGAACCAGAACAGCACCAGCCCGGCGAAGGAGAGCCCGAGCGCCCAGAACTTGATGCCCGAGCTGTAGAACACCGCGATGATCAGGATGGCGATCAGGTCGTCCACCACGGCCAGGGTGAGCAGGAACGCCCGCAGCGCGGACGGGAGGTGACTGCCCACCACCGCCAGCACGCCGAGCGCGAAGGCGATGTCGGTCGCGGTCGGGATCGCCCAGCCGGCCGGGTGACCGCCGGGCCCCGCGTTGGCCAGTGTGTAGACGACCGCGGGCAGCGCGACGCCGCAGGCCGCCGCCACCACCGGCAGCGCGGCGGCCGCGGGATTACGCAGCTCACCGGCCACGAACTCGCGCTTCAACTCGATCCCGGCCACGAAGAAGAAGATCGTCAGCAGGCCGTCCTTGGCCCAGGCGTCCAGGGAGAGGTCGAGGTGGAGCGGCGCGGACGGCCCGACCGTGAACTCCTTGACGCTCTCGTACGCGTCCGGCCAGACGTTCGCCCAGATGAGCGCGGCGGTCGCGGCCAACAGGAGGAGGACTCCGCCCACGGTCTCGGTGCGCAGGGCGTCGGCGATGTACGTCCGCTCGGGGAGCGAGAGCCTGCCGAGGAGCTGACGGCGGGTCGGGGTGGGCGGCGGCGTGGCCACGGTGGCGGACCTCCAGGGCGGGGCGGCGGGGTGTGGCCACGGGCGTGGACACACGGGTGGTGTGGTGCCGACCAGACTTCCCGGCGCGCCTCGGAGATCTTGTTGTGTTTTTGACAGCTTATCGGGCTCGGTTCGGGAACCCAGAGGCGGCGTCCGGTTTGCCTATTTTATGAACGCCGCCACCTTCCGCTCGTGCACTCGGAGTGCGCTCCGACTGCCGTGGCACCGTTCCCGGGCACCGTCGGGGCGACGCAAGGGCACCACCCGGGGCGCGCTCGCCGTGCGCTGGACGTGCGCTCGCTCGAATGGCCGCAGCGTCGTGCGACGCTCCCGGGGCGTTCCTATGGTCAGGGCAGTGTGCCGCCCAGCAGGGGCGCCAGCTCGTCCCTCCGGGAGCACGTGATGGTCAGTCAGCAACCCTCTCCCATACCCGCCCCGTCCGCGCCGCCGCCCACCTCGCCGCTCTCCCCCGAACTCGCCCAGCTGCTCCGACCGCTCTTCAGCGGTGCGGCGCCGGGCGGCGGAATCGCCGTCGCCGTCATCCGGGGCGGCGAACGGACGGTGGTCTGCCGGGGTTACGCCGACCGCTCCGGCTCCCGTCCCGTCCGCGCCGACACCCGCTTCGCCCTCGGCTCCGTCACCAAGACCTTCACCGGACTGCTCCTCGCCGAGATGGTGGCCCGGGGCGAAGTCCGCTACGAGGACCCGATCGACCGCTACCTCCCGGCCGACGCGCTCCCCGGCTACCCGCAGGAGCGCCCGATCACCCTGCTCCATCTGGCCACCCACACCTCCGGGCTGCCCCGACTGCCGGTCGGCCTGACCCCGGCGGCCGTGCCGCGCTGGTTCACCGACCCGTACGCGAGCTTCAGCCGCCCGCACCTGCTCCGCGCGCTGCCCCGAACACCCGTGCGCGGCATGCCGGGTGCGCAGTACCGCTACTCCAGCCTCGGCTGCGGGCTGCTCGGCCTGGCCCTGGAGAACGCGGCCGGCCTGCGTTACGAGGAGCTGCTAGCGGGCCGGGTCTGCGGCCCGCTCGGTCTGGTAGACACCTCCTGCGCGGAGGACCGCGAGCCGTCCTCCGGCTACCGGCGCGGGCGTCGGGTCTCCTCCTTCCGCCTGCCCGCCCTGCCCGGAGCCGCCGCCCTCAGCTCGACGGCGGACGACATGCTGCGCTACCTCCAGGCCCACCTGGCGGTGGACGCGGTGCCGATCCCGGAGCGGGGCGGTGCGGCGGCGGCGCTGCGCTCGGCCCTGCGGGACGTCCGGCTGCCGCGGGTGGAGCGGCGTAGGGGCAGCGGGGGGAGGGGCGGGGTGCGGATCGCCCTGACGTGGAACCAGCGGCCGGTGGAGGACGGCGAGTTGCTGTACCACTCGGGCTCGACCGGCTCTGCCCGCGGCCGGGTCGGGCGGGGCGACAGTGCCGGGAGCGGGGCGCCCTCGGCGGTCTTCGCGGGCTTCAACCCGGTGGCCCAGGTGGGGCTGGTGGCGATGGCCAGCACCCTTCCGGGGTTGCGGCGGCGCTTCACCCAGACCGCCTACGGGACGCTGCGCCGTCTGGCGGCGGGGTAGCGGGGGCTCCCTCGGGACCGAGGGCCGGTCCTGGTCGCGCTGGTCGTGCGGCCGCCCTGGCCACCTTGGTCGGCCTGGTCGGCCGGGGCCTGGTCGTCCGGGCGGTTCTGGTACTGCGGGTGGTCCTGGTGGTGTGGGTGGTCCTGGTGGTGTCCGGTGCCACGGGCACCACCAGGACCGTCCCCTCCGCCGGGGGCGCGGGCCTGGCGGAGCGTCAGCCCGTTGTCCCGGTGATCAGCCCTGGTCGTTGGCCGGGAGCTGCGACTGGATGGTGTTCATCACGGAGGCGTCGGCGAGGGTGGTGGTGTCGCCGACCTCGCGGCCTTCGGCGATGTCGCGGAGCAGGCGGCGCATGATCTTGCCGGAGCGGGTCTTCGGCAGCTCGCTGACGACCTTGATCTGCTTGGGCTTGGCGATGGGGCCGAGGGTCTTGCCGACGTGGTTGCGCAGGTCGGCGATGAGCTCCTCGCTCTCGGTGGCGTTGCCGCGCAGGATCACGAACGCGACGATGGCCTGGCCGGTGGTGGCGTCGGTGGCGCCGACGACGGCGGACTCGGCCACGGACGGGTGGCCGACGAGGGCGGACTCGACCTCGGTGGTGGAGATGTTGTGGCCGGAGACCAGCATCACGTCGTCGACCCGGCCGAGCAGCCAGATGTCGCCGTCCTCGTCCTTCTTGGCGCCGTCACCCGCGAAGTAGCGGCCCTCGAAGCGCGACCAGTAGGTGTCGATGTAGCGCTGGTCGTCGCCCCAGATGGTGCGGAGCATGGAGGGCCAGGGCTCGGTGAGGACGAGGTAGCCGCCGGAGCCGTTGGGGACCTCGCGGGCCTCGTCGTCGACGACGGTGGCGGCGATGCCGGGCAGGGCGCGCTGGGCGGAGCCGGGCTTGGTCTCGGTGACGCCGGGCAGCGGGCTGATCATCATGGCGCCGGTCTCGGTCTGCCACCAGGTGTCGACGATGGGGGTCTTGTTCGCGCCGATGTGCTCGCGGTACCAGACCCACGCCTCGGGGTTGATCGGCTCGCCGACGCTGCCCAGCACCCGCAGGGTGGAGAGGTCGAACTTGGCGGGGATGTCGTCGCCCCACTTCATGAAGGTGCGGATCGCGGTCGGCGCCGTGTAGAGGATGGTGACGCCGTACTTCTGCACGATCTCCCAGAACCGGCCCTGGTGGGGGGTGTCGGGGGTGCCCTCGTAGATGACCTGGGTGGCGCCGTTGGCGAGGGGGCCGTAGACGATGTAGGAGTGGCCGGTGACCCAGCCGATGTCGGCGGTGCACCAGTAGACGTCGGTCTCCGGCTTGAGGTCGAAGACGGCGTGGTGGGTGTAGGCGGCCTGGGTGAGGTAGCCGCCGGAGGTGTGCAGGATGCCCTTGGGCTTCCCCGTGGTGCCGGAGGTGTAGAGGATGAAGAGCGGGTGCTCCGCGTCGTGGGCCTGGGGGGTGTGGTCGGTGGACTGGCGCTCCACCAGCTCGTGCCACCAGAAGTCGCGGCCCTCGGTCCACTGCACCTCCTGGCCGGTGCGGCGGATGACCAGGACCTTCTCGACGCCGTCGACCTTGGTGAGGGCCTCGTCGATGGCGGGCTTGAGGGCGGAGGGCTTGCCGCGGCGGTAGCCGCCGTCGGCGGTGATGACGACCTTGGCGTCGGCGTCGGTGATGCGGGAGGCCACGGCGTCGGCGGAGAAGCCGCCGAAGACCACCGAGTGGGTGGCGCCGATGCGGGCGCAGGCGAGGATCGCGACGACGGCTTCGGCGATCATCGGGAGGTAGACGGCGACGCGGTCGCCCTTGCGGACGCCGAGCTCCAGCAGGGCGTTGGCGGCCTGGGAGACCTCGTCCTTGAGCTGGGCGTAGGTGATGGAGCGGGAGTCGCCGGGCTCGCCCTCGAAGTGGATGGCGACGCGGTCGCCGTTGCCGGCCTCGACGTGGCGGTCCACGCAGTTGTAGGCGACGTTGAGGGTGCCGTCGGCGAACCACTTGGCGAACGGCGGGTTCGACCAGTCCAGGGTCTCGGTGGGCTCGATGGCCCAGGTGAGGCGGCGGGCCTGCTCGGCCCAGAAGCCGAGCCGGTCCTCGGAGGCCTGCGCGTACGCGGCCGCGGTGACGTTCGCGTTGGCCGCCAGCTCCGCGGGCGGCGCGAAGCGACGCTCCTCCTTGAGCAGGTTGGCCAGGCTCTCGTTGCTCAACGCGCACTCCTCATCGAGTCTCAATGCTGCGGGGAACCCCGTGCGGAGGGATTGTCCCGTGTGTCCCAGCGCACAGCTCACCAGGCGAACCGGCATGTTGACAAGAGGCGCCCGTTAATTGGTGTAGACCTTTGACCGGCGCGTGACCAGGGGGTGGACACAGGGTGCGGGGGATTCCGGGCGGGGTGAGGAGGCTCCGGGCCTCCGGCCTGCGGTGGGCGGTTCCGGGGGCGGCGGCCGCAGGCGGGGACACATCGGCGCAGGCTCTGTCAGATGGCGGCGGCACCGGATGGGGTGAGCCTGCGGAAGGCATTGACGGCTCGTCAGGCCGGTACTCCACTGTCAGAGCGGACGGGGCCCGGCCGGCACTGGGTCGGCCGCTCCCCACCGTGGCAGGGGGACAGCCATGCCCACCGCACCGGTCCCGCCGACCGAACCCTCATCTCCCCTCTCCAAGCCTTCATCCGACGCTCCTTCCGGCGCTCCTTCCGAGGTGTCTTCCGAATCGGTGACCGTTGGACCCGGGCCGGCTCCCGGGTCTGCCGCGGCCGTCGAAGTGCGGCCGCTCCCGGGCGACTTCGCGGTGGTCCGGATGGGTGGCCGGGGCGGCCGCGCGATCCGGATCGGACAGTGGCTCAACGGCGACGGTTTCGCCGACTTCGAGCACGCCTTCGTCTACGTGGGGAACGAGGAGCTGGTCGAGGCCCAGCCGGGCGGGGCCGAACTGCGCCCCCTCTCGGTCTACACCGACGGCCGCCCGGTCCGATGGTCCACCGGTCGCTTCCCGCTGACGGACCACCAGCGCAGGGCGATCGTCGCCGCTGCTCTCGGGTACGTCGGCACCCCGTACAGCGTGGCCGACTACTTCGCCCTGGCCGCGCACCGCTTCCACCTGCCGGTCGGCCCGCTGCTCAGGGCCTACGTGGCGGACAGCCGCCACATGATCTGCTCCCAACTGGTCGACCAGTGCTACCAGGACGCCGGCGTCCACCTCTTCTCCGACGGTCGCTGGCCCGGGTACGTGACTCCGGCGGACCTGGCCAACCTCCTGGCCTAGGGGTTTCGCCGGATGCTCCCGAGGCCTGTCGGTGCCTCCCTCGCCCCGGGTCGTGCCGGGGCGAGGGTGGAGCGGCGCCGGGCAGCGGTTCGAGGCCGGGCCGGCTTGCCGGGAGCGGGCCGCTCAGGCCGCGAGCGACCGGGGCGCGAGCTCCTCGGTGGACGGGTGCTCGACGATCACATGGCGCCGGGAGTCCGACGGGTCGTCAGCGCCGGGCTGTCGCTCGGAGACCGGGACGAAGCGACCGATCGCCGGATCGAGCACGTAGGCCTGGGCGTCGGCGAAGTCGAAGTACATCCCGACCAGGCGGAGGCTGCCCTCGGCCACCCTCCGCTCCACCGAAGGATGGGCGAGCAGCTGGTCCAACTGCTGGACCACGTTGGTGATGCAGAGCTGTTCCGCCTCGTCGCTGACCGGCCGGTGGGCGAACTCTGCGGGCACCCGGCGCAGCCGGGCCAGTGAGCCGCGGCCGTTTCGCAGCCAGCGGGCGAGCGGGGTGGGCGGTCCGGTCTGCTCGTGCACGCCGTCCAGCAGGGCCTTCATCGCCCCGCAGCCCGAGTGCCCGCAGATGGTGATGGAGCGGACCTCCAGCACCTCGACCGCGTACTGCACGGCGGCGGCCACCGAGTCGTCGGCAGCACCGGGCTCGTAGGGGGCGGGCACCAGGTTCCCCACGTTCCGCACGGTGAAGAGGTCGCCCGGGCCGCTGCTGGTGATCATGCTGGTGACCAGCCGGGAGTCGGCGCAGGTGAGGAAGAGCTGCGAGGGGGTCTGGCCCTCACGGGCCAGCCGGGCCAGCTCGGGGCGGACCAGCGGGGCGGTGTGCTGCTGGAAGCCGCGCACGCCCTCCAGCAGGCGCCCGTGAGGATCGTCCTCGGCCTGCTCGATGCAGTGGTGGCCGACCCACGGGGTCCAGGCGCGGCAACGGTGCGGGCCGGGGGAGCTGCCGGAGCGCACGGTGCCGTCGGGGTCGAGCACGTCGTCCTCGTGGGGCTCCGTCAGCATCGAGACCCGCCCGCCGCCGGCCTGGTGACCCGCCCGCCAGGTGTGCATCTCCTCGTAGGCGGCGTGGTCGAGGAAGGAGCCGTCGTGGCGGACCGTCACGGCGGTGCCGGGCGGGATCTCGGCCAGTGTCCGGCTGAGCCGGGGCACCACGGCGAAGGTCAGCGGGCCGTGGGTGCGGATGGTGTAGGAGCCGTCGGGCTCGGCCAGCACGTCCACGTGCGCCCTGGTCAGCCGGTGCAGGGCGAGCACGCCCGCCACCGCGCAGCCGACCAGCACGCCCAGCGGTACGCCGATCACCACCACGCCGAGCACGGTGACCAGGTAGACCGGGAACTCCCGGTGCCGGTGCACCCGCCGGATGTGCGCGAAGCTGACCATCTGGAGGCCGACCACCAGGACGAGCGCGGCGAGTGCCGCCAGCGGGATGTGCCGGAAGCCCGTGGCCAGGGTCAGCGCGGCGATCAGGACCCATACGCCGTGCAGCACGGAGGACCACCGACTGGTCGCCCCGGCGCGGATGTTGGCGGTGGAGCGGACCGCGCCGCCGGCCACCGGGAGGCCGCCGAGCAGGCCGGAGACCACGTTGGCGATGCCCTGGCCGCGCAGCTCGCGGTCGAGGTCGATCGGACCGGGGGCCATCCGGCCGACCGCGACGGCGGAGAGCAGCGACTCCACCCCGGCCACGACCGTCATGGTGAGGGCGGCGGCGAGCAGCGTCGGCCAGTGCTGTTCCAGCAGCGAGAGGGAGGGCAGGGCCGCGATGCCGTGCTGCTCCCAGGTGGGGAGCTCGACCTTGGCCAGGGTCAGACCGAGGACCGCGGACAGACCGGTGGCGGCGCCGACCGCGACCAGGGCGGCGGGGATCCTGGTGGCCTGGGCGCCGATCCGCCCGGCCCGTCCCGGGAGGCGGCTCAACCGGGGCCAGCCGAAGAGCAGGACGATCGCCAGCGCGCCGACGGCGAGGGCGGGCAGGTGGGCGGCGGAGAGCTGACCGGGGAGCGCGATCAGGTTGGCCAGGGCGGCGCTCTGCGGGGATCCGCCCAGCACCACGTGGAGTTGGGCGATGGCGATCGTCAGGCCGACGCCGGCGAGCATGCCGTGCACGATGGCGGGGGAGACGGCGAGTGCCGCCCGGGCCACCTTGATGGAGCCCAGCAGCAGCTGGAGCAGGCCGGCGACGACCACGACCGCACAGGTCAGCGACCAGCCGAACTGGGTGATCAGCCCGGCCACGACCACGGTCAGCGCGGCGGACGGACCGGTCACCTGCAGCGGCACTCCGCCGAGCGCGCCGGCGACCAGGCCGCCGACGGCGGCGGCCACCAGGCCGGCGGTGAGCGGAGCGCCGGTGGCCAGGGCGATGCCGAGGGAGAACGGAACGGCGATCAGGAAGACCACGACGGAGGCCGGGAGGTCCCGCAGGAGGGAGGCTCGCGGGGCAGGGGCCCCGGCGGGGGGCGGCGCGTGGTCGGTGGTGTCGGAGGCGATGGGAGCGGAGGAGATGTCGAGGGTCATGGTTGCCCGTCTTTCCGGGGGAACGAACGCAGTCAGGTCCGGGGTGGTGCTCGGGGGATCGGATCGGCTGTCGTGGGTCGCGACGGTGTGGCGGGGATGGTGGTGTCCACCCTTGAACTATCAAGACTCGGTAAACCGAGAGTAATGAGAGCTTTGCACAGCGTAAAATCGAGTGGTAGATCCGAGCGTTGGATTCACTCGAATGGGGAGTAGTCGAACCAGTCGGGAATATGGGAGAGTTCGCGCCCGAGATCGCTGCCGGGAGCGCTGACGGCGCCGCAGCCGGGGGCGTGCCCGGCCGCAGAGCAGACGAGGGCGGCCCCTGTGGGGCCGCCCTCGTGCGTGCGACTGCTGGTCCGACGGGGCGTCAGACGCCTGCGGCATCCAGCCGGCCGGCCCGCGCCGGGCCGAGCGTGAAGCCGCGGTCCACCTGGGTGGCCAGGTCGACGCCGGTCTTGGCGTTGCCCCAGCTCTCCGCGTTCCGCAGGTGGAAGTGGACGGCCTGCTCGGTGTACCGCTGGGGGTCGCGGGCGTCGAACGCCGCGTCGGCCTGCTCGCGCAGCACCTCCAGCACGGCGCGGTTGGCGGGATCCAGTTCGCGCAGTGCGGGCTCTGTGCCCTGCTCCAGTCGGCGTAGCCCGAGTCCGACTTTCCGGAAGCTGGCCATCAGGTCTGTCGGGGGGGGGGGACCTCGTCGACGGAGGAATGGCCAGGTCGTCCGGGCTCTGCACCCTTGTTGCCCACCAACCTGATCGCCATCCCGGAAGTCCCGGCGTACTCGCTGTTTGTACTTTGGGGTAGATGGAGACGGTCCCTTGCCCGGTTTGGCTCGGCGATCAGAAGGTCGGGTCGAAGCGGGTGAACAGGCCGAGGCGTAAGGATTCCGGAGCGCAGCTGGCGTCATGTCCGTCACGCCACAGTACTCGTCCGGATCCGTCCTGCAGGTTTTCAGAGGTGAAGCTCGCGCAGCGCCGACCTGGAGTGGCAGCAAGGCCCGCCGAGGTCCCTACCCTCAGGCGTGCATAACGACCCGGTGGCCGCATGCAGGCGGACCGGCCATTCCTCGTCGAGCGCCAACCGGCCCGCGCGCAGGCATGGCGTAGACAGCGGATTCTGCCTCCAAAAGATCCGCGCACGTCCGGGAGCCCCGGCCACGTCGGAGTGTCTTCGAATCATCCTCCTACCCGCGGAGCGGAGCTGCATCGTGGGTTCTCCCCGCGCAGGTACTCCTTGATCTTCGGGCGAGAGTGCGCGCCGG
>NZ_BAAAYB010000097.1:0-28597 GCF_039535905.1 Kitasatospora albolonga | reverse complement strand
ACAATGGCAAGTGCCATCAAATATAGGTTCACGTAACTGGTATTCATCCACGGGTGCACGATCACCGCTGAAGTGATTATCACACCGACCGACGGCTCGAAACGGCCGGGGTCGCTCCCCCGCGTCACACCTCCCCCGAGCTCTGAATCGGACACATTCGTCATGGGGTGATTGAACAGTCACACGATCGGAAGTGGATGACCTTGTTGCGGGATTCCCCATCGGGCGCCCGCTAGTCTTTGTTAGCCCATCCCGCGCCGCCTGCGGTACAACCCGACGTCTCGGGTTTCGACAGCCCCCCCCAGACCGGAGCTCGAATCTTGCCGCACGCTCCGGAGTCCTGTTTCGCGCGAGGGCTCCGGGCCTGCCGAGGCCTAGCGGGAGATCCGCCTTTGCCTCTCGTCGGGTGCCGGGCTTGCTTTCCGAGCGACGAGGAGACCCCCGTCACCCCTACGCGCGCCCACCGCAAGCCAGCCCCCAGTCACCCCCCGAGCACCCTGCACGGAGCGGTCTAACTTCCGAAATGGTCTCCGTAAAGAAGAGCCAGGTGCCGGCACCAGGGCTACTCCTAACCGCGCCCGGCACGACGTCGGCAGAGCCCGGCTTCCTATGCCTGAGCACAATGGGATTCAGCATTCCCCCCCAGCATTACAGCCAGCCCAAGAAACAGCACCACAGGGTACAAGGACCGAGCGGGGCACAAATCGAACCAGTGAACCTGTGCCCTGCTGCGAGCCCTGCGGACTGCCACGCCTGCGCACCCAGGCAACTCTGTCGTAGCCGACCCCCCTAGGTGTCCTCGTTCGTCGACAATTTCAAGCGCTGACTCCCACCCCTCGGGTGTCGCTATACCACCCGACCTACACTCTGCGGAGTGTTCACCCTCTCCGGCACTGCGTTAGGGCCCTTCGCCACCGTCTCCTGTTGGGCGCCCTCCACAAAAAAAAACCGCTCCCTACCGCCGGGCAGGCCCGGTCTGCACCTAAACGCACACGTCAGTAGGCTCCCGGGTTCCCGAGACGCGCGTGTCAGCTGGCATCCCGCCGCGCTTTGCCCCTGGACACCGGCCGGGGTGTGGAGTCCACTTACCGCCACCGCCCCCGGAAGTAGGCCCCGGTGTACACTTCGTACCGCGGCCCGTCCCCTCTACCTAATAGCGTGTCGCCCGTGACACTCCCGAGCTGCGTCCCACCCTCAACCGCCGTGGCCCTCCTTCCCCGAGGCCTCCAGAGACTCTCTAGAACAGACCAATCCACATGCCCATCCCCGTGCCCATCAGACCACGGCGGCGCTTGGACCGCTGACACGCAAGACAGGTTCGGCTGCTGCAGCTGCCGCCCCCGGGGCACCCCCGGGGGCCATGAATGGGCTAGCGAAACCGCGAGTTGTACTCCTCAGGCTCCAACGTAACGTCCTACGTCGCCTCAGGTACGGAGTTAGAGTGAAGACTGCAGCGCGGTGAGTTTTCGATAGGTGCAGAGTCGCACGTCGGGGGCCAGACAAGGGCTGGTGCACCCCCGGTGAAGCCGAGGCGGCCCTCGGGGGCTCGATTGACGCCCCCCGGGTTTGTGTGACCCATGACGAGAGGTCCCATCGTGGGCGAAGCAGCGGACGTAGCGTTTGCATCTCGTACGGCCTCCGGTATCGTCGCGACAGTCTGGCTAGTGAACTAAGCCCGGGCTGCTAGAACGCGACCGGAAAGACCTAGGTCCGAGCCAGTCCCGCTCCAGTATGGTACTCGCGAACGAGATGGTGGCACGGCCCAAGACCACAGCAGTTGCCCGCATCGACAGCTCGGCGGCCAGTAGCCAAGGGCGGCTGACGTTATTGAGCCGAGCACGCCACCTGCCAACGCTGCACTCCCGCCGACCCACGCCCTCTATGCGGTGCATCCCCCCAGGTGGCGCATCCCCACACTGTCTCGCCGATGCGCGTGAAATGAAAGGCCGCCCCACTCGTGACTCGATGAACTCGGGGCCCCGCACGTAATTGGGCCGGTGTTCGAGCATCCGGGTCGCGCAACCAGTTGTGCAAGTGCATGGTCAACATGGGATACAGCACTGGTGTGCGGGATACCACAGCCGCACCACCAGCTTATACTTGATAACTCATCGGGGTCGACGTCCTTTTTGTTTGCCAGAGTCATCGCCGGGCGGGTATAAATTCCGACGGTACACGGGATCTGAAGAGCGCCGCAAGGCCTTGGCAACCAGGGGCCTCCCCCACGGACCGGGACTTCAAAGTGAATTTTTTTTTTCTTTTGTTTTTTTTAGCCATCCTAAGTTCACGTCGCGAGCGAACAAATAAGAAGAGCGCACGCGTGCGGCCGATGTGGGTCTTCGGTGCGGAGGGTCGCAGTTGCGAGCACCATTGACCGACCTGTCAGCGATGAAGTGCCCGCCCCCCCCCCCCCGCCGTCTCCCTTCGATCAATGGCTCCAACCGTTGTCGTTTTACAAGAGGATGACCCCTTCCAGGTGCCTCTTTTCATCGGGAGCCACCCTATCCGGTCATCCAGACGCAAGTAGGCTCGATGAAAGCGATCGACAATCATGCTCGGGCCTCTGCCTTACTACGCACCAAAACATTTGCCCACCGGGCCACGCAGCGCCGGAGGCGCCGGCCCAGTTAATTAAATTACCCCTCCATGACCGCCCGACCTCGCCCCGCAAGCCTCCGGTCAGAGACTTGAAGGACGCACTTCCGGCACCGGACAACAGCGACCAACGCCACCAAGTGAACGGCGCAAGTACCTGGGCTAGCCCCGTCGGATTGTCTTTCATCCGCGGACAGCGCGCCTTCCACAACACCGTAGTCAGATGGGAGGCACCGAGTTGCTCAATGTCGCTGCGGTAGCGTGCGCCCGTGCCACCACGAGGTGCAGTCCCCAGTTGTCTGGCACGCGAGTGCCTTCGGAGGTCATAGAGTGTGCCCGAGAAGGCCCCCTGGGTTACCGTGTGAGGCTTCGCAACTTGCCAAGATATCAGGACCGGGAAATCGGGCTCTGTTGAGACGAAGGGCACGCAGTGCCACTGGGCCTGGTTGCCCCGTGCAGAATGTGCGTGTAGCTACCGGGATCCGCGCCGAACCCGGCGACCTTCAGAGGTTTAGGCACTGCACCCAACTCGGCTGGACACACGGGTAGCACAGACACCAGCCCCAAGATAAAACGGGCGACGATGCCAACACACTCCCGAGGGTTGAGTCTCCCGGTGGTGCACTGGCCGCCCCCGACTCGTGGGGGAATGATCAGGAAAGTCAGTTGTTGGCCGTGAGCCGCAGTCTCCGCCTCGCGGTTGGTTGAACAGTCTTTCTGAGCGGGGTAGATTGCCCCAGCTCTGTTACCCTGTCCCGCGAGCCGGCGTTCAAGGCCGCCGCACACGGTCCTGGACTCGTCGTGATTCATGCGGATTGGAGACCGTGGCACGCCTCCGTGGGGCTCCGCGTCGTGAGGTGGAGGAAGCCACGACGCCCTCGGTACTATGCAACTGCTAGGGCCACGTGGCGCACGCACCACCGCCGTCGGGACAGAGACAGGACGAGGTTGGGATCCCGTCTGTGTAGTAAATCCCGACCGTGGCAGGCTAACAACCCTCCGGCGCCGCCTAATTCAGGGGCAATCCGGGCTCAGGGCACGAGACAGTCGAACAAGGATTTGGCGAGTGGTCCGCCGATTGAGCCGTCCGATAGCCGAGAAATTCGGTAGTGCGAGTGAACCCGCTGCCCACGCTGGGGTTGGCCGGCAGTCCACTTTTGTCCTTTCGCGCTTCACGCGACAGGCAGGGCGGTGTGCACTCCTGCGGCGGAATTCCCGTCTTCTCCGGCTTGAAGCTGGTGGGAGCCGCGTTGTGACGCGGACGTAGTACGGTCACATCCACCGCCGAATGTTTGGTTGTTTGTCCAGGTGTCTCGTCTTTAAAGGCGACACTGGCCGCCAGCTGGTCCGCGGCTGGTCGGCCCTCCGGGGGAGTAGAGGTCAGTGAGCGTGCCGCGCCACTGGTCAGGTGGCCTAGGTACGAAGGCGAGGGGGCCACGGGGGGGCGCGGTATGGCCGGTTCCGGGTGTCGCTTACTTCGGCTCCCACTGCACGGCCAAGCGGGATCGAATAAGTTCTGGGGGAGTCGCCGCATGTGTCCGCTCGCCTGGTACAGTCTGACCACGACGGGGACCTCGGCGCGGCCGCCCAAAGGTACGCATTTGCCCCGCACGGTACCCACGGTTCGCCGCCACCTCGTCGCCGCCCAGGTACACAGTGCATGCCGTACCTGCTTGTGGTGACTTTCCGGTCTCACTTGGTCTCCTTCACGGGAAACTCGCTTAACTCCCCGCATCTGCAGTGGAGTAGTTGGAATAGGGCCATCAGGGCGTCGGGCTCCGGAGCTGGATAAACGAAGGAATCTCCCGAGGATGCGTTACATGAGAGTAGCCGCTCGGTGGGTGCAGCCTCTTACTCCTTAGGTATGGCGAGGGCGTTGCCGCAGGCCGATGCTGCGGCGAGAGAAGATCGGCGGGCGAAAGTGGGTCTATCAGCACTTCGCCGTTCGTGGTTCGAAGATCGTAGCGGCGGTTGTGCCCAGTCGGCGGCAGGACAGCCGCAGGCTGTAGCCAGGCCGAACGGTGCGCATACGATCACCTCCGCCAACCTGCGGTGGCGGCCCCGATGGGCGCTGGACCCCCGAGGACTCGACGTGGCCCGGCGGGACCCCCCTCCCCCCCGATCGGGCGTGGATCTGCCCCGTTCGTTCGCACGGTTAGGACACGATGAATCGTGTGGTCGTAAGGCCTTTGTCGCCGTGCCACGTTTGCGGGACGGCGGCGCCGCGGTCCGCGCCGTGAGCGGCATCGAGCGGCGATGGCCTGTCCGACAAGAGGGATATCAGGGCCTGGGCTAGTCGTGCCAGGTTGGATCCGGAGACCGCCCGGGCAGCGAGAGGGGTAAACCGGACGTCGAGGTGCACAGCAGGGTGGAATCGGTTCGACCGCGTCTACATGCACCCGAACCTGCGTACGTCAGGCAACCATCGATTCGGGACGCCTACTATCACCCAGTTCCCACTCACGCTCCGCCTTTCGACGGGGGCGCTATCCGATTGCTTATCCCAGGACCTGATTGGCTATTTCGCGTTCTCCGAAACTCGGAGCCATCACCACAGTTCCGCGTTGACACGCAACAGGATGCCAAGCAATGAGCACCCCTCGCGAGCCGCAATTTCTTTTACGGAGCTCCGTCCAAGCCGAGGAATTGCGAACAAGCATTGGAGCAAACTTGAACGCCAAACGGACGCCGGGGTGGCCCATCGCCCCGAGAGACTCGGCCCCAACACTCCTTGGGACCTTAGCTCCCTCTAGGTGAAAAGATGCGGGCTGACCGCGGTTGGTCAGCGGATCGATGGGAACAACGCGATCTCGGGACTGGCACCGGGCAAGAGTCACATGGCCAGGGGACGGCCGTTGCGTCGAGCGAGCGACCACCAGGTACAGCCCCCGGTCCCGGCAAAAGCGGACGAATTGCTGGTACGCGAGCCGAACACACGGCTCGATGTCGGGCCGCCTAGCAACCTCGCGGTCCCCGTGAACGGCAGTCCGTCGCCGGACACTAACCCACGGTAGCCTCATCAGCTGGCAGGACCGACACTACTCGGAACCCCGGCGTTCGCCGGAGCCATGCACAATCCACCCAAGTCTGCGTGCTGGAACATCTTTCGAAGATCAACTCCCCTGGACAGAGCGAAGCTTTTTCGAGGTCCACACACGGCACACGATGGACCCAGATGATACTCAAAAATCGATCAGCATCGCCGGCAGTACTACTCAACTCCACCACAACATGAAGGGCTGTGTCTATTCTAAAGACCTCACTCCGCCAAGGCTCCACCTCTACGCCTATGCAACAGGAGCCCACTCGAAACAGTGCACGCTGTCGTCTTCGCGGACTTCGAAGGACTTTACCGTCCACCAACATCAGGACCTCTCAGCACAACTCGAACCGAAAGAGAAGGTTACAATAATGTTAGAGGCCTGTGTTCGGCCAGGTCCTCACGCAGTTCTCAGGGTCAAGGCCTATCGGAAAGCCTCACGGCAGCGGTTGCTCTCATGGCAGAGTACTCGGATCTCCACGGCCAGAGACTGAAGATGGGACAGATGAAGAGCTGCTCAGTTAGTTCGAGGGGCGACATGCGTCACAGAGGATCCACACCCTTGGGGCGGTCCCCGCAATATCAGCGGGGAATAAAGGGGTGAGTTCCCCCCCGACCTTTACGTAGCTTTCCTATTCGCGCTGGCCTCCGTTACTCCTACAGTTCTCCAAGGTCGGCCGCCACGCCACAATCTCCGATCCGAATCTGGCCGGAGCTTGATGCAGGCGATGTGGCCCTACGACGGATCCCCAGTTCGGTCCTTCCTGCTGGGACGACCTGGGCGTCTCGCCGTTCACTGACATAGACGTCCACGCCGTGGAGCGGGGAGGGAGCCACGAGGTACCGTGGCGTATGACTGATGGTGAGGGTAACGACGGCCAGCCGGGCATCAAAGGGTGACAGAAGTGGGTTGACCCCCCCCGCAGGGGAGTTACCTAACTACGGCCTCAACTCAGGAGCATAATCTGGGGGTCTAGCTGCCGGAGAGCGGTACACCCCGCGAGGCCGAGGCGTAAGCCGAGTGGCTCGAGGAGTGCGACCTGCGAGAGGGAAATACCCCGCCATGGCCAGCCTAGCTCACAGTGTCATTTCCATCGGCAATGGACCGCAACAGACGTCGAAGAGCCTCGCGGCGGGCATGTCTGGCGCCAGATACGCTGCCCGAACCCTACCGACCCGAAGACTTCAGTCTGCGGGACCCCCCAACCGGGGACGTATTTTCCGGTGTCGACAGGCGGTGGCTAGCCCCAGGTGCCGGTGTGCCCTCGGCTCGAAACGGGATCTGAGAAATGGTCGGCGCGGACGCCGCCGGGGGGAGTCGCTTGCCGCTCCACAGGGACCGACCTAAAGCTGGGGGATCGGACCGTAGTGGAGCAACCGAGCGGTCCAGCGGCCACACGCCTTGCCTGTAAAGGCGACTGCTCTTATGTCGCCACTCCCCCAGCTCGCTTCAACAACTCGCTGCGGCACAATTCGGCTCCTGCTTTGGACTTGGGAGTGATCGTTAGAGAGGAGGGTGGGGGTCTCAATGGCCCTTTATGCCCCGGAACAAGAAAGTAGCGAGCTAGAGGAAAACCAACTGCGAAAAGGTAGGGCACCGCTCGAGTTGGTGAGAGATCGCCCGGACACCATACAGTAACTGAGGCGTATAATCCAGCTCCCAGTTGAGAGAGAAACGTCTAGGGATGCAGTACATCATCTGTAAATGGACTTCAACCATCCACTGGGTTAGTAGAAGGGAAAGCCGGAGAGAACCGTGGAAGGGATCCTGGAATCTCCCACGAGTACGAAATAATGTCCGCGAGATTCGCCGGCGATACGGCCTAAAACTTCCCCAAGCGAGCTACATACTGGAGCACTTCACGACGCTGGTTCACCCATCGAGCGATTCCGGACGCGCCGCACAAAGCGGCAAAATCGGGACACGGAATGAAGCCACGAGCAGGGCACGGCGTGCAGGGCAGACCGGACCGAGCGGCCTTATGGTACGCATCCAAAGGAGCTACCTAGAGACCCGATGAGTGCGCAGCCCGGGAACGTTACAGGACTCTCGATAATGGGTCAGGTGCGGAACGGTAGACGAATCTCGGCTCCGCTTTCATCGTTGTCAATCCGGATTTTGTATGTCGGCGCTAGGAGATCTGATCAACCTACTGTACGTGGGATTGTAGAGTAACGTGATCTTGCTCCACTTTTCTTCCTCGCCTCCCTCCATAATCGGAATGCCGTTTGGTGCTGAACTGAGGCTGTAGTTACGACAGCGGGTCGAGTCATGGAGAGTAAGAATGCATCAACGGTGGTGATCTAATCAATGCGATCGAAGTGACGACCCGAGAGGACCAATTCGGACCATACCGACCAGCGTTGAAAAGCCGTCCGTAAAAAGGTCAAGAGTGACGCTAAGCAGGTTCTCTGCAGACGGAGGCGTACGCCCGCGAGGTCATCTGGGAGGCGCAAGTACCGAACCCCGAGGAGAAGTTGGCACTGCGGCTCCAGCGGCAGGAGCGCCTGCGCGCGGCTGACGCGCCGACCTGCTGGTTCATCGTCGACGAGTTCGTGTTGCGGCGTCAGATCGGCGGGCCAGCGGTGATGCGGGAGCAGCTGGAGTTCCTGATCGACGCGAAGGCGGAACTCGATGTGGAGATCCAGGTACTTCCCCGGGAGATCGGTGCTCACCAGGGGATGGGTGGAGTCCTCACGATCCTAGCGTTCTCGGAGAGCCCGGGTGTGGTGTACGTGGAGAATCCCATCGACGGGACGATACTCGCGTCTCCCGACTTCTTCCGGAAAGCCGTACGTCTCTACGATCACTTGCGGACCGTGGCGTTGACGGTGCCTCAGTCGCGGGAGCGAATTGCCTCGATCTTGAAGGAGACGAAAGCATGAGGATCATGAAGGCGAGCGAGTTGACCGGGTGGCGCAAGAGCAGCCACAGCAACGGTGGCGGCGCGTGCGTCGAGGTCGTCGACGGCCTGCCCGGCATCGTCCCCGTCCGTGACAGCAAGGACCCCGACGGGCCCGCCCTCGTCTTCGAGGCGCCGGCCTGGCAGGCGTTCACCACCTTCGCCGCACGCTTCGACGTGTAGCTGCCACAACGAAGCACCGAGGGCCCCACCGGAAATCGCCCGGTGGGGCCCTCGGCGTTCGGCAGCCCGCCCGCCGGAGCTGACGTTGGGTCCATCGAGCGGCCTACTGGCCATCGGGGTTTCCCTCCGCGTCCCTCCTCAGCCACTCGGACACCTCCTCCGGGGTGTACCGCTCGGCAGCTAGACCCCCAGTCTGAAGTTGAGGCCGTAGTAGTACTCCCTCAGGTCAACGCACTTCCGCACCCGCTGGCCGTCGACCTCACCATCAAGCAGCGCCACGACCCGGCTCTCCCACGGCGTGGCGTCTGTCAGTGACGGCGAGACCCAGGCGTCCAGCAGGAAGCCGAACTGGGTCCTGGCCACACGCTCATGCTCGACGATTCGGGATCGGAGATGTGGCGTGCGGCCGACCTTGACGTAGGAGAACGGGGCCGCGAAGGAAAGCACGTAAAGTCGGTCACCCTTCCCGCTGATCGGACCGCCAAGGGTGTGGATCTTGTGCCATGCCCCCCGAACGACAGTCTTCACGTCATCCAGCTCTGGCTGGAGATCGAGCTTCCGGGCCTTCCGGACCCTGGCCTGAGCCTCCGCCAACTTGTATTCTTTCGGTTCGAGTTGGCGGAAGTCGATGTTGGATAAGTCTTCGAAGTCGCCGAAGAACACGGTCACGTTCGAGGGCTCCTGTCACTGAGGGCTGGGTCTTAGAAGACATCTCATTTGGGTGGGTTGAGTAGACTCCGGGCATGCTGATCGTTGAGCGGCTGGTGCCGGACGAGCTGTGGGAGTTGTTCCAGTTGGTGGTGCCGGACGCTCCGGTGCGCCCGCAGGGTGGTGGCCGGCGGCGCCACGGGGACCGCGAGGTGCTGGCGGCGATCGTGTTCGTCGCGACCTCGGGGTGTACGTGGGCTCAACTGCCGCCCTGCTTCGGGCCGTCCGGGCCCACCGCCCACCGGCGCTTCACTGAGTGGAGCAAGGCCAGAGTGTGGGCCAAGCTCCACCGCGTCCTCCTGGACGAGCTCGGCTCGCGGGGCCAGCTGGACTGGTCCCGCTGCGCGGTCGACTCAGTGAACATGAGGGCCCTGAAAAGGGGGAACTGACAGGTCCGAATCCTGTCGATCGGGGCAAGTACGGGTCGAAGATCCACCTGCTCACCGAACGTACCGGTTTACCCCTCTCGCTCGCGGTCTCCGGAGCCAACCTGCACGACAGCCAGGCCCTGATACCTCTTGTGGACGCCATCCCGCCGATCCGCTCACGGCGCGGACCGCGGCGCCGCCGTCCCGGCAAACTGCA
Organism: Kitasatospora albolonga; assembly: GCF_039535905.1. Classification (GTDB taxonomy): domain Bacteria; phylum Actinomycetota; class Actinomycetes; order Streptomycetales; family Streptomycetaceae; genus Kitasatospora; species Kitasatospora albolonga. The sequence goes on along the minus strand of NZ_BAAAYB010000097.1, from coordinate 18,583 downwards.
CGGCGACAAGGCCTACGACCACCGATTCATCCGTTCCTACCTGCGACGACGGCAGATCCCAGCCCGCATCGCCCGCCGGGGCGTCGAGTCCTCTCAGCGCCTCGGCCGCCACCGTTGGGTGATCGAGCGCACCGTCGCCTGGCTCGGCGGCTTCCGCCGACTCCACCGCCGCTACGAACGCAAGGCCGACCACTTCGCCGCCTTCGCCAGCATCGCCGCAGCCCTCATCTGCACCCGACGGCTCTCCAAATGAGATGCCTTCTTATCCGTCCGGAGCCCGCGCCTGATGGCCTATCAACTCCCCTGCAGTGGAAGCAGTTCCCGTGAAGGAACCGACGAAGCACAACGAGGACGAGCACGGGTACTGCGACGAGGGCGGCGAACCGTGGCCGTGCGCAAAGTACCTTGCGGCCCCACCCCACCCAACCTCCCCGCCTACCGCGCCGCCGTCGTCGACTACACAGGCGGACCGCGGCGACTCACCCCCGACTCGATCGCCTGGGGCCGCGACCGAACCCCCGGCCCCGCCCACCCCTGCGGCACCCACAGCCGCCCTCTGACCACCCCCGAGGCGGACAGCGCAACGGCCTGCGACACCTGGCAACAACTCGGGTGGACATCGTCCGCGAACTGCCCACGCCGAAACAACCCGAAGGGCCCGCCCGCCTGTCGCGTGACGCCGAGGGACAGTGCGACCCGGCCCCAGCGTGCACGTCCCCTTCGGACGGCTCAACGGCGACCCCTCCTGACCTGCCCCTACCTGCCGCCTCAGGTTTCGCTCAACTCCCTTCCCCACGGCGGGCGTCCACGCCTAGCGTGATCACCGAGGGAGTGGGATCCACTCCACCGGAGCCCCGGAGGCGTGCACGTGAACCGCATGATCACGACCGTCAGGACCGCCCTGCGCCGGCTCGCACAGCTGGGCAACCGTCAGAACCACCACACGGAGCTGGGCCGCCCTCACCCGCTCCCCGCCCACTCGGCGGCCATGCACCACCGCACCTCCCCCGACTTCGCCTCCAGCGTGGGCAACGTCTACCTCTGATCCCGCGCCAGGGCGCCCCGGTAGGCTGCCGGGATGTCTCCGCGCACCCTGCACAGCCTGCACGACCGGGCCGCCCTCGGCGCCCGCCTGCTCCACGACCCGGCGCCGCACCTGCTCGAACTCGGCGACCTGGACGACCTGTTGTGGCCGCACACCAGCTGGTACGCCCTCGACGACGGGGGCCCGGTGGCACTGCTGTACGCCGTCGGCGAGACGCCGACGGTGCTGGTGTCGGCGCGGCCGGAGCGGGCGGCGGGGGCGGAGGAACTGGCCGCCGCGCTGCTGCCGGTGCTGCCGCGACGCTTCATCGGGCACCTGCCGGAGGGCGCCGTGAAGGTCCTGGAGGGTTCCTACCGCTTGAGCGGACGGGACACGCTCCTGCGGATGGTGCTGACCGACCCCACCCCCACCATCGCGCACGAGCCCGGTCCGTGGGAGCCGGCCGTGCTCACCCGGAGCGAACTCCCGGAGCTGCTGGGGCTGTTCGCCGCCGCCTACCCCGGCAACTGGTTCGACGACCGGATGCTCGACACCGGCCAGTACGTGGGCGTCCGGCACGAGGGGCGGCTGGCGGCGGTGGCCGGGGTGCACGCGTGGTCGGCGGAGCAGCGGGTGGCGGTGCTCGGCAACGTCACCGCCCTGCCCGAGCTGCGCGGGCGCGGCGCGGCGGCGGCCTGCGTGGCCGCCCTCTGCAACCGCCTGGCGGAGACCGCCGACCACATCGGGCTCAACGTCCGCGCCGACAACGCCACCGCCGTCCGCCTCTACGAGCGCCTCGGCTTCACCGGGGTGACCACCTTCACCGAGGCGCTCTTCACCGCGCTGCCCTCCGACTGAGCGACGAGGACTACTCGGGCACCGGGTCGCTGCCGCCCCGGGTGCCCGGGCGGCAGCGCAGCAGCCGACCGGCCGTCAGGCGGGTGGCGCGCAGGGCGCCGTGGCGGTGCAGGGCCTGCACGGCGTAGGTGGAGCAGCTCGGGGTGTACGGGCAGTAGGCGGCGCGGCCGGGGCTGATCCGGGTGCGGTAGTGCTCCACCGAGCCGTGCAGGAAGGCGGAGGCGCGGCCGCCGGGGAGCCGGGGCCCGCGGTGGGCGGTGAGCACGGCCCGCAGGCCGGAGGTGAACACCACCGGGATCAGCGCGATCAGACAGGGGTCGGTGCAGCCGTCGGCGCAGTCGAGGGCGTCGCAGCAGTCGTTGTCCTTGTCCTTCTGCTTCTTCTGCTGGGCCTTGTAGCGCTCCCAGGCCCGGCGCCGCTCGCGCCTGGCGCGCCGCTCGTCGCTCGGCAGCCACCACCACGCCCGCTCCAGGAGCGGTGGCCGGGGCGCGGGTGGGTACACGGGGCCCATGGGGACCGCCTCTCATCCATCGGGTGACACGTCTGCCGGGACATCCTGCCGTACCGCCCCGCCCCGGTACGACGGGCATCTAGGCTGATCACCTGACGGCCCGTCGAACCGCCTGCTGCCGGAGAGGTCCCACCGTGTACGCCAAGCAGTACGAGCTCACCCTGCCCGCCGACTACGACATGGGGATCATCCGCAAGCGGGTGGCCGTCGGCGGGCACGTCCTCGACGACCGGGCCGGTCTCGGGCTGAAGGCGTACCTGATCCGCGAGCGCGGCGAGCAGGGATCACCGGTGAACCAGTACGCCCCGTTCTACCTGTGGAACGACACCGGGGAGATGGCCCGTTTCCTGGTCGGTGGCGGCGGCTTCCAGAACATCGTCCGGGACTTCGGCCGCCCGGCCGCCCTGCACTGGACCGGCCTGGCCCAGCACGCCGGCCCGGCCCGCGCGGCCGTGCCCCGCGCCGCCTCCCGCCGCCTCACCGCCGTGCCGGTCGACCCCGACCGGGACCGCACCGGCCTCGGCCTCACCGAGCTGATCGCCCGCGAGACCGAGGAACTCGCCGAGCTGGCCCGGCAGGAGGACGTCCACACCGCCGCGCTGGCCCTCGACCCGCACCACTGGCAGCTGCTGCGCTTCGTCCTCCTCGCCGGCCCCCGCCCCCGCCCCGCCGCCGGCGAGGAGCACTACGAGGTCCTGCACCTCTCCGCCCCCGGCCTGGCCGACCTCCCGGAGGGCCGTACCTGGGCGACGGTCTGACGCCCGGTCAGCCCCGAGGTCAGCCCCGCGATCAGCCGCGCGGTGCGAGCACGTCCACGGCGGCCATCCCGGCGGCGGCCGCCGCCTCCAGGCCGAGCACGGAGTCCTCGAAGACCAGGCAGTGCCGCGGCTCGACACCCAGGCGGTGGGCGGCCAGCAGGAAGCCCTCCGGGTCGGGCTTGGGCCGGGTGACATCCTCGGCGCAGACCAGGGTCGCGAACATCCCCTCCACGCCCACCGCCTTCAGCGAGGCCTCGACCGAGTCACGGGTGCTGCCGGAGACCACGGCCGAGCGGCGGTGACGGAAGGCCTCCTCGACGTGCGGCAGGATGCCGGGCAGCAGCGCCACCTCGGGGAGCAGCTCGCGGTACAGCTCCTCGCGGCGGGCGGCCACCTCGGCGACCGGCATGGCCAGGCCCTGACGCGCGTTCAGGTCCGCGACGATGTCGGCGACCGGGCGGCCGCCCCAGGCGTAGAAGAGGCCCTCGGGGAACTCGCCGCCCCACTCACCGACGGCCGCGCTCCACGCCCGGTGGTGGACGGGCATGGAGTCGACGACGGTCCCGTCGCAGTCGAACAGGTACGCCCGGAAGTCGCCCGGCGGCGGTGGAATGATCATGGCCCCACCCTAGCGACCGGACCGTCGGTGCACCGGTGCATACTTCTGCCCGTGCCGATAGCCGAAGATCCGGACCAGCGTCGCCCGGACCCCAGCAACCCCACCGACCGCTCCGACCGCCCCTCCGGGCCGGACCCGTTCGAGGGGCTGGTGCTGGACGAGGACTTCGTCAAGGGCGCCACCGCCCAGGAGGGTTCGGCCCGGGCCCGGATGCTCGCCGCCAAGTGGCGGGAGGAGGCCCCGGTCGACCCGGGCGGCCGCCGCTGGTCGCCGTCCGACCCGGTGTCGGCGAAGGCCTCCCGCTGGATCGACCGCCGGGGGAAGCTCGCGCTCTGGGTGCTCTGCGGACTGCTGCTCCTGGCGGTGGCGGTCAGCTACTCCGACTTCTCCCCCGCCCACCGCGGCGGCCGTCCCACCCACAACCCGGTCGTGGGCTCGACCAGCGACCTGGCCCTGCCCGGCGGCGGCACCTCGATGGGCAGCGCGTGCGGCGCCAAGGGCCGGCACCGCCACGCCCTCCCGCCGTTCGAGCCGGTGGGGCGGATCAAGGGCCCGCAGCTGGTGCTCACCTCCTACGGTTCGCAGCGCCTCTCCGGCGACGACCCCGGCGAGTTCGAGATCGACCTCGCCGTCGCCCCGGGCCTGGTGCCGCTCACCCTCCCCGCCTCCCTCGGCGCCGAGGGCGTGACCGTCGAGATCGAGGGCCCGGACGGACTGGTGGCCGGCGGCCACCACCTCCCCGTCACCCTCGTCGAGGGCACCACGCGCACCCCGGACGGCGGCCTGGCGGCCCCGCTCGGCGGCACCGTCCGGCTGGACGCGCTGGCGCTCTGCCCCGGCCAGGACCTCAGCCGGATCGGCAAGGGGCTCTCTCCGCCGATCGACAGCCACAACACCATCACCGGGCCGCCCCCGTACGTCCTGACCGTCTCCTTCTCGCACCCGGCCGTCGCCGCCGCACGGGCCGCCGCCGGTTCGGCGCTGCGCAGCGAGGTGCTCGCCGCCGACAACCTGGTGCGCCAGGAGGACGTCACGGCGTTCGACGACCCGTCACCGACCGTCCCGGCAGCGCCCGTTGCCGCGAATGAACTGGCGTGAACATTTCATAACGGCCCCGCCGATCCCCACCCCACCGACCCCCGCACGCTCTAGCGTCGAACGACCCCGTCCGTACTCGACGCACCGGAGGACCCCGTGCGCACCAGGCTGACCCTCGCCGCCGCCGCAGCAGCCGTCCTGCTCCTGGCCCAACCCGCCACCGCGGGCACGGCCCCCTACGGCTCCGCCGGCGTCGGCGACCCGTACTACCCGGACTACGGCAACGGCGGCTACGACGTCTCGCACTACGACCTGCGCCTGACCTACCAGCCCGCCACCGACCAGCTCTCGGGCACGGCCACCATCCTGGCCACCACCACCGAGGCGCTGGCCCGCTTCAACCTGGACTTCGCCCTGGCCGTCCAGGAGGTCCAGGTGAACGGCCGTCAGGCGAAGTTCGCCGCCACCGGCGACCACGAGCTGGAGATCACCCCCGCCGCCCCGCTCGCCAAGGGCAGGAAGGTGACCGTCGTCGTCCGGTACGACGACGTGCCCTCCAGCCGGAAGGTCTACGGCTGGACCGGCTGGCAGCGCACCCCGGACGGCGGCGTCGCGGCCAACGAGCCCGAGGGCTCCTGGTGGTGGTACCCGAGCAACGACCACCCGACCGACAAGGCCACCTTCGACGTCTCCGTCGCCGTCCCGGACGGCACCCAGGCGATCAGCAACGGCGCCCTGGTCGGCCAGTCCTCCAAGCTCGGCTGGACCAGGTACAGCTGGCGCCAGACCAAGCCGCAGGCCACCTACCTGGCCACCCTCGCCGTCGGCCGCTTCGACCTGGACACCACGACCACCACCACGGCCGCCGGCGTACCCGTCATCACCGCCTACAGCCGCGACCTCGGCGAGTACGAGGGAGCGGCCCGCGCCAGCCTGGAGCGCACCGGCGAGATCACCGACTGGCTGGCCACCCAGTTCGGCCCGTACCCCTTCGCCACCGTCGGCGGCTACGTCCCCAACGTGCCCACCCGGTACGCCCTGGAGACGCAGGGTCAGGTCTTCTACAGCCCCAAGGTCTTCGCCGCCGGCTCCAACACCTCCGTGGTCGCCCACGAGCTGGCCCACCAGTGGTACGGCGACAGCGTCTCGCTGGAGCGCTGGAGCGACATCTGGCTGAACGAGGGCTTCGCCCGCTACGCCCAGTGGCTCTGGTCCGAGCACGAGGGCGAGGGCACCGCCCAGGAGCTGGCCGACTGGACGTACGCCTCCCGCCCGGCCGACGACCCGTGGTGGCAGGTGCTCCCCGGCGACCCGGGCGCGGACAACCAGTTCCACAGCGCCGTCTACGACCGGGGCGCCCTCGCCGTCCAGGCGCTGCGCAACGCGGTCGGCGAGCAGGCCTTCTTCGCCATCCTGCGCGGCTGGCCGACCGAGCACCGGCTCGGCAACGCCTCCCTGGCGGACTTCCGCTCCTACGCCGAGCGGATCTCCGGCAAGCCGCTGTCCGCCCTGCTCGACAGCTGGCTGCTCACCCCGGGCAAGCCGGCCCCCGGCACCGCCACCACCCCCGCCGCCCCCTCGGCCCCGCAGGGCCTCGCCAAGGCCGCGGCCCCGCAGGAGCCCCGGTCCTGGAAGCAGATCAAGGCCACCGACTCGCTGCACGCCGGACACTGACGCAGCGTCACCCGTGGCGGCCCCGGCCACTCCCCGCCGGGGCCGCCACGGGCGACACGCCGAGGGCGGCCGGGGCTTCGTGCCAGGGCTCCCCCGGCTGGAAAACTCGAGGTCATGAACGCCCAGGCCCGTCGTGAAGCTGTGAAGTGGACCACCCTCGTACCCGTACTCGCCTTCGTGCTGCTCGCCTTCACCTGGGGCAGATCACTGCCCGGCCCGGTGGTCGCGGTGGTGGCGCTGTTCCTCGCGGGCTCGGTGCTGGCGGCGGTGCACCACGCGGAGGTGATCGCCCACCGGGTGGGCGAACCGTTCGGCTCCCTGGTCCTCGCGGTGGCGGTCACCATCATCGAAGTGGCCCTGATCGTCACGCTGATGGCCGACGGCAACGAGAAGAACGCCACCCTGGCCCGGGACACCGTGTTCGCCGCCGTGATGATCACCTGCAACGGGATCGTCGGCCTCTCCATCCTGGTCACCGCACTGCGCCACCGGGTCGCGGTGTTCAACCCCGAGGGCACCGGCGCGGCCTTCAGCGCGATCGCCACCCTGGCCACCCTGAGCCTGGTGCTGCCGACCTTCACCACCAGCAAGCCCGGTCCGCAGTTCTCCACCACCCAGCTGGTCTTCGCCGCCGTCGCCTCGCTGCTGGTCTACGGACTCTTCGTCAGCACCCTGACGGTCCGTCACCGCGACTACTTCCTCCCCCTCTCCCCCAGCGGCCGGATCCTCGACGACGTCGGCGGCCACGACGACGACCACGCCGAGCCGCCGACCAAGCAGCAGGCCTGGATCAGCCTCGCCCTGCTCGGCGTCGCCCTGGTCGCCGTGGTCGGCCTCGGCAAGGGCGTCTCCCCCACCATCGAGCGCACCGTGGCCGACGCCGGGCTGCCCTCCTCGGTGGTCGGTGTGGTGATCGCCATGCTGGTGCTCGCCCCCGAGACCATCGCCGCCGTCCGCGCGGCCGGCCGCAACCGCCTCCAGACCAGCCTCAACCTGGCGCACGGCTCGGCCCTCGCCTCCATCGGCCTCACCATCCCCGCCGTCGCGGTCGCCTCGGCCTGGCTCAGCGGCCCCCTGGTGCTCGGCCTCGACTCCACCCACATGGTGCTGCTGGCCCTGACCATCGCCGTCGGCACCCTCACCGTCATGCCGGGCCGCGCCACCCCGCTCCAGGGCGGCGTCCACCTCGCCGTGATGGGCGCCTACCTGGTCCTGGCCGTCAGCCCCTGACACCGCCTCACCTCCGCACGGGCCCCGCCACCGCCTCCCGGTGCCGGGGCCCGTCCGCTTCCGCGTCCGAATCCCGGTGTCCGAATCCCGGTTGACGCCACCGCCGCCCGCCCGCTTCGCTACCCCCATGAGCGATCTTCAGATCCGGGTCGTGGACGGCGAGTCCGACCTCCTCGACTGGCAGCACGTCCACAACACGATCATCCCCACCCACCAACTCACCCCGGACGAGATCCGCGAACGCGCCACCCGCAACCGCCTCACCCTCGCCCACCTCGACGGCCTCCTCATCGGCTGCGCCACCGTCCGCCCACCGACGGACGACGAGCCCGCCACCACCGTCATCGCCCGCATCCTCCCCGCCCACCGCCGCCAGGGCCACGGCACCTCCCTCTACCACCACGAACTCGCCCACGCCCGCACCCTCGGCGCCACCGCCGTCACCACCGTCGTCCTCGCCTCCAACCACGACGGCCTCCTCTTCGCCCTCCACCACGGCTTCACCGAGACCGACCGCTACACCCTCCCCGGCGACACCGTCCCCTACGTCGACCTCCACCTCGCCTGAGCGGTGAGCGACCCGGGAGGAGAACACCGGCGGCCGTAGGACCGGCCAGATGCACAGCACACTGACCGAGCACGCCCAATGCCTCTACGGCGACGGGCCACGACCCACACCGGGCTGTCCGGTGCGCGATCACGACGAGGTCTACTTCGTCGAGGAGCTGACCTTCGCCGACGCCGGAACGATCCTGGCCATGCTGCGGGCCCTCTACCCCCACTACGTCGACGGCCACCTGCCGGTGTGGCTGCGCAACCTCACCTACCGGCTGATCCTGCTGCAACGCCCCGACGAACCCGACCTGATGCGCGAGGCCGCGCTCAACCTCGACTTCCACGGACCCGACTGGGACCCGATCGCCGCCGAGCTACGGCGACGCGCCGACGCCCTCGACCCCGAGCATCCGGCCACCGCACGCCCCCAACGGTGAACACCCTCGTCGCGCTCGCTGACGAGTCGAACTCGCGACGTCCGTGATCGTGATCGGACGAGAAGCCGCTGTGGCATGCTCTCCGCGTGATCGATGCCCCGAACGATGACTGGTCGTTTGCCACAGCGCGAGAGCCGGCCCGCTTCGGTGCCTGCGGGGTGAACGGCGTTCCCGGTGTCGAGCATGCGGCGGGCGAGCGCGGGACGCTGTGCGGAATCTCCGCGCGGCACACCACCGTCCACCTGCATCTCTTCGTTCCCGACGCCCTGCATTCGTGCCGGCGGTGTCGCCGGGAGGCCGAGCTGTCCCGGACGCAGCCGTGCGTCCAGGAACGCCTTCACGGTCGAGTCCTGGAATCGGCTCAGGGCACGATGCGTGACGAGTTGCTCGCCGCGCTGCGCAAGGGGGCGAACGTCCGTTCGTGGATCAGCGGCCCCTCCGCGGATCTGGCGAAGTTCTACGCGGAGCTCGACGAGCTGACCGAGGGCACCGGGACCGCAGCCGAGGCTTTCGCATCCGCGGCGACGATCGGACTGGCGAACGTGGAGACCGGCCTCTGGCGGTTCCTGGTCGTCCTGCCGCAGGACGGTGGCTCACCGATCATCGCTCGCGGACCGCGCAGCGCTCGTTGACGTGGTCGGGAAGCCCCCGGCCATCACCATGAGTTGACCTCGAACGGAGCCCAAACCGGTTCGGCAACTCGGTGGCCCCCACCGCGGCTACCACCTCGTCGGCCACCGGATCAGCGCAGGACCCAGCCCTCGCGGCGCAGCCGGCGTGCAGGCCTCACGCACAGCCACCGGGCCGCCCGGGACAGGAGCTCCACCGGCTTTCTCCACCCCTCTTTCCACCCGTGGGTGCAGGTGTTCCGAGCCCCTGATCAGCAGGCTTGGACCCATGACAGCCACCGAATGGATCACCGACCTCGCCCTCCTCCTCGTGGTCTTCCGCCAGCTCCGCGAGGGCCGCCTGGACCGCCGCTCCTACCTCGTCCCGCTCGCCATCGTGGCCTTCGTGGCCAACAGCTACCTCGACGGCGTGCCCACCGCCGGCAACGACCTGGTGCTGATCGCCGTCCTGGTCGCCGTCGGCGCCGCGCTCGGCATCGCCGGCGGCCTCTTCACCCGGATCCGCAACCGCGGCGGGCAGCTGTTCATCAAGGCCGGAGCCACCTCCGCCGCCCTCTGGGTGCTGGGCATGGGCACCCGGATGGCCTTCCAGCTCTGGGTCACCTACGGCGGCGGCGCGCCCCACGTGGCCCGGTTCAGTGCCGACCACCGGATCACGGGTCAGCAGGCCTGGGTCGCCGCCTTCGTCCTGATGGCGCTCACCGAGGTGGTGACCAGGCTGGCCACCATCTACCTGCGCAGCCGCACCGTGAGCACCGTCCTGCCGCAGTCGGCCGACGCGCGGGCCGACGCGCGGGCCGTGGTCGGCACCGGCCGGGCGTCCTGAACCGGGAGTAGGGTCGCGCCGTGTCCGTGAACACCTCCAGCCCCCGCCCGACCCCTGATCAGGGGCCGGGCGGCCACCGCACCGTGCTGCTCCGTCAGGACGGCGCGGTCCGCTGGGTCGTCACCCTGGTGGTGATCGCCTCCGCGTTCCTGACCACCCGTCCGATCGGCCTCACGGGCCGCGGCCTGGCCGTCCTCCTCCTGCTGGTGGTCTGCTCGCTCGCCCTGACGTCCCGTCACCTCCCGGCGGACTGCCCGCCCCGGATCACCCTGCCGCTGCTGACCGGCGGCGTCCTGGCCGCCGCGGCGCTGACCGGGCTGAGCAGCAGCGGCTCCGGCTTCCTGTTCGCCTACTTCCTGGCCGGTCACATCGGCTTCCGCTTCCCGGCCCGGCAGGCCCTCGCGCTGGCCGCCCTGACCAGCCTGCTCTGCGGCGCGGTGCTGTACTTCGGCCTCGGCCCGGGCCACCAGCAGCTCCCCTGGACGGTCGGCCTGACCACCGGCGTCCCGGTGGTCACGGGCATGCTCAGCCGGAGCAGGCAGCGGGCGGTGGAGGCGATGGTGGCCTCCGCCGAGTCGGCCGAACGCGCCGCCCGGGCCGAGGCCCAGGCCGCCGTGCTGACCGAACGCGGCCGGATCGCCCGGGACGTCCACGACGTGCTGGCGCACTCGCTGGCCGGGATCAACATGCAGCTGGAGCTGGCCGACGCGCTGATCGAGACCGGTGACCTCGCGAAGGTGCGGGAGGCCAACGCCAAGGCGCACGACCTGGTCCGGGAGAGCCTGCGGCAGGCGCAGTGGACGGTGCACGCGCTGCGCGAGGACGCCCTCCCGCTGGTGGAGAGCCTCGCCGCGATGGCGGAGTCCTCCGGGCACCGCGACGCCCTGCGGGTGACCGGCACCGTCCGCGACCTGTCCGCGCGTTCCACCCAGAACCTGCTGCGGATCGCCCAGGAGGCGCTGACCAACGCGACCCGGCACGCCCCCGGCGGCCCCGTCACGGTGGAGCTGGCCTTCGCCGAGGCCTCCACCACCCTCCGGGTCCGCAACGGACCGGCCCGGCGCGCGGGGCAACCGGCCGCCGGCAGTGGGATGGGCCTGGTAGGAATGCGGGAACGGGTCGCCCTGCTGGGCGGCACCCTCACCACGGGACCGGTCACCGAGGGACCGGACCGGGGAGGCTGGCTGGTGGAGGCGGTGATCCCGGGATGAACGACGCACCGGACGAGGAGAACCGGCCGCTGCGCGTGGTGGTCGCCGACGACCAGGCCGCCGTGCGCGAGCCCCTGGCCGCGGTGCTCGACCTGGCGCCCGACGTCACGGTGGTCGCGGCGGCGGCCGACGGCACCGAGGTGCTCGCGGCGCTGGCCGCCGGGCAGCCGGTGGACGTGGTGCTGATGGACCTTCGGATGCCGGTCCTGGACGGGATCGAGAGCACCCGCCGACTGACCGCCGAACACCCGCAGGTGGCCGTCGTGGTGCTCACCACCTTCGCCGACGACGAGTCCATCATGGCCGCCCTCGGCGCCGGGGCCCGCGGCTACCTCACCAAGAACGCCGGCCGCCAGGACATCCTCCGCGCCGTCCGCGCAGCCGCGGCCGGCCAGTCCGTCCTGGACCGCGAGGTCCAGGACCGCCTGCTCGCCACCGCCCGCAGCCGCTCCTCCGCCGAACCGCAGCCGCTGCCCGCCGACCTCACCCGCCGCGAACGCGAGGTGCTCGCGGCGATCGGCCGCGGCCTGCCGAACCGGGCCATCGCCGAGGAGCTCTTCGTCAGCGAGGCCACGGTCAAGACCCACATCAACAACCTCTTCGCCAAGGCCGGCATCCAGGACCGCGCCGACGCCGTCCGCCGCGCCATCGCGGCCGGGCTGGCCTGACCTCCGACCTCCGACCCCTGGCCCCGCCCCCGACCCCCGACGGAAGGCCCGATGAAACTCCTCCTCACCTCCGGCGGCGTCAGCAACGGGACCATCCGCGACGCGCTCACCCACCTCCTCGACAAGCCCGTCGCCGACGCCACCGCCCTGTGCATCCCCACCGCGATGTACGGCATGCTCCCCCGCACCGCCGTCATGACCTGGCGTCAGATCGCCGGGCAGTCCCCCACCCCGCTGGTCGAACTCGGCTGGAAGTCCGTCGGCATGCTCGAACTCACCGCCCTCCCCAGCCTCCCCGACGACCACTGGATCCCCCTGGTCCGCGAGACCGACGCCCTCCTGGTCTGCGGCGGCGACGTCCGCTACCTGCACCACTGGATGCTCACCTCGGGCCTCGCGGCGCTCTTCCCCACCCTCCACGACACGGTCTACGTCGGCCTGAGCGCCGGCAGCATGGTGACGGCCCCGCACGTCGGCCACGAGTTCCTCGGCTGGCAGCCACCCACCGCCGCCCCCGACGACGACACCGCCCTCGACCTGGTCGACTTCGCCGTCTTCCCCCACCTCGACAACCCGATGTGCCCCGACAACACCACCCCCGACGCCGAACGCTGGGCCGCCCGCCTCCCCGTCCCGGGCTACGCCCTGGACGACGAATCGGCGATCACGGTCGTCGACGGCACCGTCGAGGTCGTCTCCGAAGGCCACTGGCACCACTTCGCCCGGTAGTCCTCCCGTCCGGTTCCCCGCACGCCGGCGGCACCCGAGCGCATCCAGCTCGTCGGCCCTCCGCCCCGGGAGCGCGACACCACCTTGTAGCACCCACTACCGTTCGCTACGTTGGAGCCATGAAGCAACTCAACGTGCGGCTGGACGACGGGGTGCACGAGGCACTGGAGCAGCGCGCCGAGGCCGCCGGGATGACCCTGCCCGACTACGCGCGCAAGGTCCTGGCCGAGGAGGCCGACGAGCGGCGGGACCGGTTCCTGACCGCCGCCGCACACTTCGCGCAGGCCTGGGGCCCTGCCTTCGAGGCCGAGTTCGGGCCGTACCCGGCCGGCAGGCGGGCCGGCGCCGGGACGGCGGACGCGGCGTGATCCTGCGCGTGGACCGGGCCTGGCTGCTGGACATCGCCCACCAGTTCCTGCCCACCGATCCCGACGTCACCGACTACGGCACGCTGGCCGCCGCCGTCGCCCGCCACGTCGACGAGGTGATGGACGTCCCCGTCTACGGCGCCGTCAACCAGCGCGCCGCCGCCCTGATGCACCAACTGGTCCGCGTCCCCGCCCTGGAGTTCGCCAACGAGCACTTCGCCGCCGTGGTCACCGCCTCCTACCTCGCCGCCTCCGGCGTGATCGTCACCGCCGAACCCAAGCAGGCCGCCGAACTCGCCGCCCGCATCCGCGACGGCCACGCCGACGTCCGCGAGGCCGCCACCGCCATCCGCACCTGGTACCGCTAGGACACGGGCCCTGACGGCCCCTCAGGACGGGGCCCGGCGGGCCCGGTCGAGCGGCGTAGTACAGTCCCGCCCATGATCAAACGGGGGCGGATGACGGCGCAGCGGCGCAGACGGATCGCGTGGTCGCTCAGGGGCCTGGCCCTGCTGGCGGTCCTGGCCTACCTGCCGGGGAGGTTCGCCCACCGGTCGGGCGGCCTGGTGGTGCTGGAGGACTGGCTGGACCACCCCGTGCTGCTGGTCGGCACCGCGATCGGGCTGACCGTGGTGTCGCTGGTGGTGGAGCTGGAGTTCCGCACCGTGTGGTCGCAGGTCGGCTGCGCGGCCGGTCTGGTGGCCCTGCTGATCGTCGGTGCGCCGATCGTCTTCCTTGCCATGGTCTTCGGGGGCGACGGCCTTTCGGTGACCCGGGTGGCCGACCCCGACCACCCGGACCGCGTTCTGCTGGTGACCAACGTCTCCGGCTCCATCGACCCGGACTACCAGGTGCAGGTGCTGACCGGCAGGGGCTGGTCGGCCCGCCACTGGGACCTGGGCGTGTGGCGGGACCGCGACCCCCGCGGCAACTTCGGCCGCGCCTCCTGGTCCGGGACCGACCGGATCACCGTGACCACGGACGAGGAGACCGCGGTCTTCACCCTCGACCCCACCACCGGCCACCCCTCCGCACCGGTCGTGACCCCCCGTTAGGCGGGCGCCACCGGACCACTGCACGGAGCTAGGCCGTTTCTTTCGGATCATCGGATCGTTGGATCTGATGTGTCGTTGACTGATGCCCAGTGGGCGCGGATCGAGCCGTTGCTGCCGGACCGTGCACCGAGGCGGGGTGGGAGGTGGCGTGATCACCGGCAGGTGATCGACGCGATCGCGTTCAAGTACCGCACCGGGACGCCTTGGGCGGACCTGCCCGAGCGGTTCGGGTCCTGGAAGGGCGCCCACAACCGCCTGCGGATGTGGGCGCTCGACGGCACCTGGGAGAAGGTCTTCACCGCTCTGCTCGCCCAGGCGGACGCCGACGGCGACCTGGACTGGGTCGTCGCGGTCGACTCCACCGTCGTGCGCGCTCACCAGCACGCGGCCGGAGCCCGTCAAAAGGGGCTCCGGCCGACGAGCCCCACCACCATGCCCTCGGACGCTCCCGCGGCGGGCTGACCACGAAGATCCACCTCGCCGCCGACGGCAACTGCCGGCCGCTCGCCTTCGTCCTCACCCCCGGACAGGCCGGGGACGCGCCGGAGTTCGAGAATCTCATGGCCCGCATCCGCGTCCCCCGACCCGTCGGCAAACCCAGAACCACGCCGGAGGCGGTCCTGGCGGACAAGGCCTACTCCTCCCGCGCGATCCGGGCCCACTTGCGAAGGCGCGGCATCCGGGCCGTCATCCCGCAGCCCGCCGACCAGGTCGCCAACCGCAAACGCCTGGGCCGACGCGGAGGCAGACCACCCGCATGCGACTACGAGACCTACAAGCGCCGCAACACCGTGGAGCGGTGCATCAACAGACTCAAGCACTGGCGCGGCCTGGCCACCCGCTACGACAAGACCGCCACCATCTACCTCGCCGGACTCCACCTCGCCGCCATCTTCATCTGGTCAGCACGATGATCCGAAAGAAACGCCCTAGTCCGCGGTGCAGCCCCAGTAGCCGATCTCGGCGGGTTCACCGTCCCGGTACAGCACCGTGCACCGGCCGATCCCACGCTCGACCGGGTCGAGCAGCCGGCGCGTGGCGGCCTCCCACTGCTCGCGCGTGGGCCGGCCGTCGGGGGCCCAGCCACGGATCTCGGCCTCGGTCAGGGGGCGCATCATGGCGAACTGGTCGCCCGCCTCGGCGTCGATCAGCGCGTGGTGGTCGAGCACCGTGCACGTGCCCCCGGTCAGGATGTACTCCTGCCAGGCCTCGTCCTCCCAGAGCTCGACGATGTCCCGCCCCGGAAACCCGTGGTGATCCCTCGTCAGCTCGTCCTTCTGGGCCTGCCGGAAGGCCGCCCCCAGGTCCTCCTGGTACGGCCCCGTCGCCGTCCACTCGTTGCCACCCATGGCACGTCCTCCCTGATCACCACTGGTCCGCTCGGCCGCAGGTTAGCCCCGGCCCCCGACAGGACAGAGCAGGATCCGCCCGTCCACCGTGCCGAGGACCAGCTCCCCGCCACCCGACACCGTCAGCGAGAGGACGACGGTCGGCACCCCGCCGACCTCCGCGCGAGAGCGCCACAGCACCGCGCCGTCCACCGCGTCGAGGGCGAGGACCTCACCGGAGGTGAGGGCCGCGTAGACCGTCCGGCCGTCGGTGTCGAGCGCGGTGGCGGAGTGGTCGCCGGTGAACGCCCACTGCAGGGTTCCGTCCGGGAAGCCGCGCCGGGCGATGAACGCGTTCCCGGGCAGCAGGCCGTGCCCGTGGTGGATCCAGCCCGCGTGGACCAGGGCCTCGCCGCCTTCGGAGAGGCGTACGGCCGGGCCGCCGAAGAGCCGCCCGTTCCGCTCGGTGTCCCACTCCAGCGGGAAGTGTTCGCGGACCTTCGTCTTGCCGCCGCCCGTCTCCGGAGCGAGCGAGACGAACCGCCGCTCCTTTCAGGGCTTCTTCCGCTTGCCCTGGATGAACAGCAGCTCGGGGCCGCGCCGCACCTCCAGGTGGTGGTTGAAGAGGTCGTAGCCGCCGACCGTCGGGCCCGCCACGACCTCCCGCTCCGGCGAGATCAGCACCAGCGCGGGCTTCGACTCCTCGTCGCGGGTGTCGCGCAGCGCGACCCACCCGCGGTCGTCGGCCGTCATCGAGGCCGGGAAGGGGACCTCGGCCGAGTCGAGGGTGCTGCCGTCGGCCAGCGAGAGCAGGTCGACGGCGCTGGGGGCGTCCTCCCCGTCGGAGCCCGTCCAACGCCGACGCCGGGGCACGTTGACCCACGCCGCCGCCTCACCCGGGCACACCGCGAGCTGCCGCCCGCCGTCCGGGTCGGGCACCGACCAGGCGGGCTCGCCGGAGGGCAGCCAGCACTCCAGTGCGGTGCCCTCCAGCGCGGCCAGCACCCGGCCGTCGGCCAGCGCCTCGACCGCCCAGACCTGGCGCCGCGGTGACCGTCCGCCGGCGACACCGGCGACACCGGCGAGACCGGCGACCAGGTCCCGGGCGGCCTCCTTCGCCGGGCCGCGGTCGTGTCCGGCCTTCACCGACGACCCGCCGAGCTCGCGCGAGGTCACGCTCCGTTCGGTGACGGCCCGCCAGTCCGCCCGCTCGACGAGCGCCTCGAAGCCGCGGGTGAACGGCTTCTTCGCCGCGTCCTCGTCCGGCGGGGCCAGCAGCAGTTCGAGTGCACGACCGTCCTGCCGCCAGCGCACCCGCCGCACCTCGCGGTCGTGCTCCAGGGCGGAGACCGTGCTCCCGTCCGTGAGGTCGACGAGCAGCAGCTCGCCCTCGAACATGTAGCCGCCGTCGTAGTCGCCCGTCCCGACCGCCAGCAGCGGCAGGCTCGGGTGGAAGGCGAGCGAGCGCACCGGCCAGCGGCTGCTGACGAGCCGTCGGCAGTCCAGGGCGTCGGTCCCGTAGACGCCGACGCGGTGGCCGTGCCAGCCTGCGACGTCCCGCCCCGCCCACTGCAGGTCCCCCAGCTCGCCGCCGACCGCGACCTCTCCCCGCTCCTCGCTGCGCTCGGCCGCCACGGGCTCGCCGATCTCGGCGAACGGACGGCCGCCGAGCACGCGGCGTACGGGCAGGGACGGGGGTACGGGCAGGGGTGCGGGCATCGGTCGGTCCTCCAGGCAGCTGACCCGGCATACTCGCACGGCCTCCCACCTGCACACGAACGGGAATCCGCAGGTGACCCGCCCTCAGGGGAGCAGCAGCAGGCGGTAGTCGGCCGCCACCGCGAAGAACCCGGCCGCGCCCACCATCAGCAGGGTGTACGCGACGCGGCCGGTCCGGCTCCACCACCCCCGGCGCCAGGCCAGCACCGTCGCCGGAACCATCGGCAGGGCACAGACCGCCGTGGCGGTCGCCAGCACGGGCACGGCCGCCAGCCCGGGCGCGTTCAGCGGGACGGCTGCCATCAGGACGTTCGGATCGGCCCCCACCACGGCGAACCCGCCCAGGAAGCCTGCGCTCAGCGCCCCGCACCCCCAGGCGGCGAGCAGCGCGAACCGGGCCGCTCGCGGTGCGGCCGGACGCCGCCTGGCCCGCCGGACGGCCGCCGCGACCGGGATGCCGACGGCAGCGGCCACCAGCGCCGCCGCACCGGCCCCGAACAGCGGGACGTCCAGCGTCGGGCTGTCGTACCAGGGCAGCTTCTCGTAGACCTCGGAGGGGAATTCGGAGGAGACCAGGACGCCGTCCCCGGGGAAGGAGATCCGGGCCTCGCCGTCCCGGTTCCCGGTAGAGGCCCGGGGCCGACGGGGATCCAGTGCTGGGTCGGACGGGCCGGGTCGGGGGAGAGTCCGGTGGTGGTGAGGGTGCCGTCCGGCTCCGCCTCCACCGTCGGAACGGCGAACAGCGTGGCCGCCTTCATCAGGCTGCTCCGGCTGGTGCGGGTCGACCGGTACGGTCCGGCGTGAGCCGCCGACCCGGCCGCCTCCGGGGTCACCGGGACCTCCGGGACGGGAGCCGCGGGGAGGCGGCTGTCCAGGACCAGGTCCACGATCCTCCGGACGTCCCAGGGGCCGACGGCGCCGGTCCCGTCGCCGTTGACGGCCACGTACACGCCGAAGCCCTGCTCCGGCAGCAGCGCCATCGCGCTGTGGTAGCCGGGGACGTCGCCGTCCTTCCACACCACCGGGCGGCCCTTCCGCAGGCGGTGTTCGAGGACGTAGCCCATGCCGGGCATCCGGTCGTCGGCGGTCACCCGGGTCTGCTGCATGGACCGGGCGAGCTGATCCCCCTTCAGCTGGTCGGCCAGGTACCGGCCCATGTCGTCCGGGGTGACGGCGGGCCCGGTGCCGGACGGCGTCCAGGGCGCGTACTGGCCGCGCTGCTCGACGTAGCCGGCGCCCTCGGGGCGGGTAGCCGCGGGCGAGCCGGGCGGCGACGGGCGCGGGGTGGGGCAGGGCGGCCGTCGAGCCCCGTCATGCCGTGGGCGGCGAACACCTCCTCGGCCAGG
>NZ_BAAAYB010000096.1:0-45895 GCF_039535905.1 Kitasatospora albolonga | reverse complement strand
ACGGTGCCGCCGTTCACCTCCAACTGGCGGTAGACGGCCTGGTCGTCCGTGCCGCGGCGGCAGCCGCCGTCCGGCACCGGGCCCGGGTGCACGGCGGTGATCCGCAGCGCGCGCGTCGTAGCCCTGGGCCCCGGCGGGCGCCCCGTCGCACGGCCAACTGCCGAGCAGGTCCTCCGCCCGCAGCTGCGGATCCCCGTCCGTGCCCTTCACCGGGAAGCACTCGCCCTCCCGGTACTGGCGCTCCAGGCAGAGCGTGGTCTCGGCCATCGGCGCCGCGTGCACCCAGGAGCCCCGGCCCACGCCGTCCGGACAGCCCTTGGCGCTGGTGCCCGGGAGGGCCGCGAGGACCTTGAGGCGCGCCTCGGCCGAACCGCACGGCACCTCCTCCGGGAACGGGGTGGACCAGGTGCCGCCCGGCAGCCGGTGGGTGCTCAGGCACTCGCCGGCCGCGACGCCCTGGAAGGCCAGGTTGGCGATCAGGCCCGGGTCGTCGGTGGGCGGGGTGGCCGGCGCGGAGACGGGCGGCGTGGTGCCGTGGGCCCCGGGGGTGTCGCCCGCCCCGCCGCCCTCGCCCCACTGCCACGGACGCAGCAGGACGGCACCGGCGGCGATCACGAACACCAGCACCCCGGCCAGCAGGACGGGCCACCAGCGGGCGCGCGGCCGCTCGGGCCGCTCGGGCCGCTGCGGCGGGCGGCTGTCCTGCCCGGGTGCCGCCGGCACCGGTGCAGGTGCGGGTGCGGGTGCGGGTGCCGGCCAGGACGGCGACGGGAACCGGGACGGGACGGGAGACTGCGGCGGGACGGACGGCCGTCGGAGCGGGAGGGTGGTGACGGGCGGCGGCACCGAGGGCCCCTGGGCCGCCGCGGGCGGTCGGGCAGCGGACTGCGGCCGAACATCCGGTGCCGGCGCGGCGGGTGACGGTCCGACAGGTGACGGCCCGACGGGTGACGCAGGGGCGGGTGCCGCAGGGGCAGGTGGCGGTGTGGCGGGCAGAGCCGGCGCCGGCTCAGGCGTCGACGCTGCGGGCATCGGCGCTGCGGGTGTCGGCGGAGCCGGGACGTACCCGGGACGCCGGACCCGTCCGAGCCTGGTGGGTGCCGACTCGCCGCCGGACGGGTGGGCGAGCTCCAGCTCGCGGCCGCGCCGCTCGTACGCGTCGATCAGGGCGGTCCAGCGCGGTGGGAGCCAGCGGCTGCCGCTGGAGGAGACCGGGAGGCCGTCCAGCGAGGCGAGGAAGGCGGCGTGCAGCTCTGCGGGGGTGGGCCGGTCGCCGGGTGCGGCGGCCAGGCAGGGGCGGACCAGCGGGGTCAGTTCCTTGGGGAGGCCGGTCAGGTCGAGCCGGTTGTGCTGCACCAGGGCGAGCAGCTGGAGGGTGTCGTGGTGGTCCGGGTACGGAGGGCGGCCGACCGCGAGGTGGAACAGGGTGGCGCCGAGCGAGTAGACGTCGGAGGCGGCCTCCGAGCGTTCGCCCCGGGCCTGTTCGGGCGAGGTGAAGGTGAGGGTGCCGAGGGTGAGGCCGGTACGGGTGAGGTCGGCGGCGTGCGAGATGCCGAAGTCGATCAGCCGGGGGCCGTC
This sequence comes from Kitasatospora albolonga, assembly GCF_039535905.1. Lineage (GTDB taxonomy): Bacteria > Actinomycetota > Actinomycetes > Streptomycetales > Streptomycetaceae > Kitasatospora > Kitasatospora albolonga. Next base: position 44,317 of record NZ_BAAAYB010000096.1, on the reverse strand, counting down.
CAGCGGCAGCAGGATGTTGGAGGGCTTCACGTCGCGGTGCACGATGCGGTGCGCGTGCAGCACCATCAGCGCCTCGGCCGTCCCGGCGGCCAGCCAGCGGACGGCGGAGCCGGGCAGCCGCCCGGCGGTGCGGACCAGTTCGCCGAGCGAGGGCGCCGGTACGTAGTCGAGGGCCAGCCACGGCGGGTCGCCGTCCGGATCGGCGCCGCGCACCCGGACGGTGTGCTCGCTCTCCACCCGCTGGGCCAGCCTGGCCTCGCGGGCGAACCGGTGCCGGTCCACCTCGTCGCGGCTGCCCTCCGGCAGCAGCGTCTTGACGGCCGCCAGCCTGCCGTCCGGCCCGTCCTCGCGGGCCAGGTAGACCCGGCCCATGCCGCCCGCACCCAGCCGCCCGAGCAGCCGGTACGGCCCCAGCCGGACCGGGTCGTCCCCGGCCAACGGCGCCACCCTTGCCCCCGTCATCGCACTCCCCCGTGTCCCCCGGTTCTCTCCCCTCCAATGAGAACCGGCGGGTAGGTCGCGGGGCAACCACCCTACGGGGTGCGGGAACCGACGCCCGGCACGCGGACGGCCCCGCCTCCCCCTGCGCGGGGGTGACGGGGCCGCCGTCTGCCACGGGTGGCGCCGTGGTCGTGACGGGTCCTCAGACCGCGATCGCGACCTCGGTCTGGGCGCCCTGGGAGGCGACCACGACGCGGTCCACGGTCGCGCCCGGGACCAGCGCGCGCAGCGTCCACTTGCCCGGACGGGCGAAGAAGCGGAACTGCCCGGTCGCCGAGGTGGGCACCTCGGCCGTGAACTCGCCGCCCTCGTCGAGGAGGCGGACGTAACCGTTGACGGGCTCGCCGTCGCGGGTCACGGAACCCTGGATGATCGTCTCCTTGGCCACGTCAACTCCTGCCAGGTCGGGGCCGCCGGCCTTCGCACCGCACATGTCTGTCTTCCTTCCTTACGGTTCGAGCGCCGAGGCTCAGTTGTCGCCGAGCTCGATCGGAACGCCGACCAGGCTGCCGTACTCGGTCCACGAGCCGTCGTAGTTCTTGACGTTGGTCTGGCCGAGCAGCTCGTGCAGCACGAACCAGGTGAGCGCGGAGCGCTCGCCGATGCGGCAGTAGGCGATGGTGTCCTTCGCCAGGTCGACGCCCTCGGCGGTGTAGAGCGCCGCGAGCTCGTCGTCCGACTTGAAGGTGCCGTCGTCGTTGGCGTTCTTGGCCCACGGGATGTTGCGGGCGGACGGGACGTGGCCCGGGCGCTGCGACTGCTCCTGCGGCAGGTGGGCCGGGGCGAGCAGGCGGCCGGCGAACTCGTCGGGCGAGCGGACGTCGACCAGGTTGAGGGTGCCGATCGCGTTCACCACGTCGTCGCGGAAGGCGCGGATGGACTTGTCCTGCTCCTGGGCCTTGTACTCGGTCGCGGCGCGCTCGGGCACCTCGGCGACCAGCTCGCGGGCGTCCAGCTCCCACTTCTTGCGGCCGCCGTCCAGCAGGCGGACGTCGCCGTGGCCGTAGAGCTTGAAGTACCAGTAGGCGTACGAGGCGAACCAGTTGTTGTTGCCGCCGTAGAGCACCACGATGTCGTCGTTGCCGATGCCCTTCTTGGAGAGCAGCGCCTCGAAGCCGGCCTGGTCGACGAAGTCGCGGCGGACCGGGTCCTGCAGGTCCTGCTTCCAGTCGATCCGGACGGCGTTGCGGATGTGGTTCAGGTCGTACGCGGCGGTGTCCTCGTCGACCTCGACGACGACGACCTTCGGGTTGTCGAGGTTGGCCTCGACCCAGTCGGCGTCGACCAGGACGTCACTGCGGCTCATGGTGGTGTCTCCATCCGGGGGCGGTACTGCGGAAGGTGTGTGCGGGCAGCGCCCGGCGGCAGCCCGTACCGAACGTCGTCTCGTATGACGAGACGCGGGTGGGTGCAGCCGGGATGGGGCAAGAGATCGGGAGGCCGAGTCGGCCACGGCAGGAAATACCAGGCCAGAGGTGCTCGGCGGGGTGGACGGGGCCGGACGTACCGGTCAGAACCGCCCGGTCAGCGCATTCGACACAGGCAGGCGGACACGCGGCACAGGTCTACCGCCCGCCGCTTCGTGAGGTCCGCCTGTCGCTTCATGCCGACGATGCTAGGGAACCGAAACGGCCGCTGTCATCAGCATGTCGAATACTGAGACGAATCCGCTCACATTCCGGGATTCCGCCGGACTGCGCCGCTCAGCGGCACGGCCCGGGCCGCCCGGCGGGGCACCCGGAGGCCGCGGCGGCGATCGTCATGGACACCGCGTCTCGACAGGCGGACGTCAGAGCGGGAGCGCGGACCCGATCCAGGCCAGCGGGGCGGCCACCGCCACCGGCAGCACCACCCCGGCGGTGAAGTGCACGAACCTCGACGGGAAATCGTACGAGGCCACCCGCCGCCCGACCAGGGCGCCGACCGTCACCAGCACCGCCTGCACCGGCGGACCGCCCGCCAGTACCCCGGCGGTGGCGCCGAGCAGCAGCGCCGCCGCGACGGCCACCGCCGCCGGGGCCGGGGTGGCGGCCAGCAGCACCGCGACCGCCACCGCCAGCAGCGCGGCCGGGGTGTGGCCGCCCAGCAGCAGCGAGGCCTCCAGCCCGGCCAGCACCACGCCGGAGGCCAGCACCGTCAGGGCGTAGAACCGCTCGGCCGGATCGGACGGCCGGAAGGTCTGCCAGACCAGCACCGCGACCAGGTACGTCCCGAGCGCGCCCAGCAGCCCCACCGCCCCGGCACCCAGCACCGCGAGGTCCGCCACCACGCCCGCCAGCGCCACCGCCGCGATCCCCTGCCGGGCCGGCCACATCCCGTGCAGCCTGAACCACCCCACCGCGGTCAGCCCCTGAGCCACCGTCAGCGCTACCGCCAGCCCCCATCGCCCGCCGGCCAGCGAGGCCGCCGCCAGCACAGCACAGAGCCCGGCCGTCAGCCCGGCCACCGGCAGGCCCGGCTCGACGATCGGCGTCCCGCTCCGACGGACGGGATCTGCGGTGAGGGTCATGTGGTGCTCCTGAGATTGGGGATGAGATCCGGCAGGGCAGCGACCCAGGGGCGCGAGGAACTGCGCGGGTACGGAAGGCGGACCACCGCCAGATCGGGGCACGAGAGCCAGTTGCACGTGGTGCCGTTCCCCTGCGCGCAGTTCCTCGCGCCCCTGACCGCCCTGCGGGCGGCTCGGGGCGCAGCCCGTCAGCCGCCGGCGAAGGGCGGGAGGGCCTCGACGGTGGCGCCGGGCGGGAGGTCGACGGTGGCGTGGTCGCGGTTGCCGACCTGCTCGCCGTCGACCAGGTAGGAGCAGTGCGCCAGCACCTGGTGCAGGCGGGCGTTGCCGGGGTGGCGCCCACGGACGGCCGAGAGGGCCTCGGCGAGGGTGGCCGCGGGCACCTCCTCCTCCGCCAGCCCGGCCGCGGCCTTGGCCGCCGCCCAGTACCGCACGGTCACCCGGGCGGCCCCCGGGTCCGTCACCCGCGGGGTGGAAGTGTGGTCCGCGGTCGCCGTCATGGCTGTCCTCCTCCTACGTCCCCGCCCGGTGCGGCACCCCGGCCCTGCTGCCGGGGCACCCACGCCAAAGGTGTACACGTACGGTGCGGCCGGTGCGGCTCCCATGATGGACCGGCCCGCCCCGGATGCCGCAATGCCGCTGCTCGCGCACGGCGCGCGCGGCACCGGGAGAACGGCGCGGAGCGCCCCCGGGTCACGCCCGAACGGCCCCGGTGTGGCCCAGGCATCGTCGCGCGCCCCTCCCCCGGCGAGGGGTGGTCGGCTATTCTCGTGCGCAGAGAGGGACCTGGGCAGAGTCGCCCCCGGGTCCTTTTGTGCTTTCAGGACGTCACGTACGGATGGCCTCCGGAGGCCGGCGCCCCACCCGCGCCGGCCGTCCCGGGGGGCCGCCCGGCCCAAACCGCACAAGGACGTGCGGGGCGCGGACGGGCGGTGTGCGGCGGGAGCAGACCGGAAGGTTCGCGGATGAGCAGGGCAGTGACGGAGCACCAGGGGTTGCGGGACCCCGCGCGTGCGCCCCGGCCCGCACTGTTCACCCCCGAACCGGTCGTGTCTCGCCCCTCGGACGTCCCCACCCCCACCTGCTCCGTGGCCGACGCTCCGTCAGGACCGCCGGCCACGTCCGCGACGACCCGGAAAGGGGACCACCGGGTATGAGTTCACTCCTGCTCCTCACCAACGCCCTGCAGCCCTCCGCCGAGGTGCTGCCCGCCCTCGGACTCCTGCTGCACAACGTCCGCGTCGCCCCCGCCGAGGGCTCCGCCCTGGTGGACACCCCCTCGGCCGACGTGATCCTGGTCGACGGCCGGCGCGACCTGCCGCAGATCCGCAGCCTGTGCCAGCTGCTGCGCTCCACCGGCATCGGCTGCCCGCTGATCCTGGTGGTCACCGAGGGCGGCCTGGCCGCCGTCACCGCCGAGTGGGGCATCGACGACGTGCTGCTGGACACGGCCGGCCCGGCCGAGGTCGAGGCCCGGCTCCGGCTCGCCATGGGCCGCCTCCAGGTGGCCGTCGACGACAGCCCGATGGAGATCCGCAACGGCGACCTCTCGGTGGACGAGGCCACCTACTCGGCCAAGCTCAAGGGCCGGGTGCTGGACCTCACCTTCAAGGAGTTCGAGCTCCTCAAGTACCTGGCGCAGCACCCGGGCCGGGTCTTCACCCGGGCCCAGCTGCTCCAGGAGGTCTGGGGCTACGACTACTTCGGCGGCACCCGGACGGTGGACGTGCACGTGCGGCGGCTGCGGGCCAAGCTCGGCGTCGAGCACGAGCAGCTGATCGGCACCGTGCGCAACGTCGGCTACCGCTTCGTCGTCCCGGACAAGGGCGAGCGGGCGGCCGAGCGGACCACCCAGGACGCCTGACGGCCCGTCGGATTCCCGCCGGACCGAGCGACCGCGCGTCCGATCTGTCCGACTGTGCCCCGGCTCGTCCGGGGCCGGTCGGCCGGACGGCGGGTATCCCCCCTTCCGACCGCGAGCCACCCGCGTAGACTCCCCCCGTGGCCAAGGTGACGCGCGACGATGTAGCCCGACTGGCTGGGACTTCGACCGCGGTCGTCTCCTACGTCATCAACAACGGGCCGCGCCCGGTCGCGCCCGCGACCAAGGAGAAGGTGCTCGCGGCGATCGAGCAGCTCGGCTACCGGCCGAACAGCGTCGCCCAGGCGATGGCCTCCCGGCGCACCAACCTGATCGGCATGGTCGTCCCCGACGCCCGCCAGCCCTTCTTCGCCGAGATGGCGCACGCGGTGGAACGCGCCGCCTCCGAGCGCGGCAAGCTGGTGCTGATCGGCAACTCCGACTACGTGGACGACCGCGAGGTGCACTACGTCCGCGCATTCCTCGGCATGCGGGTCTCCGGCCTGATCCTGGTCAGCCAGGGCCCCTCGCAGCGGGCCGCCGAGGAGTTCGCCGCGATGGAGGGCGCCAAGGTGGTGCTGCTGCACCGCCGCCCCGAGGCGATCGACGACGTGGCCGTCACCACCGACGACGTCGGCGGCGCCGAGACCGCCGTCCGCCACCTGCTGGAGGAGCACGGGCACGCCTCCGTGGTCTGCTTCGGCGGCCCGGTCGAGTCCCCCGCCCCCGGCGACCCGGTCATCGACCACGTCGAGGGCTGGGAGCGGGCCATGACCGCCCACGGCCTCCCGGTCGAGCCCAACCTGGTGGACGCCCCGTTCCACCGCTACGGCGCATACGAGGTCGCCGTCGAGCTGCTGCGCTCGCCGGACCGCCCGACCGCGATCTTCTGCTCCACCGACGACCAGGCGCTCGGCGTGCTGCGGGCCGCCCGCGAGGTGGGCCTGCGGGTGCCCGAGGACCTGGCGGTGGCCGGCTTCGACGACATCCCCGAGGCCGCGCTGGCCGACCCGCCGCTGACCACCGTCGCCTCCGACCGGGACGCGATGGCCCGGGCCGCCGTCGACCTGGTGCTGGACGAGTCGCTGATGGTGCCGGGCTCGGAGACCGAGCGGGTGCGGACCTTCCCGTCCCGCCTGGTCATCCGCCGTTCCTGCGGCTGCGGGGGCCCCACCGGCGCCTGACCCGGGCTGAGCAGGCTTTATGAGAAGTCAACGGGCTTCTCGGCCGCCTCTGATCCCGCTCTCATCCGGCTCTCATCGGACGGGCGGAGCTTGGAGGGCATGAGCGACCAGCAGCGAAGCACCGAAGACCAGGGTCCTTACGCCTACGCCGACTGGACCACCACCCCGCAGCCCGCCGCCGAGGCCCCCGTGAGCCACGCGCGGAAGGGCTTCCTCAAGGGCCGCCTCGCCCTGGTGACCGCCGTCGCGGCGGCCGCCGCCCTGATCGGCGGCGTCACCGGCGGCGTGGTCGCCGGCGACCGCTCCACCGCCACCGCCTCGGGCTCCGGCTCCACCGTGGTCAGCCCGGTCTCCTCCAACTCCGACGGCACCGCGAACGTCGCCGCGATCAACGCGGCCGTCTCCCCCGCCGTCGTCCAGATCACCGTGAAGACCGCCACCGGCACCGCCACCGGCACCGGCGTGGTGCTCACCGCCGACGGCCAGATCCTGACCAACTACCACGTGATCTCCGGCGCCGTCAGCGGCGGCGGCCAGGCCACCGTCACCTTCAAGGACGGCTCCACCGCCAAGGCCACCGTCACCGGCACCGACGAGTCGATGGACGTCGCCGTGATCACCGCCTCCGGCGTCAGCGGCCTCAAGACCGCCACCCTCGGCGACTCGGACGCCATGCGGGTCGGCGACTCGGTGGTCGCCATCGGCAACCCCGAGGGCCTGACCGGCACCGTCACCTCCGGCATCATCAGCGCCAAGGACCGCCCCGTCACCGTCCAGGTCGACGACTCGACCACCAGCGGCAACGGCGGCTTCGGCTTCCCGCAGCTGCCCGGCCAGCGGTCCAGTGCCTCGAACAGCGGTGCCACCGCCAGCTACAAGGCCCTGCAGACCGACGCCGCGCTCAACCCCGGCAACTCCGGCGGCCCGCTGATCAACGCCTCCGGCCAGGTCATCGGCATCAACTCCGCGATGTACTCCGCCAGCGGCTCCAGCGCCACCGCCGGCTCCGGCAGCGCCGGCAACGTCGGCCTCGGCTTCGCCATCCCGATCAACGACATCAAGCAGGTACTGCCGAAGCTCCAGGCAGGGCAGCAGCTCTGACGGAGAATGACAGCAGCCAGACCGCCCGAGGAAAGGCCCCGCGCCGATGACCCCGCCCGCCGACGACCGCACCCCTGCCGAGGCACTCCAGGGCCCCACCGCCCGGATCCTCGTGGTCGACGACGAACCCGCCCTCCGGGACGCCCTGGAGAGCAGCCTCGCCTTCGAGGGCTACGAGGTGACCACTGCCACCGACGGCTTCGAGGCCCTGGACGCGGTCGAGCGCGACCGCCCCGACCTCGTACTGCTCGACATCATGATGCCCCGGATGGACGGCCTCACCGCCGTCCGCCGCATGCGGGCCCGGGGCGACAGTGCCCCGGTCCTGATGCTCACCGCCCGCGACGCCGTCGGCGACCGCGTCACCGGCCTGGACGTCGGCGCCGACGACTACCTGGCCAAGCCCTTCGAGCTCGACGAACTCCTCGCCCGGGTCCGGGCGTTGCTCCGCCGCTCGGCCCTGGCCAGCGAGGCCGCCGCCCGGGCCTCGGCCGAGGCCGAGTCCAGCGAGGTGCTGGCCTTCGCCGACCTGCGGATGAACACCGCGACCAGGGAGGTCACCCGGGACGGCAAGCCGATCGAGCTGACCCGCACGGAGTTCATGCTGCTGGAGATGTTCCTCGCCCACCCGCGGCAGGTCCTGACCCGGGAACAGATCCTCAAGGCGGTCTGGGGCTTCGACTTCGAGCCCTCCTCCAACTCCCTGGACGTCTACGTGATGTACCTGCGCCGCAAGACCGAGCAGGGCGGCCTGCCGCGCATCATCCAGACCGTCCGCGGCGTCGGCTACGCCCTCCGCACCCCCACCGGCGCCGCGACGTGAACCGCCTCGCGGGCTGGTACCGGGGGCGCTCGCTGCGCAGCCGGCTCGCGATGCTCACGGCCGCCGCCGTGGCGGTGGCCATCGCGCTGTCCGCGCTGGCCTGCTGGTTCATCGTCAGGCAGAGGCTCAACGACCAGATCACCCAGACCCTCGCCCAAGCACCGCTGCGGCTGGGGCCGGACACCGGGATCTTCACCTGCGCCGCCAGCCCGGAGGCCGCCCTCGCCAGCGTCGCCGAACACCGGCGACCGGTGCCGAACCGCTGGGACATCGAGCTGGTGGCGACGGACGGGTCGGCCTGCCTCCCGGGCGGCGCGGACCGGATCGTCAGGAGCCAGCCGTCCGACTTCACCACCACCGGGGTGACCTACCGGGACGGCAGCTACGCCAACGGCACCTCGGCGAGGGTCCGGGTGTCCCAGATCCGGGTGTCCGTCACCGGGCAGGGCCCGAAGGACTTCACCATGCTGACCGCCGTCGCGGTCGACGGCGTCGAGGAGTCGCTCCAGCAACTCGCCCTGCTCCTGGCGGGCGTGGCCGCGCTCGGCGTGGTCGGCGCCGGGATCACCGGGCGGCTGGTGGCGCGCTCGGCGCTCAAGCCCGTCGACCAGCTGACCAACGCGGTGGAGCACATCGCCCGCACCGAGGAGGTCGGCACCACCATCCCCGTCCGCGGCGACGACGAACTCGCCCGGCTGTCCTCCTCGTTCAACTCGATGTCGACCGCCCTCGCCAACTCCCGGGAGCGGCAGATCCGACTGATCGCCGACGCCGGGCACGAGCTCCGCACCCCGCTCACCTCACTGCGCACCAACGTCGACCTGCTGATCCGCTCGAACGACACCGGGCGACCGCTCCCCGAGGCGACCAGGACCAAGCTTCTGGGCAGCATGAAGGCCCAGATGCAGGAGCTCACCGTCCTGATCGGCGACCTGCTCCAGCTCTCCCGCCCGGAGACCTCCCGGCCCGAGCGCGAGCACACCGTGGTGGCGCTGCACGAGCTCGTCCACCGCGCCGTCGAGCGGGCCCGGCTCCGGGGCCCGGGGCTGCAGTTCGCCCTCGTGGTGGACCCCTGGTACGTGCACGGGGACGGCCCCGCCCTGGAGCGCGCGGTGATCAACCTGCTGGACAACGCGGTGAAGTACTCCCCGCCCGGCGGCACCGTCCAACTCGCCCTCCAGGACGGCCGGCTGACCGTCCGCGACCACGGGCCGGGCATCCCGCCGGACGAGCTCCAGTACGTCTTCGACCGCTTCTGGCGCTCCCCGTCCTCCCGCCAGCTCCCCGGCTCCGGGCTCGGGCTGTCGATCGTGGCGCAGGCCGTCCAGGACGCCGGCGGCGAGGTCGCCCTCGGCCCGGCCACGGACGGCGGCCCGGGCACGGTCGCCACCGTGCGCCTGCCGGGGCAGGCGACCGCGCCGTAGCAAAGGGAGCGGGGCTCCCCTCCCGAAGGAGAGGAGCCCCGCTACAGACCTCGGCGGAGCGTCAGTTGACGTCCTCGCCGATGCCGATGACCTTGATGCGGTCCTGGGCCGGGACCTTCAGCGGGGCCGAGGCGGTGGAGTTCGCACCCAGGTAGGCCGCGAAGACGTCCAGGTCGGAGGCGCCGACCAGCTTGTCGGTGCCGGCGGTGAAGGTCGGGAAGCCGTCGCCGCCGCCCTGCAGGAACTCGTTGGCCGCGACGCGGAACTTGGCGTTGACGTCGATCGGGGCGCCGTTGAACTTGACGTCCGCGATCCGGTCGGCGCCGGTCTTGTTCAGGTTGAGGGTGTAGGTCAGGCCCTTGGAGATCTGGAGGATCTTCGGGGCGGCCTGGTTCGGGCCGCTGACCTGCTCCTGCAGGACCTTGACGATCTGAGCACCCGTCAGGGTCTTGACCTGCATCATGTTGGTGAACGGCTGGACGGTGAACGCCTCGCCGTAGGTCACCACGCCGTCGCCCTCGGCGCCGCTGGCCTTGTAGACCAGGTCGGAGCGGATGCCGCCGGGGTTCATGAAGGCGATCTGGGCGCCGCCCTTGTCGGCCGGGGAGAGACCGGCGAGCTGGGCGTCGGCGATCACGTCACCGAGCGGCTTCTCGTAGGCGGTGGAGCCGCGGCCGTTGATGTCGGCGCCGATGAAGCCGAGCGGGCGGTTGGCGATCGGGGCGGCCAGCTTGCTGTAACGGCCGATCAGCTCGGTGACGTCCGCGGCCTTGTCGACGGTGCGGCGCACCACGTGGTTGGCGGCGGTCACCGAGGGGCGGACGATGGCGCCGGTGCGCTTGTCCAGCTTGAGGTTGATCTCGGTGTACAGCCGGCCGAAGGAGGCGGCGCTGGTCACCGAGCGCGGGACGCCGTTCGGGTCCGGGATCGCGCAGGCGTAGGCGTTGTGGGTGTGACCGGTGACGATGGCGCCGATCGCCGGGTCCAGGCCCTTGGCGATGTCGACGATCGGGCCGGAGATGCCCTCGCCGGCCGCGCCGCAGTCGTAGTTGTAGGTGGTGGAGGCCGGGTAGCCGCCCTCGTGGATCAGCGCCACGATCGAGTCCACGCCCTGGCGCTTGAGCTCCTTGGCGTACTTGTTGATGGTCTCGATCTCGTCGCCGAACTTCAGGCCCTTGATGCCCTCGGCGGTGACGATGTTCGGGGTGCCCTCGAGGGTCGCGCCGATGAAGCCGACCTTGGTGCCGCGGACGTTCTTCACCCAGTACGGCTTGAGGATCGGGCGGCCGGTCTTCTCGTTGGTGACGTTGGCGGCCAGGTACTCGAAGTCGGCGCCGCGGAACTTGCGGCCCTTCTCGTAGCAGCCGTCGGTCGGGTGGCAGCCGCCGTTCTGCAGGCGCAGCAGCTCCTTGTAGCCCTCGTCGAACTCGTGGTTGCCCACCGAGGTGACGTCCAGGCCGACCTTGTTGAGCGCCTCGACGGTGGGCTCGTCGTGGAACAGCGCCGACACCAGCGGGCTCGCGCCGACCAGGTCACCGGCCGCCACCGTCACCGTGTTGCGGTGGCCCTCACGGGCCTGGCGCAGCGCGGTGGCCAGGTACTCCATGCCGCCGGCGGGGGTGTCGACCACCTTGCCGGTGGCCGGGTCCACCTCCTTGATGTTGCCGGAGGAGCCGGCCGGGGGCTCGAGGTTCCCGTGCAGGTCGTTGATGGCGAGGATCTGGAGGTCCTCGGTCTTCGGCTTGTGCCAGTTCCAGTCCCAGTCCCAGCCGTGTGCCGAGGCAGTGCCCGGCACCAGCAGGGTCCCGAAGAGACCGATGGCGGCGGCCGCGGCGTACGCCGGGCGACGGAAACGGCCGGTGCGGCCGGAGTTGGACATGAGGGTTCCCCTGCACCGTTGGGGCTCCGCCGTGGGACCGGAGCCGAAGAGGTGGTGTGACCACCGCAGCCTAGGGTCAACGCGCGTAGCTGTCAGGACCCCGCGAGTAACGAGAGGGTTTCCATCCCCCGAAGAACCGTCAGCCGCCGGGCACCACCGCACGCCTGGACACTGCTTACGCCGACCTGCTCGGCGACATCAAGGCCGAGATCCAGGCGACTCGCTGCGCGGCTCCACCCAGCCGATGGCGGTCAGCACCTACGCCACCCTGCCACCGGAGATGCGGGCGCTGCTGCCCACCGAGGCGGACCTCGCGCGGGTCGCGCACGAGGTGCTGGACGGCAAGCGCTAGCCCAGGCGCCAATTGGGCAACAGGCTGCTGCCCGATTGGCGGGGCGTCAGACCCCCGGCTCCGCCGCGAGTTGGCGCTCCGCGCGGTGGCGTTCGGCGACTGCGTCCTCGGTCATGGCGCGGTCGGTGTAGACCAAAGGTCGTTCGGTCTCGGTGATGATGTGTTTGACGACTTGGACGTTGCCGTTGACGTCCCAGACCGCGATGCCCGGGGAGAGGGTGGGGATGATCTCGACGGCCCAGCGCGGGAGGCCGAGGACGCGGCCGGTGGCTCTGGCCTCGTCGGCCTTCTGCATGTAGATGGTGCGGGTGGAGGCCATCTTGAGGATCGCGGAGGCCTCCTTGGCGGCGGCGCCGTCGACCACGTCGGAGAGGTGGTGGACGACCGCGACGAAGGAGAGGCCGAGGCGGCGGCCGAACTTCAGCAGGCGCTGGAAGAGCTGGGCCACGAAGGGGCTGTTGATGATGTGCCAGGCCTCCTCGACCAGGAAGATGCGCTTCTTCCGGTCGGGGCGGATCCAGGTGTGCTCCAGCCAGACGCCGACGATGGCCATCAGGATCGGCATCGCGATGGAGTTGCGGTCGATGTGCGAGAGGTCGAAGACGATCAGCGGGGCGTCGAGGTCGATGCCGTCGGTGGTGGAGCCGTCGAACATGCCGCGCAGGTCGCCGTCGACCAGACGGTCCAGCACCAGCGCCACGTCCAGGCCCCCAGGCCTGGACCTCGTCGACGCCGACGCCGAGCGACTCCACCGAGGAGAGTTCGGGGCTGCGCAGGGTGTCGATGATGTCGTTCAGGACCGGCTGACGGCCCGTCACGGTCGCGATGACGTGGGCGTGGGCGGCCTTCAGGGCGAAGCCGGAGCGCTCGTCGAGGCCGCGCCCCATCGCCACCTCGATGATGGTGCGCAGCAGCGAGAGCTGGCCGGTGGTGGTGATCGCCGGGTCCAGCGGGTTGAGCTTGACCCCGCCGTCCCGGGCCGCCATCGGGTCCAGGCGGATGGACTTTATCCCCAGCGCGTCGGCGATCAGGTTCCACTCGCCGACGCCGTCCTCGCCCTGGGCGTCGAGGACGACCACCTGGCGGTCGCGGAAGCGCAGCTGCCGCAGCACGTAGGTCTTCTCCAGCGCCGACTTGCCGTTGCCGGATTCGCCGAGCACCAGCCAGTGCGGGGCCGGGAGCTGCTGCCCGTAGAGCTGGAACGGGTCGTAGACGTACCCCTTGCCGGAGTACACCTCACGGCCGATGATCACCCCGGAGTCGCCCAACCCCGGTGCGGCGGTGGGGAGGTAGACCGCCTGGGCCTGGCCGGTGGAGGTGCGGACCGGGAGGCGGGTGGTCTCCACCTTGCCGAACATCAGGCTGGTGAAGGCGTCGGTGATGCTGCCGATGGCCATGGGGAGGACTCCAGATCAGGTCAGCGGCGGATGCCCGTGGCGAACGGGAGGGTGTTGACGAAGGCCCGGTGGTGCTCGCGGTCGCACCACTCCAGCTTGAGGAAGCTCTTGCCGGCCGAGGCCCGGATGGTCCGCTTGTCGCGGGCCAGCGCCTCGGGCGAGCGGGAGGAGACGGTGATGTAGCCGACCAGGTTGACCCCGGCGGCGCCGGAGGCCAGGTCGTCGCCGCGCTGGTCGACCCGGCCGGTGTGGGCCAGGTCGCGCGGGTCGATGGTGCGGTTCATCTTGGCGGCCCGGCTGGCCTCGGCCTCGTCGTTGGTCTTCTCGGTGAGCATCCGCTCGATCGCGACGTCGGTCGGCTCCAGGTCCATGGTGACGGCCACCGTGCGGATCACGTCCGGGGTGTGCACCAGCAGCGGGGCCAGGAAGTTGACGCCGACCGGGGTGAGCGGCCACTCCTTGACCCAGGCGGTGGCGTGGCACCACGGCTCCCGGGTGGTGGACTCGCGGGTCTTGGCCTGCAGGAACTGCGGGTGGGTGGCGTCGAGTTCGGCCGGCCAGGCGTTCCGCCGGGACATCGCCTGGATGTGGTCGATCGGGTGGTCCGGGTCGTACATCGAGTGCAGCAGCGAGGAGAGCCGGGCCTGGCCGAGCGGCTGGCGGACCCGGATGTCCGCCTCGGCGAGCCGGGCGCAGATGTCGGTCAGCTCACGGGCCATCACGGCGGCCAGGCCGTCGTCGTCCCGGGACTTGGCTCCGCCCGCCGTCCGGCCCATCGCGTGCGCCTCGGAGGCCAGGTCGCGGGTGTAGTGCATGCAGGCGACCAGGTAGGCCCGGTGCTGCTCGGAGGAGGTGGAGACCATCGACTGCAGCTGGTCGTAGGAGTCCTGGAGCCAGCCGGGCGAGGAGTGGTCGCCCCGGCGCTCCACGTCCTTGGCGTGCGCGTCCGGGTCGGCCGGCAGGGTGCGGGCCAGGATCTGCAGGCGCGTCACGAAGCCGTCGCCGTTGGCCACGTGCTTGAGCAGGGTGCCGAAGCGGTCGACCAGGGCCTCCTGGTCCTCCGAGTCGCGCAGGCCCACGCCGGGGCCCTCGATCTCGATCGCGGCGGTGACGGTGCGGCGCTCCAGGTGCATCAGCACCCCGACCTCGTCCGGGCCGAACGGCGCCGTCAGCCAGTGCAGCCGGCCCACCCCGGGCGGCGGGCCGATCTCCACCTCGCGGCCGTCCAGCCGGGTGCCGGCGTCCACCACCTCGGACTTCCAGACCGCGCGGCCGCTGCGCAGGGTGCGGCGGTAGGTGCGGTTGATCTCCACCCACTTGTAGAAGGTGCGGCGCCGGTACGGCACGTAGACCGCGGCGATCGCGAGCAGCGGCAGACCGAGCAGGCCGGCGATCCGCAGCGGCAGGATCGGCATCGCCAGGCCCCAGACCATGCCGAGGAAGGCCCCGAAGATGATCAGCACGATCTCCCCGGACTCCCGGTTGCGCCCGATCGGCGCGTTCGGCCGGGCCTTGCCGATCAGGTAGGTGCGGCGCTGGTGGGCGTACGGGGCGCCGTACTGGCCGAGCGGTTCGCTGCTCACGCGCGCATCACGCTCCCTTCACTGGGTTGGCGGCCGGGGCCTGGGCGGGGGTCTGCGGCGGGGGTGCCGGAGCGCGGGAGCCGTGGGCGGCGATGCCGGCGGCAGCGGCGCCGGTGCCGGTGGAGGCGTTGGCGGTGGCGGGGCCGCCGCCTCCGCCGCGGGCGCCGTGGGTGGAGATGCCCTGCTTGACCAGGTTGGCCGGGCCGTTGATCATCGCGGAGCCGGCCGAGACGGCGCTGGCGCGGGCGTGCCGCATCTGCATCAGCTCGTCGCCGAAGCCCGGCACGAAGCGGTAGACGGCGGCGCTGGCGAAGATCGACAGGAACAGGATGGCCAGCCCGGAGAGCACCTTGGCGAAGTCGTCGGTGGCCCCGGCGCCGGTGGCCACCGCCCCGGCCAGGCCCAGGATGATCACGATGATCGGCTTGGCCAGGTCCACCGCGAGCATCACCCCGGCCCACCGCCGGACGTGCTTCCACAGCTGCTTGTCGACCAGCCCGGCGTAGACCGCGGTGCCCAGCAGCGCGCCGACGTAGAGCATCGCGGCCCGGATCAGCAGCTCGATCCAGAGCACCGCGGCGGCCAGCACCGCGACCAGCGAGACGATGATCAGGATCAGCGGGCCGCCGCCCAGCGAGCCCTTCTCCAGGGTGTCCGCGAAGCCGCCCAGGTAGGTGCCGGTGTCGGACTTGGTGCCGGCCGCGATGGCGGCGGTCAGCCCGTCGGTGGCGGAGACCAGGGTGAAGAGCACCAGCGGGGTGAAGGCGGAGGCGATGACGGTCAGCCAGAGGAAGCCGATGGCCTCCGAGATGGCGGTGGTCAGCGAGGCGCCGCGGACCGCGCGCTTGGTCACCGCGAGCAGCCAGAGCACCAGGGTGATCACCGTGGAGCCGGCGAACACCACCGCGTACTGCTGCAGGAAGGAGGCGTTGGTGAAGTCGACCTGGGTGGTGGAGTCGATCGCGGTGGCCAGCTTCCGGGTGACCCAGGCGGCCGCCTCGGCGCAGCCCTTGGCCAGCGAGCCGAGCGGGTCGGTGACGCCGCCGAGGGTGCCGCCGCCGGGGCCGGTGACCACCACGCCGGGGGCGTCGGGGGCGCAGGCCCGGTCGGCGCCGGGCACCGGCAGGTTGCACTTGGCGGTCTGCGAGGGCGAGGGCGTCGGATCGGCCAGCGCCCGGGCCGCCGTCAGCAGCACCAGTGCGGGGAGCGATCCGAGCACCGCCCCGGCCCGGAGCAGGCCGCGGCGGGCGGCTGTGGCAGCGTCAACGGGCATAGCGGAAGCCTCCGAAGTCCTGGACGGCGCCGGTGATCTCGTCGGCGGTGGCGGCCTGCTGGTCGCCGGGGAGGGGGGCCGGGCCCGTGCGGCGGGTGAAGTCGGTGAGCTTCCAGTCGCTGCCGGTCCAGCGCATGGTGAGGGTGAGGGTGAACCAGTTCTCGGAGACCGGCTGGGTGGAGCCGGGGCCGGCCAGGCCGAGCAGGCCGGTGCACCAGACCTCGACCACGGTCGCGGTGTCCGCCTGGTTGGTGAGCTTGGTGCCGACCGGCACGGTGCGGCTGACGAAGGTCAGTCCCTTGGCCGGCTTGCCCTTGTCGTCCAGGCCGAAGCCGGCCAGCTGCTGCGGCCCGAAGGCGGAGTCCAGCCGGGCCTTCAGCCCGGGCAGCGCGGTCGGGTCGGCCAGCGTGGTCAGCAGGGTGGCCCGGGTGTCGGCCCGGAACATCTCCTCGGAGCCCATCGCCACCGCGTAGTTGGCGGCGGCCGACTGGGCGCCCTGCGAGGTGTGCGGGTGCCCGACGCCGATCCCGTTGGAGGCGGTGGCCACCGGGAGCTGCCCGCTCGGCGCGGTGGTGGCGGGCTTGGGGGAGGCCGAGGCCGCCCCGTCGGAGGAGCCGGCCGGAGCGCTGCCCCCCGGGTCCGGCTTGTCCCGGTTCGCGATCGAGACGGCGACCACCAGCAGGGCCACCACCAGCAGGACCGTCAAGAGCGTCCGCACCGGCCGGGCCTGACGCCCCGTCTGCTGCTGGTAGACGGACTGCTCGCCGACCGGCAGCCGCGTCCGGGTGTGCGGCTGGTCGTCGGACACCGGCACGGCGGCCCTCCTGGTACGGGGAGACCCCTGGGCCCCCTGGCTGGTACGAGCTGGTACGAGCGGTCCGCGCGGGAAGCGCGACACCCCGGCGGGGACGGCCGCTGCGAGGCCGCTCCGCCGGGGCAATTCTGTCTGATCGTCAGATGGCCATGCCGTACACAATGGTGAACAGAGTGGTGAGCGAACCGATGATGAACACGCCGGTCAGGCCCGCCACGATCAGCCCCTTGCCCTGCTCGGCACTGAAGCTGTCCCGCATCGCGGTCGCGCCGATCCGCTGCTTGGCCGCCCCCCAGACGGCGATGCCCAGGCAGGCCAGGATGGCGACCGCCATGACCACCTGGATCATCGTGCGGGCCTCGGCGCCCAGGCTGGAGAACGGACCCCAGTCCGGCGCGATGCCACCGATGATCGTGTCGATGTTGGCCTTCTTCGGTGGGTCCTCCGCCAGGAGCCGGACCCGGTCACTCTGCACCACGCTGCTCAGGTTCATTCGTCTCACCGCCCGATCAGGCAAATTCAAGGCCCAGGACCGGGGTGGCGCGAAGGGCCGTACCCCATTCTTGGCCAGATCCGACTTCGACTTGGCTGCTTCTCGCGGATTGGTCGTGGAGCACGGGGCCCGTCCGCCAGGATGTCCACCGTACGAAGGATACCGCTCACCCTTTGTATCTGCGATGATTGCGATGAGCAATGCCTTCTGGGACACGGGAAACTGACGGTTCGTCGGGACGGTGCTGATGGTACTCCGGAAGGCGGGCGCGGCAGCGGCCGCGACCGGTCTGGTGGGTGTCGGTTTCGTCGGCGTGGTGGTGCTCGGCACCTTCGCCGCCAGCGGTACCCCGCAGGCCGTCCAGCCCAAGCTCGCGGGCCGCACCGTGCCGGCCGCCTACCAGCCGATGTTCCAGCAGTGGGGCTCCCTCTGCCCGGAGATCTCGCCCCCCATGCTGGCCGCGCAGCTCTACCAGGAGAGCGGCTTCAACCCCCGCGCGCAGAGCCCGGTCGGCGCCCAGGGCATGGCCCAGTTCATGCCGGGCACCTGGCCCGGCTACGCCACCGACGGCGACGGCGACGGCAAGAAGGACGTGTGGAACGCGGCCGACGCGATCGCCTCCGCCGCGGTGTACGACTGCTCCCTCGCCAAGGACATAGCGAAAATCCCCGGCGACCGGCAGTCGAATCTGCTCGCCGCCTACAACGCCGGGCCGTACGCGGTCATCAAGTACAACGGGGTCCCGCCGTACCGGGAGACCCAGGGGTACGTGAAGAACATCAAAACCCTCGCGGCCAACTTCACCGCGCCCGCCGAGGCCTCCCCCGGTGCGCCGGTGGTGACCCAGGCGATCTCCGCGCAGGCCTCCGGGGCGATCTACTTCGCCCAGACCACCCTCGGCACCCCCTACCTGTGGGGAGGGAACGGCTGGGAGTCCCAGGGCGGCCGCTTCGACTGCTCCGGCCTCACCGTGGCCGCCTTCGAGAGCGTCGGCATCAAGCTGCCCCGGGTGGCCAACGACCAGTGGAACGCCGGGCCGCACATCGATCGCAGCCAACTCCGGCCGGGCGACCTGGTGTTCTTCGCCACCGACCAGGGCGACCCGCGCTCCATCGACCACGTCGGCATCTACGTCGGCGGCGGCTACATGATCAACGCTCCGCACACCGGCGCGGTGATCCGCTACGACAAGATCGACCGCCCCAAGTACTACGGCGCCACCCGGGTCACCCCCGACGGCGCCCTCTCCCTGCCGCGCTACCAGGCCGACGGCCAGATCGCCAGCGGCGGTCAGGGCACCGGCCGTGACCCGAAGGACAGTTGACGCACCGTCCGGAGCCAGGTTGACCGTGGACGTCCAGTGGACGGTCAGTCAAGTTTTCATAACGGTGCGTGAAACCTGAAACCGGTGCCGGGGTTCTCGCGTTGTGCCCCTTGTCAGTCAAATGATCAAGGGGCCGCGAGGGCCACGACGGAGGTGCGGCGTGTCGACGCTGCTGGGCGACACCGCCGGGCCCGACCTGGACCTGCTCAAGGCCGTGAACGGCCTCGCCGGATCCGCCCCCTCCTGGGTCGACTCCACCGTCGCCTGGCTCGGCGAGTACGGCCTGCTGCTCGGCCTCGCCCTGCTCCTCGCCGTCGGCTGGCTCCAGGCCCGCCGCCGCCCCGACGCCCCGGTGGCCGTCGCCGGCCTGCTCTGGGCCCCGCTCGCGGTGGCCCTGTGCGAGCTGGCCAACCTGCCGATCTCCGCGATCGTCGACCGGCCGCGGCCGTTCGTCGACCACCCCGAGGTCGACGTGCTGGTGCACGGCAAGGAGGGCACCCTCTCCTTCGTCAGCGACCACTCGGCGATGGCGATGGGGATCGCCGTCGCGCTCTACCTGGTGAACAAGCGGCTGGGGCTGGCCGCCGGGGTGCTCGCCGTGCTCCAGGGCTTCGCCCGGATGTACGTCGGGGTGCACTACCCCACCGACGTCCTCGGCGGGTTCGCGCTGGCGGCCGCGGTCGTCCTGCTGCTGGCCCCGCTCGCGATGGCCGTCCTGGTACCGCTCACCCACGCCCTCGGACGCACCGCCCTGCGGCCCCTGTTCGTCGCCGAGCCCCGCCGCACCGGCCGCCGCCGCATCGAACGCGACCTCGCGGCCTAGCCTTCCGGCGTTCGGGGAGCGCCCCGTCAGGGGCGCGGGGAACGGCGCGCGGGGGAACGGCAGCACGTGCAACTGGCTGACGGTGCCTAACTTGCCGGTGAGCCGCCTTCCGACCCGCGCAGTTCCTCGCGCCCCTGGGCCCCTGCCGGGTGACCGTCGGCCGGATGCTCGGCGAGGTGTTCGGCGGCGTCGCGGCGGGACTTGTCGCGGCTGCGTCGGGCGGGGGCATGCCAGCCGCAGGTGCAGCGGGCGGTGGAGAAGGAGCCTCGTTCTTCGACCGTCACCCGGTGCTCGACGTTCACGCTCCTCACCGTAACGGCTCAACCGGACGGCGTGAAACGGAAGCCGCGCGCCGGTCGACCCGTAACCTCACCGACCCTCAACTCGTTGGCTCTGGAAGAGCTCTGAGGGGGTTGTACCCGATCGTGAAGCACACCGTCCGCACCACCGCGTCCGCCGCCACCGCCGCCCTGCTGGTCGCCGCCCTGGCCGCCTGTGGCGGCGCCGACGCCCACAAGCCCGGCAGCTCGGCCGACCAGCTCTCGGCCGACCCGCTGACCGCCGTCCGCAGCGCGGCGGACATCACCGGCCGCACCGGCTCCGCCAAGGCCGCCACCGAGCTGACCACCGAGTCCGCCGACAAGAAGGCGGTCTTCAAGGGCGCCGGCGGCTACGACTACGTGAAGCGGATCGGCCGGCTGGACATCGACGTGCCGCCCGGCGCCGCCACCACCGGCAAGATCGTGGAGGTCGTGCTGCCCGGCACGGTCTACCTGCAGAACAGCGGGGCCAAGATCCCCGAGGGCAAGTGGGTGAAGCTCGACATCCGCCAGCTCCCGGACGGGAACCTGGTGAGCAGCGGCGCCACCGATCCGGCCAGCGCCGCCGGGGCGCTGCGCGGGGCGGTCACCGCCGAGCTGGTCGGCACCGAGACGGCGGGCGGGGCGGAGCTCAAGCACTACAAGGGCACCCTCGACCTCACCAAGGCGGCGGAAGCGACCGGCGGCCGGGGTGGGGACGGGCTGCGGATGGCGGCCCAGACCTTCACGGTCAAGGAGGTCCCGTACGAGGCCTGGCTGGACGGGCAGGGTCGGCTGCACAAGGTGACGCAGACCTTCTCGTTCGCCGGGGTGGCCGGGTCCAAGCAGCCCAAGGACCAGGTCCAGGTGGTCTCCACGGTGGCGCTCTCCGAGTTCGGGCAGCCGGTGCAGGCCGCGGAGCCGGCCGCCACCGAGATCTACTCGATGAAGCCGTCCTCGTCCCCGGCCCAGTAGTGCGCCCGGGTGGTGCGCAGAGATGGCCCGTTGGTGCCATGGGGTCTGACGCCCCGTCTGCCTACGCTTGAGTAGGGGGCGGCAGCTCTGCCGGGTCGGACGGGTCCATGGGGGTGGAACGGATGGTGTCCTCGACGCCCCGTGACGGTGGCGGACAAGAGCAGGCCGCGCTGGACGAGATCGAGCTGGCCGGCGAGCTGATGATCGCCGCCGCGGCCGGGGAGGGCGAGCGGCTGGCGCCCGAGCTGATCGACGAAGTCCTGCTCGCGGGCGAGAACTGAGCCGGCGACGGCTGAGCGGCCGTCAGGCGGCCCCCGGTGAGCGGCCGCTGCCCGGGTCGGCCACCGGGGGCCGCCGGTGCCGGGTGCGGAGCCCCGGGCCTCAGGTGCGCAGCAGGCGGGAGATCGCGGCCGTGGCCTCGGCCACCTTGGCCTCCAGCTCGGCCCCGCCCTGCTCCGCGGCGGCGGCCACGCAGTGCCGCAGGTGCTCCTCCAGGAGCGAGAGGGCGAAGGCCTGGAGCGCCTTCGTCCCGGCCGAGACCTGGGTGAGTACGTCGATGCAGTAGACGTCCTCGTCCACCATCCGCTGGAGGCCCCGGACCTGGCCCTCGATCCGGCGCAGCCGCTTGAGGTGCTCGGCCTTGCGGGCGCTGTAGCCGTGGGGCCCGTGGCTGTCGCAGCACTGGCCCGCGTCGCCCGCGGCCTCGGTGGCCTCGGCGGCCGCCGGCGCGGTGGTCTGCTCGTGCGTCTCGGTGCTGGTCATTCGGCCCGCCTAGGTCTCGGTCTCCACCCGTCCACTGGGCTCAAGTGTCCAACACCCCGGGCCCGCCGGGTGTTCCTCCGTCCGAGCGGCGCGACCGGATCTCCGTGCCCAGGACGGACGCAATCCGGCCGACTTCCGTCAGACTGAGGGATCGTGACCATCACCCCGTTTGCGCAGTTCTGACGGCTTGCGCCTAGCATCGTTCAGTCCCTCCCCCGCACATCGGAGAATTCCGTGCGTTTTAGCCTGACCCCGAAGGAGACGAGCTTCTACGACATGTTCGCCGCGGCCGCGGAGAACCTCGTCGTCGGATCGAAGCTCCTGCTGGAACTGCTGGGTGCAGACGTGTCGGCCCGCGCGGAGATCGTCGAGCGCATGCGCGCCGCCGAGCACGCGGGTGACGACACCACCCACGCGGTGTTCCACCAGCTGAACTCCTCCTTCATCACGCCCTTCGACCGCGAGGACATCTACTCCCTCGCCTCGTCGCTGGACGACATCATGGACTTCATGGAGGAGGCGGTCGACCTCGTCGTCCTCTACGACATCCAGACCCTGCCCAAGGGCATCGAGCAGCAGATCGAGGTGCTGGCCCGGGCCGCCGAGCTGACCGCCGAGGCGATGCCCAAGCTGCGCACGATGGACAAGCTCACCGAGTACTGGATCGAGGTCAACCGGCTGGAGAACCAGGCGGACCAGATCCACCGCAAGCTGCTGGCCCACCTGTTCAGCGGCCAGTACGACGCCATCGAGGTGCTCAAGCTCAAGCAGGTCGTGGACGTCCTCGAAGAGGCCGCCGACGCGTTCGAGCACGTGGCCAACACGGTGGAGACCATCGCGGTCAAGGAGTCCTGACCCTCGTGGATACGGCTGCACTCATCGCCGTCATCGGCGTGGCCTTCTTCTTCACCTACACCAACGGCTTCCACGACTCGGCGAACGCGATCGCCACCTCCGTCTCCACCCGGGCGCTCACCCCCCGGGCGGCGCTGGCGATGGCGGCCGTGATGAACCTGGCCGGCGCCTTCCTCGGCACCGGCGTCGCCAAGACCGTCTCCGAGGGCCTGATCGAGACCCCGAGCGGTCAGCAGGGGATGGCCATCCTGTTCGCCGCGCTGGTCGGGGCGATCACCTGGAACCTGGTCACCTGGTACTTCGGCCTGCCGTCCTCCTCCTCGCACGCGCTGTTCGGCGGCATGGTGGGCGCGGCCCTGGCCGGCGGCACCGAGGTGATCTGGCACGGCGTCATCGAGAAGATCGTCATCCCGATGATCGTCTCCCCGGTGGTCGGCCTGGTGGCCGGCTTCCTGGTGATGCTGGCCATCCTGTGGATCTTCAAGAAGGCCAACCCGCACCGCGCCAAGCGCAACTTCCGGGTCGCCCAGACCGCTTCGGCCGCCGCCATGGCCCTGGCGCACGGCGTCCAGGACGCCCAGAAGACCATGGGCATCGTGGTGATGGCGCTCACCATCTCGGGCCACCAGGGCGACTCCTCGATCCCGCTCTGGGTGAAGATCTCCTGCGCCACCATGCTCTCGCTGGGCACCTACGCGGGTGGCTGGCGGATCATGCGGACACTCGGCCGCAAGATCATCGAGCTGGACCCGCCGCAGGGCTTCGCGGCCGAGGCCACCGCCGCGACGATCATGTACATCACGTCGTTCGTCTTCAAGGCGCCGATCTCCACCACCCACGTGATCACCTCGGCGATCATGGGCGTGGGCGCCACCAAGCGGATCCGCGCGGTCCGTTGGGGCGTGGCGAAGAACATCGTGCTGGGCTGGTTCATCACCATGCCGGCCGCCGCGCTGGTGGCGGCCGCCATGTACGGGATCGTCCACCTGCTGTTCGGCTGACGCACCGTCGGCCCGAAGGCGAAGGCCCGCCCCCACATCACGGGGGCGGGCCTTCTCTGACTCCGCGGCGGCACCGCCATGCAGCACCGCGAAGCAGTCGGGGGATCCGTGCGGTCTAGCCGAAGCGGCCGGAGATGTAGTCCTCGGTGGCCTGCACGGACGGGTTGGAGAAGATCCGCTGGGTGTCGTCCAGCTCGATCAGCTTGCCCGGCTGGCCGACGCCCGCCAGGTTGAAGAAGGCGGTGCGGTCGGAGACGCGGGCCGCCTGCTGCATGTTGTGGGTCACGATCACGATGGTGAACTGCGACTTCAGCTCGCCGATCAGGTCCTCGATGGCGAGGGTGGAGATCGGGTCGAGGGCCGAGCAGGGCTCGTCCATCAGCAGCACCTCGGGCTCGACCGCGATGGCGCGGGCGATGCACAGACGCTGCTGCTGGCCGCCCGACAGGCCGGCGCCCGGCTTGTTGAGGCGGTCCTTGACCTCGTTCCAGAGGTTGGCGCCCTGGAGCGACCGCTCCACCACGCCGTCCAGCACGGACTTCTTCTTCACGCCGGCCAGCCTGAGACCGGCCACCACGTTGTCGTAGATCGACATGGTGGGGAAGGGGTTCGGGCGCTGGAAGACCATGCCGACGCTGCGGCGCACGGCCACCGGGTCGACCGCGGCACCGTAGAGGTTCTCGTCGTCCAGCATCACCTTGCCCTCGACCCGGGCGCCGGGGATGACCTCGTGCATCCGGTTGAGGGTGCGCAGGAAGGTCGACTTGCCGCAGCCGGAGGGGCCGATGAAGGCCGTCACGGAGCGGGGCTCGACGGTCATCGAGATGTCCTCGATGGCCTTGGTGCTCCCGTAGTAGGCGGACAGTCCGCTGACGTCGATGCGCTTGGCCATGATCGTTCGTCTTCTCTCGTCTGTTCGTACGTCAGTCGGTGTGTCAGTGACCGGACTTGGGCGAGCGCCAGCGGGCGACGGCACGGGCGATGAGGTTGAGCGCCATCACGAAGGCGATCAGCACCAGCGCGGCGCCCCAGGCCCGGGCGTACCCGAAGTCGTTGTTGGTCTGGTACTGCTGCCAGATGTAGAGCGGCAGCGACTGCTGCGGACCCTCGAACGGGTTCTCGTTGATGATGTCCGCGCCGAAGACCAGCATCATGACCGGGGCGGTCTCACCGGTGATGCGGGCGACGGCCAGCATCACACCGGTGGTGATGCCGCCGATCGCGGTCGGCAGGACGATCCGCAGGATGGTCTTCCACTTGGGCACGCCCAGGGCGTACGAGGCCTCGCGCAGCTCGTTCGGGACGAGCTTGAGCATCTCCTCGGTGGAGCGGACCACGACCGGCATCATCAGGATGGCCAGGGCGAGGGAGCCCGCGAAGCCCGAGTACTGGAAGCCGAACAGGAGGATCCAGAGCGACAGGATGAACAGACCGGCGACGATGGACGGGATGCCCGTCATCACGTCGACGAAGAAGGTGACCGCCTTGGCGAGCCGGCCGCGGCCGTACTCCACCAGGTAGACGGCGGTCAGCAGACCGATCGGGGCGGCCATCAGGGTGGCCAGGCCGACCTGCTCCAGGGTGCCGATCAGGGCGTGGTAGAGACCACCGCCCGCCTCGGTCTGGAGGACGCCCTTCATGGAGTGGCTGAGGAAGTAGCCGTCCACGACGCCGATGCCCTGCTGGACCGTGTAGAAGGTCAGCGCGGCCAGCGGCACCACCGCGAGGACGAAGGCCAGCCAGACCACCGAGGTGGCGAGGCGGTCCTTGGCCTGGCGGGAGCCCTCCACCTTGGTGGCGGCGGCGTAGGTGATGAGGACGAACAGCAGCCCGGCGATCAGGCCCCACTGGATCTTGCTCTGCAGGCCGGCGCCGAGGCCGATGCCGACGCCGAGGGCGATCGAGAGGGCGGCGATGCCGGCCGGCGCCCAGGAGGGCAGCCGGTTGGCGGTCAGCCGGCGGCTCAGCCGCGGGGAGTCCGCCACGGGGGTCACGGTGGTGGTGCTCATCAGTTGGCCCCCGAGAATTCCTTGCGGCGGGCGATGATCATCCGGGCCGCGCCGTTCACCAGCAGGGTGATCACGAACAGGACCAGGCCGGAGGCCATCAGCGCGTTCCGGCCGTTCTCACCGGCCTCGCCGAACTTCAGCGCGATGTTCTGCGCGAAGGTGCCGCCGCCCGGGTCGAGCAGGTGCAGCGAGAGGACCGGGCTGGCGGAGAGCACGGTGGCGACCGCGATGGTCTCGCCGAGCGCGCGGCCGAGGCCCAGCATCGAGGCGGAGATCACGCCCGGGCGGCCGAACGGCAGCACCGCGGTGCGGATCATCTCCCAGCGGGTCGCGCCGAGGGCGAGCGCCGCCTCCTCGTGCATCCGCGGCGCCTGCTTGAACACCTCGCGGGAGACCGCGGTGATGATCGGCAGGATCATGATCGCCAGCACGATGCCGACGGTGAACAGCGAGCGCGGGGCGGCACCGGTCTTGGTGGAGTCGAAGACGTAGGTCCAGCCGAGGTACTGGTCCAGCCAGCTGGTCAGGCCCTCCATGTGCGGCACCAGGAAGAGCGCGCCCCACAGGCCGTAGACGATGGACGGCACGGCGGCCAGCAGGTCCACCAGGTAGGCGAAGGGCTGGGCGATCCGCCTCGGCGCGTAGTGCGAGATGAACAGCGCCACGCCGATCGCCACCGGGACCGCGATGACCATCGCGATGATCGCGCTGGCGATGGTGCCGAAGGCCAGGACGGCGATGCCGAAGACCGGCTTCTGCGCGTCCGGCAGCCACTCGAAGGTGGTGAGGAAGTTGCCCTCGTTGTGCCCGAGGGC
The DNA here is from genome assembly GCF_039535905.1 of Kitasatospora albolonga. Taxonomy (GTDB): domain Bacteria; phylum Actinomycetota; class Actinomycetes; order Streptomycetales; family Streptomycetaceae; genus Kitasatospora; species Kitasatospora albolonga. The sequence continues at coordinate 18,260 of NZ_BAAAYB010000096.1, read as the reverse complement.
GAGCGAGGAGCGGTAGGCCAGGAATCCCGCGATGGCGGCCATGATGACCAGCAGCAGGACGCCCGAACCGCGGGAGAGGTTGAAGAAGAGCTTGTCCCCGCGCCTGCTGTCACGCTGGCGGGGCCTACCCCGGTCCGTGACGGGGGGTGATGTGGTCATGGTGTTTCTCCGGTCTGGTGGTGCTGCCCAAGGAGGGCGGCACCATGGCGGCGGTGCCCCGGACTTGATGTGCTGTCAGCTGGTTCCGGCCGGGCAGCCCCGCCCCCCTCTTCGAGGGCTGCCCGGCCGGTGGATCAGGTGGATCAGGCGAGCGCGGCGACCGCGGTCTTCACCTTGGCGCTCAGCTCGGCCGGGAGGGCGACGTAGCCCTTGGCCTCGATGGCCTTCTGGCCGGCGTCGCTGATGGTGTAGCCGAGGAAGGCCTTCAGGGTGTCCAGCGTCTCCGGCTTGTTGCCCTTGTCGCAGACGACCTCGTAGGTGACCAGGACGAGCGGGTAGGAGCCCTCGGCCTTGGTCGCGTAGTCGAGCTTCAGCGCCAGGTCGCTGCCGGTGCCCGCGATCTCCGCCTTGGCGAAGGTGGTGGCGGCGTTGGCGGCGGTGGCCTCGACCGGCTTGGAGGCGCCGGTGGCGATCGCGGCCGACTTGAGGTTGTTGGTCTGCGCGTAGGAGAGCTCGGCGTAGCTGATCGAGTTCTTGACCTGCTTGACCTGCGCCGAGACGCCGGCGCTCTGCGCGGCGGACTGGCCGCCCTTGCCCGCCCAGGTCTTCGACGGCTTGTAGGTCCAGGCGCCGCCCGAGGCCTTCTCGAAGTACTTGGTGAGGTTCTCGGTGGTGCCCGAGTCGTCCGAGCGGTGGATCGCCTGGATCTCGGCGTCCGGCAGCTTGGCGCCCGGGTTCAGGGCGGCGATGGCCGGGTCGTTCCACTTGGTGATCTGCGAGTCGAAGATCTTCGCCAGGCTCGGGCCGTCCAGGACGAGGTTGTCCACGCCGTCCACGTTGAAGATGATCGAGATCAGGCCGCCGACCATCGGCAGGTTGATGCCCTGGCCGGTCTTGCAGACCTCCTTGGAGGCGTCGACCTCGGCCGGCTTCAGGGCCGAGTCGGTGCCAGCGAAGGCGACCTTGCCCTGGTTGAACTGCTGGACGCCGGCGCCCGAGCCGCCACCGCTGTAGGTGATGGTCGAACCGGAGCAGGCGGCGCCGAAGGCGACCTTCCACACGTCGATCGCGTTGCCCTGCGCGGTGGAGCCGGCGCCGAGCAGCTGGCCCGCCTTGCCGCAGTCGATCGCGGCCTTGGAGGCACCGGCCGCCGAGGAACCGCCGGTGGCGGGGGTGTTGTTCTCGTCCGAGCCGCACGCCGCGAGCGACAGCGAGCCAACGAGCGCCATGGCACCGATCGCGAGGGCCTTGGAGCGGCCGTTCCGCTGGAGCTTCACAGGGGTGTCCCTTTCTGTGGAAGGGCCCGTCCGGCCCTCCGGTGACACCGAAGTTAGGCCGGGTAGGTGACGCGTCAGCCGGTCACAAATGAACGGAGAGTGAACCGACGACGGACGGCGGGAAACACCGATCGGTAGTAACGGTTGCGTCACAGGCAGGGCGCGGCCAGGTCACCCGTGACGGTGCGTCACACCGAGCACGGAGAGCAGCGCGTCCACCAGCTCCCGGTCCCGGCCGTGCGACAGCCGCGCCCGCGCCTTCCGCGGCGACAGCCACTCCAGGCGGTCCACCTCGCGGTTGGGCAGGAACGAGCCGCCCGTCAGCTCCCCCGCCCAGTACCGGACCTCCTTGGCCCGCCCGTGCGCCAGGTAGTGCTGGGCCGGCAGCTCCGCCCCCAGCACGCAGCTCAGCCCGGTCTCCTCCCGAACCTCCCGCAGCGCCGCCGCCCGCCAGCCCTCCCCCGGCTCCAGCTTCCCCTTCGGCAGCGACCAGTCGTCGTACTTCGGCCGGTGGATCAGCGCGATCCGCGGCTTCTTCCGCCGCTCCCCGTCCTTCTTCAACGGGCCCGGCCGCCACAGCACCACCCCGGCCGCCAGCACCGTCTGCCCGTGCCGCACCGCACGGCCCCGCACCGGGGGTACCGCCATCGTCAGGAACTCGCCCACTCGTGCCACCCGTGCTGCTGGAGATTCGGCCACCGGCGGCCGAAGGCGTACCTCGCCGCCTCCACCTCCAGTCGTTGATCAGCATGCACCACGCCGAGCACGTAGGCCGTCGCCGGGGTGATCCGCGGCGTGCGCGCCGCCGTCGCCACCGTCACCGCGGCGTCCGCCGCGTCCTGGTGACGGTCCAGCACCTCGTCCACCTCGTCCAGGCCCGCCAGCCGCTCCCCGCACACCTCCAGGGCGTACCGGGCCCGCTTCACCAGGATCCGCACCCGCCCCCACGGCGCGTCGTCCGCCGCCAGCGCCGCGTCCGCGTCCACCTCCACCGTCGGACCCGGCGCCTGCGACTGCCCCTGCGGCGGCACCACGCTCAGCCGGTGCAGCCCCTCGCCCCCGTACGGCGCCCGGGCCGGCGGCAGCGCCGCCACCCCCGCCGACAGCAGCTCCAGCGCCGCCACCGCCTGCCCCGCCAGCTCCGGCTGCGACTCCACCAGCGGCACCTCGCCCGCCAGCAGCGTCATCCGGTCCGCCAGCGCGTGCAGCCGCGCCGACCGCAGCTCCTGCAGCAGCGTCGAGTGCGCCCTGGTCCGCGCCAGCGTCAGCTGACGCTCCAGCAGCGCCCGGGCCTTCGGCGCCCCCTGATGCCCCGCCAGCATCCCCGGCCGCCGCGGGTCCGTCTCGCTCAACGAGTCCAGCGCCGCCAGCAGCCGCGCCGAACGCCGCAGACAGCCCGGCTCCTGCGCCAGCAGCTCCAGCAGCCAGCGCAGCTCCGCCCTGGTCCGCTCCGACCACTCCGGCTCGAAGCCCGCCGCGTAGGTGTGCAGCGCCCCGCCGATCCGCCGCACCGCGCGCAGCAGCTCGGCCGTCCCGGCCGCCGCCTGCCCGCCCGGACCACCCGGCAGCGTGCCCGCCCGGGCCCCGGCCTCCCCCACCACCAGCGGCAGCGCGCGCAGGAAGACACCCGCCTGGGCGGTCAGGTAACCCGTCAGGGCCTCCCCCGCCGGCTGGTCGGTCCGGGCGGTCGTCGGCAGATCCGTCATGCTGGTTCCTCGTCCCCCCGAGGCAAGTCCCCGCCGTACCGGGGATGGTGGTGCCGGTCCGGCCACCGGTCACGGCGGCCGGACCGGACGGAGCAGGTCAGGCCAGGCTGCGGCGGCGCTGCCGGGAGTCGATCAACAGGTTCTGCACGTGCCGCAGCCGACGCCCCTCCGCGTCCTGCGAGTGCCTGGTCCAGCGGCCGTCCGACCCCAGGTGCCAGGACTCCGTCTCGTCCGACATCCCGAGGTCCACCAGCCCGGACAGCTCCGCCCGCTGCGCCGGGTCGGTCACCCGCACCAGCGCCTCGATCCGGCGGTCCAGGTTGCGGTGCATCATGTCCGCGCTGCCGAACCAGACCTCGGGGTCGCCCCCGTTGCCGAACACGAAGATCCGCGAGTGCTCCAGGAAGCGCCCCAGCACGCTGCGCACCCGGATGTTCTCGCTCAGCCCGGCCACCCCGGGCCGCACCGCGCAGATCCCGCGCACCCAGACGTCCACCGGCACCCCGGCCTGCGAGGCCCGGTACAGCGCGTCGATCAGCTCCTCGTCGACGATGGAGTTGACCTTGAGCTTCACGTGGGCCGGCCGGCCCGCCCGGTGGTGCGCGATCTCCTGGTGGATCCGGCCCACCAGCCCGTCCCGCAGCCCGCGCGGCGCCGTCATCAACCGCCGGTACGACTCCCGCCGGGAGTACCCGGAGAGCCGGTTGAAGAGGTCCGAGAGGTCCGCGCCGACCTGCGGGTCCGCGGTCAGCAGCCCCAGGTCCTCGTACAGCCTGGCCGTCTTCGGGTGGTAGTTGCCGGTGCCCACGTGCGCGTACCGGCGGAGCGTGTCGCCCTCCTGACGGACCACCAGCGAGAGCTTGCAGTGCGTCTTGAGGCCGACCAGGCCGTAGACGACGTGGCAGCCCGCCTCCTCCAGCTTGCGGGCCCACTTGATGTTCGCCTGCTCGTCGAAGCGCGCCTTGATCTCGACCAGCACCAGCACCTGCTTGCCGGCCTCGGCCGCGTCGGTCAACGCGTCCACGATCGGCGAGTCACCGGAGGTGCGGTACAGCGTCTGCTTGATCGCCAGCACGTCCGGGTCGTTGGCCGCCTGCTCCAGGAAGGCCAGCACCGAGGTCGAGAAGGAGTCGTACGGGTGGTGCAGCAGCACGTCCCGCTCCCGCATCGCCGCGAAGATGTCCGGCTGCGAGGCCGACTCCACGTCGATCAGCCCGCGGGCCGTCCCGGCCACGAACTTCGGGTACTTCAGCTCCGGCCGGTCCAGGTCGGCGATGCCGAACAGCCCGGTCAGGTCCAGCGGCCCCGGCAGCGGGAAGACCTCCGCGTCGGTGATGTTCAGCTCGCGCACCAGCAGGTCGAGGATGTAGGGGTCGATCGACTCCTCCACCTCCAGCCGGACCGGCGGGCCGAACCGACGGCGCATCAGCTCCTTCTCCAGCGCCTTGAGGATGTTCTCGGTGTCGTCCTCCTCCACCTCCAGGTCCTCGTTGCGAGTGACCCGGAAGGCGTGGTGCGCCAGCACCTCCATCCCCGGGAAGAGCTCCTCCAGGTGAGCCCCCATCACGTCCTCCAGCGGCACGTACCGCTGCGGCGCCGCCTCCAGGAAGCGGGACAGCGACTGCGGCACCTTGACGCGGGCGAAGTGCTTGTGACCCGACACCGGGTTGCGCACCACCACGGCCAGGTTGAGGCTCAGCCCGGATATGTACGGGAACGGGTGCGCCGGGTCCACCGCCAGCGGCGTCAGCACCGGGAAGATCTTCTGCCGGAAGAGCGAGTGCAGCCGGGACTGCTCCTTCTCCGCCAGCTCCGACCAGCGCACCAGCTCGATGCCCTCGGCCGCCAGGTCCGGCAGCACCTCCTGCTGGAAGGTGGCCGCGTGACGCGCCATCAGCTCCCGCGAGCGGGTCCAGATCTGGTCCAGCACCTCGCGCGGCTGCAGGCCCGAGGCCGAGCGCTGCGCGACGCCGGTGGCGATCCGGCGCTTCAGGCCGGCCACCCGGACCATGAAGAACTCGTCCAGGTTCGAGGCGAAGATCGCCAGGAACTTGGCCCGCTCCAGCAGCGGGATCTGCGGGTCCTCGGCCAGCTCCAGGACGCGCTCGTTGAACGCCAGCCAGCTCCGCTCCCGGTCCAGGAAGCGACCCTGCGGAAGCTCGTCCAACTCCTCGTCCTTCGACGGCTCTCCCTCGGCCAGCACCAGGGAGGGCGGCAGGGCGGTGGACTCCTTGGTATCGGTGGTGGAGACGGGACGGGGGATGCTCATGGGCTCCAGCTCCTCCAGCAGGACGGTCTCCGAGCGACCGGTCGCCCGGGGGCGGGGCACTGCTGACTTCATCCTGTGATCTTCGCGGCGAGAATTTAATCCACGGTAAACACCGCATGGCCAGGAGGAAAGCTGAGTCCGTCGCCCCCGTGGCCGGACTCAGGCCCGCGGCGCCTGCTCCGTGTGCAGGCGGTACATCAGGTCCACCTCGTGGACGGTGAACCCCTGCCCCTCGTACACCCGCACGGCGGCGTGGTTGTCGGCGTCCACGTACAGCAGCACCGTCGGCGCCTTGCGGTCCTCGGCCAGATGGCGCAGGCCCGTCGCGGTCAGCGCCTTGCCCAGTCCGTTCCCCTGCTCGGCCGGGTCGACACCGACCACGTACACCTCGCCGAGCCCGTCCGGGTGCACCTTGGTCCAGTGGAAGCCCACCACCCGCTCCGCCCCGTCCCCGTCCCCGCGGACCGCCAGGAAGAACCCGCTCGGGTCGAACCACGCCTCCGCCTGACGGTCCGCCAGGTCCCGCTCCGTCCAGCTGCCCTGCTCGGGGTGGTGCGCGAAGGCCAGCGCGTTCAGCGCCAGCCAGGCCGCCTCGTCCCGCCCCGGCCGGAAGGTCCGCACCGTCACGCCCGCCGGGAGCACCGGCGCGGCCGGCACCGGCTCGGCCGGCTTGCGCATCTGCCGCAGCTCGCGCACCAGCTCCGCTCCCCGCTCCTCGGCCAGCCTGGCCGCGCCCGGGTGGCCGCCGTGCGCCCAGAAGTCCACCGCCCGCCCCGGCCCCGCCGCCGCCAGCACCGCGTCCAGCAGCGCCCGCCCGTGGCCGCGCCGACGCAGCTCCGGGTGCACCGCGAACTCGACCGTCGCCGTCCCCTCGCCCACCTCGAGCTGCGCGTACCCGGCCGGCTCGCGGGCCTCGCCGCGCTGCACCAGGTGCGTCACTCCGGCCCGGGGCTCCGCCACCCGCAGCCGCAGCCGGCCCGCCTCCGAGACCGCCTCGCGGCCGTCCGCCTCCGCGGCGGCGGTCAGGACGGCCCGGGCGGCGGCGAGCTCGTCCTCGGTCAGGGCAGCGTTGGTCAGGATCTCCATGCTGCCGACCTTACGCGGCGGGCGGGCGGTAAAACGGTGGTCCGGCCGGTCCCGTCCTGATTGAGTGTCAGGTCCGGTGCGGGACGACGGAGGAGCCCGAGGAGACCGAGGAGCCCACGATGGGGGAGCCGACGATGGAGAAGGCCGTACAGCGCTCGCGGGTGGCGGCGTACGTGGTGTGCGTGGACCAAGCCGACCGGATGCTGCTCGCCCGCGGCCGGCTCGGCGACGGCAGTCCCGAGTGGACGGTGCCCGGCGGCGGCCTCGACCACGGCGAACCGCCGCAGCACGCCGCCGTCCGGGAGGCCGAGGAGGAGACCGGCTACCTGGTCGAGCTCGACGCCCTGCTCGGCGTCGACTCCCGGCACCGCCTCAACCCGCCGTTCCTCTCCGGACCACCCACCGACTTCCACAGCCTGCGGATCGTCTACTCCGCCCGGGTGGTCGGCGGCGAGCTCCGCCCGGAAACGGACGGCACGACCGACCTGGCCGCCTGGATCCCCCTCGACCAGATCACCGACCTGCCCCGGGCCGACCTGGTCGACGTCGCCCTGGCCCTCCACCGCGACCGGCCCGCCCTCGGCCTGGTCGACCTCGGCCCGGCCGAGCACGCCTGAGCCCGCGCCCCCGCTCCTTGCTACTTGCTACTTGGTCCAGCGGGTCTCGGCCAGGAACCCGACCAGCAGGGCGGCAGTCTCCTCGGGCCGCTCCACGGCCGGCAGGTGACCGGCCCACTCCAGGTCCAGCCGGCGGGCACCCGGGATCAGACCGGCCAGCTTGTCCGAGACGCCACCGAACTCCGGGAAGTCGTGGGCCCCGGTCACCAGCAGGGTCGGCGCGGTGATGTCGGCCGGGGACGACTCGTACTCGATCCCCTCCACGTCACCCGCGGCCAGCTGCACCTCGAAGGCGTGCCGCTGCATCAGACGGACCGTCGCCCGGGCGTCGTCACCGGCGTCCGGCCCCAGCCAGGTGGTCACGTTCAGGTCTGTGGCACCCGCCACGTCCCCCGCCGCCAGCAGCTCGTTCTCCTTCGCCCAGAACGCCCGCAGCCCGTCACCCGGCTCGAGCCCCGCCGCCGCGGTGCAGAGCAGCCCGAGCGCCCCGACCCGCTCCGGGAACCGCGCCGCGAACTCCAGCGCCACCGCCCCACCACCCGACGCCCCCACCAGAGCGACCCGGTCGACCTCCAGCTCGGCCAGCACCTCCACCAGGTCGTCCGCATCGTTGTAGGCCTGGTCCGCCGCCGGGCTCTCCCCGAACCCCCGCAGATCGACCCGGACCACCTGGTGCCCGGCCCCGGCCAAGGCGGCCAGCTGGCCGTCCCACATGCGGCGGTCACAGACGGTGGAGTGGAGCAGGAGAACGGCCGGGCCGGCGCCGGTGGTGTCGTAAGAGATCGTCATGTGCGCAACACTAAAGATCATACGGAAAGCACGCATCCGGTTATTCGGCCCGGAAATGCGAAAAGGCCCCCCGGCTAAGCCGGGAGGCCTTCTCTGAATGATTGTTCGGCGGCGTCCTACTCTCCCACAGGGTCCCCCCTGCAGTACCATCGGCGCTGTGAGGCTTAGCTTCCGGGTTCGGAATGTAACCGGGCGTTTCCCTCACGCTATGACCACCGAAACACTATGAAACTGTCAACCGCACCACGCCATCCATGACGTGGGGTCGTTGTTTCAGAACAACACAGTGGACGCGAGCAACTGAGGACAAGCCCTCGGCCTATTAGTACCGGTCAGCTCCACCCCTTACAGGGCTTCCACATCCGGCCTATCAACCCAGTCGTCTACTGGGAGCCTTACCCTCTCAAGGAGGTGGGAGTGCTCATCTCGAAGCAGGCTTCCCGCTTAGATGCTTTCAGCGGTTATCCCTCCCGAACGTAGCCAACCAGCCATGCCCTTGGCAGGACAACTGGCACACCAGAGGTTCGTCCGTCCCGGTCCTCTCGTACTAGGGACAGCCCTTCTCAACACTCCTACGCGCACAGCGGATAGGGACCGAACTGTCTCACGACGTTCTAAACCCAGCTCGCGTACCGCTTTAATGGGCGAACAGCCCAACCCTTGGGACCTACTCCAGCCCCAGGATGCGACGAGCCGACATCGAGGTGCCAAACCATCCCGTCGATATGGACTCTTGGGGAAGATCAGCCTGTTATCCCCGGGGTACCTTTTATCCGTTGAGCGACGGCGCTTCCACAAGCCACCGCCGGATCACTAGTCCCGACTTTCGTCCCTGCTCGACCCGTCGGTCTCACAGTCAAGCTCCCTTGTGCACTTACACTCAACACCTGATTGCCAACCAGGCTGAGGGAACCTTTGGGCGCCTCCGTTACTCTTTAGGAGGCAACCGCCCCAGTTAAACTACCCACCAGACACTGTCCCTGATCCGGATCACGGACCCAGGTTAGACATCCAGCACGACCAGAGTGGTATTTCAACGACGACTCCACCCAAACTGGCGTTTGGGTTTCAAAGTCTCCCACCTATCCTACACAAGCCGAACCGAACACCAATATCAAGCTATAGTAAAGGTCCCGGGGTCTTTCCGTCCTGCTGCGCGAAACGAGCATCTTTACTCGTAATGCAATTTCACCGGGCCTATGGTTGAGACAGTCGAGAAGTCGTTACGCCATTCGTGCAGGTCGGAACTTACCCGACAAGGAATTTCGCTACCTTAGGATGGTTATAGTTACCACCGCCGTTTACTGGCGCTTAAGTTCTCAGCTTCGCCACGACGAATCGTGACTAACCGGTCCCCTTAACGTTCCAGCACCGGGCAGGCGTCAGTCCGTATACATCGCCTTACGGCTTCGCACGGACCTGTGTTTTTAGTAAACAGTCGCTTCTCGCTGGTCTCTGCGGCCGGCCCCAGCTCAAGGAGTAAATCCCATCACCAGTTCCGGCCCCCCTTCTCCCGAAGTTACGGGGGCATTTTGCCGAGTTCCTTAACCATAGTTCACCCGAACGCCTCGGTATTCTCTACCTGACCACCTGAGTCGGTTTGGGGTACGGGCCGCCATGAAACTCGCTAGAGGCTTTTCTCGACAGCATAGGATCATCCACTTCACCACAATCGGCTCGGCATCAGGTCTCAGACTATGTGTGAGGCGGATTTGCCTACCTCACGTCCTACACCCTTACCCCGGGACAACCACCGCCCGGGCTGGACTACCTTCCTGCGTCACCCCATCGCTCAGCTACTACCACCTTGGTTCGACGGCTCCACCACTCCCCTTTGCCCGAAGGCTCCGGGGCGGCTTCACGGTCTTAGCATCAGAAGGTTCGCCGTTGGCGCTTCAAAGCGGGTACGGGAATATCAACCCGTTGTCCATCGACTACGCCTGTCGGCCTCGCCTTAGGTCCCGACTTACCCTGGGCAGATCAGCTTGACCCAGGAACCCTTGGTCAATCGGCGCAAGAGTTTCCCACTCTTGTATCGCTACTCATGCCTGCATTCTCACTCGTGAACCGTCCACAACTGGATTCCTCCGCTGCTTCACCCGGCACACGACGCTCCCCTACCCATCACAGCCCCCGTTGGGGGTATTGCTGCAATGACACGACTTCGGCGGTGTACTTGAGCCCCGCTACATTGTCGGCGCGGAATCACTTGACCAGTGAGCTATTACGCACTCTTTCAAGGGTGGCTGCTTCTAAGCCAACCTCCTGGTTGTCTCTGCGACTCCACATCCTTTCCCACTTAGCACACGCTTAGGGGCCTTAGTCGGTGTTCTGGGCTGTTTCCCTCTCGACCATGGAGCTTATCCCCCACAGTCTCACTGCCACGCTCTCACTTACCGGCATTCGGAGTTTGGCTAAGGTCAGTAACCCGGTGAGGCCCATCGCCTATCCAGTGCTCTACCTCCGGCAAGAAACACGTGACGCTGCACCTAAATGCATTTCGGGGAGAACCAGCTATCACGGAGTTTGATTGGCCTTTCACCCCTAACCACAGGTCATCCCCCAGGTTTTCAACCCTGGTGGGTTCGGTCCTCCACGAAGTCTTACCTCCGCTTCAACCTGCCCATGGCTAGATCACTCCGCTTCGGGTCTTGGGCATGCAACTCAAACGCCCTATTCGGACTCGCTTTCGCTACGGCTACCCCACACGGGTTAACCTCGCTACACACCGCAAACTCGCAGGCTCATTCTTCAAAAGGCACGCAGTCACGAGATGCACAGCAAGCTGCACATCCGACGCTCCCACGGCTTGTAGGCACACGGTTTCAGGTACTATTTCACTCCGCTCCCGCGGTACTTTTCACCATTCCCTCACGGTACTATCCGCTATCGGTCACTAGGGAATATTTAGGCTTAGCGGGTGGTCCCGCCAGATTCACACGGGATTTCTCGGGCCCCGTGCTACTTGGGAGAAGCTCAAGCGAGCCGCACAGATTTCGTCTACGGGGGTCTTACCCTCTACGCCGGACCTTTCGCATGTCCTTCGACTATCCATACGGTTTCTGACTCGCCCAGCCGCCGGCAGACGACTGAAGAACTTTCCCACGACCCCACGATGGCAACCCCTGCCGGGTCTCACACCAACGCGGTTTAGCCTCATCCGGTTTCGCTCGCCACTACTCCCGGAATCACGGTTGTTTTCTCTTCCTGAGGGTACTGAGATGTTTCACTTCCCCTCGTTCCCTCCACACACCCTATGTGTTCAGGTGCGGGTGACAGCCCATGACGACTGCCGGGTTTCCCCATTCGGAAACCCCCGGATCAAAGCCTGGTTGACGGCTCCCCGGGGACTATCGTGGCCTCCCACGTCCTTCATCGGTTCCTAGTGCCAAGGCATCCACCGTGCGCCCTTAAAAACTTGGCCACAGATGCTCGCGTCCACTGTGCAGTTCTCAAACAACGACCAGACACCCAAACTCAACGCTCCCTTACGGGGGCGCCTCGCATGAGGCCGGCATCCTCGAGGCAACTTCCGTTCCCTCAGGACCCAACAACGTGCCCGACACACCAGATGGTGTCCTGTGTTCCACGCCGAAGCAGTACTAACAGGGCCTACCTAGTGTGCCGAATAGTCAACGTTCCACCCATGAGCAACCGTGTGAGACATTCGCTCACATCCGGCTATGTGCTCCTTAGAAAGGAGGTGATCCAGCCGCACCTTCCGGTACGGCTACCTTGTTACGACTTCGTCCCAATCGCTGGTCCCACCTTCGACGGCTCCCTCCCAAGGGTTAGGCCACCGGCTTCGGGTGTTACCGACTTTCGTGACGTGACGGGCGGTGTGTACAAGGCCCGGGAACGTATTCACCGCAGCATGCTGATCTGCGATTACTAGCAACTCCAACTTCATGGGGTCGAGTTGCAGACCCCAATCCGAACTGAGGCCGGCTTTTTGGGATTCGCTCCGCCTCGCGGCATCGCAGCCCTTTGTACCGACCATTGTAGCACGTGTGCAGCCCAAGACATAAGGGGCATGATGATTTGACGTCGTCCCCACCTTCCTCCGAGTTGACCCCGGCAGTCTCCTGTGAGTCCCCATCACCCCGAAAGGCATGCTGGCAACACAGAACAAGGGTTGCGCTCGTTGCGGGACTTAACCCAACATCTCACGACACGAGCTGACGACAACCATGCACCACCTGTATACCGACCACAAGGGGGCGCCCATCTCTGGACGTTTCCGGCATATGTCAAGCCTTGGTAAGGTTCTTCGCGTTGCGTCGAATTAAGCCACATGCTCCGCTGCTTGTGCGGGCCCCCGTCAATTCCTTTGAGTTTTAGCCTTGCGGCCGTACTCCCCAGGCGGGGAACTTAATGCGTTAGCTGCGGCACCGACGACGTGGAATGTCGCCAACACCTAGTTCCCAACGTTTACGGCGTGGACTACCAGGGTATCTAATCCTGTTCGCTCCCCACGCTTTCGCTCCTCAGCGTCAGTAATGGCCCAGAGATCCGCCTTCGCCACCGGTGTTCCTCCTGATATCTGCGCATTTCACCGCTACACCAGGAATTCCGATCTCCCCTACCACACTCAAGCCTGCCCGTATCGAATGCAGACCCGGGGTTAAGCCCCGGGCTTTCACACCCGACGTGACAAGCCGCCTACGAGCTCTTTACGCCCAATAATTCCGGACAACGCTCGCACCCTACGTATTACCGCGGCTGCTGGCACGTAGTTAGCCGGTGCTTCTTCTGCAGGTACCGTCACTTGCGCTTCTTCCCTGCTGAAAGAGGTTTACAACCCGAAGGCCGTCATCCCTCACGCGGCGTCGCTGCATCAGGCTTTCGCCCATTGTGCAATATTCCCCACTGCTGCCTCCCGTAGGAGTCTGGGCCGTGTCTCAGTCCCAGTGTGGCCGGTCGCCCTCTCAGGCCGGCTACCCGTCGTCGCCTTGGTAGGCCATTACCCCACCAACAAGCTGATAGGCCGCGGGATCATCCTGCACCGCCGGAGCTTTCCACCTTCAACCATGCGGAAGAAGGTCATATCCGGTATTAGACCCAGTTTCCCGGGCTTGTCCCAGAGTGCAGGGCAGATTTCCCACGTGTTACTCACCCGTTCGCCACTGATCCACCCCGAAGGGCTTCACCGTTCGACTTGCATGTGTTAAGCACGCCGCCAGCGTTCGTCCTGAGCCAGGATCAAACTCTCCGTGAATGTCTACCGGTAATCCGGCAAGCACTCGCGTTGAGCGGCACGGCAACCACCGGAATAGGGCGGTCCCGCGCACTGCGTCCTCGCTAGTGTTTACTTCATAAAGGAATCTCCAACCCCACCAGAAGGTGAGGCCGGGGATGTCAACATATCTGGCGTTGACTTTTGGCACGCTGTTGAGTTCTCAAGGAACGGTGGCTTCCTTCGGTCCGCCTTCCAGCGGGCCCTCCGGGCGCTTCGTTCTTTCGTGTTCTTAGCTTACCAGATGTTTTCCGCCCCGTTTCCGGCGCTTCGTTCATCCAACTCGCTTGTGTCTTCTGCGACCTGACGGCCCGTCCGACGTTTCAAACCTTAGCCGATCCCCGCTCCGAAAAGCGAATCCGCCTCGACCTTCCGAATTCGCGCACGACAATTCGCACTGACCCTCGACAAGGCGTGGACCAGCTCGAATGAGAAGTGGTGTTTCAGGAGATCGGCCACCCCGGGACCGTCCGTGCAGAGCGCGCGTCCGGTTCTCCCTGTCAGGCAGCTCGAAGAACACTAGACCTCTCCGCCCATGACGTCAACCTCAGGTCGGCCGCCGCCGGAGCCACACGTCCGCCCCGCAAGCGGGCCGGCGCAACGCGGAGTCGGCACCGAGTACGACCGCCTGCTCGGACAGCTCCCGCAGCCGCAGCGGCGCCAGCGGGCACAGGCGGCGCCGCGGACGTGGGCGACGAGGGCGGCTTGGCCGGCTGGCTGGGGCTCGGTCTCGGACTCAGCTACAGCAGTGCGGCTACGCGGCGGCGACGGAGGGCCGGGGCGGCCCCGGCATCAACATCATCAGCACCTGCCCCACCGGGAGCCCTGGCGGCGCGGGGCGAACGGCGGACCAGTCGGCGGCGTCGACGCCACCTGTTCAACCTATCCCCCTCGACGGGCCCAACATCGGCGCCCTTCCCTTGGCGGTCGCACGGGCTGCCGGCTGCCGAACCTCCAAGCTCTATCCCGGCGAGGCCAAGAGCGACACCCGCGACACCGCGGTCACTGCGGATGCCGCCCGCACCATGCCGCACACCCCGCGCGGCATCGAGCTCGCATCGCCAACCGGCTGCGCGGACTGCTCACCCGGTTCGACCCGCACCTGGAACGCGTGCTGAGGCCCTGCTGGAGCGGTTCGACCCACCGTCCACCCTGCACAAAAGCCGGACGCCGTCGCCTGGTTGGTGTCACCCTGCCCTTGGCCCCGCGCATGGTCCAGCGCCTGGTCGAAGAGATCCTCGCCGCCCTCGACGAGCAGACCGTCATCATCCCCAGTACCGACGCGGCCGCTCTGACCGTGCCGAGCCCGGCCGGCTCGCTGCGGGCCCTCCTGGACCAGCGCAAGCTCCTGAAGAACCGGATCCAGGTACTGCCGTACGAGCACCCGCTGTCGAAGGTCCATGCCTCGATGCCCGGTAGGGGATCTGCCAGCAGCACCACACCGTCCGCGGCCGGTTCGAACCCGAGCACCGGTTTTCCCCAGTCGCCTCCCGTGGTCATCCGCACGGGCTCGCCCGACCAGCGCCCGATCAAGCCCAGGGAGCCCGACCGGATGTCCACCCCCTCCTGGCCCAGAAGCTCGCGTCCGCCCCGGCAGGACGCGACAACACCCCCTCCGCCGAGGGCAACGGCACCAGGGCGTCGCCCTCCCAGTACACCCGCACCCAGCCGCACGGACGAGCCCCACAGAGGCAACCCGGCACCCGCCCTGCGCTCTCACGATCAACCCACGCTCCGGCGAACACCCTTGACGGACTGTCGTCGGTCGGGCCATGACGGACGCCGAGGTCAGCCGACCCTGCGTGCCATGGCCCCGAGGACGAGGCCGTCCATGCCTGTGGGAAGCCGCCCGAAGGTGGCCAGGCGCGAGGGTTGGACCACGTAGAGCTCACTGTGTTCGTCGATGCCGAGTAGCGCGAGGCCGTGGGCAAGCTCGCCGACGGGGAAGAGCCCGGCTCCTCTGACTTCGTTCCATGCCGTGAAGCGGTCCTCCTCACTGTTCCAGAGGCTCATGGGGTCCAGGTCGAACGCCTCACGAGCGCGCGTGATCCCGGCACCCTGTGAGGCGACCCGCAACCCGCCGAACTCGGCCAGGAACTCCTCGGCGGCTCGGTGCATCACCAGCCCGGTCTCCGCGAAACTCATGCGCCAGAGGCTGGTGTCCACGCGGCGCCCAGGCAACCAGCCCACCGAACGCAGGGTTTCCTGGGTGACCGGGTCGAGATCGCTCATGGCCGCACATCATCGTGCTGCCGGAGAATCCGCACAAGATCCCTCGCCTCGAACGCGGCACCAGCGGCCGGGCGCGTGGGAACGCCCAGAGGTAGCCGGCGCGCTGCGGGCGACAAGCAGTCCCCCGGCATGGTCGATATGCGCTGGCTGGTCGGGTCAAAGCCCTGGAAACTCATGTGCTGTGACCATGGGGATCTCTGGTTTCGAGCCGTCCTTCCTGATCGGGCTCGACGCCATTCGGCAGGCACACGGATCACGCCTGGCGGCGCTCGCCGGCAGACGGCTGACGGGGTTCGCGCTGGTGCGGTTCGCCGAGGACGGGGACTGGTTCGCCGACTGCCCGGTGGTGCTGGACTTCGACGGCCACCAGGTGGAGGTCTGCCACTCGCAGCTCGACCTCCTCTCGATCGGCTGGGACACGCTCGACACCGCGGCGACGATCACCGGGTGGGAGTGGTTCGAGCTCACGCCGCAGTGGTCCCACAGCGATGAGCGCCTGGAGCCGTTCCTCGGCCAGGAGCTGCGAGAGGTCGCGCTGCTCGAGTGGCAGCCGGCAGGCCGCGATCTGGCAGCCGGAACCGTGGCAGTGGAGTTCGCCTTCGCCGACGGCTGCCTGCGGATCATCAACGGCCTGGACGAGAACAGCATCGAGGTCGGCGCCGCCCACCCGGACTACGTCCGGCACAGCCTGAGCCGCTGATCACCACGGCCGGTCCGGGAGTGCAGCCACCACGAGGGAGACGGCCTCCTCGGGTGTCTCGGTGCGCGCGACCAGCTCTCCGCCTCGGCGCCGCACCCCGTACAGCCGCTCATCGTGCGGGAGCAGGCCGTACCCGACTTGCCCCGCCCAGTGGCCGAACCCGGCCTGTCTGGTCCCTCTGTCCTCGAAGAACTCGATCCTGGTGGAGAACCACACGTTGAAATGACTGGTGATCGGCGTCAGCCTGCGGAGCGCCGGCTGGGCATACGCGGCCACCAACAGCGCGTGCGTGCGGGGACGGCGGCCCCACGACGACGTGTGAAAGCGGTCGAGCTTGATGTGCCACACCAACTCGACCGCGTCCAGAGGCTCCTGCTCGTGCTCCACGGCCCACGGGCGGTACTCGATGCCCGGAGCCAGAGCCTTGGTCTCGCCCAACCCCGCACCGCTCAACCACGCCGCTGTCGCCCTGACCACTTCGGCCGGATCCGTGACCCACCCGCCGGCCATGGGCACGCCGCGGCTTTCCAGGGCTATCCAGTGGCCGCCGCACTGCTCGCCGGGCGGATACACCGTCAGGAATTTCGAGCCCCAGGACCGGTCGTAGGGCGGACGCACCGTCACCCGTCGACCCGACTCCGCACGGGCGTACCTCGCGATGTGCGAGAACTCCCCGTCAGGCTCGGGCAGGACCACTCCGAGACCCTCCGCCGTACGTCTCAGCACCTCCTGGAGTGCCCCACCGCCGCCTGCTCCCGCCTCAACGCTCATCCGCTGAGTATGTCGGGCCGTTGCCGGGCCTGTCGGCCTGTCGTTCGATGAGGATCCTCGAAAGGAGCTCGGTCGCGATTCCGTCAGGCTGGGGCGGCGGTGAGATCCAGAAGGGGACCACCAGTGGCCCGAGGGACCCGATCCCGACGATTTCCCTGACGGCCCGTCAACGAAGGGCCTCGTGCCGCCGGTCCAGATGGCGTGGCTGTCCGCAGTCGGCCGCGGACAGGCCAACCAGGTCGTCCTGGGCCACCTGGTGGCTTCGTTCACTTCTATGAGCAGCGTTTTGTCCGCCGGTTTGGGCAGCAGTTGCGGATCTTGAAGTCCGCGGGTGTTCACGAGAGATGGCAGCGTGAGCGACGAGCAGTGTGTCGTTCGTCGTGGCTGCGGTGCGTCACTGCCGGCCGCGCGGTTGGGTGAGTTCGGCTCCGACCTCGGCCAGCATCTGACCAAGGAGGTGGAGGGCCCGTGCCCGGGTCGGTAGTTCTCTCGCTGTTCCCGCCCAGTGGGCGCCGGTGAGGCTCTCCGTCAGGGTGCGGATCCGTTCTTCGTTCTGGGAGGCCAGCACGAGGACGAACCGTACGTAGTCGCCGATGTCGGTGCCCCGGCCGTGCTGGTTCGTGAAGCCGTGCAGGCGCGGGGCGAGGGCGGGCAGGGTGCGGTCGGTCGGGAAGACGACCGCGAGGCCGGCCAGGGCCAGCCGGACCGCGGGGCATTCGGCCGACCAGCGGTTCAGCAGGTCCGGGGTGCGGGCCTGGACCGCGCTGCGGGCCCGGGCCTCGCTGTCGGGATCGGCGTGCCGCGGGCTGTCCGGCCAGGTCTCGGCGAGGTGGTGCTCGGCGACGGTGGCAGCCCTGAACAGCAGATGGACGGCTTGGAACCGGTGCCGGGCGGGAACCCGGTCGTCAGCGGCCAGAATCGCGGGCAGGACGAGGCCGTCAGCGGTAGCCGGCTGGCAGGTGTCCTGGTGGAGGATCTCGTTGTAGAAGGCGCCGAGGAAGCTCCGGTCGTCCCAGAAGGGGTCGATCTCGGCGTCGAACAGCATCGCCGCCTGGGGCGGCCTGCGGCCCGGCAGACAGTCGGCGATGACGTTCCGGAAGAGCTGCCGGATCGGCGGACCGGAAGCGATCGCGTCGGTCCGGGGCGGCTCGGGTTCGGCGTGCGTATCCATGGCCAGCGCAGCCTACTGAAGCGTCTCGGGCCGACGAGCCGTCGCCTCGGCGGGAGTTGGCAGGTCGTCGGCCCGGCGCCTATCGCGGTCAGCTGACCTGGCAAGCCCTACGACGAACAGGACAACGAAGCCGAGCTCGCCGGTGCCCGGGCCTTGGCCAACGCGCTGCCCGGACGGGTCTGGGAAGTCCCGGCCGGCGTGTCCGGGAATGCGAAAAGGCCCCCCGGCTTAGCCGGGAGGCCTTTTC